>CAJLRY010000008.1:0-113091 GCA_905209215.1 Coriobacteriaceae bacterium | reverse complement strand
AGGTGCGGGAACGGCCTATTTGCTCAATGTGTTCGGCTGAGATCGGAAATCAACCGCGCGTGTCACAGCGGAGCTGATTCAGTTGAGATTGCCTGAACATTCCGCCCCTCTTTACGCCCTCGGGTATACTCAAAAGCTACTGATTCGATTTGATGCCCAGCAACAGCAGAGGGGATAGTATATGTGCGGTTTTGTCGGTTTTGTCGGTGGGACGGATAACCAATCCGAGGTGCTCACCAAGATGATGGACCGCATCGTCCATCGCGGTCCCGACATGGGCGGTCAGTTTATCGACGGCCGCGTTGCCCTGGGCTTCCGCCGCCTGTCGATCCTCGACCTGACCGAGGCCGGCGCTCAGCCCATGGCCAATGAGGACGGCAGCGTCGTCATTGTCTTCAACGGCGAGATCTACAACTTCCAAGAACTCCGTTCCGAGCTCGAGGCCAAGGGCTACAAGTTCCACTGCGGCGCCGACACCGAGAGCCTCCTGCACGGCTACGAGGAGTGGGGCGAGGCCGTACTCGATCGTCTGCGCGGTATGTACGCCTTCGTCATCTGGGACAAAAAGAAGAACAAGCTTTTTGGCGCCCGCGACATCTTTGGCATCAAGCCGCTCTACTACTATCCCATGGCCGATGCGGGCGACGGCGCTCCGGGCGTGCTCTTTGGTTCCGAGATCAAGAGCTTCCTGGACTACCCGCACTTCCACAAGGCGGTCAACAAAAAGGCTCTGCGTCCGTACATGACGCTGCAGTATTCGGCGACTGAGGAGACCTTCTTCGAGGGTGTCTACAAGCTGCCGCCGGCGCACTACTTTACCGTCGATATCCCGACCGGCAAGATGAACATCGAGCGCTACTGGGATTGCGATTACTCTGCCGTCGAGAAGCCGTTCGAAGAGTATGTCGATGAGCTGGACGAGGTCGTGCACGAGAGTGTCGAGGCCCATCGCATCGCCGACGTCAAGGTCGCGTCGTTCCTCTCCGGTGGCGTCGACTCCAGCTACATCGCCGCTTGCCTCATGCCCGACAAGACCTTCTCGGTGGGCTTTGACTACAAGAACTTCAACGAGACCAACTACGCCAAGGAACTTTCCGATAAGCTCGGCGTCGAGAACGTTCGCAAGATGATTACCGCCGACGAGTTCTTCGGTGCGCTCGAGGACATCCAGTATCACATGGACGAGCCGCAGTCCAACCTGTCTTCCGTGCCGCTGTGGTTCTTGGCCGAGATGGCCCGCAAGGACGTCACCGTCGTGCTTTCGGGCGAAGGCGCCGACGAGCTCTTTGGCGGCTACGCCTACTACGAGGACACGGTCCCAGTCCGCAAGTACAAAAAGATGGTGCCGCTGCCCATCCGTCGCGCGCTCGGTAACCTGGCGTTGCATATGCCGTACTTCAAGGGACATAACTTCCTGGTCAAGGGTGCCGAGATCCCCGAGAAGTCGTTCCTGGGACAGGCTCTGGTATGGCCGGAGCGCGAGGTCGACGGCGTGCTCAAGCCCGAGTACAACACCGGCGATGGCGCCTTCGAGCTTGCCGCTCCCATCTATGCGCGCGTGAAGGGTCAGCCCGAGCTGGTCAAGAAGCAGTACCTGGACATGAACATGTGGCTCCCGGGCGACATTCTGCTCAAGGCCGACAAGATGTGCATGGCGCACTCGCTGGAGCTGCGCGTGCCCTTCCTGGACCGCAAAGTCATGGAGTTCGCCGAGCACATTCCCGACCGCTACCGCATCAACGAGAACGGCAACAAACAAGTACTCCGCCACGCTGCCAACAAGTCGCTGCCCGATGAGTGGGCCACCCGTCCCAAGGTGGGCTTCCCGGTGCCGATTGTCTACTGGCTGCGCGAGCAAAAGTGGTACGACTATGTCAAGGAGTACTTCACCGCGCCGTGGGCAAGCGAGTTCTTCGATACCGACGAGCTCATGCACCTGCTCGATCTGCACTTTGCGGGCAAGGGCGATTTCCAGCGCAAGATCTATACGCCGCTCGTGTTCCTGGTGTGGTACAAGCGCTTCTTTATCGACGAGGACCAGCCCGCTGTTCAGGCTGCCTAGCCTCGGCTTACGAACGCCTGCGCGTAACGGCTCCTCCGGGAGCCGTTTTTGCGTGGTGCGTTTCAGTTACTATAAAAACCGTCCCTGCCAAATGGCTGAGAAAGGTGAAAGATGCACCATTCGGATTCCGCGACCGTGACCACGGTCGATACGCTTGCCAAGCTTCTCGATGTGTGCGGCGAGCTGCGCGCGTCAGAGCAGGTTGACGAGCGTGCCGTGACCGGCTGCTCGTTTGATTCGCGTACGGTCTCGGCGGGTGACGTGTTCTTTTGCAAAGGCACTGCCTTTAAGCCCGCGTTTTTGAGCATGGCGCTCGATGCGGGCGCCGTCGCATTTGTGTGCGAGGAGTCGCTGGTCGAGTCTCTGGAGCCGCTGGCGCAGGAGAGCGGTGCTGCGATGCTGGTTGTTGATAGCGTTCGCACGGCCATGGCCCTGTTGCCGCCGGAGGTCTACGACCGTCCCGACCACGACGTCAAGATCGTGGGTATCACCGGTACCAAGGGAAAGACCACGACCGCTTTTATGCTCCAGTCCATCATCAAAGCGGCGGGCGAGTCCTGCGGCATGATCGGCTCAGTGAACACCGACGATGGTATCGAGTGCTACGAGAGCACCAATACTACGCCCGAGGCCCCAGAGGTCTGGCGCCATATCGCCAACTGCCGCACGTCAGGTCGCCAGTCCATGGTCATGGAGGTCTCGAGCCAGGCGCTCAAGTACCAACGCGTCGAGAATCTGCCGTTTGACGTGGCGTGCTTCCTCAACATCGGCCGTGACCACATCTCACCGATCGAACACCCCACGTTTGAGGATTATTTTGAGAGCAAACTCAGGATCTTTGACCAGGCAAAGACCGCCGTGGTGAATCTGGGCACCGAAGAGGTTGACCGTGTGTTGGAGGCAGCGTCGACGGCCGAGCGCTTGGTGACCGTTGGCGTCGAGCATCCCGAGGCAAGCCTGTGGGCGAGCGATGTGCGCATGGTCGGCTTTAACATCGAGTTTAACCTGCATGGCCTGTGTGCCGACGAGTCCGAGGCGGGGGAGAAGGTCCTGCTGGGCATCGCGGGCGACTTTAACGTGGAAAACGCGCTGGTCGCTATCGCCGCTGCGCGCGAGATCGGCATCGGTATCGAGGCTATCAAGAAGGGCCTCTCCAAACTGCGTGTGCCGGGCCGTATGGAGGTCGTGGAGTCGAAGGACGGCCGCGTGATCTGCGTCGTTGACTACGCTCACAACCAGCTTTCGTTCCGGTCGCTTTTCTCGTCGGTCAAGCGCGCGTTTCCCACTAGTCCAGTCATTGCAGTGTTTGGCGCTGCCGGCGGCAAGGCGCAGGAGCGCCGCGAGCAGCTTCCGCGCGAGGCCGCACCATATTCCGACCTGATGATCTTTGCCAACGAGGACCCGGCTCACGAGGACCCGATGAAGGTCTGTCGCGAGCTTGCCGAGCATGTTCCCGACGATACGCCGAACAAGATCATCCTCGACCGCGAAGCCGCTGTGCGTGCGGCGTTCAAGGCGGCGCGCGAGGAGTACGTCAACCCCGATGCTCCCACCATTGTCTTGCTGCTGGCAAAGGGTGACGAGGAGCTCATGCACGTGGGCGACGAGTTCGTGCCCATCGAGAGCGACCTTTCGCTGGCCAATCGCCTGATCGATGTTACCCAGTTTGACTAATGAACCATGATGGCGGCGGCGCCCTGAGTGCGCTGTCGCCATAAGCGTGTTCCCTCAATCAAAACATGCCGTCCAAGTCCAAACCCTTCTACGTAAACGGAGTAACCATGTCCCACAACACCTTGCCGACCGTTGCCGAGCTTTCGGGCGAGATGCGCGAGCGCTTGGCCAAGGTCAAGTACGTCTTTACCGACCTGGATGCCACGATGCTCGCGCCCGGCTCGTGCGTGCTGCGCGACAACGACGGCAACCCCTCGACCAAACTCGTCGAGGCCGTCGTGGCGCTCGCTCGCGCTGGCATTCAGGTGGTTCCCACCTCGGGCCGCAACCGTACCATGATCCACGAGGACGCGCGCGTGCTCGGCCTCAACTCCTACATTGGTGAGATGGGCGGCCTGGTCATGTACGACCTCAAAGCCAACGATTGGGAGTATCTGACTGGCGACATGCCTTACGACCCCGCCTGCGGCCTTACTCCGCACCAGGTGATCGAGCAGACCGGCGTGTGCGAGAAGATCCTCGCCCGCTGGCCGCATAAGATCGAGTACCACAACGACATGTCGACTGGCTACAAGCACCGCGAGGTCACCGTCGGCATGCGCGGCGATGTGCCCGACAATGAGGTCCAGGCCATCCTGGACGAGGCCGGCTGCGGCCTGGTGTGGGCCTGTAACGGTCACCTGACGCATCTGTCCAAGCCGACGACGCTCGAGCTCGATCGCGTCGAGGACGGTCGCGCGTTTAACATCAATCCCGCCGGCCTCAACAAGGGCGTTGCCATCGCGCGCTTCTGCGAGCACCTGGGGATCGAGCGCGAGGAGACGCTCGCGCTCGGCGATTCCGAGTCCGACTTCTACATGGCCGATCACGTGGGCACGTTCTGCCTGGTCGAGAATGGCCTGACGAGCGCCGGCGCGCCCGAGTTCCTGGCTGCTTGCGAGAACGCTTTCGTTACGCGCGGCAAAATTGTCGACGGTTGGGCGGCGACGGCAGAGCTGCTGGTCGCGGCGCGTTCGTAGCGCGGCGTCGCCGCACTTGGACATGTCTTTTCGAGAGAGACTGGTGAGGTAATGTCCGATATCGAGAATCCGACAGGCGACACGCGCCCGATTGGCGTGTTCGATTCTGGTTTGGGTGGTCTGACGGTTGCGCGCGCCATCGCGACGGTGCTGCCGCACGAGTCCGTCTACTACTTCGGCGACACCAAACGCTGCCCCTACGGCACGCGCACCGAGGATGAGGTGCGCTCGTTTGCGTTGCAGGCGGGCCGTTGGCTGTCGAAGCACGACGTCAAGATTATGGTCATCGCCTGCAACACGGCGACAGCTGCGGCCTTGCGTCTGGCCCAGCAGGTGCTCGACGTTCCCGTGATCGGCGTGATCGCGCCGGGTGCCCGTGCGGCAATCAACAGCACCCGTTCGCGTCGCGTGGGCGTGCTCGCCACCAACCTCACCATTCGCTCGGGCGCCTACACGCGCGCCATTCAGGATCTAGATGCCGGCGTCGATGTATACGGTTGTCCTGCCTCGAGCTTTGTCGAGGTTGTCGAACACGAGCTCGCCTCGGGCGCGCATCTGCAAGAGCAGTGGCTCGAGAACGAGGACATCTTCGATACGCCTGCCGTGCGTGCGCTGGTGGGTGCCACGGTTGAGCCACTGCGCGACCACGGTATCGATACCGTGGTGCTCGGCTGTACGCATTTTCCGCTGTTGGTGGGACCTATCCGCCATGCGCTGGGGCCTGGGGTACGCGTCGTGAGTTCCGCCGAGGAGACCACGCGCGAGCTGACCGATATCCTCACGCGCCGCGAGCAGCTGGCGGGCGTCGCCGCCGAGCCGCAGCATCGTTTTGCCACGACGGCCGATAACATTGCCGAGTTTGCGGTGGCGGGCAGCTTTATCTTTGGTCAGCCGCTCAAGAGCATCGAACATATCGATATCGATGAGCTGAAATAGATGTAAGGCCGCCGTCAGAGCCTTCGCCACACCTTTTGCCGAAAGGATATTTCTATGGAGTACATGCAGGTCAACCGCGCCAACGGCCGCGCCGCCAACGAGTTGCGCCCCGTTAAGCTCACCCGTGGCGTCATGAAGCACGCCCACGGCTCGTGTTTGGCTGAGTTTGGCGACACGCGCGTGCTGTGCGCCGCCACTATCGAGGAGGGCGTGCCGGGCTGGCGAAAGGGAGCTAAGGCCGGCTGGGTGACCGCGGAATACGCCATGCTGCCGACGTCGACCGGCAAGCGCTGCAAGCGCGAGCATGCCAACCGCAAGGGTCGCTCCATGGAGATCGAGCGCCTCATTGGCCGCAGCCTGCGTACCGTCGTCAACATGAAAGCGCTCGGCGAGTACACCGTCACCGTCGACTGCGATGTGATTCAGGCCGATGGCGGTACGCGTACGGCGAGCATTACCGGCGCCTGGGTGGCGCTGCACGACGCCCTCGCCATGTGGGTCGAGGCGGGCAAGATCGAGCGCATCCCGCTCACGGGCCAAGTTGCCGCCATTTCCATGGGCGTCGTCGACGGCAACACCCTGCTCGACTTGGATTATTCCGAGGACAGCCACGCCGAGGTCGACATGAATCTCGTCGCCACCGATTCCGGCGAGATGATCGAACTTCAGGGTACCGGCGAGCAGGCGCCCTTCGACCGTAAGCGTCTCAACGCCCTACTCGACCTGGGCGACAAGGGCGTTGCCGAGCTCATCGAGCTTCAGCGCCAGGCCCTTGCCTAACCTGCCAAAAAGGGATGTTAATTTTGGTAGGTTTTATCTGGGAAAACGTCGAAGTATAAGGTTTCTGTCGCCAGGGAGGGGAGAGGGCTCGAGGCCAGTTTCCCTTGGGCGGCATTGCTATAGAGACAAGGAAGCCAGTCATGGCACTAGAGAAGATCGATATCGACACCCTCGACCCGGCGGCGACCATCGTCGTGGCAACGGGCAATGCCCATAAGCTCACCGAGATCGAGGCCATTTTGGGCAAGGTCATGCCCGAGGTTCGCTTTGTGGCGTTGGGTCAGCTGGGTGATTTTGAGGACCCCGAGGAAAACGGCACGACGTTTTTGGAGAACGCCATCATCAAGGCGCAGGCCGCGGTAGAGGAGACGGGGCTTATGGCCATCGCCGACGATTCGGGCCTGGTCGTTGATGCCCTGGACGGTGAGCCGGGCGTGTACAGCGCACGCTATGCGGGCGTGCACGGCGACGATGCCGCCAACAACGCCAAGCTCCTCGTGAATCTGGAGGGCGTGGCCGACGAGGACCGCACCGCGCGTTTTATGAGCGTCGTCGCGCTTATCGACACGGACGGCCTGGTCACTTATGGCGAGGGCGCCTGCGAGGGCGCTATCGCACACGAGGGCCGCGGCGATCATGGCTTTGGCTACGACCCACTGTTCCTGCCGGTCGACACGCCGGGCAAGACCATGGCCGAGCTGACGGCGGACGAGAAGAACGCCATCAGCCATCGATTCCATGCGCTCGAGCATCTGTCCGCCAAACTGACGGGCGAGGAGTAAGCCGTGCGTGCGGTGGTGCAGCGCGTACTCAACGCCGGCGTGACGGTCGACGGCGAGTGCGTGGGTAAAATTGGGCGCGGCTATCTGGTGCTGCTGGGCGTGGGCCACGGCGACACGCGCGCCGAGGCCGATAAACTGTGGGGCAAGCTCCGGGGCTTGCGCATTAACGAGGACGAGAACGGCAAGACCAACCTGGCACTTGCCGATGTCGACGGCGAGGTTCTCGTAGTGTCGCAGTTCACGCTGTTCGCCGATTGCCGTCACGGCCGCCGCCCATCGTTTACGGATGCCAGCGCCCCCGATGTCGCCAACGAGCTCTACGAGTACTTCCTGACGCTCGTTCGCCAAGATGTCGAACACGTGGCGCACGGCATCTTTGGCGCCGACATGAAGGTCGACCTCGTCAACGACGGCCCATTCACCATCGTCCTCGATACCGACAATCTGTAAGTAGCCAAATTAGCTACTTGCGCGTGTTTGTAACAGGGTGCTATAGTATTAGAGTTTTGTCTATCTTAGGGGTATTATCCCCTTTTTGAATTGCACCTTCTGGAGGCCCTGTTCATGGAAGAGATGGAAGTCAATCACGTCGACGACATCCACGAGAAGCTGACCGATATGGTGGGCGATCGCGTCAAGGTTAAGGCCAACATGGGCCGCACCCGCGTTGTCGAGCGCATGGGCACCATCAAGAGCGTTCACCCCGCCGTCTTTATCGTCGAGGTCGACGAGCGTCGCGGCCGCAAGTCGCGTCAGTCCTACCAGTATATCGATGTCCTCACCGGTCAGGTCGAGCTGTTCGACCCCGAGAGCGGCGAGCATATCTTTACCCCGCTCGGCAATCAGCTCGAGGAGCACTAACGGTGACCGATCGGTCCCTGACTCTTTCCGCGCCGGCAAAGATTAACCTCTACCTAGGGGTTCATACCGAGCGCGATGACCGCGGCTACCACAGGGTCGATTCCCTGATGGCAGCCGTCGGTCTTTCCGATACCGTGACGGTCACGCCGGCGCAGGCGCTGACTGTCCAGACGGTTCCAGCATCAGATTTTCCCATGAAAAAGAATACGGCGTATCGGGCTGCGGTTGCTATGGCCGAGCATTATGGTCGCGAGGCAAACATCTGCGTGACGATTGAGAAGCGCATTCCATTGTGCGCCGGCTTGGGCGGCCCCTCGACGGATGCGGCCGCGGTCATTGTCGCCTTGGCGGAGCTCTGGGGCATTGATCGCACCGACCCCGCGCTCGACGACATCGCGCGCGGCATTGGTGCTGACGTTCCGTTCTTTTTGCACGCGAGCCCTGCGTTCTACGTAGGTGGGGGAGACGTGCTGGCAACTGAGTACCCCGCGCTGCCCGCAACGCCCGTCGTGTTGGTCAAGCCGCGCGAGGCAAGTGTTTCGACAATTGAAGCCTATCGACGTTTTGACGAGGCCCCGGTGCCTGCGGACAAGCCCGGCGCGATGGCTTCTGCCTTGCGTGCTGGTGATGCCGAGACGGCATATGCGCTCATCCATAACAACCTGGGTGTCATTTCCGCACAGATGGAGCCGCAGATTCAAACGGTCCTCGACTGGCTGCGTAAACAGGACGGCACCGTTGCTGTAGATGTGTGCGGATCGGGTGCCTGCTCGTTTGCCATTTGCGACACCGCCGCCACGGCCGAAAGGCTTGCCGACGCTGCCCAGCAAAACGGCTGGTGGTCCTGCGCGACGGAGCTCATTTCCAACACGGTTCGCGTCGAAGTGCCAAAGAAGTAAAAATTTCTCTAGCACACGACGGAAATCTTTGTTACTATAGTCGAGCTAACGGGTTGTGGCTCAGTTTGGTAGAGCACTGCGTTCGGGACGCAGGGGTCGCTGGTTCAAATCCAGTCAACCCGACCAGAGCATGAGGAGGGACCGCTTCTTGCGGTCCCTTTTTTTAGCTATTGTTGTGATACCGCGATACCCGCGGTATACTCATTCGAGCTTGTCTCGCTGTATTGTGGAGGTCTACATGTTTGGACTGAGGGCTCCTGAGCTCATCATTATTCTCGTCGTTGTCCTGATTATCTTCGGGCCCAAGAACCTGCCGAAGCTCGGCAAGTCCCTCGGCTCTACCGTCAAGAATATCCGTGAGGGTATGGAGGGCGACGATAAGGCCGAGACCAAGCAGGCCGAGGAGGTCGTGGTCGAGCAGTCCGAGGAGGACAAGGAGATCGCTGAGCTCGAGGCCAAGCTCGCTGCTGCCAAGAAGAAGCAGGCAGAGGACAGCGACGCGGACGCAGAGTAGTCCCATCCCTTTGGGGTGAGCACCTGACCGGCTTGCCCGCAGGCTAGCCGGTCTTTTTCGTTTTGTTGACAGTTGATTGTTTGATCAGAGTTGGGGAGATATCCGTATGGACGCAAGCCAGATCGTACTGACCGCTGAGGGCCGCCAGAAGCTCGTCGAGGAGCTCGCCTGGCGTGAGGGCGATTACGCCAAGGAGATCGTCGAGGACATCAAGGAAGCCCGCGCGTTCGGCGACCTTTCGGAGAACTCCGAGTACGACGCCGCTAAGGACAAGCAGGCCCAGAACGCCGCTCGTATTGCCGAGATCC
Source organism: Coriobacteriaceae bacterium (assembly GCA_905209215.1). Taxonomy (GTDB): domain Bacteria; phylum Actinomycetota; class Coriobacteriia; order Coriobacteriales; family Coriobacteriaceae; genus Collinsella. Next base: position 103,256 of record CAJLRY010000008.1, on the reverse strand, counting down.
AGGCCATCCTCGCCAACGCTCAGGTTGCTGCCACCACGGGCGACCTGACCGTCTCCATCGGTTCCACCGTTTCGCTGATTGATCCCAACGGCGAGGTCATGGAAGTCACGCTCGTCGGTACCACCGAGACCAACTCGCTCGAGCACAAGATTTCCAACGAGTCTCCGGTCGGTCACGCCATCATCGGTCACGGCGAGGGCGACTCCGTCGAGGTCGTTACGCCTTCCGGCAAGACTCGCGTCTACACCATCGCCAAGATCGCACGCTAGACCACGGTCCCGCGTAAAGGTATGTTTTCGCTCCCTGGGACCGAATCCTGGGGAGCGTTTTAGTTTGAGGAGCTAACTTATGGCAGAGAACCAGAACGCCGCCGATCAGGCATCGACGCTCAACGACGAGCGCGCCACCCGCCTGGCCAAGCGCGCCGCCCTGTTCGAGGCGGGCCAGAACCCCTATCCTGAGCACTCTGAGCTTGAGGACTACGTCGCCGATATCGAGACTAAGTACGCCGATCTTGCCGATGGTGAGGACACCGAGGATGTCGTGAAGATCGCCGGCCGTGTGGTCGCCAAGCGCGGTCAGGGCAAGATCATGTTCATCGTCGTGCGCGATGCGACTGCCGAGATTCAGCTGTTCTGCCGCATCAACGACATGGACGAGGCTGCCTGGAATACGCTCAAGGCCCTCGACCTGGGCGACATCCTGGGCGTGACCGGCGTGGTCGTGCGCACCCAGCGCGGTCAGCTTTCCGTTGCCCCTAAGAGCGCGACCCTGCTTTCCAAGGCCGTTCGTCCACTGCCCGAGAAGTTCCACGGTCTTTCCGACAAGGAGACCCGCTATCGCCAGCGCTACGTCGACCTGATCGCCAACGACGACGTTCGCGAGACCTTCCGTAAGCGTTCGCAGATTCTCTCCACCTTCCGTCGCTTTATGGAGTCCGACGGCTACATGGAGGTCGAGACCCCCATCCTGCAGACCATCCAGGGCGGCGCTACTGCCAAGCCGTTCATTACCCACTTCAACGCGCTCGATCAGGAGTGCTACCTGCGTATTGCCACCGAGCTGCACCTCAAACGCTGCATCGTCGGTGGTTTTGAGCGCGTGTTCGAGATCGGCCGCATCTTCCGTAACGAGGGCATGGACCTTACCCACAATCCCGAGTTCACCACGATGGAGGCCTACCGTGCCTTCTCCGACCTCGAGGGCATGAAGGCGCTCGCCCAGGGCGTCATTAAGGCGGCTAACAAGGCCATCGGCAACCCCGAGGTCATCGAGTACCAGGGCCAGACCATCGACCTTTCTGGTGAGTGGGCCAGCCGTCCCATGACCGACATCGTCTCCGACGTGCTCGGCAAGCAGGTCACCATCGACACGCCGGTCGAGGAGCTTGCTGCCGCCGCGCGCGAGAAGGGCCTGGAGATCAAGCCCGAGTGGACTGCTGGCAAGATCATCGCCGAGATTTACGATGAGCTGGGCGAGGACACCATCGTCAACCCGACCTTCGTGTGCGATTACCCCATCGAGGTCAGCCCGCTTGCCAAGCGCTTTGAGGACGACCCGCGCCTGACCCACCGCTTTGAGCTGGTCATCGCCGGCCACGAGTACGCCAACGCATTCTCCGAGCTCAACGACCCGGTTGACCAGGCTGAGCGCTTTGCTGCCCAGATGGCCGAGAAGGCCGGCGGCGACGATGAGGCCATGGAGTATGACGAGGACTACGTGCGCGCCCTCGAGTACGGTATGCCTCCCGCGGGCGGCATTGGCATTGGTATCGACCGCGTGGTCATGCTGCTTACCAACCAGGCTTCTATCCGCGACGTGCTGCTGTTCCCGCACATGAAGCCCGAGAAGGGTTTCCAGTCCGGTGCCGCTGCCGCCAAGGCTGCCGAGGCCGGCAACGCCGCGAGCCCGTTCGTTAAGTCGCTTAAGCCCACGCTCGATTACTCCAAGATCGCCGTTGAGCCGCTGTTCGAGGAGTTCGTCGACTTCGATACCTTCTCCAAGAGCGACTTCCGCGCCGTGAAGGTCAAGGCATGCGAGGCCGTCAAGAAGTCCAAGAAGCTGCTGAACTTTACGCTCGACGACGGCACCGGCACCGACCGTACCATCCTCTCCGGTATTCACGCTTATTACGAGCCCGAGGACCTGGTCGGCAAGACCTTGCTCGCCATCACCAACCTGCCTCCGCGCAAGATGATGGGCATCCCCAGCTGCGGCATGCTCATCAGTGCCATCCACGAGGAGGATGGTGAGGAGCGCCTCAACCTGATCCAGCTCGACGCCTCCATCCCCGCCGGCGCAAAGATGTACTAGGGGGTTACGGCGTTTTACCAAACGCCGTAACCGCTCGACGCTGCGCGCCGCCCAGAGCGACAATTTGTCATTCAAAAGGCAAGGCATGACCAGAAGGTCTATGCCTTGCCTTTTTCATGCCAACTTGTTCGCTCTGGACGTCGCTCGCTGTCCGTCCTCTATCTGCGGCGTTGACTTGGTTGACACTTAGAACATCGATGTAGTCATTGGGGACGTTCTTAAACGACTACCCAACGGATATTGCCCATATGGCTCGCATGACAGTCGTCTCTTTTATGTTTCCTTTAGCCGTTGCTGCCTAGGATGGGGGTTAGTCGGCAGGAAGGGAGCGTCTATATGGACGACGCGAGCGAGCGTGCAATCGAAGAGGACATGCTCGATCAGTTCAACTACTTTGATGATGAGGACGAGGAATTGATCGACCGTCGCGAGCCGGCGGCGCTCGATACTTTCGACCTTGTTGATGAAGAGCCCGACGAGGACGAGGTCGGATCAGCGGAGCCCCCACAGCCTTCGCGCCTTGACTCGCTGCTTTCGAGAGCCCCCATGCACCACGGCGTTCGTGCCGGCGCGCTCCATATGAAAACTGACTGGCACCAGATCGTGACGGCAGGCGATGAGCTTGCCGTCGATGCGCCACTCACCGATAAGTCATCCATCATCTGCCGCACCGGCATGCTTATGCTGGCAAGCGGAACAGGTGCCTGGCGCGTGCGCGATACCATGAATCGTGTTGCTGCCGTACTCGGCGTCACGATTCACGTCGACCTGAGTCTTCTGTCGTTTGAGTGCACTTGCATCGAAGATGGCCACTGCTTTAACGAGGTTGTCAGCCTGCCCACAACGGGAGTCAATACCCATCGCATTTGGATGATGGAGAGTTTCCTCAAGGAAATCGAGACCTATGGTCGTCGCTTCACGGTACACGAGTATCACGAGATGCTCAGGACCGTTGAGAGCTCAAAGCCTGATTACTCTCCCTGGCAACAGGGCCTTGCGGCAGCCTGTGCTTGCGGCGCCTTCGTCTTTTTGCTCGGCGGCGGCCCTATCGAGATGGCCTGCGCATTCGTAGGCGCTGGTGTCGGCAACTTTGCTCGCTCCCATATTCTCAAGCAGGGTCTTGGCCAGTTTAGCGCGCTGACGACGGGCGTTGCGCTCGCTTGCGTTTCGTATCTGCTGGCATTGCTCGGCCTTGGCCAGGTCGTACCGGGGGCAATGTCGCACCAAGAAGGCTATATCGGCGCCATGCTCTTTGTGATTCCCGGCTTTCCCCTCATTACGGCAGGCCTCGACATCGCTAAGCTCGATATGCGAAGCGGCATTGAACGTCTTTCGTATGCTGTGTCGATTATTGTGATGGCGACCCTCGTAGGTTGGATGGTTGCCGAATGTGTGGGGCTGGCACCGGATGATTTTGCCCCGCTTGGTCTCTCACCGTTGGCTCTTACGCTCTTGCGCATGCTGATGAGCTTTATCGGCGTATTTGGCTTCTCGGTGATGTTCAACAGCCCGGTAAAGATGGCCGCGGCAGCTGGGCTGATCGGCGCCGTGTCCAATACCTTGCGCCTTACGCTCGTCGATGCGCCGACGATGCTTCCCTTCCTGGGCCTCAGCGCGGGAATGCCTCCCGAGGCGGCGGCGTTTATCGGCGCGCTGGTATCAGGGCTGCTCGCGAGCTTAGCCGAAATCAAGCTCACCTATCCACGTATCGCCCTCACGGTGCCATCGATTGTCATTATGGTGCCGGGCTTGTATCTGTATCGCTCGATGTATTACATGTGCACCTTCGACACGGTCAATATGCTCGGCTGGTTTGTGCGTGCAGTGCTCATCGTGGCGTTTTTGCCTGTTGGCCTGGGTGTGGCGCGTACGCTCACCGACCCTCGCTGGCGCCACACCAGCTAATTGGTACAAGGGGGGCAGGTTCATTTGCACCAAATGAGTTGCGGTGAAATAGGGACTGAATTGCTGCTTAAAGGGTCAAAACAGTCCGTATTCCACCGCAACTTATGGGGTCGGGGGATTATTGGTGCCCTGCATCTTCATAAACTCAACGCTTACGAAGCGCGCGCCGTTTGTGTTAGGGTAGTTCCACCACATAAGTAGTCGCAGACGCACGTATCACGGGCGGGCGAGATGAAGTCCCAACAGCTCCATCTCGCCCGCCCGTTTTTGTTGCGTGGTGCCGCGGCGTAACACAGAAAGGATTTTGCCCTTTATGCCTATCAACAAACGAGAGAGCCTGCTGTTCACCTTTATCATGTGCTTTTGCATGGTGCTCTGGATGAGCATCTACAACGTTGCCCTGCAGCATGGGGTCATCAACGGCGAGGTTGTTGCCGCCGCGTGGCTCGGCTTCCCCGTTGCCTACGTTTTTGCCATGTGCTGCGACTGGTTTGTTGCCAGCCCCCTTGCTAAGGGCTTCGCCTTTAAATTCCTGATCACGCCGGGCAAGAGCTCGCCACTTGCCATGACGCTCGCCGTCAGCTCCTGCATGGTCGTTCCCATGGTTATCATCATGTCGCTCTACGGCGCGTGTGAAGGCCTGTTCCATATGCCCGGCGGCCCGCTTGCCAATTTGCAGGCGCTGCCGATGATGTGGCTCGTCAACATTCCGCGCAACTTTATCATGGCCCTGCCCTGGAACCTGCTGGTGGCTGGTCCGGTTGCTCGCTTTGTCTTCCGCCGCGCCTTCCCCATGGGAACCGTCTTTGAAGAGCAGCATATGGAGCTTGTGCGTATGCCTGGCGCTCCCGTTGCCGATGCCGTCAATGACGTTGCCGAGAGCATGGGCGCCGAGCCTGCCTGCTAGGCAACAGCCTCTAACCTAGAGCGCCCGCCGCACCCGGCGATTCCTTTTTTGTAGACGTTGTCGTATGGCTGCATGCGGAAAAGCCCCCAGCGGTTAACATATACTCCATATGGGTAAAGAGACCAAAGCGCCGCCACGAGTGGCGCTTTGCGTTTGAAAAACTAGCTCGTCTAAGAGGAACTAGCATGTTAGACCGTTTTACCGATCGCGCGCGCAAGGTCATGTCCATGGCCAAGCAAGAGGCGCTCGATCTGCACTCAAATAAGGTGGGCACCGAGCACCTGCTGCTCGCGCTTGCCAAGGAGGACGAGGGCATTGCCGCCGAGGCACTGCGTTCGCTCGACATCTCCTACGATGACATCATGGATACCCTCAAAGAGGTCCAGACCACGGTTCCCGAGCCCAGCGAGGAGACCGAGGCTGCCAAGCTCGCCTTTACGCCGCTCGTCATCAGCGTGATGGAGCGCTCCTTCCGCGTGGCACGCGAGAACAACCAGACCTACGTTTCGACCGAGCACTTGCTGATCGGCATCGTCGAAGAGGGCAACGGCATGGCCATGGACATCCTCATGCGCCTGGGCGTGTCGTCTGCTTCCATTAAAAAGGCTATCGAGAAACTCACCGCCAAGGACCAGGACAAGAAGCGTCCGCTCGCCGGTGCCGGTGCCGGGCGTCCCGGTGCGGGCCTGCCGTTCTTTAGCGGCTCGGATGCCTCTCAGCAAAAGGGGAGTGGCACCGACACGCTCAAGCAGTTCGCGACCAACCTCACGCAGAAGGCGCGCGACGGCGAGCTCGACCCTGTAATTGGTCGCGAAAAGGAAGTCCAGCGCATGATGGAGATCCTCTCGCGTCGCACCAAAAACAACCCGCTCATCCTGGGCGATCCCGGCGTGGGCAAGACGGCCATCGTCGAGGGCCTGGCTCAGCAGATAGCAGCCGGTAACGTGCCTGAGAACCTCATGAACCAGAATATCTGGACGCTCGACCTGCCGGGTCTCGTGGCGGGTGCCAAGTATCGCGGCGAGTTTGAGGAGCGCCTCAAGAACGTGATCCAGGAGGCCACCGAAGCGGACGACGTCATCCTGTTTATCGACGAGATGCACACCATCATCGGTGCCGGTTCTGCCGAGGGCTCCATCGATGCGAGCTCCATGCTCAAGCCCGTACTCGCGCGCGGTGCCTTCCAGATTATCGGCGCCACCACGGCCGAGGAATTCCGCAAGTACCTCACCAAGGACCCGGCCTTCGAGCGTCGCTTCCAGACCATCGATGTCGAGGAGCCGAGCGTCGAGGACACGGTCAAGATCCTGACCGCGCTTAAGCCGCGCTACGAGGAGCACCACCATGTGCGCTATACGCAGGGTGCTATCGAGGCCGCCGCGAACCTTTCCAACCGCTACATCCAGGATCGCTTCCTGCCCGATAAAGCCATCGATCTCATCGACGAGGCCGGTGCCCGCGCTCGCATCGCCGCGAATCGCGCGCCCGAGCCGGTGCGCGAGGCCGAGCAGCGTATAGAGGAGCTCAAGGCCGCCGCGCAGGAGGCCACCGAGAGCGATGACATGAACAAGGCCGCCGAGATCACCGAGCAGCAGAAGGCCGCCGAGATTGAACTCGCCGAAGCCAAGGCCGCCTGGACCGCCGAGCTCGACGCCAGCCCGCTCACCATCGACGTGAGTCAGATCGCCGACATCGTGTCCGTGACCTCTGGCGTGCCGGTTTCCTCGCTCACCGAGAGCGAGAGCCGGCGCCTGCTGCAGACCGAAAGCGTGCTCAAGACGCGCATCATCGGTCAGGATGAGGCAGTCGAGGCCGTCGCCAAGGCCGTGCGCCGCAGCCGTTCGCCGCTCAAGGACCCGCGTCGCCCCGGCGGCAGCTTTATCTTCCTGGGTCCCACCGGCACAGGCAAGACCGAGCTCGCCAAGACGCTCGCCGAGTACCTCTTTGGCAGCAAGGACGCGCTCATCAGCTTCGACATGTCGGAGTTCGGCAGCGAGTTCGAGGTCTCCAAGCTTATCGGTAGCCCTCCGGGTTACGTGGGTCACGACGAGGGCGGTCAGCTTACCAAGGCCGTTCGTCGTCACCCGTATTCGGTCGTGCTGTTCGACGAGATCGAGAAGGCGCACCCCGACATCTTCAACATCCTGCTGCAGGTGCTGGAGGAGGGCCGCCTGACTGATAGCCAGGGCAAGACGGTCGACTTCCGCAACACCGTGATCATCATGACGTCCAACGTGGGCGCCCGCGAGATCGCACAGGATGCGAGCGTTGGCTTTGGCACCACCGGCGAGCAGGGTCTCACGTCGAGTGAAATCAAGGGCCGCGCGATGGGCGAGCTCAAGCGCCTGTTCCGCCCCGAGCTGCTCAACCGTATCGACGACATTGTGGTGTTCCAGAAGCTCACGGGCGAGAATCTCACCAAGATCGCGCACCTGCTGGTGGACGATCTGCGCCAGCGCCTGATCGCAAACGGCATGAACATCAAGCTCACCGATGCGGCCTACGACAAGATTGTGGCCGAGGGTACCGATCTTACCAATGGCGCACGTCCGCTGCGTCGTGCTATTCAAAAGCTCATCGAGGACCCGCTGTCCGAGGAGCTTCTGGCCGGCGAGTGGGGCGAGGGCGATACCGTCCTGTGCGACGTGGCCGATGGCAAGTTTGTCTTTAGCCACGGCACGGGCGAGATCCCGGCACCGCGTCCGGCGGGCACGCTCGGTGGCGATACCGCTCCGGCGGCGCCGCACACCGGAAACGCCGCGCCTGTGAGCAGTGGCGTGAGCTCGGGCCCCGGTGGCATGATGCAAGCCGGCTCTGGTGCGCTGTAGGGATTGAACATACCTTGTATAACGGGGGCGTTTCCGATAAGGAAGCGCCCTCATTTCTATTGAAATGCGCTTCAATCTGCCGTGCTATACTAAAATCGAGATATAGTATAGCAAAGGAGCTGATATGCCTACGTCAATACTCGACACGCGGCCAGTTCAGATGAACGTGCGTATAGATCGCCAGCTCAAAGAGGCGGGAGACGCCGTCCTGACTCATATTGGCATGACGCCGTCACAAGCCGTTCGGACACTTTGGGAGTATCTGGTCGTTAACGGACGCATGCCCTCGAAGGGAGACGCGGCGGCTCCGGTTTCTGACGGAGTGGAGCCCCGGCGCATGGAGTCAAGGGCCGCGCAAGGCAGCCATATCGTTCGCGATTCGTGCCTCAAATACGGCATCCCCATCCCTGAGTTCTCGGGAGACTATGACGACCTCTATGAGGAGGCCATGGCGGAGCGCTATCCCGAGTGGGTGGAACTATGAGCACAGAAGGCGTCCTCAAGCTGTTAATCGATACCAACGTATGGATGGATTATTTTTCTGGCAGGTCCGACCGTACGGCAAATGTCGTCCATCTGATCGAGATTGCCGACGCCTCGGAGCGGATTGCCCTGTTTGCCTCGTCGCTTTCGGTCAAAGACGTTTCATATCTTGTCTCGGCGGCAATCAAGCAGGAGTGCCGAAGAAAGACTGGCTCACTGAGCGATAACGCCATTGCGGCGGCAGACGAAACGGCCTGGGCATGCGTTCGACAGATGCGCGAGCTAGCCCTCATCGCCCCGGTCGGTGCAGACGAGGTCTTCGACTCCTTTGTGTTCAAGTACCACCACAATGACTTTGAGGACGACCTGATGCTGGGCGTCGCCAATCGCATTGATGCCGATTACGTCGTGACGGAGGACAAGAATCTTATTAAACATACCAATGGTGTATGCATTAATGTTCAACAGGCGTTGAGGTTGGTTGGGGGGTCCAACGTTCCCTCTGCACGGCCCGTCTAGCTTGCTTTACCTTGATAAAGTGGCGTTTCCTCACCGTTAGCCGATGATGCAAGGGCGCTCGGCGTTTTCGACTGGTTTATGCACGCAAAGTCTGGGAATATACAAGTCGCATATCTTACTGTCTAACCAGTTGCGCCAAGGAGGCACCATGGACTACAAGATTACCGGCTACGAGCCCGCTCAGCTGTTCCATTTCTTTGAGGAGGTCAGCGCGATCCCCCGTGGGTCTGGCAACGAGAAGGGCATCAGCGATTTCCTGGTTGCGTTTGCCAAGGAGCGCGGCCTCGACGTGTATCAGGACGAGGTCTACAACGTCATCATTCGCAAGCCCGCATCTGCCGGTGCCGAGAATGCCCCGACCGTGATGCTGCAGGGCCACATCGATATGGTGTGCGACAAGTTGGGCTCCGTTGAGCACGACTTTACGACCGACGGTATCGACCTGGTCGTCAAGGACGGCGTCCTCACCGCTAACGGCACCACTCTGGGCGCCGACAACGGTATCGCCGTCGCTCTGATGCTCACTGTTCTCGATGACGATTCGATCGTTCACCCTGCCCTCGAGTGCGTATTCACCACCGACGAGGAGACTGGCCTGGTCGGCGCCGAGACGCTCGACAAGTCCCAGATTAGCGCCCGCACCATGATTAACCTTGACTCCGAGGAAGAGGGCGTTGCCACCGTCAGCTGCGCCGGCGGCGTCGTCGTTACCTACACCTGCCCGATCGCGCGCGAGCACAAGACCGGCAGCACCCTTACACTCGACATCTCCGGCCTGCTGGGCGGTCACTCCGGCAGCGATATCAACCTGGAGCGCGGCAACGGCAACCTCATCATGGCTCGCATCATCGACCGCCTGATGGTTGCTGGCGAGCCCGCCATCGTCAGCTTCAACGGCGGCACCAAGGATAACGCCATCAACCGTGAGTGCAAGGCTGTTCTGGTCTACGCCGACCACGCTGCCGCCGAGGCGGCGGCCCAGGTCGCAAAGGGCATCATCGCCGACGTCACCGCCGAGCTCGAGGTCTTCGATCCCGGCTTTACCTGCACCGTCGAGATTGCCGACGACGCTGCGGTCGAGGCCATGGACCAGAAGTCCGCGCTTGCCCTCATCCGCGCCCTGCGTCTTGCCCCTAACGGCGTGATTCGCCGCAACGTCGCCACCGACGGCTCCGTCGAGGTTTCCTCCAACATCGGTGTGGTTGCCACTTCTGACGACGAGGTCAAGATCATGCTGTCCCCGCGCTCCTCGATCACCTCGCTGCAGAACGAGTTCAAGGATCGCCTGCAGACGCTGGCCGATGTCCTGGGCTTCGACGCCAAGTTTGAGTTCGAGTATCCCGGCTGGAGCTATGCCGAGCATTCGCCGGTCCGCGACGTCTTTGTCGAGAGCTATCGCGAGCTCTTTGGCTCCGAGCTGCGCATCGAGTCCATTCACGCCGGCCTTGAGTGCGGCCTGTTTGCCGAGGCCCTGCACGGCCTGGACGCCATCGCCGTGGGCCCGACGCTCTCCGATGTCCATACCCCGGACGAGAGCATGGAGCTCGCTTCTGCCGAGCGCTTCTACGAGCTGCTCATCGATGTTCTCAAGCGCCTCGCTGCGTAAAGGTTGCGCTAGCAGCAGTCCGAGCCACGTGCTAGTGGATTGCAAATGACATTACGAGAGGGGACACCCGGTCTTTTGCGACAGGTGCCCCCTCTCTTCTTTTAAGAAATGGGAAATTGCCTGGCGTCTAACCCATATCACCCTTTAGTCAATTTGGAACGTGTCTCTATAGTTTTGTCCACTCTCCCGGGACGACCCCGCCTTCCTTGAGGCGCGTCGGGAGGCTCGGCGTTACAGAGACGGCAAGGCCGGACGGGGATTACCTCTTCGCGATGGAGGGGAACCCCCGGCGCTGGAGGGCGACGGGGAAGAGCCATGCGATCAAAACGGGGAGCAGCGACTGCCGAAAGTTGATCGTCTCGCACAAGCGCCAGCACGACATTCGGGCTTTCGGATCCTAGGGAGCGGATGGCCGGGGCGGAGATTCCGGTTCAGAGTCAGAGAAGAAGAGGTGAAGGCTTGAGCCCCGGTGGAGGGAATTAGTGCCTTCCCGGGCGTAGCGCCATGTCTCCTCCACGGTATCGCCCGGAACCTTTACGTCCCCGCTTCGGAGCAGATTGATGAAACCCTCGGGGTCGTTCCGGTATTTCTTGCCGAAGGCTGCGGAAAGCTGCCTCTTCTCGTCATCGCTGAATTCGCGTACGGAGCCGTAGAGCGCATGCTCGAGGTTGCGGGACATGAAGTAGACTCTGTAGGGGACTGCGTGTTTTCTGTGCTTGAGCTCGCGCGTGCCCGCGAGCTCAAGCAGCGCGGCAGACTTTCTCTCGTTTCTGTCTACCACCCTAGCGGTGTCCCGGGCGGTGATAGAGTCGCGGCCATAGACGAATCCATCGCAGTCCCCCTCGACGATGCACTCGTTCGGTATGAAGGCGCCGTCCAGGTCGACGATGTGGATGATCCGGTCGAGGTCGGTCCATTCGTACTCGTGCCGCGACGCGATGCGGTCGACGACGAACTGGCGCACGGTGTCGCGCACCCTGTCCTTGACGGCGAAGGAGGCCTCCCATGAGAAGGGTCGCACCGTGGTAACGTCGCAGTGGAAGGCGAGCGCCCTCGCCTCGGGCGGTGCACCGTTTGCGGCGAAGTTGAGCGCGGCCTGCATGGGCTCGAGGAGCGCGTTTTCATCGCTCGGCCCCTCCACGAGAATCAGGACGACCCGCTTCTCCCTTGCCATGGTCACTCGCCTCCCATGGAGGACAGAAGGGAGTCGAAGTCGAGGGCCTGGGGGCTTCCAGCCTCAAGGAGGGCGGAGCCTATCGCGGAGGTTCTGGTCGGCTCGTACAGCTGTTCCTTCTGCCCCCCGAGGTTGATGGCTCTCAGGTATTGGTTCCTGAGGTTGTTCGAGGGTGCCATGCCCCGGAACCCGATGTAGCGGTTGTTGGGGTTGGAGGTCGAGAAGACGAGGCATCCGACCGGGAGACATTCAAGCGCTCGCAGGTTGTGAGCGGTGAAGATGAGCTGGCCCTTGCCCTGCTCGGTCACGACTTCGAGGAGCTCGCCGAGCAGGAACTCGAACACTCCGGAGTCGATCTCGTCAACGACGAGACAGGCGCTGTCGTCATTGAAGACGTTTATCAGCCAGCCGAGCATCGATGCGATCTTCTTGATTCCTTCCGATTCTGTTCTGAAGGGGACGCGTACCCCCTGCCGGCATGATAGGAGCTCGACGCGCTCGCCCGGTGTGCCGTCTTCCATCGTTTCGCCGTGGAGGGTGTTCACTTGGATGCTGAGTCCCGGAACGATTGCCCCAAGCGCGCAGTTGATGGTCTCGACGGTCTTGCGGACCGAGTCGCAGACTTCTGAGGGGAGGACCGTTGTCTGATCGATAGGGAGTGACACGTCGCGGATGACAGGGGCCTTTCCGGCCTCCTCGGGTGACCATCCGCCTGTGCTGCTGCCCGGGGAGGCGAGGAGGAAGATGTTGAACGCCAGCGCCGCGCTTCGGCGCGTGTCACAGACCCTCATCTTATCGTCGGCGAACCTGTTCAGGAGCGTCGTGGAGTCCATGAGTGGAACCAATACGCTCTCGTACGCCGTCCTCGCCGCCTCGGATAGGGAGTTATTTCCGAGGCGCTCGAGATAGGACTTTCTCGCGGCGACCGCGAAGGCGACCATGGCGTTCGAGAACAGCTTCGAGGAGCCCTGCAGGTCGGGGGAGCGCCGTGCGACGGTGAGGTCGAGGTCGGCCTCCCTTCCGGCGAGATTTCTGAGTGCCCGCCACCTGTTGACGGGCTTCAGGTTCTGGCTGTCCTCGGTATCGGCCGCATCGTAGGCGGCGAGCCTTCTCTTGACGAGCCCCTCGGCGCGGACGGAGAGGTCCTCGGAGAGGAGGCGCGGTCTGTCGTCGAGCCTGTCGAAGGAGAACGAGTAGCAAACTGTGAAGGGCTTCCCGGCCGCTACGGTGCCGCCGAGCCCGCCTACGAAGCCGAGCGAGGAAGGGGAACCCTCCGTCACCTCGACCTCGATGCTGATTTTGGCGCACTCGGCAGAGGGGCCGATCAGATCGACGCTTTCACGGTCGAGCGGAAAGCCGCACATCAAATCCTGGACTCGCGCGAGGGATTCGACGACGGCGGTCTTGCCCGATCCGTTCTGACCGTATATTCCCATCACGCTGGAACCGAAGGGGCTGTCCTTGAAGCCGATCGTGCCGTTAGCAACGTTTTTCACATTTGAGAGCTCTATGGAGCGAATACGGATCATGGTGCCCTCCTTGAACACAATTTATATTACTATATATCGAATAATCGATATAAAATCAAGATAACAATTATTAAGAATGGAAATGAGATCAACCAATAATTAAAACAAATTTGCATTCAAGCTATTATTTTTACTTGATTTAAGACGGAGTGGAATGTGAGCGCACAAGGAGATGCGGAATCGATGAGAGCCTCGAAAAAAATTACTGCAGTGTTATCATCTTTCATCCTCTCTATTCTTCCATTTCTGATTCTATGGGCGGCTTGGTCAGCCCTCCCTGATACAATTCCCGCTCATTGGAGTGGGGGTGTGGTTGATCGATGGGGTAATAAGCTTGAATTGCTGGTTGTTCCGCTGTTTTCTCTGATTGGTTCTATTGCAATTTCTGTGTACCTTATTGTTTCCACGCGGCGAAGAGAGTTCGCGGATTTCTCTGTTCGAATGCGACGGGACTTTCTTGCGTGCTATATTTCTAGCCTTCTTTTATCGACAACCTGCTCAGTGATAATTGCCGTTTGGGTTCAGTTGATTCTTACGCAAAACACTGCGGTTGATGGGGGGCTTGGACTATCGATCCTGTATTCCCTTCCCGGGCTATATGTGATCTTGTGCGCTTTGCCGCCTTTTTATGCGAGCGGCGAGAGCAAAAAGGCAGAGCGCCTGATAACAGTTCTTATTGGCGGCGCGGAGATTGTTCTTTGTGGAATAGTGTTTGAAGGTTCGGCTGCCTCTTATGCGATGATTGGACTGATGATTCTGTTCTGTGCGTTTGAGATTGTGTCACAGGTAAGGGATAACCGGTCCTTATGAGTTGAATTACGCGCGTGCGGATATAAAGGTTGGCATGTTAAGCTGGTCGTTTTCTCGTTCTGGGACATTTGCAGTAGGATGAGTGGGACTAGGCGCGCTGCGGTGTGATGGTGACGGTTGAGACTTGTATCGCTGCAAATCCGCTGATGCACATTTTGCTATTGGGCTTGAAGGTGGGACCGACAGGCCTTTGTTTGGGATGTTCTGGTCGTCCAACGCGTGTTGCACGGCTTTATATTGTTACGCTCGTTCGGCGCTCCGTTGGAGCATTTCCGGGTTTGTCGGCATCATGACTTGGCCAAGTGACATGCTTGCCGGGACGGTTGTAACGCCGCGCCGGTTCCGTGTGCTCCTTCGTTGTTGGCCTGTCCAGCCGGGGGCGGATTCGGCCTCATGTTGTGGCGCACGGCCTTCAGGGGCTTCCCTTGGCGAGTTATGTTCGTCCGTATGGGTAAGGGTCGGGTTGAGCTGACAATCCTGTGTCGGAAGGGGCTTGCACCATGCGCGCGATGACAGAGATTGAGTGGCTGGACGGCCGTGTGACGAAAGTGCCGGAGCTCGCCCTGGGCGATGCGCTCGGCGAGAGCGTCCAGGCGGAGCTCGATTTCGGGTTCGACGACGTGTTGGAGGGCCTTTGGGTCGAGGTGCGCCATCATGAGCCGGATGAGGACTCGGACGGCGACCCGCGCGGGAGGGGCTGCGCACTGTACGCGGACTGCCGGTACAGCCTGGTCGAACCGTCGGACCTCGACCGTGTCTTCTGCATCCTTTACGAGGGGCAGCCGAGGGTCTGCCGCGTCGCGGGGGAGCTAGGGGTCCCCGTGTCGGCGGTGAACGCGGCCGCTGCGTGGGAATCCGGGATGGGGGCGGGTTTCGAAACGCCTGCGGAGGGGAGAACCCCGTTGGGCGGGGACTATTCGTGATGCTACTGGCGTTGAGTTTTGAGCGATTGCGTTTGGCGTTACAGCGCCAAAATCCCCAGATGCTCAAGCAAGATCTTAAGCCCGATGAGGATGAGCACGATGCCGCCCACGATGGTGGCAGGTTTTTCGTAGCGCGCGCCAAAGGTGTGGCCGATCGCTACGCCGGCGATGGAGAAGATAAACGTTGTGACGCCGATAAGCGATACAGCGGGAACGATGTCAACCGAGAGCGCCGCAAATGAGATGCCTACGGCTAGGGCGTCGATTGAGGTGGCGATGGCGAGGATCAGGTACTCGCCCAGGTCAATCTTTTCGGCATCCTTGCCGTCGCCTTCATTCTCGTCCTCGGTAAAGGCTTCCCACAGCATTTTGCCGCCGATAAAGGCCAAAAGGATAAAGGCGATCCAATGGTCGATGGGTCCGATGATGCCCATGAATTGACTGCCAAGCGCCCATCCGATTACGGGCATGCCGGCCTGAAAGCCGCCAAAGAACAGGCCGAGCACCGCGGCGACTTTAAGGTCGATCTTCTTCATGCCAAGGCCCTTGCAGATGGATACGGCAAAGGCGTCCATCGAAAGGCCAACGGCGAGCAGCACGAGCTCTGCGAGTCCCATAGTCTGACTCCCTCTCTGCGGGCGGGCCCGCGTGTACCTCTTGGGGGAGTAACAAAAAAGACCCGTGGCGTACGCGTTGCGCGCACAGCCACGAGTCTCGTTCATTAAGGCAAGCCAGGCCGCATCGGCCAGTGTGTTGACTTACCGCGCCACCGGAGGCGAACCCGGTCACGCGACTACTCCCTCATTCATGTGAATCCCGATGCTACCACATAAGCAGCTCATTTGGGTTGGGGCTCTTTTGACTACCCCAGCGGTGTTCGCTCATTCTGTAAGCATCGGATTTCGCAAGCGCTGCGGGGGCAAACCGTGAGAAACTATTTAGCGTTTATGGAGCGTATACGATGGGAGCGATGCCTTGGATAAGAACGAGCTGCAAAAGCGTATGGAACAGGCTATTCGCCTGACTGCCCCCGGCCAGCCGATCCGCACCGCCCTCGACATGATCATTGCTGGTCACCTGGGCGCTCTTATTTGCGTCGGCGACACCGAAAACGTACTCGCTGCCGGTAACGACGGCTTCCCGCTCAACATTTCGTTTACCTCGAACCGCCTGTTCGAGCTTTCCAAGATGGACGGTGCCATCGTCATCGATGGCGACCTCACCCAGATCCTGCGCGCCAACTTCCACCTCAATCCCGATCCCTCGCTCGCCACGAGTGAAACGGGCATGCGTCACCGTACTGCCGCTCGCATGTCGGTGCTCACCGACGCCATCGTGATCTCGGTTTCGGCTCGTCGTGCCGTCGTCAACGTGTACGTCCACGGCAAGAGCTACGAGATCCAGCCCGTCACCACCATCATGAGCTCGGTCAACCAGCTCGTCGCCACGCTCCAGACTACCCGTCAGTCGCTCGATCGCTCCCTGCTGCGCCTGACGGCCCTCGAGCTCGACGACTACGTTACGCTCGCCGACATCACCGGCATTTTCTCGAGTTTCGAGATCATGCAGCAGGCAAAGACTGAGCTTAAGGATTGCATTGTCAAGTTGGGCAACCAGGGCAAGCTCGTGCAGATGCAGCTCGAGCAGCTCGCCGGCTCCAGCATGGATACCGAGTACGACCTGATGATTCGCGACTACGCGAGCGATTCTTCCGAGGCCAATGCCGAAAAGATCCGCGCCAACCTGAGCCGTATGACGCCCAAGGACTTGTCCGACCCGCAGCATGTGGCGGCGGTTCTGGGTTACGACGACCTGGACGAGGACTCCGTCATGACACCGCTGGGCCTGCGAACGCTTTCGCGCGTGTCCGTCGTGCGCGACGGCGTGGCCGAGAAAATCGTCGACGAGTATGGATCGCTGCAGGAGCTCATGGACGACATCAGCGAGGATCCGGAGCGCCTGGGCGACTTTGGCGTTAACAACCCTGCCATTCTTGCGGACTCCCTGTACCGCATGAAGGGCACCAAACAGGGGAACGCATAATGGCGCCCGTATGCGCCGTGGTCGTTGCCGGTGGCAGCGGCCAGCGCTTTGGTAACCCCGGTGGCAAGCAGCTCGTCAATGTAGCGGGTCGTCCGCTTATGAGCTGGTCCATCCGCGCGTTCGATCGTAGCGACAAGGTCGGCCACATCGTGGTGGTGTGCCCTGCCGAGCGCCGTGCCGAGATGCGCCGCCTGGCCATCGACCCGTTTGACTATGACACGCCCATCAGTTTTGCCGATGCCGGCGATACCCGCCAGGACTCCACCCGTGCCGGCGTGCATGCGGTACCGGCGGGTTTCGAATATGTCGCCATCCACGACGGCGCCCGTCCGCTCATCACGACCGAGGCCATCGATCATGCGATCGACGTGCTTGTGGGCGACCGCTCGCTCGACGGCGTCGTGTGCGGCCAGCCCGCGATCGACACGCTCAAGATCGTCGACGGCGACAATATCGTCGAGACGCCGCCGCGCGAGCTCTACTGGGCCGCGCAGACGCCGCAGATCTTTAGCGTCGACGCCATGAAGCGCGCCCACACCGCAGCTATCACCGAGGGCTTTATCGGGACCGACGATTCTTCGCTGGTCGAGCGCATGGGCGCCCGCGTCCGCTGTGTCCAGAGCCCGCGCGATAACCTTAAGGTGACGGTGCCCGAGGACCTGCGTCCCGTAACCGCGATTCTGCTTGGCCGCATGGCCGAGGGAGAGGACCTTCCCCATGTTCAGTAACCTGCGCATTGGCCACGGCTACGACGTCCACCGTTTGGTGGAGGGGCGTCGATGTATCATCGGCGGGGTCGACATTCCCTACGAGCGCGGCCTGCTGGGCCACTCGGATGCCGATGTGCTCGCGCATGCCTTGGCCGACGCCATTCTGGGCGCCTGCCGCGGGGGAGACATCGGCAGGCTATTTCCCGACACCGATCCCGCCTACGAGGGTGCCGATTCGATGGTGCTGCTCGCTCGCGTGATGGACTATGCGCGCGAGCTGGGCTTTGAGTTTGTCGATGCCGATTGCACCATTGCCTGTCAGCAACCCAAGATCACTCCGCACCGCGATGCCATGCGCGCCAACCTTGCCCATGCCCTGGGCGTTGACGTCGAAAACGTGGGCGTCGCCGCCACTACGACCGAAAAGCTCGGTTGGGAAGGCCAGGGCGAGGGAATCGGTGCCTGGGCCGTCTGCCTGCTACAGAAAACCGTTAAGGAGTAACGAATGCGTATCTACAACAGCGCTACCCATAAAAAGGAAGAGTTCCAGCCCATCGAGTCCGGCAAGGTCCGCATGTACGTGTGCGGCCCCACGGTCTACGACAACATCCACATCGGCAATGCCCGCACGTTCATCAGCTTTGACGTGATTCGTCGCTGGCTCATCGCGAGCGGCTACGAGGTCACGTTCGCCCAGAACCTCACCGATGTCGATGACAAGATCATCAAGCGCGCCAACGAGCAGGGCCGAACGGCCGCCGAGGTCGCGACGGAGTTCTCCGACAAGTTTATCGGCGTCATGCGCGCCGCCAACGTGCTCGATCCCGATGTGCGCCCCCGCGCCACCAAGGAGATCGGCCCCATGATCGCCATGATCAAGACGCTTATCGAGCAGGGCCACGCTTACGCAGCCGATAACGGCGATGTGTACTTTGCCGTGCGCAGCGATCCCAACTATGGTCAGGTCTCGGGCCGCAACATCGACGACCTTATGGTTGGCGCGCGCATCGAGGAGAACGAGGACAAGAACGATCCGCTCGACTTTGCCCTGTGGAAGGCCGCTAAGCCCGGCGAACCCAGCTGGCCGAGCCCCTGGGGCGAAGGCCGTCCCGGTTGGCACACCGAGTGCGCCGCCATGGTGCATCGCTACCTGGGCACTCCGATCGACATCCACGGCGGCGGCTCCGACCTTGCCTTCCCGCATCACGAGAACGAGTGCGCTCAGGCCACCTGCGCCTGGCACCAGGGCTTCTCCAACACCTGGATGCACACGGGCATGCTGCTGGTCGACGGCGAGAAGATGTCCAAGTCGCTCGGAAACTTCTTTACGCTGGCCGAGGTGCTCGAACAGCACTCTGCCGCGGCCCTGCGCCTGCTGATGCTGCAGACGAGTTATCGCTCGCCGCTTGACTTCTCCTGGGAGCGTCTGGATGGTGCCGAGAACTCGCTCACACGCATTGCCGGTACGGTCGAGAACCTGCGCTGGGCCGCGAACCATGCGACGGCCGATGCCGATGAGGCAGCATCCGAGGCGTTTGCCGCTAAGGCCGCCGAGGCCCGTGCCGCCTTTAAGGAGTGCATGGACGACGACTTTAACACTGCCGGTGCCATGGGTGCTGTCTTTGGCTTTGTGACCGAGTGCAACCAGTACCTGGAGCAGGCGGGCGACGCTGCCGACAAGGCCGCTGCGCTTGCTGCTGCCGATACGCTGGTCGAGCTGCTCGATACGTTTGGCGTCGAGCTCCCCGAGCCCAAGGTCGAGTTGCCGCTGGGCCTGCTGGGCGTTGCCGCCGGCCTGGTCGCCTACACGGGTGACGACGTGGACGAGGCCGCTGCCAAGATTCTCGAGGCCCGTGCCGAGGCCCGTGCCGCCAAGAACTGGGATCTGGCCGACGCCATCCGCGACCAGCTCAAGGACCTGGGCCTGACGATTGAAGATACGGCCGCGGGTACTCGTATTAAGAGTCTCTAGTATTTGTCGACCGTTCGAGGTGCGGCAGATTGCCTTGAAAGAGGAGGGCATAGACCTGGTGGTCATGCCCAACGATTGAAAGGCAAGGTGCCGTGGCTCGGACGGTCGATTCTTGTTCGTTATCTATTTAAGGAGGCCGTTTTATGGCCGACAATCGCAAACGTGCACCGCGTGGAGGCAAGCAGGCTGCTTCTGGCTCGCGTCCGATTCGCCGCAACGACCGCGCTGCCACTCCCAAGGGCCAGCGCGAGCGCTCCCAAGCCCAGGCTGCGCGTTCGCAGCGAGATCGCAACCGCGACAACGTTCAGGTTCCCAAGGGCGAGTTTATCGAAGGTCGTCGTGCTGCCGCCGAGGCACTGCGTACCGGCTTTCCCGTCAAGTGCGCGCTCATCGCCGAGGGCGGGGAGCGCGATGCCGCCTTGTCGCGCCTGGTCGACGACCTCAACGCCGCGGACGTCCGCATTAAGTATGTGCCGCGCACGCAGCTCGATGCGCTGTCGAGCCATGGCGCTCACCAGGGCATTGCGCTCGAGGTGGGCAATTTCCCCTATGCCGATGTCGCCGATATTCTCGATCGCGCGGGTGAAGGACCGGCGCTCGTCGTCGTGCTCGACCATGTGACCGACGATGGCAATTTTGGTGCGATCGTGCGCTCTGCCGAGGTCGTGGGCGCAGCGGGCGTCATCATTGCCAACAAGCGCGCCGCCGGTGTGACCGTGGGCAGCTACAAAACCTCCGCTGGTGCCGTCATGCACCTGCCCATCGCGCAGGTTCCTAATATCGCCCGAGCGCTTGACGACCTCAAGGCCGCCGGCTTTTGGGTGGGCGGTGCTTCCGAGCACGCCGAGGGCAGCTGCTGGGATGCTCCCTTCGAGGGCCGCGTTGCGCTCGTCATGGGCTCCGAGGGCGACGGCATCTCGCGCCTGGTGCTCGAGAAATGCGACTTTTTGACCAAGCTTCCCCAGCGCGGCATGACCGAGAGTCTCAACGTGGCCCAGGCGACCACCGCGCTGTGCTTTGAGTGGCTGCGCCGCAATGCCGGCGAGCTCATGGGGGAGGAGTAGCGCATGTCCAAGAAGAACCGCGCCAAGTCCAAGGCCAAGCGCTTTGGCGAGGGCTCGGCCAAGCCGATTGTTTCGGCCGCGACCTATGGCGTGGGCGGCAATGCGTTTGCGCAGGCCATCGCCGACCCGGTCTCGACGGTGCACTCCAATAAGCCCGAGCTGCTGGTGGTCGACGGCTACAACGTGATTCACTGCACGCCGCGCTACGAAAAGCTCGTCTACGACCATTCCGACGATCCATATTCCAGCGACGTCCACGATATGGCTCGTACTGCGCTTATCAACGATGTCGCGGCGTTTGCCCAGGGCCGTTACGAGGCCGTGATCGTGTTCGACGGCGCGGGCAACATCTCCAACGAGCGCCCCAACCTACCGGCCCGCGGCGTGCGCATCGAGTTCTCGCCGACGGGCGTCTCTGCCGATACCGTGGTGCAGAAGCTCTGCATCGAGGCGCGTGAGGAAGGCCGCGCGTGCTCCGTGGTATCGAGTGACGGCACAATACAGGCCGTCGTCATGGGCAAGGGCGTCACGCGCATCTCGAGCCGTATGCTGGTGGACGAGATCAAACAGATCGACAACGACGTTCACGAGGCCGAGGAAGCCCCGCAGATCAAGATGACCCTGGGCAGTCGCCTGAGCCCCGATGCCCTGGCCAAGCTCAAGGCCCTGCGCGGACGGTAGGGGAGTTGCGGCAGAGAGCCGTTTCCTAGATTGGTCTACCCGCTGATTTGTAATCAGTGGGTTGCGGGTTTGCAGCTGTCAAAACGAATAGGTTTATGTTTTGACGAACAGATAAAACTGTTCGTTCTGACGAACGGTTTTTGAGATGTGGTCGGTCGAAGGGCCTGTTGCGCCCCGTCCTCAATTCCTTTATCCTAAACAGGCTTCGCGCGAAAGCGCCAAGTGTGCCAGTGTGGCGCAACGGTAGCGCAACTGATTTGTAATCAGTGGGTTGCGGGTTCGATTCCTGTCACTGGCTCCATGAGAGTTTCGGGCTCTGTCTCTATATGGGACAGAGCCCGTTTCTATTTAGGTGGTGCGCCATCGGGTTAGCGCCCATCCCGTTTTTGGTTTGTCTCGTCCTCCAGTTTGTCTAAATCTGTAACACCAAGACCGATATTCGGCATCTAACTGTTACAGATTGAGATGAAACTTAGGGTGTTTTAGGAATATCTTGATCTGTAACATGTAGAAGCGGAATAGGCCTCTTGCTGTTGCAGATCGAGACAAGGGCGGGCGCGGATCTGGATGTCCTGCTCGAGCGTGGATTTCTGGATACGCGAGCGAAGAAAATCTCCCGACCGGAGAACGAGCGTGGATAATTAACTTGGATAGGGAGCTAAGGTAAACACCGATTGTCTATCGACGGCTTTAGAAACAACGGCCCCGATTTCATTGTGGAATCGGGGCCGTTTGTGCCTCAGGAATCCGAATGGATTAATCGAGCTCCTAAGGAACTTCTTGGGTTCTTGCTAATGGTCTGCCGAGGATGTCCCCAATGCAAACAGCGGGCATCTACTCAATATAGCTGGGGTTCTTCTTGATGATCACGCGTGCAGCGATGAAGGAGACGACGATGGCGATGATGGCGACAACGCATGCCAGCACGAAGTTACCCATGGACCCATCGGGAGCGATAAAGATGAGTGCCGAAAGAAGGCCGGGGCATGCTCCCGCAACATACTCTTTCAGAACAAAGATGCCTGCAGGGAGTCCAGCGCAGAGCGCGCCGATTGCCGTGCCGACAAGCAGGCGGGGACGCTCGATGAGGCAACCGTAGAACGCGGGCTCGGTTACGCCACAGAGTGCGGTGACGGCAACCGTGGTGACCATACCCCTCTTCTCTTTGTTTCCCTTCATGGCAGTTGCCAGGGCGAGGCTCGTGCCGCCAATGCAGAGGTTCGAGATGAATCCAAAGATAATGGGTGCCCAACCGAGCTGCGCCAGGCTCGTAACTTCGATTGCGATGTAAGCCTTATCGAGACCGAGCATGACGAAATAGGGGTTAAGGGCTGCCAGGATCGGAGTAGCGATAAATGCCACGTTGTCCATAAGCCACGTGACGGCATCGCTCAGCGCGTAGCCCATCATGCTGCCGGCGGGGCCAAGGATAATAAGCTCGACGGGCACGACGATGATCATGGTGAGCAGCGGCTTCAAGAACAGTTTGGTAACGTCGGGAATAATCTTCTGAAGGCCGCGGTCGACAAAGTACATGAATACAACGCCCAGTACGATGGGCACTACCGTACTCGAATAGTCGTTCGTCGGGATGGGAATACCAAGAAAGTCGAGACCCTCGGCACCGCTAATGGACGAGCTGATCATGATCGCGCCCAGCAATGCGCCCATGATGGGCTGCATCTTCATGACGGCCGCGAGCTGATAACCAAGATAAACGGGTAAGAAGCTAAACGAAGCGCTAAAGATCGCCAACAGGACCTGGGCGGTTCCGCTATCGGTGCTCAATCCGCAATAATTGACCAGGAGATTCTTGATCGAAAGAATGAGTCCGCCAACGATGAGCGCCGGGACGATGGGCATGAATACCTGTGCAGAGACGTTCCCGAATTTCTCAATCAAGCCCATGGCGGTGTTACCGCTTTTAATGCCTTCTGCAAGGTCTTTGGCGGTTTGGGCATCGTCGGCAACCGTGCCACCGCCGACTTCGATTCCCGCGAAGTCGAGGAAGTCGTTGTAAGCCTCGGTGACGTTGGGGCCGATGATCACCTGAAGCTGGCCACCGCTGACTACTGCCCCGAGCGCCTGATCGGCCGATTTGGCGAGCTGGAGATCGATGATCGAGGTGTCTCGTGCGTCGATGCGAAGGCGCGTCGCACAATGAGTTACCGATGTAATGTTCTCTTTGCCGCCAACAGCCTTTAGGACTGTTTCGGACATTGCCTGATATTTCATCTCTTTCTCCTAACCTTCCTGCTCCTGATACTTCGAGATAAGGTCTCGGTACCAATACCAGCTCTTTTTGGGGGTGCGCTCCAGATTGTTCTCGAAGTCGATATGGACAAGTCCGTATCGTTTTTCGTAGCCGTTGATCCAGCTATACAGATCCATCGTCGACCAGAGGTAGTAGCCCTCAACGCGCGCGCCGTCGCGCTTAGCCCTCATCATGTGCTCGATGAACTGGCCCAGAAGCTCGATGCGGTCATCATCGTGGATCATTCCGTCTGCGTCTGGTTGCTCATAGGCGCCATGTCCGTTTTCCGTAATAAAGATGCGGGGCGCGTCATAGCGCTCGTGGACATCCATGATGGTTGAATACATGCAACCTGGGAGTATTTCGCGGCCCCATTTATTGCGGGGAACATTGCTGTCGCGGGCGCTTTCAAACAAGGGCGCAATGCATTTTCCTTCGACCTTTTTGCTCGAACCGCCCTTATTGTTCGCCGAAACGGCAAGCTCTCCACCGTGCCAGTCGGTTACATACTCTCGGCAATACACGTTGAGTCCAATAAAATCGACTTTACCGTCTCTGAATTCTTCTACGTCATTTGGGGATCGATAGAGCGAGACGCCAAGTTTTTCAAGGATTTCGTCCATTTCTGGCGGCAGTTGACCCTGAAGCGCTGGTGCCAGAATCATGCGATTGGCGAAAAAGTCTGCGTATCGAAATACGTCATCAGGGTGCTCGGTTGCCGGGTCGAGTTCGACAACGCCGCCATCGTGGACGGCGCCGATGATGCCGTCGTAGCCCATTTGACGATATGTTCGGACTGCGAGTGCGCTTGCGCGCATCAGGTTGTACTGAAACTGCATGTACGACTGAACGTCGAGCGATCGATTGGGGGGATAGTTGCCCAACATGTTTACGCAGTAGCTGTAGAAATGCGGCTCGTTAACGGTAGCCCAGATTTTGACGCGGTCTCCAAAGCGCTCAAAGCAAATCTTGGCGTATTTGCAGAACCACTCTGCCATGTCATTGTTCAGCCATCCGCCTTTGCAAGCAAGCGTGAATGGCAGATCGTAATGGAACAGCGTAACGTTGGGCTCTATGCCATTTTCGAGGCAGCAATCAATGACCCGATTATAAAAATCGATACCCTCTTCATTCACTTCGCCGATACCCGTGGGGATGATTCGACTCCATGAAAGAGAGAAGCGATAGGTGTTTTGTCCGCCTTCTTTCATCATGCGGATATCTTCTTCATAGCGATGGTAGAAGTCGCAAGATACATCACCGTCAACATGGTTGATGTTCTTATTGCTTGTGTGGCTAAAGAAATCCCACTCGCCAAGGCCTTTGCCGTCTTCGTTCCAGGCACCCTCGCACTGATAAGACGCCGTGGCGGAACCCCAGAGAAACGGCATGTTGTTCACGTTGCCCATGAATCCCCTTTCCATCATTCAACACGGTGGATACGTGTGGCGGAATTACGATTAAGATGACGTCAACTGATTTGAATCATAGGAGAACGACCAAAGCTGTTTGATTCAATAAATGAACTATGATTTCGAGGAGAGCGGAAAGAGGGATCACGTGAATATCAATGACTTCGATGTGCTCAATCGCATTAGCTCCATCATCAACAGCGAGTTTGGGTCAAACGATGCCGCCATCGCTCGATATCTCGTCGCTCACATTAGGCGTTCGAGCGAAATCAATGTTGCCGCAATAACCCGCGATGCATTCGTGACCCGTTCCGCTGTTCGTCGTTTCTGCAATCGATTGGGCTACCAGTCTCTTAGCGATTTGAAAGAATCATTTACTCAATCAGTCTTTCCAAGCGACTTAAGCCATCGAGAGGAGGAATTTGGCTACGAGGAGTACAGGGCAGAGCTCGACGTTCGCATGATCGAGATGTTCGCTGAGGTTGAAAGCGGCGTGTCCGATATTGCTATTAAGCACCTTGCCGACGAAATTGATGGCCATAAAAACGTTGAAATCTGGTGCACCAATAATGTGAGCGCCAATCTCGTACGATTTCAGCAGGAAATGTTTTATGCGGGCAAGATAGTTCGCATAGTTGCTGGGGCTAACGTCGCGGAATTGAAAAACATGGGAGATGCTTCGCAGTCATTGATAATTCTCGTATCGGTCTCCGGGCTATTTGCGTCACAGGCGCGTGAGTATCTTGATTGCCGTTCGGGCAGGAAGATTCTAATTACTGCGTTTAGCAACGATGACAAATCGAGGTCTTTTGACCGTATATATCGTCTTGGTAATGCGGGAAACGGAATTGACCGACTCGGCGTTTATTCGAAATATGCCATGACTTATTTCTTCGACTTGCTATCGTCGTGTTACTTGAGTCGCTACCCCTGCACCAAGGGTGAGCCGCTCTATGGGTCTACTTTGGCCTGGCCCGAGTAGTTGCGGCTCTATAGTTCTCCCGTCTGGAGAATGAGCGTGGATAATCTGCCACTTTGGCCTTGGGGGCACACCAAAAGTGGGAGATTATCCACGCTCGATTTCAAACGGGAGATTATCCACGCTCGATCGATCCAGGGAAGCCCGATCTCGACCTATATATAGGTGCAAATGAGTCGTTATCGAAGTTCGTTCCAGCCAGCGTACTCCACTACGACAAAGTGTTCCCTCGGGAAATGTTACCGCTACATGCAAATCCACCATCCTTCATATCCAAACACAGCAAAACCGCAGGTCAAAGGTATATAGATACGCCCGGAACCGTGTATCTAGAGGTTTTCGTTGACAGCCCCCAAGGTTGCATCGTATTATCTTTTTCGTTCGCGGGGGCGGCGGTCCAAAAGACCAAAGGACCTGCGGATACTTGAACGATTGGGAGTTTGCCCGAGTGGTTAATGGGGACGGGCTGTAAACCCGTTGGCTCTGCCTACATAGGTTCGAATCCTATAGCTCCCACCCGTCAAGTGCCTGTATAGCTCAGTCGGTAGAGCACTTCGTTGGTAACGAAGAGGTCACCAGTTCAAGTCTGGTTGCAGGCTCCATCCGGCGGTGTAGCTCAGTTGGTTAGAGCACACGGTTCATACCCGTGGCGTCACTGGTTCGAATCCAGTCACCGCTACCATAGGTAACACGGTGGCTTCTCAATAATATGTTGAGAGGCCACTATGGTATAAAGGCAAAGTCCCGTCCGGGGACGACCTGTTTAGAGGAGGGCTTTATGGCCAAAGAGAAGTTTGAGCGCACTAAGCCGCATGTTAACATCGGCACCATTGGTCACGTCGACCACGGCAAGACCACGCTGACCGCTGCCATCACCAAGGTTCTCTCCGAGACCGAGGGCTGCAAGGCTGACTTTACGGCGTTCGAGAACATCGACAAGGCTCCCGAGGAGCGCGAGCGCGGCATTACGATCTCCGTCTCCCACGTTGAGTACGAGACCGCTTCCCGTCACTACGCTCACGTTGACTGCCCGGGCCACGCTGACTACGTCAAGAACATGATCTCCGGCGCTGCTCAGATGGACGGTGCTATCCTGGTCATCGCTGCTACCGACGGCCCCATGGCTCAGACTCGCGAGCACATCCTGCTCGCCCGTCAGGTCGGCGTTCCCTACATCGTCGTCTTCCTGAACAAGTGCGACATGGTCGACGATGACGAGCTTATCGACCTCGTCGAGATGGAGACCCGTGAGCTCCTCTCCGAGTACGATTTCCCCGGCGACGACATCCCCGTCATCCGTGGTTCCGCTCTGGGCGCTCTCGAGGGCGACGCCAAGTGGATGGACGCTATCCGCGAGCTCATGAACGCCGTCGACGAGTACATCCCGACGCCTGCTCGTAACAACGACCTCCCGTTCCTGATGGCCGTTGAGGACGTTATGACCATCTCCGGCCGTGGTACTGTTGCTACCGGCCGTGTCGAGCGCGGTGAGCTCAAGCTCAACGAGCCCGTCGAGATCGTCGGCATCAAGGATACCCAGAACACCGTCGTTACCGGTATCGAGATGTTCCGTAAGTCCATGGACTTCTGCGAGGCTGGCGACAACGTCGGTCTGCTGCTCCGCGGCATCAAGCGCGAGGACATCGAGCGCGGCCAGGTTCTCTGCAAGCCCGGTTCGGTTACCCCGCACACCAAGTTCACCGGCGAGATCTACGTTCTGACCAAGGAGGAGGGCGGCCGTCACACCCCGTTCTTCGATGGT
The DNA here is from genome assembly GCA_905209215.1 of Coriobacteriaceae bacterium. GTDB lineage: Bacteria > Actinomycetota > Coriobacteriia > Coriobacteriales > Coriobacteriaceae > Collinsella. The sequence continues at coordinate 75,382 of CAJLRY010000008.1, read as the reverse complement.
TATCGTCCTCAGTTCTACTTCCGTACCACCGACGTTACCGGTACGGTCAAGCTCCCCGAGGGCACCGAGATGGCTATGCCTGGTGACCACATCACCATCGAGGGCGACCTCATCCACCCGATCGCCATGGAGGAGGGCCTGCGCTTCGCTATCCGCGAGGGTGGCCACACCGTCGGTTCGGGCATCGTCTCCACGATCATTGAGTAAATTAGCTCTCTGATAGTTGACTTAGAGAACCCGGCACTTATATGGGTGCCGGGTTCTTTTCTGCAATGGATATTGAGCCGTTGCTGGTGTCGAGAGGATCAATAATGGTCCTGGTTGCACCGTCGATTAGCTCTCGATGGCTTCATTGATGTGTTCCAAATATGAATGGATCCACCGAGAACCAATTGATTCGAGGTTTTCATTGACAGCACTTACATAGAGCTGATAAAGTACCATCTCGTGCCCGTACGGGGCGGAAATGAAAGGTTCAGGATAAATGCGTACTCTAGTTACTCTTGCGTGCACTGAGTGCAAGCGCCGCAACTATACGACCACCAAGAACAAGTCGAACATGCCTGATCGTATGGAGATCAAGAAGTATTGCCCCTGGTGCCGTCACCATACGCTGCACAAAGAGACTCGCTAGTCTCTAGTCATATACGCCAGTAGTTCAATTGGTAGAGCATCGGTCTCCAAAACCGAGTGTTGAGGGTTCGAGTCCTTCCTGGCGTGCCAGTCATTATTCCGTAAGCTCCCAATTGGGGGCTTACGGTTTACTCATGTATAAGCGCATTGCGCGGAGGTAACCCAAATGGCCAACAAGAAGAACAAGAAGAAGGCTCAGCAGTCGGCACCTGCCAATAACGCTGCCGCCAACTCCAAGGTTGAGGCCAAGAAGGCCGTTGCCAAGAAGAACGAGAAGGCTGCGAAGTCCAAGAAGAACGAGAAGCCTGGTTTCTTCGCCCGCACCAAGAAGTATTTCGCTTCGGTCAAGTCCGAGATGAAGCGTGTCACGTGGCCCGATAAGAAGGAGCTCGTGAACTACTCTGTCGTCGTTTGCGCTTCTCTGATCGTCGTCGGCGTCGTCATCGCTCTGCTCGATGCTGGCTTTGGCGAGGCTCTTGCTCTGTTCTCTGGATTGAGGGGCTAAACCATGTCTAAGCGTTGGTACGTCGTTCACACTTACTCCGGATACGAGAACCGCGTTAAGTCCGATCTCGAGCATCGCATCGAGACCATGGGCATGCAGGACCGTATCTTTGATATCGAGATTCCTATGGAGCGCGTCACCGAGATTAAAGAGGGTGGCAAGCGCGAGACCAAGGATTCTAAGATTTTCCCGGGTTATGTCCTGGTCCGCATGGAGATGGATGACGATGCTTGGACGTGCGTTCGTAACACGCCTGGCGTCACCGGTTTCCTGGGCGGCAACGGCAAGCCCGCTCCGCTTTCCCGCGACGAGTACAACAAGATGACTCGTCGTCCCGGTAAGGGCGATTCGCCCAAGCGCACTTCGGTCGATATTCAGGTCGGCACGTCTGTCCGCGTCACCGATGGCCCGCTTACCGACTTTGATGGCAAGGTCTCCGAGGTTAACACCGAGGCAGGCAAGCTTAAGGTCACGCTGATGATCTTTGGCCGCGAGACGCCGGTTGAGCTCGACTTTAACCAGGTCGCTGTCATCGCTTAAGTTTTCGTCCGTTCGCGCGAGCGTGCTTCTTCTGTGACTGCTCATCTCAGGAGTGCTTCTAACACGTGCGTGCTTACGATATAGCAAGTACTTCACACTCGTGATTCGAAAGGAATGACCATGGCTGAGAAGAAGGTTGCCAACGTCATTAAGCTCCAGATTCCTGCTGGTGCAGCTAACCCCGCTCCTCCCGTCGGCCCCGCCCTGGGCGCTGCTGGCGTGAACATCATGCAGTTCTGCCAGGCCTTTAACGCCGAGACGCAGGACAAGAAGGGTGACATCATCCCCGTTGAGATCTCTGTCTACGAGGATAAGTCCTTCTCCTTCATCACCAAGACCCCGCCGGCGGCTCACCTCATCAAGAAGGAGCTGAACCTCAAGTCTGGTTCCGCTAAGCCCCAGGCTGACAAGGTCGGTCAGCTCTCCCAGGAGCAGCTCACCAAGATCGCCGAGATCAAGATGCCGGACCTCAATGCCAACGACATTGACGCCGCCAAGAAGATCATCGCCGGTACCGCCCGTTCCATGGGCGTCACCATCGCTGAGTAGCGATTTCTTTAGGTAATAACGGGTGCTCCGACCGGGGCGCCCGTTATATGTGTGCAATAGGGCACACGATACGATGTGGGAGGGCTCACGCCCGTTTAACCACAGGAGGTAATGCACATGGCTAAGCATGGTAAGAGCTATAACGCCGCTGCCGAGAAGATCGACCGCGCCACGCTCTACACCCCCCTTCAGGCTGCCAAGCTCATCAAGGAGCTCGACACCGCCAAGTTCGACGAGACCGTCGAGGCTCACTTCCGTCTGGGCATCGATACTCGTAAGGCTGACCAGAACATCCGTGGTTCCATCTCCCTGCCCCACGGCACCGGCAAGACCGTTCGTGTTGCCGTCTTCGCCGAGGGCGAGAAGGCCCGCGAGGCCGAGGGTGCCGGCGCCGACATCATCGGTTCCGACGAGCTCGTCGCCCAGATTCAAAAGGGCGAGATCAACTTCGACGCCGCTATCGCTACGCCGAACATGATGGCCAAGGTTGGCCGCATCGGTAAGATTCTTGGTCCCCGTGGCCTCATGCCGAACCCCAAGCTCGGCACCGTGACCATGGATGTTGCCAAGATGGTTTCCGAGCTCAAGGCCGGCCGCGTTGAGTATCGCGCCGACCGTTACGGCATCTGCCACGTGCCCCTGGGCAAGAAGTCCTTCTCTGAGCAGCAGCTCGTCGAGAACTACGCTGCCCTGTACACCGAGATCCTGCGCGTCAAGCCCTCTTCTGCTAAGGGCAAGTACGTCAAGTCCATCTCCGTGTCTTCCACCATGGGCCCTGGCGTCAAGGTCGATCCCGCTGTCCAGCGTGACTTCCTGGCTGAGTAACTTTTAGTTACTGCCTGAGCAAAGCAAGCATTGCTAAAGAAACCCGGTTCTGCCTCGTGCAGGACCGGGTTTCTTGCTATCTCGGGCCAAAACCGCCACAAAGGTGCCTGTCCCCTTTGTGACGGTTACCAGGGTGTTCTGGCGGTAGAGGACTCGATTGCCTCGTGGCGCTTGAGCTCGCGGCGCATGGTTTGCGAATTGAGCCAAGCTGCCTGCCAGCCACGGATGGGGTAGCTCGCTTCGTCCAGCTCAAACTGCGTATAGCCACAGGCGTTGATGATCGTTGCCCCGCATGCGTGCTGACGTTCGCGTTGAAAGTCGCGACCATAGCATTGGTGCACATGCCCGTGCACCATGTACTCGGGATTCCAGGATTCGAGTGCTGTGTTAAAGCATTCGAATCCTCGATGCGGCAGATCATCCAGATCGCCCACGCCGGCGGCGGGTGCATGGGTCAGCAGAATGTCGCAGCCGCCGACCATCCTCACTTTGCGGGACAGCTTGCGCACACGCTTGGCCATCTCGTGCTCGGTATACATGTTGGCACCGTCTCGGTAGCGCATGGAGCCGCCAAGCCCCGCAATGCGGACGCCGCGATACACGTACACGGTGTCTTCGACACAAATGCAGCCGCCCGGTGCATGACGCGCATAGCGGTCATCGTGATTGCCACGCACGTAGATGAGCGGTTTGTTGATGACCGTGACCAAAAACTCAAGATAATCCGGGTCCAGATCTCCTGCGGATAAAATCAAATCGATACCCTCAAAGCGCTCCTTGCGAAAGCACTCCCATAGGCATCGTTCTTCGGTATCGGCTATGGCAAGGATTTTCATAGGGCGCGGACCTTCGGCTCATCGTCGAGTTGCGGAATGGTGCCCACCACGTTGTCGGCCAGCCAGTCCATCTCGACGATTTGCGTGCTCGGCAGCGGGGGAAAGCCCTCGATCTGCACCACGCCGTCTTGGCTATGGAGCTCGCCGCCAAATGGATTGATGGAGCCCTCGACGATGCCATTGCGGAGCAGCTGAACAAGCTTACGCGTCTGATAGGGCAGGCCCGGAGCGTAGCGAATGTCGATGACGCCCGAGCTCATACCATACCAGTAGTTGACGGCACGAACCTGGCTGTCGTCACTGGTCTCATCCCAGGTGCCGTGCAGCAGACTTCGCACGATAAGCTCGTAGTATCGGCCCCAGTTCCATACCGGCATGGCAATGCCGACAACCTTGCCATCGACCAGACGGTGGAGTCCGTAGGCCGTGGGGTCTTCGAGTGACTTTGACATGTCGGCGCCGGTCATGACGCTCGCGCCTTCGCGGCACATGGCCTCGGCAAGGCCTTCAGCGGGCACATCGCCCCAGGTCAGGATAATTTGCGCACGGGGGTCGAGCAGCGAGGCGCCAATCGCAAAGGCGTTGATCTCGCTGAGCGCGCCCGAGGCGAAGACCGACGCGTGGTAACCGATGCGGTGGTTGTCCGCCATGCTGGCGGCAAGGGCGCCCAAGAGAAATTTGGCCTCGTACATCTTGCCAAAGTACGAACGGACGCTTTGGTGGGGAAGGCCGATGGAGCAGTTGAGGAATCGCACCTGAGGATACTCGACGGCAGCCCTGAGCGTGTATTCCATCAGGCGGTGCGAGGTCGAGAAGATGACGTTTGCTCCATGTTTGACAGCCGTTTCCACGGCGGCGTAGAACACGTCCGGATCGTGACAGTCCTCGAACGCCTCGGTACGCACGATGCCGCCAAAGTGCTCGTCGAGATATTGGCGCCCTTGGTCGTGCAGACTATCCCAGCTCGACGTGGCACACGGGTATTCGTGAATAAAGGCGATACGCAGGGGATTGGCTGCTGAATAGACGGTCTTGCCCATAAAGAAGTTGAGCACGCCGGAGGTGGGCTTGGCGGGTGCCTCTTCCTCATCGACGCTCGGCGCTTCGACAAGATCGACCTTGTCCTCGTCATTTTTGCCGGCAATGACCAGCTCGCGCCAAATCTTGCACAGGCGGTTTACGACGATATCAGTCGGCGTATCCAGCAGGCGGTCTTGGTTGTACACGTTGAGGTAGACGAGCATAGCGTCGGCGGGCGTAATGTCCAGATGGTCGCCGCCGGCGCGCAGGTAGGCTCGTTTAAAGAGTAGGAAGGTATGGCGCAGGTAGTCGACCTTTTTCTGTGGCCACTTTTCGACAAGGTCCTGGCCGAGCATCTTGGCGAGCGTCTCATAGCTTCCCTCGCGCGAGAACTCAATCTCGTATAGGGGGCAGACGCGCCAAAACGCGCAGAACTCGCCGTACAGGCGACTTTCGACGGAATCCCATGTGCCGGGGTAGAGGCGGGTGACCTTGGCCGAAACCGTCGGGGCGTCCAGGAATTTGAGGACGCTGACGCGCTTGTTGCCCTCCTGGACGTAGAACCGATGCATGAACTCGGTGACGATGATGGGGTCGCGATAGCCCTCGGTCACCTGGATGTCATAGAGGTTGGACCACTTGCGGGCGAACTCGGTGCTAAATGGCAACAGGGGCATAAAGTTGCACGAAAAGGCTGACTGACGGCCCTTGGTAACCGTGCCGACGACCATTTCGAGCGGAATGTCCCTTAGGCCGACGCTCTCTCGCTGACCTAAGGGGAGCTGGGCAACGAGGCTATCGAGGTCCGTAAGGTACGGGTGCTCGCTTTGGCTGATGGCGTGACGGCGTCCCTGCTCGCCGCGCTTGCGTGCTTGACGATAGGCCTCTTCCATGGTGTCTACTCCCTTAGTCGTTTAAACAACGATATGAACCATGGTACCACGATGCGAAACCACCACAAAGGTGCCTGTCCCCTTTGTGGTGGTTTTAGGCGATGATGGGGGCGATGGCGCGGATGCAGGCGTCGGCTGCCGTGAAGGTGGTGCTATCGTCGCTGACGATAAAGATGATTTTGCCCTTGACGCCAAAGTCGCCGATCTCGCTAAAGAGCACGTACGGCTCCTTGTCAAAGCCAGAGATGGGAAGCACCGCGGCCTTGGTGGCGTCGGTAAGCTCATCTGCCAGCGCATCCAGCGAGGCCCACTTGGACGTGTCCTTTACGGCAACGGGCACGGTAACGCGCCCAAAGGGCATCAAGTGCACGAGCGTGTTCTTGGAGATGTTTGAATTGGGGACGATGATGGTCTGCCCGCAGGCGTCCTCGATGGTCGTATGGCGCCAGGTGATATCTTGGACCACGCCCGACACGCCGCCGACCTCGATATTGTCGCCGGGTTTGATAATGCCCATAAACGTCACCTGCATGCCGCCGATGAGGTTTGACAGCGTGTCCTGAAAGCCGAGCGAGATGGCGATGCCGCCGACGCCAAGAGCGGCGACGAGGGCGTTTGCGTTAATGCCAAAGCAGTTGTCGAGGATAAAGCTGCCGCCGATCGTCCATATGACGGCGCGCGCGATGTTGATGAAGATGCTGGATGAAGGGAGTGGGTTATCGTCGCGGTTAAGCAGGTGGCGCAGGGTCTTGGACGCGACCTTGGCGGCAACGGCGGTTCCGATAGCCAAGATACCTGCCCAGATGATGTTGTGGACCCATCGTTGTGCAAAGAAATGAAGAATTGGCTCAAACAATTCCATGTAGGGAAACCTCCTAATGATCGTCCAACCATGATACCCACCAAAAAGCCCGTCCGATCACATTGGACGGGCTTCTGCGCTCGATATAAGGGTTAACGAAAACCACCACAAAGGTGCCTGTCCCCTTTGTGGTGGTTTTCTAGGTCGTTAGCTCAGCAGCATGCGGTCGTTGGCGAGCTCGCCGCCCGAGACCTCCTCGAACTTCTGGAGCAGGTCGGCGACGGTGAGCGACTTCTTCTCATCGCCGGCCACGTCGTAGATCACGTGGCCTTCGTGCATCATGATCAGGCGATTGCCCAGACGGATGGCGTCGTTCATGTTGTGCGTGACCATGAGCGTGGTCAGGTGGTTCTCGTCGACAATCTCCTCGGTCAGATTGAGCACCTTAGAAGCCGTCTTGGGGTCGAGGGCCGCCGTGTGCTCGTCGAGCAGCAACAGGCGCGGCTTGGTGAGCGTGGCCATCAGCAGGGTGAGTGCCTGGCGCTGGCCGCCCGAGAGCAGGCCGACCTTGGCGTTGAGGCGCGTGTCCAGACCCGAGGTCCAGGCGCTTGAGCAGCTCAACGTACTCGTCCTTCTCGGCCTTGGTGACGCCCCACGAAAGACCGCGACGCTGGCCGCGGCGCTTGGCGAGGGCCAGGTTTTCGGCAATTTGCATGTCGGCTGCGGTGCCGCGCATGGGGTCCTGGAACACGCGGCCCAGGTACTTGGCGCGCTGCGACTCGCTCAGGCGCGAGATGTCGGTGCCGTCGAGCTCGATAACGCCCGAATCGAGCGGATATACGCCGGCAATCATGTTGAGCAGCGTGGATTTGCCGGCGCCGTTGCCGCCGATCACAGTTACAAAGTCGCCGTCGTTGAGGGTAAGGTCGACGCCGGTGAGCGCGCGCTTCTCGGTGACGGTGCCCTTGTTAAAGGTCTTCTTGACGTGCGAGAGCTTAAGCATCTGCCTCATCTCCCTTCGTGTAGGAGCTGCGGAGCTTATAGCGCTCCCAAACCACGGGCACGCACAGGGCCACGGCGACAATCACAGCAGAGAGCAGTTTCATGTCGTTGGCGTCCATGCCCAGCTGCAGCACGATGGCGCGGATAAGGAAGTACACCACGGAGCCAAAGACGGCGGAGGCAAGACGGACGCTAAACTGCGTGAGACCGCCGGGCAGCAGGCGGCCGAGCACCTCGCCGATGACGATGGCGGCAAGACCGATAACGATGGCGCCGGTGCCCATGCCAATGTCGGCATACTTCTGGCTCTGGCAGATAAGCGCGCCCGAAAGGCCGATGAGGGCGTTGGAGAGCACGAGGGCGATCATCTTGGTGGAGTTGGTGTTGACGCCCAGAGCGCGGATCATGTACTCGTTGTTGCCGGTGGCGCGCAGCGCCGAGCCGATCTCGGTGCCAAAGAACCAATACAGGATGGCAACGATAGCCACGGCGAGCAGGATGCCCAAGATGATGGCAACGGTGGACTGCGGCAGACCGGTCATATTGCTGACGGCCGAGAACACGGTGCCCTTGGCAAGAATTGGCGTATTGGACTTGCCCATGATGCGCAGGTTGATGGACCACAGGCTGATCTGGGTGAGGATTCCGGCGAGGATCGCGGGAATCTCGAAGACGGTGGTCAAAATGCCCGTGACGGCACCCGCGATGGCGCCGGCGCACATACCGGCCAGCACGGCGAGCAGCGGGTCGACGTTGTTATTGACGATGAGCACAGCGCAGACGCAGCCGCCGAGGGCAAAGCTGCCGTCGCAGGTCATATCGGGAATGTCGAGCAGGCGGAACGTGATAAACACGCCAAGCACCATAATGCCCCAGAGGACGCCCTGCGAAACGGCGCCCTGCAATGCAATGAGCATGCTTCATACCTCCTAGGATAGGGTGGACACGTGATTCACCATAATAGCGGTAACAATGCATAGAAGAGCTGCGGACAGACGTTTTGTTTTACCTGAAACAAGCAGGGCGGACGCCGGTCTACAGCGCCCGCCCCTGTGGCTCAGATATTGAATAACGCAGCTAAAGCGCGAGCACGGGCTCTAGACGCATGCCGCGTATAGCATTACGCGTCCAGAGCGGAAAGGTCGATGCCCAGGGCCTCGGCCATCTCGTCGTTCTTGACGACGACCAGGTCCTTGCTCGAGAGGTGCTTGATAGGCATGTCTTCGGGCTTGGCCTCGCCCTTCAGAATCTTGACGGCCATCTCGCCCGCGGCGTAGCCCAGATCCTCGTAATTGATGGAGAGGGTGAACAGGCCGCCGGCCATGCACATGCCCTCCTCGCCAGTCACGAAGGGAAGCTTGTTCTCCTTGCAGATCTGGCCGACCTGCGAAGCGCCCGCGGCGATGGTGTTGTCAGTGGGGGAGTACAGCGCGTCGACCTTGCCCACGGCAGACTCGACGACGGACTGAATCTCGTTGGAGCTCGAGACGGTGAAATCGGTGTACTCGAGGCCCAGCTTGTTGAGCTCCTTCTTGGCGGCTTTGATCTGGACGTCGGAGTTGGACTCGGCGGTGCAGTAGAGCAGGCCGACCTTTTTAACGTCGGGCAGGACCTTCTGCATCATCTCGAGCTGCTCGGCGACTGGGGTGAGGTCGGAAGCGCCCGTGACGTTGGTGCCGGGCTTGTCGTTGTCCTGGACCAGGCCGGAGGCGGCGTAGTCGGTGATGGCACAGCCCACGATGGGGATATCGGCCGTGGCGCCGGCGGCAGCCTGCGCGGCGGGCGTGGCGATGGCATAAATCAGGTTGACGTTGTCGCCCACAAACTTGTCGGCAATGGACTTACACGTGGACTGGTCGTTCTGGGCGTTCTTCTGGTCGATCTTGACCTTAAGGCCGCTCTCCTTGATGGCCTTGACAAAGCCGTCGTTGGCGGCATCGAGTGCGGAGTGCTCGGTGAGTTGCAGAACGCCGATGGTGTAGTCGGAACCGGCGGCAGCAGAGCCGGAACCAGAGTTGCCGCCGCATCCGGCGAGCGGGGCGAGCGCGAGCAGACCGGCGGAGACCAGAAGGCTCCTGCGGCTGATGGTGATGTCCTTCATATCATTACCCCCAGTATAAAAATGGCTGGAAACACTGCACTGGGACAAAGTGCAAGTGGAACTATAGTAGCGCTGATGTCCATTTTTACAACAGCCTGGCGGGTTTTTTAATACAGAATCGGATGGGCGGTACGGGTAGTCGAATGGGCGGCGGAGGGTCTTATGCGGCGGAGGAGGCATCGTCCTCGTCCAGGACGGCGAAGAGCTTCTTGCCGTCGAGGAGACGTGTGGTGACGTTTCTCATGCGGCCGATCTCAACGGTACGCAGCGTGTCGTCGGCGCCTCGCGCGTCATAGACCGTTCCCAGCAAATACGAGATGCCGTCTCGTTGCTTGATGGCAAAGGGCCGGAGTGTCATCCGCGCCACTTCGACCTCTCCGCGTGCCGTGACACTCGAAATATCAAAACTCACCGTGGTTCCGTGGTCGATGGCCTGCTCGATGAGCTCGCAGGCATCGATGCGCTTGACGGGCGTGCGTATGGCCTTGGTGGATTTGTCGCCTGCGCTTGGAGCAGGCTCGGGTGCATCGAGGTAGCCGCGAACGTCGGCACTCGCCATGGCGACCAGGTGCTGCGCCATGCTTTTTCGAATGGCGATGGGCGTAGAGCGGTTGCGCATGACCATGCCGTGGAGCCGGATGATCTCTTCGTCGGTGAGCGGACGGGTCAAGAGCCGATACCCCACGCCGCGCTTGTATTCAATTTCGTATCCGGCATGGCGAAGTGCGGAGATGGCGGTGTAGATGCTGCGCCGCGCCGCCGAGATGGGCATGCGGGCGGGGTCGTCGGGATGGGCGAGACGCCGGATCAACTCATCGGAAAGCATGGCCTTGTCCTCGCCGGTGTTTTCGCTTAATAATTGCAGGATGCGAACGGCGCGATAGGCTGCCATCGAGGCGGCGCCCCTCGTCGTGGTCTCGTAAGTTTCAACAGCGGTTTCGGTCATGGCGTCCACGTCCTTTCCGTTTTGGGTGGCGACGGTATGGAGCCTAGGGCGCGGGGCTTTCCCAGGGGTGCAGGACACTCCGGGCGGTCGGTAGTCGTCGGCAAGCGGCGGGTCGAGTTTTCAACAGCCCTGCTCAACTGACCAAAATCTTGCCAAAAGCTTGACGGATACTGTTGAAAAAAGCGCCCCTCGGCTTGCCGAGAGGCGCTGGCGTGATGCGCTGGAACGCGTTCGGTGGCGCTGTGGCGATTAGAAGTCGGCGTTGCCCACGGTGCGCGGGTGCGGCAGGACGTCGCGGATGTTGCCCACGCCGGTCAGATACATGACCAAGCGCTCGAAGCCCAAGCCGTAGCCGGCGTGCTTGCAGGAACCGTAGCGGCGCAGGTCAAGGTAGTACTTGTACTGCTCGGGATTCATGCCCAGGTCCTTGATGCGGGCCTCGAGCAGATCCAGGCGCTCCTCGCGCTGGGAGCCGCCGATAATCTCGCCGATACCGGGAACCAGGCAGTCGGCGGCGGCGACGGTCTTGCCGTCCTCGTTCATGCGCATGTAGAACGCCTTGATCTCGGCCGGGTAGTCGGTTACGAAGGTCGGTCGCTTAAAGTGCTCCTCGGTCAGGAAACGCTCGTGCTCGGTCTGCAGGTCGATGCCCCAGCTGACGGGGTAATCAAACTGGTGGCCAGCAGCGACTGCCTGCTCCAGGATTTCGACAGCCTCGGTGTAGGTAACGCGGGCAAAGTCGGAGTTTGCCACATGGTCCAGGCGCTCGATCAGGCCCTTGTCCACAAACTTGTTGAGCATATTGAGCTCGTCGGGGCAGGTGGCCATAACGTCCTTAAGGACGTACTTGAGCATGGCCTCGGCGTTATCCATGTAGTCGTTCAGGTCGGCAAAGGCCATCTCGGGCTCGATCATCCAAAACTCGGCGGCGTGGCGCGTGGTGTTGGAGTTTTCGGCGCGGAAGGTGGGGCCAAAGGTGTACACGTCGCCAAAGGCCATGGCAAAGTTTTCGGCATTGAGCTGGCCGGACACGGTAAGGCTCGCGTGCTTGCCAAAGAAGTCCTGGCTCCAGTCGACCTCGCCGGACTCGGTGAGGGGCGGATTTTTGGGGTCGAGCGTGGTCACGCGGAACATCTCGCCGGCGCCCTCGCAGTCACTCGTGGTGATGATGGGGGTGTTGACGTAGACAAAGCCCTGCTCCTGGAAGAAGCGGTGGATGGCGGCAGCCGCGACAGAACGGATGCGGAACACGGCGCGGAACAGGTTGGTGCGCGGGCGCAGGTGCTGCTGGGTGCGCAGGAACTCGACGGTTGCGCGCTTCTTCTGCAGCGGGTAATCCGGGGCGCTGACGCCCTCGACCTCGATGGAGGTGGCAGAAAGCTCGAAGGGCTGGGGCGCATCGGGGGTCAGCTTGACGGTGCCGGTGCAAATGAGTGCGGCCGAGACGTTTTGATGGGCGATCTCGTCGTAGTTGTCGAGTGCCTCGCGGTTCATGACGACCTGCAGGTCGCGGAAGCAGCTGCCGTCGTTGAGCGTAACAAAGCCAAAGTTCTTCATGTCGCGGATGGACTTGACCCAGCCGGCGACGGTGACGGTCTGGCCGCCAAGCGACTCGGCATCGGCGTAAAGCTGCGCGATTTTGGTGCGGTTCACGTATCCTCCCATAACGGTTGAATGATAGTTATCCATACAGTTCGATATTCTAGCAGCTCGGCTCATTTGGGCTATACAGATAAGGCATTGGCGGGATGGTTTTTCAAACGAAAAGCGCCCACGGCAAATGCTCGTGGGCGCTTTTCGTGTTGCCTTTTGGCTGTGTGGCGCGGGGCCTGGCTACTTGGTCTTGGCTACCAGCAGCGGGTCGCCCAGTTTGACGAGCGGGTTGCCGCCGATAAGCGTTCCGGACTCGCCGACATGGTCGATGCTCTTAAGACGATCGAGCTCGGAGATGATGACGGTCACGATGTCCTCGTGGCCGGCGGCCTTGATGGCCTCGCGATCGAAGCTGATGAGCGGCTGGCCGGCCTTGACCGTGTCACCCATCTCGACAAAGCGGGCAAAACCCTTGCCGTTCATTTCCACGGTGCCCAGGCCAACATGGATGAACACGCGAAGACCGTCCTCGGTGATCATGCCGATGGAGTGGTTGGTGACGGTGGTGGCGCCGATACGGCCGTTAGCGGGGGCGTAAATGGTGCCGGTAATGGGCTCGATGCCGTAGCCCTGGCCGAGCATGCCCGAGGCGATGGTCTCGTCGGGAACCTCACTCAGATTGACGAGCACGCCGTTGACGGGAGCGTAGATGACGCCTTCGCGGGTGGCGAAGCTTGCTGCGGGCGGAACGGACGCCTCGCCCGACGAAGTGAACGTGGACTTGAGCGAATCGAGCAGACCCATAGATGCCTCCAACGTATCAGGCGCGCATGTTGCACGCGTGTGGTTTGCCGGAAACGTTTCGTACGTGTTTCCCAGCACGGTCAGCGCTCCTATTTTACGCTGTCCAACGATACCTCTGAACAGCGATTTTGTGATATATCAGTTGAAGGCCAACTTATTGCGGGGGTGTTTCTGCGCCGCGGGCTCAAGTGGGGTACGCTAAGGTGCGAAAAACGAGTGCGCACGAATCGCACGGAGGGAGCACCTATGATTATTGAGAACCATGCGCTGTGGGGCGAGGAGCCGACCGAGGATTATCCGGCGACGTTTACGTATCTGGGTGCCGAGCCGCTGCCCGACAAGCCCAATGGCCGCCGCCCCGCGGTGATCATCTGCGGCGGAGGCGGGTTTACGCATATCGCTCCGCACGAGCAGGACCCGGTGGCGTTTGCGTTTTTGGACCGCGGCTACCAGGCCTTTGTGCTCAACTATGTGACGAGCGCCACGGGCGACGTGAGCTTTCCGCACCCGCAGGCGGACCTCGCCAAGATGGTCGCTACCGTGCGCGCCAACGCCGACGAGTGGCATGTCGATCCCAAGCGCGTGTGCATCGTGGGTTTCTCGGCGGGCGGCATGATCTGCGCCTCGTTGGCAACGCAGTGGAAGACCGGACCCTTCGCGGGCCTTGCCGGGGCTCGTCCGGAGGATATTCGTCCCGACGCCGTGGTGCTGGGCTATCCGTTGCTCGACCTTGCCTATGTGCGCGATATGCAGACGCGCGACCCGCGCATCGACCTGCGCGTGCCCAAGACGGGTGGCAAGACGGGGCGCGATTTGCTCAACGACTATCTGTCGATGGTGACGGGCGGCGAGGCGACCGATGAGCACCTGGCCGACATTTGCCCTACCACGCACGTTTCGCGCCAGATGCCCCCGACCTTTGTGTGGGGCGTTTCGGACGACAAGACGGCGCCGGTCGCGCAGGTCTACCCGTTTGCGCAGCGCATGGCCGAGGAGGGTGTTGCATGCGAGATGCACGTCTTTGACCAGGGTGGCCACGGCCTTTCGCTCGGCAACGCCAATACCGCGGTCGACAACGAGGACAAGCAGGTTTCCGTCCGTCCCTGGATCCGCCTGGCCTTCCGCTTCCTGGAACGCCATATGTAAAAGTAGACTACTTGCCCGTTTCAAAAAGTCTGCTTAGAGGAGGAGCCATGCTTGAGGGTACGTATGTGGTTTTGGCCCAGACGCCGGTGGGGAGCAAACGCGGCGAGGTGACGTTTTCACATGGGGTGAACGGCGCGCTCAGGGCAGTACTAAACGTCAGGGGTCTCAATATCGCTCTCTCGGGTGCCCGCGCCGAGGGCGATTTCTTTGAGTTCTCGGGCACTATCTCCCACGTCTTGATGGGCAAGGCGCCCTTTACATGCACGGGGTCGGTTGAGGGTGATCGACTCACTGCTACCGCGCGGTCGGGTTCCATTTCGATCTCGCTGAGCGGTATGCGCAAAGAGCTTTCGGGGCGCACCGCATAAAGTTTGCGCAGGTAAACATCGGTATTTGACTTTATATAATAGTTCAGAGCGCTATCATTTGTCGTTACGAGTTGGTTGGCCCCGGTAAACGGTTAACCGCGTCTAACGAAAGGATGAGCGCGTGAAGCTCGATACACTCGAGATTGGAAAGGACGCCGTTGTCGCATCGGTGGCATCGGACGATCAGGCACTCCGACAGCATATTTTGGACATGGGCCTAACGCCGGGCACCGAAGTCACCATGATGAAGTACGCTCCTATGGGCGACCCGCTCGAGATTCGCCTGCGTGGCTACGAGTTGACGCTGCGCAAGGACGATGCTGCTCGCATCGAGCTCGTGGGTGTTCACGACACAGACACGGGTCCGCGCACTAACGCCGCAATCGGCATGACGGAGCACCCGGCACTTGGCGAGGGGACGTATTCGCCCCGTGCGGCAAAGACGGCCGTGCCCGAGGGCGCGCCGCTGCATTTTGCCCTCGCCGGCAACCAAAACTGCGGTAAGACCACGCTGTTCAACCAGCTGACGGGCTCCAACCAGCACGTCGGTAACTTTCCCGGCGTGACGGTCGACCGCAAGGACGGCACCATCCGTAACCATCCCGAGGCAAGCGTTACCGACCTGCCCGGCATCTATTCGCTGTCTCCGTACACGGGCGAAGAGATCGTCAGTCGCCAATTTATCCTGGACGAAAACCCCGACGCCATCATCGACATCATCGACGCTACTAATATCGAACGCAACCTGTACCTGACGCTGCAGCTTATGGAGCTCGACCGCCCCATGGTCATCGCGCTCAACATGATGGACGAGGTGACGGCCAACGGCGGCGCCGTGGACGTCAACCTGCTCGAGAGCCTGTTGGGCGTGCCTGTTGTCCCCATTAGCGCTGCCCGCAACGAGGGTATCGGCGAGCTGGTGGATCATGCCTTGCACGTGGCACGGTTCCGCGAGCGCCCCGGTCGCCTGGACTTCTGTGCGCCCGATGGCTCGGACGGCGGTGCACTGCATCGCTGCATCCACGGCATTGCCAACCTGATCGAGGACCATGCCGTGACGGCGCACATTCCGGTGCGTTTTGCGGCGACCAAGCTGGTTGAAGGCGACGAGCTGGTGACCGAGGCGCTTCACTTGGATCGCAATGAGCTTGACGCCATCGAGCACATCATTACCCAGATGGAGGGTGAGGCCGGTACCGACCGTCTATCTGCACTGGCTGACATGCGCTTCGGCTTTATCGGCGACGTGTGTGGGCGCTGCGTCGTCAAGCCGCACGAGAGCCGCGAGCACGTGCGTTCCGTCAAGATCGACCGCATCCTGACGGGTCGCTACACGGCCATTCCGGCGTTCCTGGTGATCATGGGTCTCGTCTTTTGGCTGACGTTTGGCGTGATCGGCGTGGCGTTGCAGGGACTTATGGAGGACGGCATCGCTGCCGTCATCGCCTCGGCCGATGCGGGCCTCAAGGCGTTCGGCACCAACGACGTGGTGCGCTCGCTGGCTGTCGATGGCGTGCTTACGGGTGTGGGCAGCGTGCTGACCTTCCTGCCGATTATCGTCGTGCTCTTTTTGTTCCTCTCCATTCTGGAAGACTCCGGCTACATGGCGCGCGTGGCCTTTGTCATGGATAAAGTGCTGCGTCGCTTTGGCCTGTCGGGCCGCAGCTTCGTGCCTATGCTCGTCGGTTTTGGCTGCACCGTGCCGGCTGTCATGTCAACCCGTACGCTCCCATCCGAGCACGACCGCAAGATGACGGTCATGCTCACGCCGTTCATGAGCTGCTCGGCCAAGCTGCCGGTTTACGGCTTGCTGTGCGGGGCGTTTTTTCCACAGGCGACGGTTCCCGCCATGGTCTCGCTCTATTTGATTGGCATTGCGGTCGGTTGCATCGCGGCTTTGGTGCTCAATCGCACGGCATTTAAGGGTGACCCGGTGCCGTTTATCATGGAGCTTCCCAATTACCGCCTGCCGAGCGTCAAGACGACGGTGATGCTGGCATGGGATAAGGCCAAGGACTTTATTACCAAGGCCTTTACCATTATCTTTGCCGCTACCGTGGCCATCTGGTTCCTCCAGACGTTCGATATCCGCTTTAATGTGGTCGCCGATCAGTCGCAGAGTCTGCTTGCCGGTTTGGGTAGCATTATCGCGCCGGCGCTGGCGCCGCTCGGCTTTGGCGACTGGCGTGCGTCGACGGCGCTCGTCACCGGACTTATCGCCAAGGAGAGCGTCATCTCGACCCTCACGGTGCTTTTGGGCGCAACGTCGCCCGCGGTGCTGTCAACTATGTTTTCGCCGTTTACCGCTTACGTGTTCCTGGTCTTTACGCTGCTGTACCCGCCCTGCGTAGCGGCAATCGGCGCCGTCAAGAGTGAACTGGGCGCGCGCTATGCCGTGGCCGTGTTCGCGTTTCAAGTGACGGTCGCCTGGATTGTGGCGTTTGTCGTGCATTCGGCGGGCATATTGCTGGGGCTGGCTTAGTTATTTATTGATGGCGCAACCTCTGTGTATTGAGTTGATTACGGCCCCGCATCTGTTGCTGACGGATGCGGGGCCGTTGCTATATAATCGCCCATCGCTCAAGACAATCGGAGAGGGTTCCTACATGACTCAGGCAAGACAAGATGGCATCTCGCTCAAGCAGTGGCTCCCGCTTATCGGGCTCGCCTGCTGTGCGTTCGTGTTCAACACGTCGGAGTTCATGCCCATCGGCCTTCTGACCGATATCGCCGCGTCGTTCTCGCTCACCGAGGCCCAGGCAGGCATCATGATCTCGGTCTATGCTTGGGGCGTCATGCTGCTGTCGCTGCCACTCATGGTGTTTGCCTCGCGCTTTGAGTTCAAGCGTATGCTGCTCGGCGTGCTCGCCGTGTTTTCTCTGGGTCAGTTCCTGTCCGCTGTGGCACCGACATATCCCATCCTGGTCTGTGCGCGCCTGGTGGTCGCTTGCGCACATGCCGTGTTCTGGTCGGTCGCCTCGATTATGGCCTCGCGCCTGGTCGACAGTCGCCACGGGGCGCTCGCCATTAGCATGATCGCCACGGGCTCGTCCATCGCGCAGATCTTTGGCCTGCCGATCGGCCGCGCCATCGGACTGGCCGTGGGCTGGCGCATGACATTCGCCGTGGTCGGGGCCCTCTCGGCTGTCGCGGTTGTCTACCAGGCCGCGGTGTTCCCGGCCATGCCGGCGGGCGAGCGCTTTACCGTCAAACAGCTGCCCGAGCTGCTCAAGAACCCGTTCCTGATTGCGCTCTACGCGGTCACGGTCTTTATGGCGACCGGCTATTATGCGGGTTACAGCTATATCGAGCCGTTCCTGGCGCAGGTCGCGCACGTCGACGCAAGCGCTATTACCATGACGCTGACGGCGTTTGGCTGCTCTGGTCTGCTCGGAAGCTGGCTGTTTGGCCGCCTGTTCGATGGGCATCGCTTCCCGTTCTTGGCTATCACGCTCTCCGGCGTGCCGGTGGCTCTGCTGCTCGTGGGTCCGGTCGCATCGTCGCTCGTAGCAGTGCTTGCCGTCTGCGCGCTATGGGGCTGCTGCTCCACGGCCTTTAACGTTGCGTTCCAGGCCGAGCTCATCAAGTACACGCCGGCGGATTCGTCGGCCGTCGCCATGTCGATCTTCTCGGGCCTGTTTAACCTCGGTATCGGCACGGGCACCGCAATCGGCGGCGCCGTGGTTTCGGGTCCCGGTATCGCTTGGATTGGCTTTGCGGGCGGGGCGATTACCGTCGTGGGCGTCATCCTTGCCATCACCGTACTGTTCCCAGCCATACGCCGCGCAAAGCCCGTCGCCTAATCACGTCCCCTCATCAGCTGCGGTGGAATAGCTCCTGTTTAAGGCCTCTGAAGGCCCAAGCAGGAATTATTTCACCGCAACTTATTTTGGGGGAGAGGATACAAGCCGGGCATACAATGGATATCGTTGTGTTGAGCTTACCGGGAGGTTGCTATGTGGGCATACGAGACGACGTTCTATCAGATCTATCCGCTGGGCTTTTGCGGAGCTCCGCGCGAAAACGCCGCTCCCGTTGCCGAGGATGAACTCGCCCAAGCTGCCAACGCTGCGCCCGACCCCGATGCACCCATCATGAAGATCGCCCAATGGGCTGACTACCTGCAAGAACTCGGCGTTGGCGCTGTGCTCATCAACCCGCCGCTCGAATCCGACAGCCACGGCTATGATACGCGCAGCCTGCGCCATGTCGACCGCCGCCTGGGCGGGGATGCCGATTTTGCCGCCGTATGCGAGACGCTGCACGCCCATGGCATCCGTGTGGTGCTCGATGCGGTCTTCAACCACGTCGGCCGCGGCTTCTGGGCCTTCCGTGATGTGCAGGAGCGTAAGTGGGACTCGCCGTACAAGGACTGGTTCCACATTAGCTTTGACGGCGACTCCTGCTATGGCGACGGCTTTTGGTACGAGGGTTGGGAAGGCCATTTTGAACTTGTGAAGCTCAACCTGCAAAATCCCGCTGTGGTCGATTACCTGCTCGAGTCCGTGCGCCGTTGGGCTGACGTGTTTGGCGTCGACGGCCTGCGCCTGGACGTTGCCTATATGCTCGACCGCGACTTCATGCGTCGTCTGCATACCTTTACCCGCGAGCTCAAGCCCGATTTTGTGCTGATCGGCGAGACGCTCCACGGCGACTACAACCAGATCGTCAACGACGAGATGCTTGACTCCTGCACCAACTACGAGTGCTACAAGGGCCTGTACTCCAGCTTTAACTCGGTCAACATGTTCGAGATTGCCCATTCGCTGCATCGCCAGTTTGGCGGCGATCCGTGGTGCATCTACCGCGGCAAACACCTGCTGTCGTTTGTCGACAACCACGACGTGCCGCGCCTGGCGAGCATCCTCACCGACAAGTCGTGCCTGCGTCCCGCCTATGGCATGCTCTTTGGCATGCCGGGCATTCCGTGTGTCTACTATGGCAGCGAGTGGGGAATTGCCGGCGAAAAGGGCGGCCCCGATGGCGACTGGGCGCTGCGACCTGCGCTCGATGAGCCTGCGCCCAACGAGCTGACGGCGTTCATCACGCAGCTTGCGCACCTTCGCTCGGCCGACGACGCGGCGGCCCGTGCTCTCAACTACGGTGCCTATCGCAACGTGGTGATCCAGAACAAGCAGCTGCTGTTCGAGCGCGCCTGTGACGGCGCGACGGTGCTCGTGGCGGTGAACGCCGTGGGCGAGCCTTACACCTTTGGCGCCGGCGAGCTCAACGGGTCCTTTGTCGACCTGCTTGCCGATGGCGTGCCCACGGTCGAGCTGGCTGGCTCCCTTGAGCTTGCGCCCTACGAGGTGCGCTATCTGTTGAGGGCCTAGGCCATGGCTGCGTCCGACGAGGGCTATCAACATATTGAGCATGGGTTTGAACCCGTGTTTGACGAGCGCTCGCGCGTTTTGATGCTGGGGTCGTTTCCCTCGGTGCTCTCGCGTGCCAATGCCTTCTACTATGGCAATCCGCAGAACCGCTTTTGGCGGGTCACGGCGGCGTGTCTCGGTGTGCCTGTGCCGCCCAACGAGGGTGATCCTTTGGCAAGCGGTGAGCCCGCGACGCTCGATGCCTCCATTGCCGCCAAGCGGGCCATGCTGCTGAACGGCGGCGTGGCCCTGTGGGATGCAATCGAGGGCTGCGACATTAAGGGCTCGAGCGACGCGAGCATTCGCAACGTTGTGCCGGCACATATCGAGCGCATTACCGATGCAGCTCCCATTGAGCAGGTGATATGCAACGGTGGTACGGCTGGCCGGCTCTACAAGCGCTATCTACAAGAACGCACCGGGCTGCCCGCCATCGTCCTGCCCTCGACAAGTCCTGCCAATGCGGCTTGGCGTCTTGAGCGCCTTGTCGAGCGCTGGCGCGAGGCAGTTGACTGGGCTGCTCTCTAATTTAGATATTTGATTGAGCATGGGCGCCGAGGCGTTTGATGATGGCGTGCCAGATCGGCGCGGGCAGCGCGGGCTCGACACGCACCATGCCGTCGGCGTTGACGCTACCGGCATCGCCGCCGCCGAGCAGCTGGGCGTGCTCAACTGAGCAGCCCATGCGCACGGCACCCACAAGCTTATCCATCGCTTCCGAAAACGGTCGCCGCAAGAGTCCCATGCGCGGGGAGCGACGAAGCGCCGCAATGCCGCTGCCGGCGCAGATGGCAACGCCGCCACACCACAATTGGTCATGGCGCTCACATGCCTTGTGCAGGCGAACGGCGGCCCCACGCGCCTGCTCAGTGCCCTCTTGTGCGGCTCGAATCGCGGCATAGACACGCGTTCCCGTACCGCCAAAGCGCTCAAGCGTCTGCTCGATAGCTGTCAACGTCTCATCGTCAGCCACATCTTCAATGGCCAGCACGATGCCATCGGCAACGCTGCTGGCGTCATTTGCCTTCAAGTCGACTGGGAGGGGGAGTGTAGTGCCGGAAAGCTGTGCATAGGCGGCGATGGCATCCTGCAGGTCCCAAAGCAAAAACTCAAGATCGGCGCTATTGGGAATGCTGATATACGCAATGGTTTGCAGCGTTTTTGGTACATCGCCGCGCGCGGTCGTCTCCATGCCATCTCCTTTCCGGCTCGTTTCCGTTTAGGTTACACCGTCTGACGGCGCCTCGCCGCGCTATCCTAGTGCAACCCTTACGAAAGGAACGCCATGCGTCTGCCCATGAATACCTCGCTTGCCACGCTCAAGCCCTCCGGTATCCGCCGGATCAACGCGCTCGCCGCCCAGCATCCGGGGTGCATCGCGCTCGCGCTCGGCGAGCCCGATTTTCCCACGCCCGATGTGATTAGCGCCGAGGTGACCGCCGCACTGGACCGCGGTGACACGCACTATCCGCCGAACAACGGTCGCCCCGCCCTGCGCGAGGCGTTATCTGCCTACATGGGGGACGCGGGCCTTGCGTTTTCGGCCGACGAGGTCATCCTGACTGATGGCGCGACCGAGGCCCTGTCGGCAACATTCATGGCTATGCTCAACCCCGGCGACGAGGTCATTATCCCCACGCCGGCCTTTGGCCTGTACGAAAGCATCGTCGTGGCCAACCACGCCAAGGCGGTTTTTTTGGATACGGAGCCTGCGCAATTTCAGATTGACGAGGATGCGCTTCGCGCCTGTGTGACCCCGGCGACCAAGGCCATCGTTATCTGCTCGCCCAACAATCCTACGGGCTGCATCCTCAACACGGCGTCGCTCGACGCCGTGGCGCGCGTGGCAGAGCAGGCGGGCATCTACGTAGTCTGCGACGACGTATACAACCGTCTGGTCTATGTGGATGGCTACGAGCGCTTTGCCCAGCGCCATCCGGAGCTGCGCGACCAGACGGTGGTCATCGAGAGCTTCTCCAAGCCCTGGGCCATGACCGGCTGGCGCTTGGGTTGGCTCGCAGCCGCAGCCCCCGTCATCGCTGAGATCGCAAAGGCTCACCAATACTTAGTATCGAGTGCTGTCTCCTTCGAAATGGACGCCGCAGCCCGAGCCCTGACCGTTGACCCAACCCCCATGCTCAAAGTCCACCGAGCCCGCCGCGAACGCGTACTCGCAGCCTTAAACGCCATGGGCCTCGACGTAGTAGAGCCCGCAGGAGCCTTCTACACTTTCCCGAGCATCAAAAAGTTCGGCCTAACCAGCGAAGACTTCTGCATCAAAGCCATCAAAGAGGCCAACGTAGCCCTAGTCCCGGGCGACTGCTTCGGCTGCGAAGGCCACATCCGCCTAAGCTACTGCGTCTCCGACAAAGACCTAGACGAAGGCCTCCACCGCCTGTCCACCTTCGTTTCAACCCTGTAGCCATCAGGGACGCAACGCATCAGCCTACCGACATAAGGGTTATGCGTGGGGCGCGTCGCTCAACGGGCGCGAGGATTCGCAGCAAAGTTACCGCAGCTCCGGTCCGAGGGGCCGGGTTGAGATTTTCGTAGATTCCGCACGAGCCGAAGGCCACTTAATGTGGCCTTCGTGCGAGCCAGGACTTGACCGAGCGAAAATCTCAACCCGGCCCCTCGGACCGGAGCGTATGCAGGGTTTGTGTACGAATCCTCGCGCCCGTTGACCGACGCCAGGGTCCCCGACATAATACTTTCGGTTCACGCACGAATCCGCTGCCAGAGACAGCCGGTGCAAACGGGCATCGCCCGCGAGCTTAATGGGATATCCCGCCAGCCGAGGTGGTCGAGTAGATATGTCTTCTCGCCCCCGTCGCTCATGCAGCGCGGGGGCTTTCTTTTTGGACATGCCCCCGTCACGTCCTTGTGGCGGACCGTGCCCGGAAAGAATTCGAGGAGGTGTAATTCATGCCCCAGCAGTACAAAATCGACAAGGTTGCAGAGATCGAGTCCCGTATCGCCGAGAACGCCGGTCTGTTCGTCGTCAACTACAACGGTCTGACGGTTAAGCAGGCTCAGGAGCTGCGTCATCAGCTTCGCGAGTGCGGCGCCGAGATGAAGGTCTACAAGAACAACCTGGTCAAGATCGCTCTCAAGAACCAGGAGCAGCCCGAGATCGACGAGATCCTCGCCGGCCCCGTCGCTTATGTGTTCTACGAGACCGAGCCGGTCGAGGCCGCTAAGGCCCTTAAGGACTTCTCTGCTAAGTCCAAGGGCGTCCTTGAGATCAAGGGCGGTATCTCCGACGGCAAGGCCGTTTCCGCTGATGATGTTAAGGCTATCGCCGAGCTGCCCACCAAGGATCAGCTTCTCGGCCAGATCGCCGGTCTCATCTCCGGTTTCGCTCGCGACATCGCTGTCTGCGTCAACGGCGTTTCCTCTGGTCTCGCTCGTTCGATCCAGCAGGTCTCCGAGCAGAAGGCAGCCTAGTTGCTGTTTTCACCCGCGGCGGCAACGCCGCACCCCTGGCGCATTCGCGCCGTGTTTTAACTGATCTCCGTGCATCCGCACGGAAACCGAAAGGACTTAGAAATGGCTAAGCTTACCACCGATGAGATCATCGATGCTCTTAAGGAAATGACCCTTCTCGAGGCTTCCGAGCTCGTCAAGGCTATCGAGGACACCTTCGGCGTTTCCGCCGCTGCTCCTGCTGCTGTTGTCGCCGCTCCCGCTGCTGGCGCTGCTGAGGCCGAGGAGAAGACCGAGTTTGACGTCGTGCTCGAGGGCTTCGGCGACAACAAGATCCAGGTCATCAAGGCCGTCCGTGAGCTCACCAACCTTGGCCTGAAGGAGGCCAAGGAGGTCGTCGAGGGCGCTCCCAAGGCTGTTCTCGAGGGTGCCAAGAAGGAGGACGCCGAGGCTGCCAAGGAGAAGCTCGAGGCTGCTGGCGCTGCTGTCACCCTCAAGTAATCAGGCTTTCTCGCCAGATTCCTTTGCAGACGGGGTTCGCATTGCGAGCCCCGTCTTTTTTGTTTATCGGTCCCTCGGCATCGGTTGCTCAAACTGCCATGTTCTGTGATTTGGGTCGTATCGGGTGCCCTGCCGTTGGGCAATAAAATTGCACCATTCGAGCAATAATTTGCGTTGACCTGCTGAAGAATTGTCTCTGCCTTGTAGCGACATATAGTTCCAGCGGTAAGATGCTTGAGTATCGCAATTTGGTCTGCGGCTGTGTGCCGCACGCATGGGGCGCTTTTGCGCCTGCGAAAGGATCTTTGAATAACATGAAGGCAATCATCCCCGCCGCCGGTCTTGGCACGCGTTTTCTGCCTGGCACCAAGTGCACGCCCAAAGAGATGCTGCCGGTGCTCGACAAGCCCGTCATTCAGTACGTCGTCGAGGAGGCGCTCGAGCCCGAGGAGGTCGACGATGCCATCATCGTTACTTCTCCCGGTAAGCCCGAGCTACTGAACTACTTCCAGCCTGATCGCTCGCTCGAGAACCTGCTGCGCGAGCGCGGCAAGAACGCCTATGCCGATGCCGTCGCCCACGCTGGCGGTATGCCGGTCGACTTCCGTTATCAGTACGAGCCCAAGGGCCTCGGCCATGCTATTCGCTCTGCTGCCGACGCCGTGGCAGGGGAGAACTTCCTGGTTCTTCTGGGCGACTACGTTGTGCCTAACCGCGATATCTGCGACAAGATGCTCGCCGTTTCCAAGGAGCACGGTGGCGCTTCGGTTATCGCCGTCGCTGCTTGCTCGCCCGAGGAAGTCAGCCGCTACGGCGTTATCGCCGGCGAGCGCGTCGGTTCGCTCGAGGGCGCCGAGGGCGTTGCCGATGCCGAGCCGGGCGCTGTCTGGCGCATCGGCGGTCTGGTCGAGAAGCCCGCTCCCGAGGCGGCTCCGTCCAACCTGTACATCGTCGGTCGCTACCTGCTGAGCCCGCTGGTCATGGACTTGCTGGCAGATCAGCAGGCCGGCAAGGGCGGCGAGATCCAGCTCACCGACGCCATGGCCCGTTCGCTCGACCGCGAGGCCATGTACGCCGTCGTCATCGACCCGCTGTCGGGCTACGACACTGGCACTCCCTCTGGTTGGATGGCCACTAACGCCCTCATGGCTGCAAACGACCCCCGCTTTGCCGATGCCTTCTGGGACGCCATCGACGAGCGCGGCGGATTGATGCGCAAGTAAGCCTTCGGGCACCGACATTTACGGGCGTGGACCTCGGTTCGCGCCCGTTTTTTATAAGAGCTGCGATTGCTGCTCTCTGTTCACAGAAAATATATGAACAGATGTTCGATATACATACATCTACCTGCGTGTTTTCTGTCGAAAAACTTTGCTACTCCAAAAACTCAATCGCGTCAAGACTTTTCTTGCCCAACAGTCGGTACCTGATAAACTATTAGGTTGCGATAACTGGCGAAGCCATGCCTCGCCAACCCACCGAGCATTTCCGTGAAGGAGGAAAAACCTGGTGACCTACGCATACACTGCCACTGAGCGCAAGCGCGTCAGCTTCGGGAAAATCCCGGAGGCCATGGAGCTCCCCAACCTTATCTCTGTTCAAAGGGAATCCTTTGAGCGTTTTAAGGACGAGGGCCTTCGTGAGGCGTTCAAGGAATCCAGCCCCATCCAGAGCCAGAACCATGTTCTCGAGGTTACCTTCGGCGAGCATCAGTTCGGCGACCCCGCGCACACCGTCGAGGAGTGCCGCGAGAAGGATATGACCTATCAGGCTCCGCTTCTGACCGACGTCCGTCTCACCAACAAGGAGACCGGCGAGATCAAGGAGCAGCTCGTCTTCATGGGCGACTTCCCCATGATGACCGATCAGGGCACCTTCATCATCAACGGTACCGAGCGTATCGTCGTCTCGCAGCTCGTCCGCTCCCCGGGCGTGTACTACAGCTCCGAGATGGATTCGGGCAAGCAGATCTACAAGGCCCAGATCATCCCGTCCCGCGGTGCCTGGCTTGAGTTTGAGGTCGACAAGCGCGACCAGCTCATGGTCTCCATCGACCGTAAGCGCAAGCAGAGCGCCACGATGTTCCTGCGCGCCCTTGGCATCGCCGTCACCAACGACGACATCATCGAGCTGCTCGGCAACTCCGATGTGATCAAGCGCACCCTGGAGCGCGACACCGCCCTCACTCGCGAGGACGCCCTCATCGAGATCTACCGTCGCCTGCGCCCGGGTGAGCCTCCCACCGTGGACGCTTCCCGCAGCCTGCTCGAGGGTCTGCTCTTTAACCCGCAGCGCTACGATCTGGCCCGCGTCGGTCGTTACAAGGTCAACAAGAAGCTCAACCTCACCACCGAGGAAGAGGTCACGGTGCTCACCGACGAGGATATCGTCGCTACGCTGCGCTACCTGCTGTCCCTCGCTGCCGGCGAGCAGGGCTTCAAGGTAGACGACATCGACCACTTTGGCAACCGCCGCATCCGTACCGTCGGCGAGCTCGTCGCCAACCAGTTCCGTATCGGCATGAGCCGTATGGAGCGCGTCGTCCGTGAGCGCATGAGCTCCCAGGACATCGACGAGATCACCCCGCAGTCGCTCATCAACATCCGCCCGATCGTGGCCTCCATCAAGGAGTTCTTCGGTTCCTCGCAGCTCTCGCAGTTCATGGACCAGGCGAACCCCCTGACCGGTCTGACCCACAAGCGCCGTCTGTCCGCGCTCGGCCCTGGTGGTCTTGCCGGCCACAAGTCCGGCTCCAGCCGCCGCACCAACGTGCCGACGGCCGTCCGCGACGTTCACAACTCGCACTACAGCCGCATGTGCCCGATCGAGACCCCCGAAGGCCCCAACATCGGCCTGATCGGCTCGCTCGCCCTCTACGCCCGCGTCAACGAGTACGGCTTCATCGAGGCTCCGTTCCGTCGCGTCGAGAACGGCG
The DNA here is from genome assembly GCA_905209215.1 of Coriobacteriaceae bacterium. Lineage (GTDB taxonomy): Bacteria > Actinomycetota > Coriobacteriia > Coriobacteriales > Coriobacteriaceae > Collinsella. The sequence continues at coordinate 48,585 of CAJLRY010000008.1, read as the reverse complement.
TTGCCACCGACCAGATCGACTGGATGACCGCTGACGAGGAAGAGAAGCACGTCATCGCGCCGGCCAACACGCCGCTCGATCCCAAGACCAACGAGTTCATCACGACCGATGCCGAGGGCAAGCTTGTCCGCCCGCACACCGTGATCGCCCGTACCCGCGACTTCGACGGCTCCTTCGGCGCTCCCGCCGACGTGCCCGTCGAGGACGTTGACTACATGGACGTCTCGCCGCGTCAGATGCTCTCCGTCGCAGCCACGCTGATTCCGTTCCTCGAGCACGACGACGCTAAGCGTACGCTGATGGGCGCTAACATGCAGCGTCAGGCCGTGCCGCTGGTTCACCCCGCCGCTCCCTATGTCGGTACCGGCATGGAGCGCCGCGCCGCTCTGGACTCCGGCGAGGTCACCCTGGCCAAGAACGCCGGCGAGGTCATCTTTGCCGACGCCGCCAAGATCATCGTCAAGCATGCCGGTGGCATGGACGAGTATCACCTGGCCAAGTACCAGCGCTCCAACCAGTCCACCTGCATCAACCACCGTCCGCTCGTGCGCGTCGGTGACACCGTTGAGCAGGGCGAGCCCCTGGCTGACGGTCCTTCGACCGATCATGGCGAGCTCGCACTGGGCCAGAACCTCACCGTGGCATACATGCCGTGGGAAGGCTTTAACTACGAGGACGGTATCGTCGTGTCCGAGCGCCTGGTGGCCGAGGACCTGCTGACGACCATCAACATCACCCGTCACGAGATCGACGCCCGCGACACCAAGCTTGGCCCCGAGGAGATCACCCGCGAGATCCCGAACCTCTCCGAGGACATGCTTGCCAACCTCGACGAGGACGGCATCATCCGCATCGGCGCCGAGGTCGGCCCTGGCGACATCCTGGTCGGCAAGGTCACGCCTAAGGGCGAGAGCGCTCTGACCGCCGAGGAGCGCCTGCTGCGCGCCATCTTCGGCGCCAAGGCCCACGACGTCCGCGACACCTCCCTTAAGATGCCTCACGGCGCTTACGGCCGCGTTATCGACGTTGTCCGCTTTAGCCGCGAGAACGGCGACGACCTGGCCCCCGGCGTCAACGAGCAGGTGCGCGTCTACGTCGCCCAGCGTCGTAAGATCCAGCAGGGCGATAAGATCGCCGGTCGCCACGGCAACAAGGGTGTTATTTGTAACGTTCTGCCGGTCGAGGACATGCCCTACATGGCTGACGGTACCCCGATCGACGTTATCCTCAACCCGCTGGGCGTTCCTTCGCGTATGAACGTCGGCCAGCTGCTCGAGTGCCACCTTGGCTGGGCTGCTGCCTGCGGTTGGGATACCGAGCAGGCCGACTCCGACAAGTACGTCCCCGGTCCGTTCTTCACCGCGACGCCCGTCTTCGACGGCGCCAAGGAGGACGAGATCGCCGAGGTCATCCGTCGTGCCAACAAGAACATGCTCAACAAGGCCACCGCTGCCTTTGGCGATCACATGCGCCCCGAGTTCGTCACCCAGCTTGACGAGCGCGGCAAGACCCGTCTGTTCGACGGCCGTACCGGCGAGGAGTTCCGCGAGCCCATTACCGTGGGTACGTCCTACATCCTCAAGCTCGGCCACATGGTCGACGACAAGATCCACGCCCGTTCGACTGGCCCTTACAGCCTGGTTACCCAGCAGCCTCTGGGCGGCAAGGCCCAGTTCGGCGGCCAGCGCTTCGGCGAGATGGAAGTTTGGGCACTGTACGCTTACGGCGCTTCCAACGTCCTGCAGGAGATCCTGACCGTCAAGTCCGACGATACCGTGGGCCGCGTCAAGACCTACGAGTCCATCGTCAAGGGCGAGAACGTTCCTGTCCCGGGTATCCCCGAGTCCTTCAAGGTTCTCGTCAAGGAGATCCGCTCCCTCGCGCTGGACATCGAGCCCATGCACGATGCCGACGAGGACGCCTCCGCCCCTGTGACCGCCGAGGAGACCTCTGCTCTCGACGACCTGGCTGCGCTCGCCGGCGTTGACACCGACGTCGAGGCCGAGGATGCCGAGACCGCCGAGGCACCCGAGGCTGTCGCCGCCACGACCACTGATAAGGAGTAGTTGACTGTGGCAGATTTCGAAGCTACTGATTTTGACTCGGTAAAGATCTCCCTTGCCTCCGCCGACCAGATCCGTTCCTGGTCGCACGGTGAGGTCAAGAAGCCGGAGACCATCAATTACCGTACCCTCAAGCCCGAGAAGGACGGCCTGTTCTGCGAGAAGATCTTCGGTCCCGCCAAGGACTGGGAGTGCTCCTGCGGCAAGTACAAGGGCATCCGCTTTAAGGGCATCGTCTGCGAGCGCTGCGGCGTCGAGGTCACCTCGGCCAAGGTGCGTCGCGACCGCATGGGCCACATCGAGCTCGCCGCTCCCGTGTCCCACATCTGGTACTTCAAGAGCCCCACGAGCTTCCCGATGAGCCGTATGCTCGACATCAAGTCCAAGGACCTCGAGAAGGTTCTGTACTTTGCCAGCTACATCATCACCGAGGTTGACTACGAGGCTCGCGAGGCCGACGCTGACGACCTGCGCGAGGAGCTCGCCGCCGATCTGGAAGAGATCGATGCCGAGTGCGCCCGCCAGATCGAGTCCCTCAAGGAGCAGGGCGACCCCGAGAACTTTGACGAGTTCTCCGACGAGGAGCCGCTGACCCCCGAGGAGATCGCCTCTGGCATCGTCGACATCGAGGAAGAGTGCAAGGACGAGAAGCAGCTCCGCACGGACGCCTTCAACGCCTTCATGAAGCTCACCGAGCGCGACCTCATCTCCGATGAGCCGCTGTTCCGCGAGATGACCCGCTACTACTCCATGTACTTCAAGGGTGGCATGGGTGCCGAGGCCGTCCGCGACCTGCTCGCTGCCATCGACCTTCCTTCCGAGGCCGAGAAGCTCAAGGCCATCATTGCCGACGAGGATTCCCAGAAGCAGAAGCGCGAGAAGGCCGTCAAGCGCCTTGAGGTCGTTGACGCCTTCCTGAAGGGTGGCAACAGCCCCGCGAACATGATCCTGGACGTCATCCCGGTCATTCCGCCCGATCTGCGCCCGATGGTCCAGCTCGACGGCGGCCGCTTCGCCGCGTCCGACCTCAACGACCTGTATCGTCGCGTGATCAACCGTAACAACCGACTCAAGCGCCTGCTCGACCTGGACGCCCCTGCGATCATCGTGAACAACGAGAAGCGCATGCTCCAGGAGTCCGTGGACGCCCTGTTCGACAACGGCCGTCGTGGTCGCCCGGTCTCTGGCCGTGGCGGTCGCCCGCTCAAGTCGCTCGCCGAGGCCCTCAAGGGCAAGCAGGGCCGTTTCCGTCAGAACCTGCTGGGTAAGCGTGTCGACTACTCCGGCCGTTCGGTTATCGTTACCGACCCCAAGCTGCTGCTGCACCAGTGCGGTCTGCCCAAGACCATGGCGCTGGAGCTCTTCAAGCCCTTCGTCATGAAGCGCCTGGTCGAGCTTGGCAAGGTCGAGAACATCAAGGGCGCCAAGCGCGCTATCGACCGCGGTGCCACCTTTGTGTGGGATATCCTCGAAGAGGTCATCGACGGCCGCGTCGTGCTGCTCAACCGCGCACCGACCCTGCACCGTCTGTCCATCCAGGCCTTTGAGCCGGTTCTGGTCGAGGGCAAGGCTATCCACCTGCACCCGCTGGTCTGCTCGCCCTTCAACGCCGACTTCGACGGCGACCAGATGTCTGTCCACGTGCCGCTGTCCAGCCAGGCTCAGGCCGAGGCCCGCGTGCTCATGCTCTCTGCGAACAACCTGCGCTCGCCGGCATCCGGCAAGCCGGTCAACATCCCCTCGCAGGACATGATCATCGGTGTGTACTACCTCACCCAGGTCCGCGACGGTCTGCCGGGCGAGAACCACGTGTTCTCGAGCTTCGACGACGCGCTGCACGCCTATGACTGCCGCTCCGAGGTCGACATGCAGGCCAAGATTCAGGTCCGCGTGTCCGCCGAGAACGCCAACGTCATCAACGAGGACGGCACCCGTATCTTCCGCGTCAAGAATGGCAAGAACGAGTTTGTCGACTACGACGTCACCGGTAACAAGACCGCACGCTTCGAGACCTCTATCGGTCGCATCATCTTCAACCGCCAGTGCCTGCCCGAAGACTATGAGTTCATGAACTACAAGATGGTCAAGGGCGACGTGGCCAAGCTGGTTGCCGACTGCTGCGATCGTTACCCCGAGGCCAAGGTCGGTCCGATCCTCGACGCCATCAAGTACTCCGGCTTCCACTACGCTACCCGCGCCGGCCTCACCATCTCGGTGTGGGACGCTCTCATCCCTGCCGAGAAGCAGGAGCTGCTCGACCGCGCCCAGGCTAACGTCGACCAGATCAACGAGTACTTCGAGGAGGGCTTCATCAACGAGACGGAGCGCCACATCGAAGTCGTTAACGAGTGGACCGCTTGTACCGACAAGGTCGCAGCGCTCATGCTCGACTTGTTCGACGAGGAGAACCCGCTCTACATGATGGCCGACTCCGGCGCCCGTGGTTCTAAGACCCAGCTGCGTCAGCTCGGCGGCATGCGTGGCCTGATGGCAGACATGTCCGGCGAGACGATCGACCTTCCCATTAAGGCGAACTTCCGCGAGGGCCTGCTGCCGCTCGAGTACTTCATTTCGACCTACGGCGCCCGTAAGGGCCTGGTCGATACCGCATCCCACACCTCGGACTCTGGTTACCTGACCCGTCGTCTGGTCGACGTGGCCCAAGACGTCATCGTCCGTGAGGAGGACTGCGGTACGCACGAAGGCGTCACCTACAACCTCATCATCCCCGGCACCACCGACCTCAACACCGACCTCGTCGGCCGTTGCTTCATTGAGGACGTCGTGGCCCCCGATGGCACCGTGCTCTTTGAGCAGGACGGCTACATCGAGAAGGTCGCTGACATCCAGAAGATGGTCGATGCCGGCCTTAAGAAGGTCAAGCTTCGCGCGCTGCTCACCTGCCGCTCCAAGTACGGCGTGTGCCAGAAGTGCTACGGCTGGGATCTTTCCACCCGTCGTCCGGTCGCCATCGGTACCGCGGTCGGCATTATTGCCGCCCAGTCCATCGGCGAGCCCGGTACGCAGCTTACGATGCGTACCATTCACTCCGGCGGCGTCGCTGGCGTCGACGATATTACGCAGGGTCTGCCTACGGTCAGCCGTATGTTCGATATCGTCGGCAACGTCAACGAGAAGATCTTGGGTCGCGAGGCCGAGCTGGCTCCGTATTCCGGCCACCTCTCGATTAAGCCCGAGAAGTCCGAGTACGTGCTGACGCTCACCGACTCCGAGGACCACACCCGTGTCCTTGACGAGCGCCGCGTCCCCGCATCGGTGCGCTTTATGCCCGAGATCGAGGACGGCTGCGAGGTTCGCGCCGGCGACCAGATCACCAAGGGCTTCGTCAACTTCCGTAACCTGCGCAAGCTGACCGACATCGAGTCGACGATGCACACCTTCGTCGAGAGCGTCAAGGACGTCTACACCAGCCAAGGCGTCGACCTGAACGACAAGCACATCGAGGTGCTCGCACGTCAGATGCTGCGTCGCGTTCAGATCACCAACCCCGGCGACTCCAAGTACCTGCTTGGTCAGTACGTCGACCGCTACGAGTTCGCTGACGAGGTCGAGCGCGTTGCCCGTCTGGGCGGTCAGGCTCCCGTGGCCGAGCCCGTCATCCTGGGTACGCTCAAGGTCGCGTCCAACATCGACTCCTGGCTGTCGAGCGCTTCGTTCATCCGTACCGCCGGCGTCCTTACCGAGGCTGCTATTGAGGGCAAGGTCGACCACCTGCTCGACCTTAAGTCCAACGTCATCGTCGGTAAGAAGATCCCGGCTGGTACCGGCCTCAAGCCGTACGCCAACGCCAAGCTGACGTATCGCACGGCCGACGGCTACGTGGACATCGATGGTCCGGCTTCGCCCAACGCCAAGTCGCTGCCCGAGTGGGCTCCTGTGGAGCTCAAGGACCTGGACGAGCAGCTTCCGCAGCAGCTCGACTGGGCCGGCTACGACGAGTTCGGCGGTGCTGACGGTTCGTTCACCCGCAACGGCCACACCATCTCTGCTGAGAAGGCTCGCCTGTACCTGTTCGACGACCTGGGCGTGTCGCAGCGCTGGACCAACAAGTTCAGCGAGGTCGGCATCGAGACGGTCGGCGACCTGGTCGGCAAGTCCGAGGAGGATCTGCTGTGCATCGATGGCATCGGTGCCAAGGCGATCGAGGAGCTCCGTGACGGCCTGGAGGCCCACGACCTGCTCTACATCCTCGAGAACAACGACGACGTTGCCGACGAGGAAGACCTCTCGCAGCTGCTGCAGATGGTCTTTAGCCCCGACGGTCCGGACGACATCCTGCTGGGCACCTCCGCCACGCCGACGCATCACGCCGACGCCGACGAGGAGCTCCTGGGCGCCCCGATCGACGACAAGAAGGCTCCCGCCAACGGTGCCATCAACGAGGACATGGCTTCCCTCGACGAGCTACTCAACCAGCTCGTAGACACCGACGACGCCGAAGAGGCCAAGGACAACGACGAGGAGTAATTAGTTCCGCCGTTCTAACGAACGGCGGCGACCTCCGTCGCTGCGCGGCCCCCAGAGCTACAATCTGTCATTCAAAAGGCAGGGCATGACCAAAAGGTCAATGCCCTGCCTTTTTCATGCCACCTTGTACGCTCTGGGGGCCGCTCGCTTGCGTATGCTCAACTTGTTTCGTTCCGTTGATCACTTGCAAAAAAGGACAGGTTTATTTTGGTAGTTTTTCCTGCTTGAATTTGAAACATTCCGTTTGGTCAAAGCGTATCTATGGTGAGGGCCCCATCAAGAACCATCAGTGTCACCGGGAGGTGATTATGGAAGAACAAGCTTTTAGACAGGCGGTCGAGGATCACCGAGATGTCGTGTTCCGAATCGCCTTGACGTATCTGCGTGATCGCGCTGACGCCGACGATGTCGCTCAAGACGTCTTTCTTAAGTTGCTCAAAAGCGACGCGCAATTTGAAAACTGGGAGCATCTTCGTCGATGGCTTATCCGGGTCACGATCAATGAATGTAAATCTCTCTTTCGAAAGCCGTGGAGGCGCGTGGAGGATATTGAGAATCTGGCCGATTCGCTTTCGACGGCGCAGGAGGAGACCAAGGCGGTCCTGTCAGACGTTATGCGACTTCCGGAGCGATTCCGTATTCCTATCGTGCTCTATTACTATCTGGGCTTCTCGACTTCAGAAATTGCCGAGTTACTGCATGTGCCAGCCGCGACCGTTCGAACGCGTTTAGCTCGCGGCAGATCGAAGCTCAAGTTCATCCTAGAGGAGGGCGACCGTGAAATCCAACCAGATCAAGCAGGCCTTCGAGTCCGTCCAAGCCGATAGCGATCTTGCTGACCGTGTTCTTTATGCCGCTGCTGGCGAGCCGCTTCGCCGAAAGGGTCACGCGAAGCCTCTGTATGTTGCCGTAATCGGATGTCTTGCCGGAGTGCTGGCGACCGGAGGGGTCGCCTACGCTGTTGTCAATTCCAGTTATTTTGCCTCTGCCTGGGGAAACCATGGCAACGGAGAGTCCGTTACCTGGACAAATGGCGGCTCGTCGGGGACGAAATATACCTACACCAGAGAGTTTGGTGATGGTATCGCGCCCCAAAGCCTGGAGGGTGCAGTCCAGAAGGTCAATCTGTCCGTCGAGGGCAACGGCTATACGCTCGACATTCATGAGATGGCAATCGACGAGAACGGTTGCGGTGCTGTGACGTTTACATTGTCCAATCCGAATGGCGTTAACTACTACAAGCCGGCGGCAGAGCTTGGCGAACTTGTTCTCTATGGTGAAGAAGAAGGGGGCGTCAGTACACCCAGCATGAACTTCGGCGAGGAATGGGCTGATACACGCTGCACCATTGATAAAGACACATCAAGCGACGCGGTCATTAACGGCACGATGTACTTTGCATCTTGGAATCGCGATCGAGATTTACGACATGCGGTCACCTGGAATATCAGTTGGACGGAGGGCAAAGGTGAGGATGCGAAGGTGATCGAGGTATCGACGCCAGAGTTTAACGTCGGAGCGCACGTCGATACAAAAGAACTCCGCTCCGATGACTCGCCTCTCGAGATCAGTCCGTTTTCCATCCAGACGCACATCGATGATCTGGGCTATGAAGCAGTTGATCATAAACTGACCGTCACCTACAAGGATGGGTCAGAGCAGATTATCGAAGATGACGACGCAGGGGCGTACAATTTCTATGTTTCGATGGGACGCAATAGCGGAGAGAACATTTGGGTGCCAACGAAGTTGATTGATGTCGACCAAGTGGTTTCAGTAACGCTCGAAGGCACACGCTGCACTTCAACAGGGGGCGCCGAAACGTCGGAACCCTTTACCATCGTCTATTCGTAAGATTTGGGGCCGCTTTCTACTAGGGGAAGCGGCCTTCTTTGCGGTAAATGGGCGGTTAGACCGCACGATATTCGCCTGCATTCCTGAAGTATGCGGCAAAATCTTGATGGGTCGACCACACCGTATATGCTCAAGCGCTCTACCTGCGGGTTTATTATCGCAAAACCCCGGTGCGCTCGGCGGGTCCAGAATTTGCCGCATACTTCCGAAAGCGCCGCCGATTTCCATGCGACAGGTGAGAGCAGATCACCGTTGGAGCGCGACGTTTCCCCAGATAAAACCGACCAAAATAAACCTGTCCCTTTTTGGCAGGTAACGTTGCCCCGACGAGCACGTCGGATCCCCGGCCCGGGCGGCACAGGGGTTAAGTTTGTCGCGAGTTCCGCACGAGCCGGAGGCCACTTAATGTGGCCTCCGTGCGAGCCAGGACTGTAGAGCAGCAAACTTAACCCCTGTGCCGCCCGGCCCGGGGATCCGCCCCCGCGCACAGGAGGGGATTCCTTTTGTGTAGGCTTTGCGGAAATGTGCCAATTTTGGGATACGCCCGGCGGCGTGGTCTGTTGACGGCACAGCTAACGGCACGTATCCTATCGAACTGCGTGTTTCGTAGGGGGATGCTGACCCCTCGATTCAAGCCGTTGCACTTTACAGAAAGCTGGAATCATTCGAGAAGGAGTACGCTTTGCCTACTATTAACCAGCTGGTTCGCCAGGGCCGTCGTTCCGTGCCCAAGAAGTCCAAGAACGCTGCTCTGCAGCACAACTCCCAGAAGCGCGGCGTGTGCACCCGCGTCTTCACCACGAGCCCCAAGAAGCCGAACTCGGCTCTTCGTAAGGTTGCCCGTGTTCGCCTCGTCAACGGCATCGAAGTTACTGCTTACATCCCGGGTGAGGGCCACAACCTGCAGGAGCACTCCATCGTGCTCGTCCGCGGCGGTCGTGTCCGTGACCTCCCTGGTGTCCGTTATCACGTCATCCGTGGCGCCTACGACGCTGCTCCGGTCCAGAACCGTATGCAGGCCCGTTCCAAGTACGGTGCTAAGCGCCCCAAGGCTAAATAAGCCAGATAACGTTTTGATACTTTCGCCGTGTGCCGCCTAAGCGCCGCACGGTAGACACTTAAGGAGATTTCACATGCCGCGTCGTGCAGCAGCTAATCGTCGTGAGGTTCAGCCTGACGCCGTTTACAACAACCGCCTGGTGACTCAGCTCATCAACAAGGTCCTTCTTGACGGCAAGAAGGCCACCGCTGAGCGCATCGTTTACACCGCTTTCGAGATCGTTGCCGAGAAGTCTGAGGGTGGCGACGCTCTCGCTACCTTCAAGAAGGCTATGGACAACGTCAAGCCCACGCTCGAGGTTAAGCCCAAGCGTGTCGGCGGCGCTACCTATCAGGTCCCGATGGAGGTCAACTCCCGTCGTTCCACCGCTCTGGGTATCCGCTGGATCGTCAACTTCTCCCGCGCTCGCAAGGAGAAGACCATGGCCGAGCGTCTCGCCAACGAGATCCTCGACGCCTCCAACGGCCTGGGCGCTTCCGTCAAGAAGCGTGAGGACGTCTTCAAGATGGCCGAGGCCAACCGCGCGTTCTCTCACTATCGTTGGTAAGTTAAGGTAAGGAACTAACATGGCTAAGCCTAAGTACAAGCTTTCCGATACCCGTAACATCGGCATCATGGCCCACATCGATGCCGGTAAGACCACCACGACCGAGCGTATTCTTTACTACACCGGTAAGACCCACAAGATCGGTGAGGTCCATGAGGGCGCTGCCACCATGGACTGGATGGTTCAGGAGCAGGAGCGCGGCGTAACCATTACCTCCGCTGCTACCACCTGCTTCTGGAACAAGGACGGCAAGGACTACCGCATCCAGATCATCGACACCCCGGGCCACGTTGACTTCACCGCCGAGGTCGAGCGCTGCCTGCGCGTCCTCGATGGCGCTGTCGCCGTCTTCGACGCCGTTGCCGGCGTTCAGCCCCAGTCTGAGACCGTTTGGCGTCAGGCTTCTACCTTCAACGTTCCCCGCATCGCCTTCATCAACAAGTATGACCGCGTGGGCGCTGACTTCTTCAACGCTATCGAGACCATGAAGGATCGTCTCGACGCTAACGCCGTGGCCGCTCAGGTCCCGATGGGCGCCGAGGACAACTTCTGGGGCGTCATCGACCTGGTCACCATGACTGCATGGGACTTCAAGGCCGACGAGAAGGGCATGACCTACCCCGAGCCGATGGACGAGATCCCGGCTGAGTTCGCCGACATCGCTGCCACCAAGCGCGAGGAGCTCCTCGACGCTGCTGCCAGCTTTGACGACGAGCTCATGGAGAAGATCCTTATGGAGGAGGACTTCACCGTCGAGGAGCTCAAGGCTGCTCTGCGTAAGGGCGTTCTGGCCAACGAGCTCAACCTCGTCTTCGTGGGCTCCGCCTACAAGAACAAGGGCGTCCAGGAGCTGCTCGACGCTGTCGTCGACTACCTGCCCAGCCCGCTCGACGTTGAGGCCGTCACCGGTACCGATCCGGACACCGGCGAGGAGATCCAGCGTCATCCTTCCTTCGACGAGCCCTTCTCCGGCCTGGTCTTCAAGATCATGACCGACCCGTTCGTCGGTAAGCTCACCTACGTCCGCGTTTACTCCGGCCGCGCCGAGTCCGGCTCCTACGTTGTCAACGCTTCCAACGGTCAGCGCGAGCGCCTCGGCCGAATCCTCGAGATGAACGCCGCCGAGCGTATCGACCGTGACGACGCTGCCGCCGGCGACATCGTCGCTTGCGTCGGATTCAAGAACTCCACCACCGGTGACACCCTGTGCGCCGAGGGCAAGGAGATCGTCCTCGAGAAGATCGAGTTCGCTAAGCCCGTTATCGACGTTGCCATCGAGCCCAAGACCAAGGCCGAGCAGGACAAGATGTCCCTGGCTCTGACCAAGCTCGCCGAGGAGGACCCGACCTTCCAGGTGTCCACCAACCACGAGACCGGCCAGACCATCATCGCCGGCATGGGCGAGCTGCACCTCGAGATCATCGTCGACCGTCTGCTCCGCGAGTTCAAGGTTGACGCTAACGTTGGTAAGCCCCAGGTTGCCTACCGCGAGACCGCTGGTCACGACGTCGAGAAGGCTGAGGGCAAGTTCGTCCGTCAGTCCGGTGGTCGCGGTCAGTACGGCCACGCCGTCATCAAGCTCGAGAAGATGGAGGAGGGCTTCGGCTACGAGTTCGTCAACGCTATCGTCGGCGGCGTCGTGCCCAAGGAGTACATCCCGTCCATCGACAAGGGCATCCAGGAGGCCCTGAACACCGGTGTTATCGCCGGCTTCCCGGTCCTCGACGTTAAGGTCACCCTGTTCGACGGTTCTTACCACGAGGTCGACTCCTCCGAGGCCGCCTTTAAGATCGCCGGTTCCATGGCTATCAAGGACGCCCTCAAGAAGTCCGACCCGCAGCTGCTCGAGCCGATCATGGCTGTCGAGGTCGAGACCCCCGAGCAGTACATGGGCGACGTTATGGGCAACCTCTCCGGTCGCCGCGGCAAGATCGAGGGCATGGAGGATCGCAAGAACAGCAAGCTCATCCGTGCCAAGGTGCCGCTGGGCGAGATGTTCGGTTACGCTACCGACCTTCGCTCCCAGACCCAGGGCCGTGCATCCTACACGATGCAGTTCGACTCTTATGAGCCCGCGCCCAAGTCCATCGTGGACGAGGTCATGAGCAAGAACGCCTAAGTTCGAGCTCCCTGTTACGTAATCCGCGAGAGCATCTCTCGCACTCTTTGGAGGTTTAAGTTGGCTACCCAGAAGATCCGCATTCGCCTCAAGGGCTATGATCACGAGGTCGTCGATCAGTCCGCGAAGCTCATCGTCGAGACCGCTCAGAAGACCGGCGCTCGCGTTTCCGGTCCTGTCCCCCTGCCCACCGAGCGCAACCTGTACACGGTTATCCGCTCGCCGCACGTGAACAAGGACTCCCGTGAGCAGTTCGAGATGCGCACCCACAAGCGCCTCATCGACATCCTCGACCCCACCTCGGGCACCGTTGATTCGCTTATGCGTCTCGACCTCCCCGCTGGCGTCGACATCGACATCAAGCTCTAAGCGATATCGCTCATAGCTTAAAGGGCCCCGCTGCCGTTACGGTAGCGGGGCCCTTTTGTTTTGCATGATGGGTTTGGATCGCCGGGTAAGGCTGCCGAGCGGCTGGCTGTGGCGACCTACTCACTCAAGGGGCGCAATGACGCTTCCTCAAAATGGAAGGATCGCACGCCGTCCTCCGTTTCGATGCACGCACGACCAAAGCCATCGACCGTTTTAAAGATGCCTCGCGCCAGCTCGTCACCGGCAGGGGAGCGGGCGATAACGTGCTTTCCAATCCAATTGAGGTGAGCGACATATTCGCCGTGGACGGGCGCGAGCGGTCCGGTGTTTTCTTCCATGGCGTTGAGGCGTTCTGCCCAGGCATCTATAGCGTCTATAACTGCGTGATAGACCTCATCGAGGAGCATGTCGACAGCTGGAACGTTCTCGTTAAGGTTCGAGAGACCGATTGCCGGCAGGCCGCCATCGGGCACCTCTTGGGGCGCATAGTTCACATTGACACCAATGCCACAGACGGCGAAAGGTTTGCCTTCGTTATCGCGTGCGGCCTCGACCAGAATGCCGCCGAGTTTGCGTCCACGCGCGACCAGGTCGTTGGGCCATTTGAGGCCAATCTCGTTTGCAAGACCCTGTTTTTCGAGCGCCTCGAGCACCGCTAGGCCGCTGACGGCAGCAAGACCAGAGTACTTCGCAGGATTAACGCATGGACGCAGGACAATCGAAAGCAATAGGTTGCCGGCGGTTGAATCCCACTTGTGGCCGCGCCGGCCGCGTCCTGCTGTCTGAGCCCGGGCGGCAAGTCCTGTGCCGTGCGGCGCTCCCTGTTTTCCTGCTTCGAGCAGGTCATCGTTGGTCGATCCGGTTACGTCGACTATCGTTAATTTGGCATCCATAACGGCTGCTACCTCCTTAATGAATAAGTGAATAACGCAATGGTGTCGAGAGAGACACAATGTGAAGCCTTTGTCGCATTTGGACAATTTAATGTTAACACGTTAACAACGACTGAAATGCGCTATCCTCTCTTGGTCGATGTAAACACGTCAACAACTCAAAGGAGGTTAGTGATGGGTTTCACGATTCTTGGAACAGGCTCGGCGCTTCCTAAGCGCAGTGTTTCCAATGACGAGCTGTCCGAGTTCCTCGATACCTCGGATGAGTGGATTTTTACCCGCACAGGTATTAAGAGTCGCCACGTCTGCACCACCGAGTCACTTGACGACCTTGCCGTAGCGGCGAGCGAGCGGGCACTTCAGGTGTCCGGAATCGACGCGAGCCAGTTGGATCTGATCGTCTGCTCGACGACGACGGGTGACCACCTTGTTCCCGCCGAGGCGTGTGCCGTTGCTGAGCGACTGGGCGCGACGTGCCCTGCCTTCGATGTCTCGGCTGCCTGCGCCGGCTTCGTATTTGCGCTCGATGTTGCCGAGGGCTATATCGCCCGAGGACGAGCCAAGCATGTGCTTGTCGTTGCCGCCGAGCAGATGACGCGCGCGCTCGACTGGACCGACCGCGCCACCTGTGTGCTCTTTGGCGATGGGGCAGGCGCCGCGGTGATTGAGGCTGGGGGAGACAGCCCCCTTGCCGTTGAGCTTTCGACGGCGCCCGACGTCGAGACGTTGTGCGTTCCCGGTCTGGTCGGCACCTCGCCGTTTAAGGCCTCCGCAGATAGCGAGAGCGTGCTGTCCATGAATGGCCGCCGCGTGTTCAAGTTCGGCGTCAACGCGATTTGCGACACGGTCCATAAGCTTGCGAGCGATGCGGGCATTTCGGTCGAGGACATCGACCATTTTGTATTCCATCAGGCTAACGAACGAATCCTGAGTCAGGCGGTCAAGCGCCTCGGTGTGCCAGACAAGCGCGTGGTTCGAACGCTGCGCGAGACCGGCAACATTTCGAGCGCATGCATTCCGCTTGCCCTCGACCGGCTGGCAAACGCCGGTGCACTTCACACGGGCGACACCATCGCCCTCGTTGGATTTGGCGCCGGTCTGGATATAGGTGGCTATCTACTTCGTTGGAAGTAGTCGCACATAGGAAATAAAAACGCCCCTAGGGCACAAACAAAGGAGAACTACCATGGCAGATCAGAAGACCTTCGAGCGCGTTTGCGATGTTATCCGCGAGACCGCCGGTCTTGACGACGTCGAGATGAAGCCCGAGTCCACGCTCGAGGAGATTGGTCTCGACAGTCTGGGCACCGTCGAGATCCTCGTCGCCGTTGAGGACGAGTTTGGCATCCAGCTCGATACCGAGGAGAACCCCAAGACGGTCGGCGAGTTCGCCGATACGGTCGAGGCGGCATTGGAGAAGTAGAGATGCTCAAGACTCCTCTCTGCGATCTGATCGGCATCGAAAAGCCCGTGTTCCAGGGCGGTATGGCCTGGATCGCCGACGCCTCGCTGGCGTCCGCAGTGTCCGAGGCGGGCGGCTTAGGGATTATCGCGGCCATGAACGCCGACGCCAACTGGCTGCGCGACCAGATTCATGAGCTGCGCGCCAGGACGGATAAGCCCTTTGGCGTCAACGTCATGCTCATGAGCCCGTTTGCCGACGAGGTCGCGCGGGTCGTGATTGACGAACGGGTGCCGGTCGTCGTGACGGGTGCCGGCAATCCCACCAAGTACATGAAGGCGTGGAACGAGGCGGGCATCAAGGTCATCCCGGTCGTTGCCTCGGTGGCGCTGGCGCGTCTCGTGGCGCGTCGTGGAGCCACTGCCGTGGTTGCCGAGGGTACCGAATCAGGCGGCCATATTGGCGAGACCTCGACGATGGCACTGGTGCCACAGGTTGTCGATGCGGTCGATATTCCCGTGGTTGCGGCTGGCGGTATCGCCGATGGCCGCGGCGTGGCGGCCGCCTTTATGCTGGGCGCCGCCGGCGTGCAGGTGGGTACGCGCTTTCTGATCGCAGATGAGTGCACCGTATCGGAGCAGTACAAGGAGATGGTCCTGAAGGCCAACGACACCTCGACGCGTGCGACCGGCCGCTCGACGGGACACCCGGTGCGTGCCCTCAAGAGCCCCTTCACTAACGCCTACGCCAAGAGCGAGGCGGCGGGCGTAAGCGTCGAGGAGCTCGGGGCCATGGGCACGGGCGCCCTTCGCAAGGCCGCCAAGGACGGCAATTACGAAGAGGGCTCGTTTTTGTGTGGACAGATTGCCGGCATGGTCAACGAGCGCCAAAGTGCACGTGAAATCGTTGACGACCTGGTCGATGGCGCCGAGCACGTCCTGAAGGGTGCGTGCGCATGGGTGGCGTAGCGTTTCTGTTTGCCGGCCAGGGCGCCCAGCACCCCGCGATGGGCGTCGACCTGATCGAGGCATCGCCGGCGGCCGCCGAGGTGTTCGCCATTGTCGACGAGGTGCGCCCGGGGACCAGTGAGCAGTGCCGAAGCGCCTCCAAGGAGGAACTCTCGCAGACCGAGAACACGCAGCCGTGCGTGTTCGTTCACGATCTGGCAGCGGCTGTCGCCCTGCGTGAGCGCGGCGTGGTACCTGCCGCCTGTGCGGGTTTTTCGCTTGGCGAGGTCGCCGCGCTCACCTTTGCGGGGGCGTTCGATACGCGAGCGGGCTTTGAGCTCGTGTGCGAGCGCGCGGCGCTGATGGCCGCGGCTGCCGAGCGCCATCCGGGCGGCATGCGCGCCGTCATCAAGCTCGATGCGGCGCAAGTCGAGAACCTGGCAAAACAGGCCGGCGAGGACTGCTGGCCGGTCAACTACAACAGTCCGCAGCAGACGGTTGTTGCCGGAGCGCCCGAGGCGCTGCAGGAGCTCGACGTCCTAGTAAAAGAGGCTGGCGGCCGCGCTATGAAAGTCGCGGTGTCGGGCGCATTTCATAGCCCCTATATGGCCGAGGCGACTGAGGGGCTGGCGACGTATATCCAAGCCGGCCACGCGCCGTCACCGCTGCTGATTCCGGTCATGGCAAACATGACGGCGGCGCCCTATCCGGCGGACCCGCGAGCGGCATCGGATGTCTTGGCCAATCAGGTGAGTCATGCCGTTCGTTGGGTCGACACGCTGCATGCTCTGCAGAATCAGGGCATCGACACGTTTATTGAGGTCGGCCCTGGCAAAACGCTGTCGGGCCTGGCCAAGCGTACGCTGAGCGACGTTCGCGTGTATTCGTGCGAAACGGCCGAGCAGGTCGCAGCTATTGCCGACGAGCTCGCATAGTCCACAGGGCTGTAACCCGAAAGGAATGACATGGGCAACTTGAACAACGGCGCGCTCGAGCGCAACGACTCACGTCGTGTGGCACTGGTCACGGGCGGCTCGCGGGGTATCGGCCGCGCCTGCGCTGTCGGTCTGGCGGAGGACGGCTTTGATATCGCCGTCGTCTATGCCGGCAGCGTCGATGCGGCGCGCAAGACGTGCGAAGCCTGTGAGGCGGTTGGCGCCACGGCACGCGCATATCAATGCGACGTGGCCGATCCCGCTGCTGTCAACGCGTGCGTGGAAGCGGTCCTCAACGACTTTGGTTCCATTTGGGCGCTCGTCAACAACGCCGGCATCACCCGCGATGGCCTGCTCATGCGCATGGGCGATGACGCATTCGATCGCGTGCTCGATGTCAATCTCAAGGGAACATTCAATATGACGCGCGCGCTCACCAAGACCTTTATGCGCCAGCGCGGCGGTTGCGTCGTCAACATGAGCTCGGTCGTGGGCCTGATGGGCAATGCCGGACAAGCCAACTACGCTGCTTCCAAGGCGGGCGTGATAGGGCTTACCAAGGCGGTGGCGCGCGAGCTTGCGCCTCGTGGCGTACGAGCGAACGCGGTCGCTCCCGGGTTTGTCGAGACAGATATGACGGCAAAGCTCTCGGAGAAGGTGCGTACGGCAACCGAGGAACAGATTCCCCTTAAGCGCATGGCACGTCCCGAGGAAGTGGCCGGCGTGGTGCGCTTTCTGGCGAGCGATGCGGCTTCCTACATTACGGGCGAGGTTGTACGCGTCGACGGCGGAATGGCGATGTAGAAACCAGGGCCGAAGAACGGCTTGGATGAGGAGACCATGATGGAACAGAGAGTTGCAATCACCGGCATAGGTGCCGTATCGCCGCTCGGCAACACGGCGCTTGCCACTTGGGCGGCTATGTGCGCCGGCACGTGCGGTATCGGCCCGATTACGCACTTCGATACGGATGCGTTTGCTGTCAAGGTGGCGGCCGAGGTCAAGGGCTTTGACGGCAACGAGTACTTTGGTAAGCACGATGCCAAGCACCTCGACCCCTGCGTTCAGTTTGCGATGGCGGCTTCGGACGAGGCCATGCACGATGCGGGCCTTGATGTCGAAGGCGCCATCGATCGCGAGCGCCTGGGCGTCTACGTGGGTTCAGGCGTGGGCGGCATGCAGACACTCGTCGACAACGTCCACACGATTGCCGATCGAGGGCCTCGCCGTGCATCACCCTATATGATTGCGATGATGATCCCCAACATGGCTTCGGGCAACATCGCGATTCGCCATAAGGCAAAGGGCCCGACCCTACCCGTCGTGACTGCCTGCGCGACTTCTGCCCATGCGGTGGGTGAGGCGTTCCGCGCCATCAAGCACGGCTATGCCGACGCGATCCTCGCGGGCGGCGCCGAGGCCGCAATTATCCCCGATGCCGTTGCGGGCTTTACGTCCTGCCGCGCATTGACCACCAACCCCGATCCCGCGACGGCCTGCCGTCCGTTCGATGCAGACCGCGACGGCTTTGTGATGGGCGAGGGCGCCTGCGTGCTCGTGCTCGAGAGCATAGAACATGCGCAGGCGCGCGGTGCGCACATTTACGCCGAGGTCGTGGGCTACGGCAACACCGATGATGCCTATCACATCACGAGCCCCGATCCCGAGGCTGCCGGCATTGCCCGTGCGATATCGCTGGCGGTGGCCGAGGGCGACGTTAAGCCTTCCGAGGGCCTCTACATCAATGCCCACGGCACATCGACCAAGCTCAACGATTCGTCCGAGACGGCGGGCATTAAGCGTGCGCTCGGCGAGGACGCGGCGCGCGCCGCGCACGTCTCGTCGACTAAGTCGATGACCGGCCACATGATCGGCGCCACGGGTGCCATCGAGGTCATGGCCTGCGCCATGGCGCTCGAGCAGGGCGTGGTGCCGCCGACCATTAACTACCACACGCCCGATCCCGCCTGCGATCTTGACTACACGCCTAATCGCGCGGTTCGCGTCGACCTTACCTGGGCGCTTTCGACCAACCTGGGCTTTGGCGGGCACAATGCCGCCATCGCGCTGCGTAGATATACGAGGAGCTAGAGCATGGATTCCAAAAGACTTGCCGAGATAGCCGATGTTATGGAGGACCGCGGCCTCACGCGCGTACGCGTTGAGGAGCCCGATGGCACCGCGGTCGAACTCGAGCGCGCGAGCGCCGCGCAGCCGGTTGCCGTGCCCATGCCTATGCCGGGTGCCGTGACTGCTCCGGCGGTGGCTCCTGTCGCCATGCCTGCCGCCGCACCGGAGCCCGCCGCGCAGGCGCCTGCCGCCGCACCGGAGCCCAAGGGCACCGAGGTGACCGCTCCCATGGTCGGCGTTTTCTATGCTGCCCCGGCGCCGGGCGACGAGCCGTTTGTGCACGTGGGCTCCAAGGTCAAGGCCGGTGAGACCCTCTGCATCATCGAGGCCATGAAGGTTCTCAACGAGGTGACGGCCGAGGCAGACGGCGAGGTGCTCGAGATCTGCGTGGCCGACGGCGACCTCGTGGAGTTCGGCAGTTGCCTTATGAGGATCGGATAGGTGATGTCCATGAACAAAGAAGAGCTCAAGAAGCTGTTGCCGCATCGCGAGCCGATGCTTTTGCTCGACGAAGCCGAGCTGGTGGGCGACGAGGCCCACGGCAAGATCACGATTACGGGTGACGAGTACTTTTTGCAGGGGCATTTTCCGGGAAACCCGGTAGTCCCCGGCGTGATTCAGTGCGAGATGCTCGCCCAAAACTGTTGCGTGCTGCTGATGGGCGACGAGGAGGCGCGCGGCGCGACGCCGTTCTATACGAGCCTCGATAAGGTGCGCTTTAAGCGTCCGGTGCGCCCGGGCGACACGGTTGATCTGGTGTGCAACATCACGCGTGCGCGCGGGCCGTTCCGCTTTGCGACGGGTACTGCGAGCGTCAACGGTGAGGTTTGCTGCCGCGCCGATATGTCTTTTGCACTCATGCACGAAAGTTAAGGAAGGCTCATGTTCGACAAAGTGCTCATCGCCAACCGCGGCGAAGTCGCGGTCCGTGTTATCCGTGCGTGCCGCGATATGGGCATCAAGACCGTCGCCGTTTATTCCACGGCCGATGCGGACGCGCTGCACGTGCAGCTTGCCGACGAGGCGTATTGCATCGGTGGCCCGCGTCTTGCCGAGAGCTACCTCAACGACGATGCCGTGCTCACCTGTGCCGTAAAGTCGGGCGCCAAGGCAATTCATCCCGGCTATGGCTTTTTCTCCGAGAAGGCGAGCTTCGTGCGCGACTGCGACAAGTATGGCCTGACGTTTGTCGGTCCTTCGGCCGAGGTCATCGACAGCATGGGCGACAAGGACGCCGCACGTCGAACGGCTGCCGCGGCGGGCGTGCCCATCGTGCCGGGCTGCGATTTGCTCAAAAGTCCCGAGGAGGCAACAGCCGAGGCCGAGCGCATCGGCTGTCCCGTGCTCATCAAGGCGCGCGCAGGCGGTGGCGGCCGCGGTATTCGCAAGGTCGAGCGCGTGGAAGATGCGGCAAAGGCGTTCATCGAGGCGCGTGCCGAGGGCGAGGCCGTCTTTGGCGACGGCGAGTGCTACATGGAGAAGTTCGTCGCGCCGGCGCACCATGTCGAGGTGCAGATTATGGCCGATAAGCAGGGCCATGTGTTTTCGCTCGGCGAGCGCGAGTGCTCGGTGCAGCGTCGCAACCAAAAGCTGATCGAGGAGAGCCCCGCGCCGTGCCTCGACGGACGCGACGACATTCGTGCTCGCATGCACAAGGCAGCGCGTGACCTGGCTCGTGCCGTCGGCTACGAAGGAGCCGGTACCATCGAGTTCCTGTATTCGGACGACGGCAGTTTCTACTTCATGGAAATGAACACGCGCTTGCAGGTGGAGCATCCGGTTACGGAGTTTGTGACTGATACCGACTTGGTCAAGTGGCAGCTGCGCGTGGCAGCCGGCCAGCCTCTGCCCTTTGAGCAGGAGGACATGCCGGTTCGCAACCACGCCATGGAGTGCCGCATCAATGCCGAAACGCCGGACTTTCTGCCGTCATGCGGAACGGTCACCGCGTTGCGTGTGCCGGGTGGTCCGCGCGTGCGCTGGGATTCCGCCATGTTTACCGGTGCGAACGTTCCGCCGTACTACGACTCCATGCTTGGCAAGCTCATCGTGTGTGCGCCCACGCGTGACGGCGCCATTCGCAAGATGCGTTCGGCCCTGGGCGAGCTCGTGATTGAGGGCGTGAGCGAAAACAGCGAGCTTCAGCTCGACGTGCTGGCAAACGACGAGTTCTTGTTGGGCATGTATCACACCGATCTGATGGGGCATCTCTATGCTGATGAATAGAAAAGCGAAGACGGTCAACGTCCTCGAGGGGCCGATAACCGAGTCGTGCGCCGAGTTTCCCGCGCGCCACGTGTTTATCAAGTGCCCGGATTGCCGCCGTGTGATCGATGAGGCACGCCTGCACGACAACCTCGAGGTCTGCCCCCGTTGCGGCAAACACTTTCGCGTGAGCGGTCGCGCGCGCATGCGCATGACGGTCGACGAGGGCACGTTTGAGGAATGGGATGCCAATCTGGCGTCGGAGGACTTCCTCTCGTTTCCCGGTTATGCCGACAAACTCAAGAGCGTGAGCGAGCGTTCGGGCGAGCGCGATGCCGTTGTGTGCGGCAGGGGCAAAATCTGCGGTTGCGATACAGCTCTCTTCTTTATGGACGCCAACTTTATGATGGGCTCGATGGGTTCTGTGGTGGGCGAAAAGATCTGTCGCACATTTGAGCGTGCGACCGAGCTGGGATTGCCAGTCGTCGGCTTTACCGTTTCGGGCGGTGCGCGCATGCAAGAGGGCGTGACCTCGCTTATGCAGATGGCCAAGATTTCTGCGGCGGTTAGGCGCCACAGCGAGGCGGGCGGCCTGTATATCACGGTGCTCACCGACCCCACGACCGGAGGCGTAACCGCGAGCTTTGCCATGGAGGGCGACATTATCCTGGCCGAGCCCGATGCCCTGACGGCATTTGCCGGCCCGCGCGTGATCGAGCAGAACATGCACAAGCGCCTGCCCAAGGGATTCCAGCGCTCCGAGTTTTTGCTGGAGCACGGCTTTTGCGATGCCGTTGTTCCGCGTGGCGAGATTGCGCTCACGGTAGGCGAGTTGCTGGCGCTGCACGAAGGGCACGCGCCCGGCTTGGGGGCACCGCATGAAATCGTGCATACGGGTCGCCGCGGCAAAAAGCTGGGACACTTGTTTAAGCGCTCGGCGGCACCAAAAACCGCGCTCGAGATTGTCAAGCAGACCCGCTCGGCAGATCGCGCCACGGCGGGTGAGATGATCTCGCTGGGCCTGGATGGATTTGTGGAGCTGCACGGCGACCGTTACTTTGGCGACGACGCCGCTGTGTTGGCTGGCATTGGCTGGAAAGACGGACGCCCCGTAACGGTCATCGCCATCGAGCGCGGCACCACGACCAAAGAGCGTATGCGCCGCAACTTTGGCATGGCGCATCCCGAGGGCTACCGCAAAGCGCGTCGCCTTATGCGCCAGGCCGAAAAGTTTGGTCGACCGGTTCTGTGCCTGGTCGATACCTCGGGCGCGTTTTGCGGCATCGGTGCCGAGGAGCGCGGCCAGGGTGAGGCGATCGCCCGGAATCTCATGGAGATGAGCGGCCTTAAGACGCCGATTGTCTCGGTGGTGACGGGCGAGGGCGGCTCTGGTGGCGCGCTGGCGCTGTCCGTGGCCGACCGCATCCTGATGCTCTCGAGCTCGGCCTATTCGGTCGTGAGCCCCGAGGCCTGTGCGTCGATCCTGTGGAAGGATACCGAGCGCGCGGATGAGGCCGCCGAGGCGCTGAAGCTCACGGCCCCCGATCTGTTGGCGCTCGGCATCATCGACGGCATTGTTGACGATAGGGGCCTGTCGCATGAGGAGATCGCCGGTGCCGTCATGTCCTCGGCATTTGATGCCTTCGATACGCTTGGGCAGCTCGACGACGCCACCCTCACAAACCTCCGCTACGAAAAGTACCGCACAATCGGTCAGTACCGCACGATGTGACAAAGGAAAAGTCTGCATGTCACATTGGGAAAGGCGTTCCATGTCACAAGTTTCTAACACCTCGTTTACAACGACGGTCTCATCAAACGCCATGGCCGTGGTGGACTATCTGTCCAAAAGCATGATGTCGGCGCTGCCGTTTATTGTCTGCGCGGCGTTGTTCCGTACCGTCGCCGTCATTATGGGCGAAGGCATGCTGGGCCTGTGGTCTGCCGATTCCGAAATCTATCGCCTGTTCTACAGTTGGCTCTATAACGCCGGCTACTACTTTTTGCCCATTTATCTTGGTTGGGCGGCTGCCCGCCAGCTCGGTTGCTCGGAGCAGCTGGGCATGATGCTGGGCGGCGTATTGATTGCGCCCGATCTGCTTAAGCTCGTCGATGCCGCATCGACGACGGGGGCATCGATGACTTCCGTGTATGGCCTGCTTCCCGCGCCGGTCAACGATTACACGACAACTGTTATCCCGGTTCTCATCTCGGTGCCCGTGCTATGGCGAGTGGAGTGTTTCTTTCGGCGCGTTATCCCTCAGGCCGTGGCGTTTTCGTTCGTTCCGTTTGCAACCATGCTCGTTATGGTTCCGGTTTCGCTGTGTATTACGGCGCCGGCGGGCAGCTATCTGGGCATGCTGTTGGGCCAGCTTATGTTTATGCTTGGTAATTCCGGTGGCATCGTGTCGCTGCTCACGCTCATGGGGCTTGCCGCGGGCTGGGAGTTCCTAAAGATCGCCGGCATCAGCAACGTTGTCCTATCGCTCGCCTATGCGCAGTTTATGAGTGTGGGAACGGATTCGTGCATCCTGATCGCCGCGACGATGGCAACGTTCGCCGTTTGGGGCATGCCCTTTGGCGCGTCGCTTCGCGTTGCGGATAAGGACGAGAAGGCGCTCATGCTGGGCTATTCAATCTCGGGTGTTCTTGGCGGCGTAAGCGAGCCGGCGCTGTACGGTTGCGGCTTTAAATATGGCAGGTGCCTGACGTGCATGGCCATTGGCGGCGCCGTCGGAGGCCTTGTTGCAGCCGTGGGCCACGTTACGGCCTATACCATCGGCATGACGAATGTCCTCATGGTCATTGGCTTTGCCACGGGCGGCATCTCGAACCTGCTGTGGTGCTGCGCTGCCGGCGGTGTGGCATTTGCGGTGTCTGCGGCGCTGAGCTACTGCTTTGGCGTGGTGCCGGCGAAGGGACAGGCGGCAGAAGACGGGGCCGATTCGCGCGAAACCTCGAAGAGCACGGCCGAAGCAAGCGCATAAATCGATCGACAAAGGGGCAGTCCCGCATGGCACATTCCAAGGTCGTGGCCCGTGTGGGTTGCGGCCTTTTTGTATCTGTGGGGCAAAGTGGCTACACTACAATCCGTTTGAGCAATAGATATATAGGTAGTACCGTGGGGGCGGATGTAGATGGTCGAGTGGATTGTTAAGCGTGCGCAGGGCGACCGTGCGCGCGTGGGCACGTTGACGGGCGTGGTGTGTATTCTCGCCAATGTGGCACTATGCGCTGCGAAGGGCGTAATTGGCGTGCTGTCGGGATCGGTTTCGATTGTGGCGGACGCCATGAATAATCTGTCCGACGCCAGCTCGAACATCGTGAGCGTGCTTGGCTTTAAGCTGGCGGGCAAGCCAGCAGACCCCGAGCATCCTTACGGTCATGGCCGCTACGAGTATCTCTCGGGTCTGGTTGTGGCGGCGCTCGTGCTGCTTATTGGCATCGAACTGGTGAAGTCCTCGGTGGAGCGTATCGTCAACCCGGAGCCTGTCGAGTTCTCGCTTGCCCTGGTGGCAGTCCTGGCACTTTCGATGGTTGTAAAGCTGTGGATGGCGGCCCTCAACCAAAAGCTCGGTGACCGCATTGAGTCCGAGACGTTGCATGCGACCGCTCAGGATTCCAAAAACGATGTCCTAGCCACGGGTGCCGTGCTGGCGTGCGCGATTGTTTCCCAGGTGACGCATATCAATCTAGATGCATGGGTCGGCCTTGCCGTTGGCGCCTATATCGGCTGGAGCGGCTTTGAGCTTATCCAGGATACGGTGAGCCCGCTTTTGGGCCAGGCGCCCGATCCCAAGCTGGTCAAACATATCCGTGGCAAGATTATGAGCTACCCCGGGGTATTGGGCGTCCACGACCTGATGGTTCACGATTACGGTCCGGGCAGGAAGTTTGCGAGTGCCCACGCCGAGATGGCAGCCGAGACCAGCCCGCTGGAAAGTCACGACACGCTCGACAATATTGAGCAGGCATTTAGGAACGAAGACGGCATGATCGTCACGCTCCATTACGACCCCATCGTGACCGACGATCCAAAGGTGGCGAGCATGCATCTGCGCATCAACGCTATGGCTCAAGAGATTGATAGCCGCCTCTCGATCCACGACCTACGCTGTGTGCCGGGTCCTACGCACACCAACGTGATCTTTGACTGCGTGCGTCCCTCGGATTTGCAGATGAGCGCCGAGGACCTAAAGCGTACGTTGGCAAAAAAGGTGGAATTCGAATATTCCAAGTCGATTGCCAAGATCACGATCGACGAAGACTACGTAGGCCATACCCACGAGTAAGGCTGCGCCGGCAAAGCAGGTTATGCAGAAGGGGAGAGCATGAAGAAGCTGTATCTACTCCGCCACGGTCAGACGGAGTTCAACGTCAAAAAGCTGGTCCAGGGCCGCTGCGATTCACCGCTGACCGACCTGGGTCGTCAGCAAGCCGGGATGGCAGCCGCGTGGCTCAAAGCCCACAACGTCGTTCCCGACAAAGTGGTCTCTTCGCCCTTAGGCCGAGCCATGGACACGGCAAGTCTCGTCGCAACCGAACTCCTCGGCCGGGATGCAGCAGTCGAGCCCTGCGAAGGCATCATCGAGCGCAGTTACGGCACCTTCGAAGAAGGCCCCCACGACGCCCTACCCACCGACGTCTGGGACCCCGGCGAGGACCTGATCCCATTTGGCGGAGAAGGAAGCCATGCCCTGCAGGAGCGCATGGTGGGCGCCCTCACCAATCTCATGGGCGCCGAGGGGATCGAAACCCTCCTAGCAGTAAGCCACGGCAGCGCCAGCCGCCAATTCATCAAAGCTGCAGCCCCAGTGGACTTCGAGCTCCCAACAAAACTCCCCAACTGCGCCATCATGATTTTTGATTTCGATGAGGCAAAGCCACAAGCAGAGGGCGAGCCAATGCAATGCAAGTTCACCCTCCAGCAAATAGTGGACCCCCAACAAAGTAATTAGCTGAGCGAGCAGAGTTAAGCAGACATCAACGTGTCGTCTCCCGAGCTTGGCAGAGGGGCGGCGAAATATATTAAGTTTGTCGCGAGTTCCGCACGCAAAGGAAAGCACTTAATGTGCTTTCCGTCTTGCGCAGGACTGTAGAGCAGCAAACTTAATATATTTCGCCGCCCCTCTGCCAAGCCCAGGCGACTCCACGCACTTTACCTGCGTAAACAATGTGAGTGAAATATGAATCTCGATGGATACGCCCGCAGCCGTGTATACTAAACAGCTGTGTGTAACCAGGGGAGTATTCTGGCTGGACAAAATGCCTGCTTAATAGGGTTGTCAGGTAGTCTGGGCGAAATACAAGGCTGGGGAGCACGTCGTGTAAGTAGTGGTCCTCTAGGGGCGTACGCTCGGTGGTGTACGCATTGTCCCAAGACCACGCGAGAGTTGGGATCATATCTTGATCAGCATGATTCTCGGCCGCAAGATTGGCATGACCCAGGTTTGGGACGAGAACGATAACGTCGTTCCCGTCACGGTCATCCAGGCTGGCCCCTGCGCTGTCTCGCAGGTTAAAACTCAGGCAACTGACGGCTATGACGCCGTCCAGATTGGTTTCGGCGACATCAAGGCCAAGAACGTGAACAAGCCCATGGCTGGTCACTTCGCCAAGGCCGGCGTCGAGCCTGTCCGCTTCCTTCGTGAGGTCCGCGTCGAGAACGGCGAGGAGCACAAGGTCGGCGAGGTCGTCACCGTCGCTGATTTCGCTGATGTCGAGAAGGTCGACGTCATCGGTACCTCCAAGGGTAAGGGCTTCCAGGGTCGCATCAAGCGCTGGGGTCAGCGCCGCGGTCCTATGACGCATGGTTCTCACTTCCAGCGTCACCCCGGTTCTATCGGTCAGTGCGCCTATCCTGCACGCGTCCTCAAGGGCGTCAAGATGGCCGGTCACATGGGTAACGAGCGCGTTACCGTCAAGAACCTTTCCGTTGTCCGCATCGATGCCGAGCAGAACCTCATCTTGGTCAAGGGCGCTGTCCCGGGTGCCAAGAATGGTCTCGTCGCCATCCGTATGGCCTAAGGGCCCAACCCATTTAGCCCAGCGTCATACCAAGGAGAACACTTAAATGGCAAAGTTTGAAGTAAAGAACAGCGAGGGCAAGAAGGTCGCCGAGGCCGAGCTCGCCGCTGAGGTGTACGGCATCGAGCCGAACATCCACGTTATGCACCACATCGTCAAGTGCCAGATGGCCTCTTGGCGTCAGGGCACCCAGTCCGCTAAGGGCCGCTCTGAGGTTTCCGGTGGCGGCAAGAAGCCTTGGCGTCAGAAGGGCACCGGCCGTGCCCGCCAGGGTTCCATCCGTGCTGCCCAGTGGCGTCACGGTGGCGTTGTCTTCGCCCCCAAGCCCCGTTCCTACGCTAAGCGTATGAACAACAAGGAGGTCAAGCTGGCTATGCGCTCCGCGCTGTCCGCCAAGCTGGCCGATGGCGAGCTCGTGCTCGTCGACGACTACGGCTTCGAGAAGCCTTCCACCAAGGCTGCCGTCGCCATGCTCAAGGCTCTCGGCCTTGAGGGCAAGCGTCTGACCATCATCGTTCGCGATGAGGACGTCAACGCCTACCTGTCGTTCCGCAACATTCCCAAGACGTTCATCATCACTGCCGACGAGGCCAACACCTACGATCTCGTCAACAACAACGCTGTGCTGATGCCCGCCGACATCGCCGCTCACTTCGGGGAGGTGCTTGCATAAATGACCGCCCACGAGATCATCATCCGGCCGATCGTGTCCGAGCGTTCCTTCTCCGGCATGGAGCTGAACAAGTACACGTTCGAGGTCGCCAAGGATGCTAACAAGTATCAGATCAAGGACGCTGTCGAGGAGATCTTCGGCGTCAAGGTCGTTCGCGTGAACACCCTGACGGTCAAGCCCAAGACCAAGCGCGTGCGCTATGTCGCCGGCAAGACCCGTTCTTGGAAGAAGGCCATCGTCACGCTGGCCGAGGGCGACACCATCGAGGTCTTTGGCAACCAGGCCTAAGACTCGCTGCTGTTGAGTGAGCTCATGCCTCCCAAATAGGGGAGGCGAGAGCTCAAGGTTTTGGGCGTATAAAATGGACACGCCCGGAACCGTGTATACGTCCGGTGTCATCGCACCCGAGGCAGAACCTCGAATCCCTGTCTGCGATGGCTAACGGATTCCTATTGAAAGGGATTGTAATGGCTGTAAAGCACCTTAAGCCGACCTCCGCTGGTAGGCGTTGGCAGACGATCTCCGATTTCTCCGAGATCACCTGCACCAAGCCCGAGAAGTCTCTTCTCGAGCCCCTGCCCAAGAAGGCCGGTCGTAACAACAACGGCCGCATCACCACCCGCCACCAGGGCGGCGGCGTGAAGCGTCGTTACCGCGTGATCGACTTCAAGCGCAACAAGGACGGCGTGCCCGCCAAGGTTGCCACGATCGAGTACGATCCGAACCGTTCCGCTCGCATCGCTCTGCTGCACTACGCTGACGGTGAGAAGCGCTACATCCTGGCCCCCAAGGGCCTCGAGGTCGGTCAGACCATCATGTCCGGTTCTGACGCCGACATCAAGCCGGGCAACGCTCTGCCCCTCGCCGACATCCCCGTCGGTACGCTCATCCACGCCGTCGAGTTCCAGCCGGGCAAGGGCGCTGCTATCGCCCGTTCCGCCGGTAACTCCTGCCAGCTGATGGGTAAGGAGGGCAAGTACGCTATCGTCCGTATGCCTTCCTCCGAGATGCGCCGCATCCTCGTTACCTGCCGCGCCACCGTCGGTGAGGTCGGCAACGCCGATCACGCCAACATCGTCATCGGCAAGGCCGGCCGTAAGCGTCACATGAACGTGCGCCCGACCGTCCGCGGTACCGTCATGAACCCTGTCGACCACCCGCACGGCGGTGGCGAGGGCAAGAACCACACCTCTGGTCGTCCCTCTGTTACCCCCTGGGGTAAGCCGACGAAGGGCCTTCGTACGCGCAAGAAGAAGAAGGTCTCGAACCAGCACATCATTCGTCGCCGTAAGAAGTAATTTCGGATACCGAGTTTTAGGAGAAAGCACTTATGAGCAGAAGTCTCAAAAAGGGCCCGTTCGTGGAGACTCGCCTTCTCTCGCGTATCACCGCGATGAACGAGGCTGGCAAGAAGGACGTCGTGAAGACCTGGTCCCGCGCGTCCACCATCTTCCCCGAGATGGTTGGTCACACCATCGCCGTCCACGACGGCCGCAAGCATGTGCCCGTGTATGTTACCGAGTCCATGGTTGGTCACAAGCTCGGCGAGTTCGCGCCGACTCGTACGTTCCGTGGCCACAAGGCCAAATAGGGGGTTAACCGTAAATGGCAACTAAGTCTATTGAAACTGAGGCCACCGAGGTTCGCGCCGTCGCTAAGTACGTGCGTGTTTCCCCCAGCAAGGCCCGCCTGGTGGTCGATCTGATCCGCCGCAAGCCTGTCGCTCAGGCCTTCGACATCCTCCACTTCTGCGACCGCGCCGTCGCCGTGGATGTCGAGAAGGTTCTCCGTTCCGCCGTTGCGAACGCCGAGAACAACAACGGTCTGCGTGCCGACAACCTGGTTGTCGCCGCTGCCTATGTTGACGAGGGTCCGACGCTTAAGCGCATCCGTCCCCGCGCCAAGGGTTCCGCTTCTCGCATTCTGAAGCGTACTTCCCACATCACCGTCGTCGTTGCTCCTCGAAAGGAGGCGTAAAGCTGTATGGGTCAGAAAGTCTACCCCACCGGCTTCCGTCTTGGCATCACCGAGAACTGGCGCTCCCGCTGGTTCGCAGAGAAGGATTACGCTAAGACCCTCGGTAACGATCTCGAGATCCGCAAGTACCTCGAGAAGCGTCTTTCCCGCGCAGCTGTCTCCCGCGTCGAGATCGAGCGCGCTGGCGACAAGGTGAAGGTCATCATCCTCACCGCTCGCCCCGGCGTTGTCATCGGTAAGAAGGGTGCCGAGATCGATGCCCTCCGCACCGAGCTCGAGAAGGTCGCTGGCGTCTCCAAGGGCCAGCTCTCCGTCGACGTTGTCGAGATCAAGCGCCCCGAGCTCGACGCCAACCTCGTTGCTCAGTCTATCGCCGAGCAGCTCGAGGGCCGCGTTGCCTTCCGTCGCGCTATGCGCAAGGCTGTCCAGTCCGCCCGCAAGGCCGGCGCTAAGGGCATCCGTATCCAGTGCTCCGGTCGTCTCGGCGGTGCCGAGATGGGCCGTCGTGAGTGGTACCGTGAGGGTCGCGTGCCTCTGCACACCCTCCGTGCCAAGATCGACTACGGCACGGCTGTCGCCAGCACCACCATGGGCGCTTGCGGCGTGAAGGTCTGGATCTACCTGGGCGAGAAGCTCCCGGGCCAGCCTGTTCCCAACCCTGCACTCGAGGGCTCTTCCCGTCCTCGTCGTCGTAACTCCGAGAGGAGGGGTCAGTAGTGCTTGCCCCTAAGCGTATTCTTCACCGCAAGGTGCAGCGTGGCTCCATGAAGGGCCAGGCCAAGGGTAATACCGAGCTGCATTTCGGCGAGTTTGGTATCCAGGCTCTCGAGGCCCATTGGATCACCAACCGTCAGATCGAGGCCGCTCGTATTGCCATGACCCGCTACATGAAGCGTGGCGGTCGTGTCTACATCACGATCTTCCCCGATAAGCCCATCACCAAGAAGCCTGCCGAGACTCGCATGGGTTCTGGTAAGGGTAACCCCGAGGAGTGGGTGGCCGTCGTCAAGCCCGGCCGCATCATGTTCGAGGTCAAGGGCGTGCCCGAGGAGGTCGCTCGCGAGGCTCTGCGTCTTGCACAGCACAAGCTTCCCATCAAGACCAAGATTGTTGCTGCCAAGAACGCTGAGCAGCGCATCGAGAAGGAGATGGCTGAGGAGGCCGCTCTCGAGGCCAAGTGGGCTGCTGAGGACGCCGCCGCCGCCAAGGAGGAGAACTAATGAAGCCCGCAGAGATTCGTGAGCTCTCGGACGCTCAGCTCGTTGAGAAGCTGAAGGAAATGCGCGCCGAGCTCTTTAACCTTCGTTTCCAGATGGCCACCAGCCAGCTGGACAACACCGCTCGCGTCAACACCGTGAAGAAGGACATCGCTCGCGTCCTCACGGAGCAGCGCGCCCGCGAGATCGCAGCGGAGAAGTCCGCTGTCGCCGAGTAGGACCTAAGGAGAGAACATGACTGATTCGCGTAACACGCGTAAGGTCCGTACGGGTGTCGTTACCTCCGTCTCCGGTGCCAAGACCATCGTTGTCACCGTCACCGAGCGCAAGCGTCACGCCAAGTACGGCAAGATGATGACCAGCTCCAAGAAGCTGCACGCTCACGACGAGGAGTGCACGGCTGGCGTGGGCGATACCGTCCGCGTTATGGAGACCCGTCCTATGTCCAAGATGAAGCGTTGGCGCCTCATCGAGGTCGTCGAGCGCGCTAAATAAGCAGTCGCTCTTACGACTTGTACGTTTCCGAAGATGTGCGTATGCCTGGCTTGCATACCACAGGCCGTATAAAGGCTGCGCACCTCTCTTCGGTTCTTAGTTCGGAGGAACATCTACCATGATTCAGATGCAAACCATGCTGAACGTCGCCGACAACTCCGGCGCTCGCAAGATTCGCTGCATCAAGGTGCTTGGCGGTTCCAAGCGTCGTTATGCAGGCATCGGCGATGTGTTCATCGGTGCTGTCCAGGAGGCTACCCCTGGCGCCAACGTCAAGAAGAAGGACGTTGTCCGTTGCGTCGTCGTTCGCACCGTTAAGGAGATCCGCCGCAAGGATGGCTCCTACATTCGCTTTGATGAGAACGCCTGCGTTGTCATCAACAACGATGGTTCGCCCGTCGGCACCCGTATCTTCGGGCCCGTCGCTCGCGAGCTTCGTGACAAGAAGTACATGAAGATCGTCTCGCTCGCTCCCGAGACCCTGTAGTTAGGGGAGATATATGTATATCAAGAAGGGCGATAAGGTCCAGGTTCTCTCTGGTAAGGATCGCGGCAAGCAGGGCGTTATCCTGCGTGCTCTCCCCGCCGAGAACAAGGTCGTTGTCGAGGGCGTTTCGGTCGTCAAGAAGGCCGTCAAGCCCAACGCTGCCAACCAGCAGGGCGGCATCGTTTCGCAGGAGGCTCCCATCGACGCCTCCAACGTCAATCTCGTCTGCCCCGAGTGCGGTAAGGTTACCCGCGTCGGTCACGAGAAGGACGGCAAGAACAAGCTGCGCGTCTGCAAGAAGTGCGGCCACAAGTTCTAAGCTGCCCGCAACATCAAGTTGCTAGCAAAGGCCCGGATGCCACGGCACCCGGGCCTTTTTCTATCCCCACTCGATGGCTTCGGTTCTGCCGTCCCGTCATTCCGGTTGCATCCAGTTTTCGGTGCCGTCTCGAATCGAGTGCCGCCAGGTGATACCCTGTCGCGTTTCGTCGGCTTCGGGGACAAAAGTCGGGACAACTCCAAAAACTATTTTCGAACTCAGGGCTTTGAGTTTTTGTTTTTGTCCCAAAGGGCGCGGCGGGATGCCTTTGGAGGCTCGATAGCGCCGAAAACGCCCGTTTTGAAACTTAAATGCCTTTTCGCGTGCAAGCCGCCAGCTGCAATAGGAAGTGAATCAACGCAGGTGGCTTTCAAGCAGTTTGCAAAACTGCAGGTCGCAGGTCTTCATTGCCAGTAGGAGAAATGAGTAGTCTCAGGTGGCTTGCCCATGAGTTGACGAACGGGATTTGAGATTACGCTGACGTCCGGAAACGCTTCGAGCACGGCGTTACGTTTTTGGGGTTTGGGCGTAGCCCCTGCACCCGCGAGCGCGGGCCTTAAGCCCGCCGAGAGGGTGACGCGTCGAAAACGAAGGGGAAAGAGAGAAGGGGCCGTCCCTATCATTCAGGTTGCGACCGAAGAAGACAAGGAGACCCCCTGAGCCTGAATGATGCCCCACAGACCGCGTCCGACCGAGCTCAAGCCGAGCTTTTCTTGACGTCCGCCTTCGCGAAGATGATGGCTGGATTGGCTATGGATTGGCAACACTTATTTGGACGATTCCGGGAGGGACGGCCCCGCCTCCCTGAACTCGACCGGCGACATGTAGCCCAGCGTCGAGTGGATCCTGAAGTTGTTGTACCAGTGCACGTAATCCAAGAGCTTGGCTCGGAGCTCGCGCGTCCCTCCTCGGTCCTTCGGAGTGGCCGACGATCTCCCCGTTGCAGAGGTCGACGAGCAGGCAGACGTAGTTCCACGACGCCCCGACGCGCACGCAGGCCAAGTCGCTGCATATATGGGTGCACGGCGCCCTGCCGCCGAAGCCGCGCGCGACGACGTTCGACACGTCGGCCTCGTTGACCGCCCCGGGGTGCACCTTGAACCTCTTCCTGCCGTATGCGCCGGCCAGGCCGTTCTCCCTCATGATGCGGCAGACGCGGCGCCGGCTGACGGTAACGCCCGACCTCCCGGGCGACGCCTTGATCTTGCGCGATCCGTTCCGGCCTTTGCTGGCGGCGTGCGCCGCCGCGGCCGCCGTCGCCCCCGACATTAAGGTCCTCAAGGGCCGCGTCGTCTCCGGCGACCAGTTCGTCTCGCCCGCGGAACAGAAGGAGCGAATCCTCGCGGCCTTCGGCGACCTGTGCTGCGAGATGGAGGGCTGCACCATCGCGCAGGCCTCCTATCTCAACGGCGTGCCCCTCGTCGTCGTGCGCGCCATCAGCGACAAGCCCTGCGCCGAGGGCCGGGTCGTCGACTACAACACCTTCGAGAAGAAGGCCGCCTGCGACTGCGCCCGTATCGCCGCGCGCATGGTTAAGCTTTAGGCCCGGCGCGCCGGGGCCCTTTCCAAAGCGAAGTGTCGAGCCGAAGTGTTGAGCGTCGGCCCTGAATGTTCAATGGCCGTTGTTTTCTGCCCCTCAAGTGGTGGACTTTTCCTCGGAGCTGTTGATTCCCCCACGCGCCCCCTTCCGTTCTCTGTTCTCCCCTTATACTCCTTGTACGAGGAGGTAAGAAGTCATGGACAAGACCACACAGGACAGCTTGGCAAAGAAACCCGTCGACATGAGGGACAGGATTCTCGAGCATCTCGAGGCCCTCACCTCTGCCGTCTCGCTCGACGACCTTGCCCGTCTGTCCACCTCCGACATCGCCGAGACGCTCATCATCTCCAGGAGCCTGGCGAGCCAGTACCTCAACGACCTTGTTCGCGCCGGTCTTGTGGTTAAGGTGGCGGGCAGGCCTGTCCGTTATTTTCATCGCCGCGCGTTCCAGAAGCGTTTTCAGGTAAAGCTCTCTGCAAGCGAGTATGCCTCGCTCGCCGACCTCATCCAGGCGACGGGAATCGCCGATCACCGCGACTTCGCGCGTGCCGTGGGCTTCGACATGAGCCTCAGCTCCGTTGTCGAGCAGTGCAAGGCTGCGGTTCAGTACCCTCCGTTTGGCCTGCCCATCCTCTTGAGCGGCGGCGTGGGTGTCGGTAAGTCTTTCCTTTCTCGCCTTGTGTACGAGTACGGCAAGAACCAGGGCTTGCTGTCCCGCGACTCCTCCTATGTGCGCATCGACTGCGCCGGGGTCCCGGACGCCGCCTCGTTCAACGGGCTTCTTGACGAGTCGATCGCGAAAGCGCGCGGGGGTGTGGTCTTTGTCAACGGCATCGAGGCACTCTCTCCCTCTGCGATGGAGCACTGCCTTGCGACGGCCCTCGGGCTCGATGCCTCCCAGGATGCGCCGCGCGCTCGCCTCGTTCTTTCGACGACGCTTTCCGCCGATGACCTGAAGGTTTCCTCGGCCTACAGCAAAATGCCCATCTGTGCCCGCGTCCCCTCACTCAAGGAGCGGACCCCCGAGGAGCGCGAGGATCTCATCTTGAGCTTCCTGCGCAGCGAGGGGTGCCGAATCGGTTCTGATGTGAAGATCAGCCGCGGCGCATACCGTTGCCTCGTGAACGCGGACTTTTCCGATAACATCGCCGGCTTGCGCGCCTGCGTGACGAACTGCTGTGCCAAAGCGTTCCTCAATCGCGAGGGCGACTACGTCGTCGTTCGCCCGTATCTTCTTCCCAGCGGGCTCCTCTCCTCCGCGCAGATCGATCAACAGCCCGACGATGGCGTTCTGATCGACGCGTCTCTGGATGCCGCCGAGAGCACAGGGCCGGTCGAGCAGGCGCTCGATGCCCTGTGCTCCCTCGATGAGCGATTCTGCGCCGGGGAGCTCTCTGTCTCCGAGCTTGTCTCGCAAGCTGTCTCCGCTGTGCGCGGCGTTGAGGATCACTTGATCTTCGACCACGGCGTCGCCTCCTCGAGGTCGCGCGCCTTCGAGCGCGTCGTGGGCGCGGTCCTTGCCGACGCAGGCTCTTCTTATGGCATCGAGCTTTCGAGGAAGGTCGCTTTTCTACTGGCCCAGGAGATTTGCCTGCAGTTGTGGCCGGGTATCGGCCTGGCTAAGCGAAAGTCTGCCTGTGCGGAGCAAATCTCCCATCTCCTCGGTGCCGTGACCTCCGAATTGCCGTTTGCCTCGAGTGTCTCCGATCAGGTCGCCGCAGACGTGGAAGGGGCGCTGGGAATCTCGCTCGATCACTTCACGAAGACGCTTCTGACGCTGTGCGTCGCATCGGAGTCTCGCGATGCGAAGGCCCTTCGGACGCTCTGCGTCATCTTGTCCCACGGCTACTCAACGGCGACGAGCATCGCCGACGCGGCGAACCGTATGCTCGGCATGCATGTGTACGAGGCTGTCGACATGCCCTACGACCAGCAGCTGAAGGACATCGTCGGTCCGCTCCAGCGCCTCGTCGACCGCCATTCCTACTGCACCGGGGTCGTGTTCCTCGTCGACATGGGCTCCTTGGAGGAGGCCTATAAGGCCCTCGAGAACGTTACCGACTCCACTATCGGCGTGGTGAACAACGTCTCTACCGGTCTTGCGCTCGAGATCGGGGTCGGGCTGCTCGGTGGCAAGTCCATCGCCGAGGTTCTTGGCGATGCGACCGCCGCGTGCGTGACGCACTGCAAGGTGATCGAGCGCGTCAACCGTGAGGACGCCATCGTCTTCTGCTCCGAGTCCGGGGTCGACGCCGCGGAGAGGATACGCCAGCTCGTCTCGCAGAGCCTCCCGCGCACCATAGGCGCGCGCCTGCTCACGAGGCCCTTCAAGCAGCTCGTCGCGAACGGGTCGAACGACGCCGTTTTCTCCGAGCACCGCGTCTGCGCCGTCATCGGCACGGGAGACCCCGGGGTCGCCTCCGTCCCCTTCGTCGCCCTCGAGGACATCATGTCGACGGCGTCCGCCTCTAAGGTTGATGCCGTGTTCGGCAGGTGGCTTGACGCTTCCGAGCTCTCTTCTTTCCACGAGAAGCTGCTCTCGAACATGACGCTGCAGAACGTCATCCGCTCCATCACCATCCTCGACCCGGAGCGGCTATTCCATGAGATCGAGAGCGCCGTGCACGAGCTTCAGCGCAGGACAGGCGAGAAGATCGGCAGCAACGCCATCATTGGGCTCTACGTTCACCTCTGCTGTCTCGTCGAGCGCCTTGTTACCAGAAACCCCATTGAGACCTACGTTGGCCAGGACCGCTTCGAGGAGGAACGCGCCGATTTCATCGAGTCCTTCAGGCAGAGCTTCTCGAGCATCTCGACGCGCTATCGCGTAGAGGTTCCCGTAAGCGAGATCGCATATGTCTTCGACTACATAAGCGTGAGCGCCGCCCCGGCGCGAGAAGAGCGCCTCGGCTCCTCGGACCTCCTGCTCGACGAGTGACCTTCCCCACGCCGCCGCAAGCTGACCGCGCGTCCTCAATAATCCGATAACCCCTTGCCCGGCGCGAATCCGGATAGCGCCGAGGCAGTACCGAACGCAAAACTTCATTTGATAGGAGCAAACATGAGTGTTGTTATGGCACGAATCGACAATCGCCTGCTTCACGGCATCATCGTGACGCAGTGGGCCCCGGTGTCGGGCGCGACCCGAGTCATGGTCATCGACGACAAGGTCGCCGGCGACGAGGTCCTGAAGTCCACCATGAGGATGGCGCGCCCCGCGGGCATGGCCGTTTCGATCATCTCCGAGCAGACCGCGCTCAAGAACTTCGCCGCGGGCAAGTACGACCGCGAGAAGGTCTTCGTCATCGCCAAGGAGCCCGAGACGATGCTTCGCCTGGTCGAGTCGGGCGTCGAGCTCCCGTCGCTGGTCGTCGGCGGCTCGCTCGTCAAGGAGGACGGCATCCAGCTCACCCAGCGCGCCTACGCCTCCGCCGAGAACGTCCAGAGCTACAAGGCGCTCATCGCCCGTGGCGTCAAGGTGACGGCCCAGTTCGTGCCCGCCGACAAGCCCGTCTCCGTCGCAGACCTCATCTAAGGGGGAAATATGGTCAACTTCACTATCCTGCAGGTCGTCCTTTTGACCCTGCTGGCCTTCATCAAGCACGTGGACTACTACGGCATCCCGATGATCTTCGTCAATTACGCCGTTTTCTGGGGCCTCATCACCGGAGTCGTCATGGGCGACTGGAAGACCGGCCTTGTCATCGGCGGCACCATTCAGCTCATGCAGCTCGGCGTCGCGGGCTTCGGCGGCTCCTCCATTCCCGACTACGGCACGATGGCCATCATCGCCACCGCCTACGGCGTGACCCTGGGCTCCGACACGGGCCTCGCCATCGGCCTGCCGGTCGGCATGCTCGGCATCCAGCTCGACGTCGTCGCCAAGATCCTCAACGGCTTTGTCGTCGAGAAGTCCCAGAAGTTCTGCAACGAGGGTAAGTTCAATCAGATGAACGCCATCCTGTGGGTCTGCCCCGCGCTCTTCGGCCTGTGCGCCGCCCTGCCCGTCTTTGTCTCCGTGACGCTCGGCCAGCCCGCCGTCAACTGGCTCCTCGAGGTCATGCCCCAGTGGTTCCTCTCCGGCCTCACCCTCGCCGGCAAGATGCTCCCGGCCGTCGGTATCGCCATGCTGCTCCGCTACATGCCAACCGCCAAGTACTTCCAGTACCTGCTCGCCGGCTTCTTCCTCTCGGCCTTCCTGAACGTGCCCATCATCGGCGCCGCCATCGTCGGCGTTGCCCTCGCGATTGCGTTCTACCAGCGTGCCGAGAGGGACACCGAGCTCGCCGCCCACGCTTCCGCAGACGCCTTCATCGGAGAGGATGAGTAACCATGGAAAACGAGAACATCACCGCCGTCGCCGAGGGCAAGCCCTCCGGCTACAAGGTCACCAAGAAGGACCTGCGCAACGCGAACTGGCGCTGGCTCATGAGCGTGTGCACCTTCAACTACCAGACCCAGCAGGGCGCCTCAGTCGCCTACGCCCTCTCGCCGGTCCTGAGGAAGATCTACACGAACGACGAGGACTATAAGCAAGCGCTCAACAACCACTTCCGCTACTACAACACCCAGCCTTGGCTCGCCGCCATCATCCTTGGCGCCTGCGTGGCCATGGAGGAGCGCGACGGCCTAGCGGCGGCGGACGCCGTCCAAGACCTGAAGATCGGCACCATGGGACCGCTCGCCGGCGTTGGCGACTCCCTGCTCATGACCATGATCCCGACCATCATGGGCTCCATCGCCGCCTACATGGCCATCGAGGGCAACCCCGTGGGAGCCGGCATCTGGTTCGCGCTCATCCTGGCCATCTTCTGGGTCCGCATGCACGCCCTCGAGTTCGGCTACAAGCAGGGCGTGAAGCTCGTCACCGACTTCAGCGAGAAGCTTCCCAACCTCACTGCCGCCGCCTCCGTGCTCGGCCTCACCGTGGTCGGCTGCCTCATCGCCTCGGTCATCGGCGTCACCTGCCCGATTAGCTTCAGCTTCGGCGACGTCGCGATGGAGATTCAGCCGCTGCTCGACAAGATCCTGCCTGCCATGATCCCCGCCGCCATCACGGGAAGCGCGTATTACCTTCTTACCAAGAAGAACGCGAGCATGACGGCCCTCATCCTCGTGGTGATCGTCCTCGCGATGGTCGCCTCCGCCGCCGGCATCCTCGCCTAGCTTCGACCCAAGAGATTGGTGAATCAATGAGAAAGATAGTTGTGGCGAGCCATTCCCTTCTCGCCCAGGGCTTCAAGGACACCCTCGAGTTCCTTACGGGTAAGGGCGACGCCGTCAACGCCGTGTGCGCCTACGTGAACGACAACGGCGAGGGGCTCGACGCGGCGGTCGAGGCGGCTCTTTCGGGCACTGACGAGGTCGTCGTCCTCACCGACGCGTACGGCGGCAGCGTGAACCAGCGCTTTTCCCGCTTCGCCTCCGACCGGATCCACGTGATCGCGGGTGTCAACCTCCCGCTCGCCATGACGGTCGCGCTCGCGCGCCCCGACGAGAAACTCGACTTCGACGCCCTCGTCAACGAGGCGCGCCAGCAGATCATCTACGTGAACGGTGCCAGTTCCGCCGAGTGCGACGACGACGAATAGAGGGGGTCGACGATGAGAGAGTTCCTTAAGGACGTGTGGATGCACGGCGGTGAGGAAAGCCGCGCCATCACCCCCGAGAACATCACGGGCGAGAAGGGCCGCGCCGCCATGTCGGCCAGCCACCTCGGCGTCGGCCGCAAGGGCTCGTGCTGCGTGCCCCTTGAGTCCGGCGAGACCATCACGCTCGCGGACATCGAGGGCCCCGGCATCATCCGCCACATCTGGATGACCGTCCCCGACAAGACCGCCGCTGGCAGCTTCGTCATGCGTGACCTCGTGCTGCGCTTCTACTGGGACGACGAGGAGACCCCCTCGGTCGAGTGCCCTGTCGGCGACTTCTTCTGCAACGGCTTCGGTGAGCGCGCCATCGTCAACTCGATGCCCATCTGCGTGAACCCGACGGGCGGCATGAACTGCTACTTCGAGATGCCCTTCAGGAAGCACGCCAAGGTCACGCTTACGAGCGAGCACCCCGGGTTCATTAAGTACATCTTCTACACGTTCAACTACGCGCTCACCGACGTGCCGGACGACGCCATGTACTTCCACGCCCGCTTTAACCGCGAGCGCAGCACCCGCAGGGGCGTCGACTACACCGTGCTCGACGGCGTGCGCGGCAAGGGCTACTACGTCGGCACCTACATGGCCCTGTGCGCCCTGGAGCGCTATTGGTGGGGCGAGGGCGAGATGAAGTTCTTCCTCGACGGCGACGAGGAGTTCCCCACGGTCACCTCGACGGGAGCCGAGGACTACTTCGGCGGTGCCTGGGCCTTCCTCGACAGGCCGCCCCACGCGCTGCCCGAGGCGCAGTGCTTCAACACGCTGTTCGCCGGCTACCCGTACCGCTCGACGCGCGACGCCACGCGCGACCGCTTCAGCGCGGGCAAGCCGAACCCGAATCCGATGCTCGCGACTAACGACGACGCGCTGCCCAGGCACGGCCTCTACAGGTGGCACCTTCCCGACCCGATCTCGTTCAAGGAGGACCTGCGCGTGACGTTCCAGGACCTCGGCAACGACGACATCAAGCTCTACGAGCGCGAGGACGACATCTCCACCGTCGCCTACTGGTACCAAAGCGAGCCGCACGCCGTGCTCGCCCCGTTTGCCGCGAGGCAGGACCGCGTGCCCAGGTAGGGTCGCCTCGAAACAAGCCAACGTTATGGGCGCCCGCGGTTGACCATGACTGCGGGCGTCCCTTTGTAAGGAGGATCACATGAGCGAAAAGCAAATGAGGCTCGGCGCCCTCGAAGCCGGCGGGACCAAGATGGTCTGTGCCGTGGTGTCCGGCGACGGCGAGGTCCTCGACCGTATGGAGACCCCGACGCTTACGCCCGCCGAGACCGTCCCGCAGATGATCGAGTGGTTCACCGCCCGCGATGTGGACGCGTTGGGCATCGGCGCCTTCGGCCCGACCTGCGTCGACCCCAACGACGAGCGCTACGGCTCCATCCTCCAGACGCCCAAGCTCGCGTGGCGAGGCCATGGTCTTCGCGCCGCGTTCGCCGACGACCTCGGGATTCCGGTGGCCTACGACACGGACGTTAACGTTGCCTGCCTCGGCGAAGTGGTCTTCGGCTGCTGCAAGGGGCTCGAGGACGCCGTCTACGTGACCATCGGCACCGGCGTGGGCGCGGGCGTCATGTGCGCGGGCAGACTCCTTCACGGTATGCTGCACCCCGAGGCCGGTCACATGCTGGTAAGGACCCGTCCCACCGAGGAGGGACGCTGCGTCTGCCCGAGCCACGCGAGCTGTCTCGAGGGGCTCGCCTCCGGCCCCGCCATCGCCGCGCGCTGGGGAAAGCCCGCGGCCGAGCTCGCGGACAACGATGAGGTGTGGGCGCTCGAGGGGGATTATCTGGGGCAGATGTGCGCGAACCTCGTGCTCATGTACTCGCCTCGCCGCATCGTCCTCGGCGGCGGCGTGATGCACCAGGAGCAGCTCTACGGCATCGTCCGCAAGAAGACCCTCGAATATCTGGGTGGCTACATCCAGACCGCCGAGCTTAAGGACATGGAGAGCTACATCTGCGCCCCGGGCTGCGGCGGCGACCAAGGAATCCTCGGCGCGGCCGAGCTGGCAAGAAGGGCGCTCGCGTAACTTGCGCTCTCTCCGCCATACAACGCGTTAAGAAAAGACGAGCGCTTCTTGCCAATTGAGCGGCAAGAAGTGCTCGTCTTTTGCATTTGTTTTTGGGCAGGACGCCCCGCCTCCGCTAGAGTCCCTGGACCGCCACACCCACGAGGTTTGGACCGGTGTGGACAAGAAGCGCGGGGCTGATGTCGGAGCGGACGACCTCCACCGCGTTGGCCACGCGCTCGCACAGGGCCTGCTCCATACGGTCGTAGAGGTCGGCGTGGGCCGAGGTGCGGCTCGCGGCAAAGCGCACCTTGGGGTGCTTCTCGACGATGGCGGCGATGAGCTTGACCTCGGTGCGATGCGGTGCTTGCACAGCCATTTCGTGTGCGCGAGGCTGTTGGCTTTCTGGGCCACAGCAATCACCTTCCCCCTAGTATGATGACCTGAACAATCCTCATGCTATGGGGAAGGTTTTTGTCGCGTAGCGGAAATTGGCCTCCACCCGCTGAGCGGGTGGCTTTCTATGCCGCGCGTGCCGCGCGGCACGGACTAAAGTCCATGAATAAAAACGAGGAAGGCCACGTCCGGCCTCCCTCGCAAAGGGTCTCTGATTACTCCTACTCATTGGGGACAGACTTAAATGAGTGCTCTTGAAATGCCGGCGCCTGGGGACGTTCTTTTCCTGTCTGCAGTTTGGAACGTTCCTTTTCTGTCGGCAGTTTGGGACGGTCCTTAGAGCTGCAGCGCGCCATGAGCGACGAGGCGAAGCGGATCATCCTGTCTTTTGAGTTCTAAGCATAAGCCCCTGTCTCTGAGCAATGACCGGTTCGCATTTGTGCGTATTTGCGTGCGTGGGATTGCGTGAATATGCGTATAGATGCGCCGTTTACGGGACAAAAATGACCGTTTAGCGGTGAGATACGCACAAACACGCACAGACGCGCGTGTTTGTGCGAATATAGAGCTATCCGAAATGCAAGACGTTCTATGACACAGGAGGCACATATGGTAGATTCCAAGCAGGCTCCACTCGACTCCGCGGCAGCCGCAAAAGCAGCGTTCGCTTCGGTCCAGGACAAGCCATTCCCCGATGATATCTTTACGGCTCCCGAGCTTCGTTGGGCTGTGATCGGGTGCGGCGTTATCGCCAACCAGATGGCCCAGTCTCTCGCTCTTGCCGGCCGCAAGCTTGCGGGCGTCGCCAACCGTACGCTGTCCAAGGCTCAGGCTTTTGCTGAGCAGTATGGCATCGAGAAGGTCTATGAATCGGTTGAGGACCTCTACGCCGATCCGGGCATCGACGCCGTCTATATCACCACGCCGCACAACACGCATATCACCTATCTGCGTGACGCGCTGGCCGCCGGCAAGCACGTGCTCTGCGAGAAAGCCATTACCCTCAATTCCGCTGAGCTCGACGAGGCGCGTGCCATCGCCGACGAGCACAACGTCGTCCTCATGGACGCCACCACGGTGCTTCATATGCCTTTGTATCAAGAGCTGCGCCGTCGCATGGATGCCGGCGAGTTTGGTCGCATGAACCTCGCCCAGCTCAACTTTGGTAGCTACAAGGAGTACGGCGATCTGACCAATCGCTTCTACAACCGCAACCTTGCTGGCGGTGCCATGCTCGACATTGGCGTGTATGCCCTGTCCGTCATGCGTCTCTTTATGGCAAGCCAGCCCATTGAGGTCGTTTCGTTGGGCAACACCTGTGAGACCGGTGTTGACGTTGCGGGCGGCATCGTCTGCCGTAATGCCGAGCAGCAGCTGGGTGTTGTGAGCCTCACGCTCCACTCCAAGCAACCCAAGCGCTCGATTATTAGCTTCGATAAGTGC
The DNA here is from genome assembly GCA_905209215.1 of Coriobacteriaceae bacterium. Classification (GTDB taxonomy): domain Bacteria; phylum Actinomycetota; class Coriobacteriia; order Coriobacteriales; family Coriobacteriaceae; genus Collinsella. Next base: position 5,328 of record CAJLRY010000008.1, on the reverse strand, counting down.
TATATCGAGGTCAACGAGTATCCGCGCGCCGATCACGCGACTATCGTGTGGACTGCGGACGGCCACCGCGAGGAGGTCCACGCCGGCACCGAGGCTTACGCCCTTTGCTATGAGATGGCCGATCTTGAGAAGGCCGTTGCCGGCGACGACTCTAAGCGTGAGCTTCTGGGCTATGCTTCTGATGTTATGGAGCTGATGACCAAGCTACGCGCCGACTGGGGAGTCGTGTACCCCGAGGAGGAGTAAGCGATGCTAGCGGAAGATAGGCTCAACGCGATCGTGTCGATGGTTCAGCAGACCGGCTCGGTTACCGTGCCGGAGCTTGCCGAAGCCCTGGGCGTGACGGCGTCTACCATTCGGCGCGACCTGCAGACGCTCGACCGAGCACACCGTATCGCCAAGGTGCACGGAGGCGCGACAAGTCTGGAGCGCGCGCACGTGACGCGCGACCTAACGCTTAATGAGCGCAGCGACCTCCATAATGACGACAAGGAGCGTATCTGCGCCCGTGCGGCGGCGCTTGTGGAGCCCGAGAGCTTTGTATACATCGACTCGGGTTCGACGACGCTCAGGCTCATCGAGCATCTTCCACACCTTGAAGATGTCACCTATGTGACCGATTCCGTGCTCCATGCTCAACGCCTTGCTTTGCGCGGCATGCGTACCGTGGTGCTGGGTGGCGAGCTCAAACCCGAGACCGAGGCGCTCGTTGGCCCCGATGCCTTGGCAACCTTAGACCGCTACAACTTCAACTGTGGCTTTTGGGGCTCTAACGGCATTGCCGCCGAGCAGGGCTTCACGGCGCCCGATATCGAGGAGGCGCAAGTAAAGCGTATCTCGATGCGCCATACGGCCAAGCGCTTCGTAATCTCGGACGCCAGTAAATTTGGCATGGTGGCGCCCGTCAAGTTCGCGGACTTCCGTGACGCAACGATTATTACCGCAGGCGAGGTGCCCGCCAAGTACCAGTCGATGGACAACGTCATTACGGTCTAGCGACGGGACAAGGCCAAAACCATTTTGTTTTCTCAATAGAAAAGCGGCAACGTCCATTACGGGCGTTGCCGCTTTTGTTGTCTACCGGTTTGTCTAAGTCTGTAACAACTAGACCGTTAAAAGTGGGCCAAGTGTTACAGATCGAGATACTTCCGAACTGCGTCGTCCCTTTGTCTCAATCTGTAACATCTGGGGCCGATTTTGCCGAGTTACTGTTATAGATTGAGATTTTCCCTTAAGGGGGATTTGAATGTCTCAATCTGTAGCAGATAGACCGGAAAACGGTTTCTAACTGTTACAGATCGAGACGTTTTGGGACCGCGGCTGAGCCATTGTGGCAAAACCACCACAAAGGTGCCTGTCCCCTTTGTGGTGGTTTAGGGCTCCCAGGGGCAGGGGGCTTCGATGTGGATGTGCTCGCCGGTTACGGGATGCGTAAAGGACACGCTGTGGGCATGGAGCATCAGGCCGTAGGGACGCGGCGTTCCGTACAGGTCATCGCCCACCAGGGGATGGCGCTCGCTGGCCAGATGTACGCGGATCTGGTGCTTGCGGCCGGTGAGCAACTCGACATCGATATACGAGCGCGTGGGCAGGCCACGACGGCTCTTAAGACGTTTGAGCACCTTCACGCGCGTTTGAGACGGCTTGCCGCTGGCGCCGACGCGCATCTTGCGGCTGTCGTGACGGTCGCGGGCGATGGGCTTGTCGATGAGCTTTTCGTTCCAGTCGATCTTGCCCTCGGCGAGCGCCAGGTAGTGCTTTTCGAACGCGTGGTCGATGATCATCTGGTCAAAGGCGGGCTGCGTCTGCTTGTCGAGTGAGAACAGCACCACGCCGGTGGTGTCACGGTCCAAGCGGTTGAGCGGCTGCATATCGGTCGCGGCAAAGCCGTCGCCCATCGCCAGCAGCAGGTCGCTGGCGTAGTCGGTGAGCGTGCGCTCGCCGGTGCCGTCGCCGTGGACGATCATGCCGGCGGGCTTGTCGATGGCCATGAGCCAGGCGTCGCAATAGAGGACTTGAGGTTCTTCGTTCACGTGTAAGCCTTTCGGTTAGCTAATTCCCACAAACATGCAGCCCGAGGTGGCGCCGCGCAGGCGGGCGGCCGGCTTGCGGCCGGCTTGAGCCGCCTCGACAGCGCGACGGACGCGAGCGACGGCACGGCCAATCTCATCGGCCTCGAGCAAGGTTCCGTCGACCATAAGACGGCGCACGTCGGCATCGAGCAGCTGCGGAACTTGCGGCGTGAGGTCGATGGGGTAGGCGTCGTACAAGCGTGAGCGGCCGTGGATGTCGGTACGCACCGGCATGACCTTTCCGTCGATATTCTTGAGCGAGAGCTTGCGGGCACGCAGGCGGCAGTTGGCGCAATCGTGGATGCAGCCGTTGGCAACCTGCAGAATGCAATGCTCGCTTGTCATGACGCGCGGGCGGCCAAAGACGGTGATGCCCAGAGCCGCGGGCGCGGCGGCGCCGAGCGAGACAATCTCGTCGAGCGTGATCTCGGGCGAGAGCCAATACGCGCCGGCTCCGCGTTCGGCGAGTGCCTCCATGCAGGGCGTGTTGTGCACCGGCAGGCAAGAGCGAATCTCGGCCGTGGCGCCAACCTGGGCGGCCAGGGCAAGCTCAGAGATGTTGCCAATAGCGACCGTGGCGCCAGCAACAACCCATGGGTCAACGCGGACGTGGTCAACGGCGCGGCAGACCTCATCGAGCACGGGTACGATGCCCTGCTCAAACGTATCGGCGGGGGAGAGCTTGGCCGCATCGAGCGCGTCGGTGGTCATGTAGATGCGCGTTGCACCCTCCGCGCGAGCGGCCTCGGCGGCCTCGAGCGAGGTGACGGTAGCGCAGATCTGCGGCTCATCGCGGTAGTGCTCGGGCGCGGGGCGGGAATCATTGGTGACAGTCGCCGGTAGCTCGAGCGTGCGGGCGCGCTCCTCATACGGTGCCAGAATGGCCTCTTCCAGCGCCTTACAAGCGGCGGCGCGCACCTTGTGCACGGCGGAAAAGCCCATGCCGCAGCCCTCATCGAGCGCCACCTCAAAGCTCGCGGCCTCAAAGGGAGAGGAGCCCATGCGCCCGACGTGCTCAACCAGATCGGACGCCTCGACCGCACGGGTCTTGGCGGCCTCGACGGTGAAGCCCGTGGCGGTGGCGGTGAGCGCGGGGTCGTCACAGCAGGTGAGTGTGACAGTAAACGGCTTGCCCAGGCGCGCCACGACGGACACATCAACAGCGCGGCGGCGCAGCACATCGCGCTTGAGCGCGGCGCCGGCGGCGTCGATGGCACGCTGGCTGCGAATCACGCGGACGCGGCAGCCCTCGGGCATGCTACGGGGCACGCGACACTCGATAACATCGCCGGCAGCGGCATCATCGGCGGCAATGGTGGTCAGGAACTGGTCAAACTCGTTATCGTGGCGAAGCTCCAGCAGGTCGCCCTTGCCCACGGGCTCAAACAGCTCAATGCGGGCGATGGCGGCGCGGCGACGGCGGTCGTCGGGCTTGAGGCCGCGCACATCGCGGTTGGCCGGGCGGCTGCCCAGCACCGTGCCCACGATCTGTCCGCGGTTGTTGGAACGCTCATAGCTCATCATCTCGTCGCCCGAGGTGCCGTCCTGATAGGCGTGCGTAAAGTCGCGGTTAAAGCAGCGCTTGAGCTGGCGCTGACGGGCGGCTTCCTCGTCCTTAGAGGTCGAAACATCGGCCAGCATATCGTCAATCTGATGACGATACACGTCGACGATGGAGTACACGTAATCGGGCGCCTTCATGCGACCCTCGAGCTTGAGCGATGCGGCGCCGGCGTCATACAGACAGCGAACAAGCTGCGAGGTATTGGTATCGCGCGGGCATAGCGCGCGTTCGCGACCGGCAGGGGAGAGCGAGCGGCCGTTCTCGTCGATCAACTCGTAAGGCAGGCGACAGGGCTGAGCGCACATGCCGCGGTTGGCCGAGCGGCCCGCCATGGCAAAGCTCGAGAGCAGGCACAGGCCCGAGTAGCAAAAGCAGATGGCACCGTGGCTAAAGACCTCGAGGTCGACGTCGGGCGCGGCGTCGTGGATGGCGGCGATCTCGTCGATGGAGAGCTCGCGCGAGAGGGTCACGCGGTCGGCGCCCTGCTCGCGGCACCAGATAGTCCCGCGGTCATCGTGGATGTTCGCTTGGGTCGAGATATGCGTCTCGATGCCGGGCATGGTGCGCTTGACCTCAAAGAACAGGCCCCAGTCCTGGATAATGAAGGCATCGGCGCCCAGCGTGGAGCAGCGGTGGATGAGCTGCAGTGCATCGCTCATCTCGGACTGCTTGATGACGATGTTGACCGTGACGTAGACGCGCGAGCCGGCCAGGTGCGCAGCACGGCAGGCCTGCTCAAAGGCCTCGTCGGTAAAGTTGGTTGCCTTGCGGCGGGCGTTGAAGCTGCCCATGCCACAGTAGATGGCGTCTGCCCCCGCAGCGAGTGCGGCGGCAAAGGGCTCGGGGCCTCCGGCGGGGGCCAAGAGCTCGGGTCTGCGGTTGGTGGTTCGACTGGCGGTTGCGGTCATATCCTGCCTTTCAAAATGCTCAGATACTCAAAAGTATAGTGGCGCCGTCGCGATGGGCGATGCCCGTGCTCCAAGCGGGATAAAGTCTTCAGCAGCTTGGGCTGGCTGACCCCGTGGAGAACCGTTCAGCGGTTCGGGGAAACCGTTGGGCGATAAAATATTCTCGCAACGTGATAATAATCTTGCATCGCGCGGAAACCTTGAGTACTATCCCAATCAAGCGCGGTGTTCAGACCGAATTGTGCCTCCCGGTGCGAACGCCGCGCTCACGCTCTCTATTTGATCGTAAGGAGAAAAACATGAGCAAGACCGTCGTGTCTTCCGATAACGCACCCGCAGCCATCGGCCCGTATTCCCCCGGTATCCAGGCCGGCAACATGGTGTTCCTGTCCGGCCAGCTGGGCATCGACCCCGCAACCGGCAAGATGCCTGAGGACGTCGAGGCCCAGGCCAAGCAGTCCCTCGCCAACGTCGAGGCCCTGCTGACCGCTGCCGGCGCCACCTTTGCCGATGTCGTCAAGACTACGGTCTACCTGGCCGACATCGCCGACTTCGCTGCCGTGAACGAGATCTACGCCTCCAAGTTCGAGGCCCCGTTCCCCGCGCGCAGCGCTTTCCAGGTTGCCGCTCTTCCGGCTGGCGGTCTGGTCGAGATCGAGGTCGTCGCCGCTCTCTAAGGCGTTGGCCACAACTAAACATGACATGCAAAAAGACCCTGCAGCGCGTGCGATGAACTGCGTCCCAAATCTTGGACGCCCTAAATAGCGACTAGGCCGCGAGGGCC
>CAJLRY010000007.1:0-114025 GCA_905209215.1 Coriobacteriaceae bacterium | reverse complement strand
ATCTGTCTTTTCAAAAGCCGTGAAGATCTTGGTGGATGATAAATTGCGATTTGTCGACCTGGGCGACGAAGTCGGCGAACTCTTGCTGAAGCTCAAGGGGAGGCAAGGGAACCGTCATTCTCTTTAGATCTTCTTTGGTAATTGCCTCCCTTGTTGCTCCAGCCGCTCTTGAGCCGTTTAGCAGGAGTCTCTGATACGAATCACTGATCAGCACCGTGTTCAATAGCACCGGTAGCATCCGTTTTTGGTCGACTCTGACAATTGAGACATGCTGATTAACACGTCCACCAGCCAATTCATCCGGCAAAAGACATGAACGAGCAACCGAAGCGCCAGTAATATTCAGAAGCACGTCACCCTTCATCAGCGTGACGCCTTCTAGTTTTGCGGCTTGTTCATCATCAATACAAGCAAGGTCCTTCCACACGAAACGACCGTTGTGAACATTCATACTTCTGACCAGCGGAACACCTTCGGCCTTGTATGCCGTTTTGCCGCCTCGTGGTGTTGCTCCGGAACCCAACTTGGTACAGAGGTCTTCAAGCCTAACGAAAGGCCATTTTTTACCATCGACCGGATCGCCAAATACCTCTACAAACCGTGATTTGACGCTTTCCTTGAGAGCGGCGATTTGCTGTCTTTTGCTATTGATTTCATCTGTTAAGCGATTGAAACCGTCGATGAGGGCTCTCTGCTCGGAGAGCGTCGGGACTGGGATGGGGTATTTGAGCAGCTCATTCTTGTCTCCGCGAGGCCTGCCGGTTCCCGTGAAGGTGGACATATCGTAGTCGAAGAAGTCCTTCTGCCACAGGAGCAGATGGAGGAACTCGGGCAATAGGCTGTCGGTATTTATGCTTCGGAATACCAAAACGTCCTTGGAGCACGCCCCATCGCGGTCTGCGAGCCAAATCTTCTGCAGATAGGGGCGAATATTGGAGACGAGCGTGTCTCCCTTCTTGTATGCGGTGCCAGCACTTGCCGGAAGCTCTCCGCTATAGGCGGTTATGCCGCCACGATCCTTGACCATGTTCTCCGTTGTTACGTAAGTGTCGGTGGTGATGGAACTCTGGGCCACGCTGCTGGTAACGTAGGATGTGATGTCTCTAAGCGTCTTGACTACGGTGCCCTGGGCGAACGAGCGGGGCTTGTAGAAAGAGCGGGGAATCGTAAGAGTCTCGTCGAACTTCTCGGCATCAAAGTCGATGAAATCGGTGGTCTTGGCATAGTAGTAGTACTGGGCAAGGTCGCCGGGCTCAACCTGCTCGCCGGAGAACCATGCTCTGATGATGCCGCTTAGCGAGTTCGTGTCGTCCGATTCGTCGTCCGAATAGAGCACGCCCTCACCATCGATGGGCTGTATCCCCTCGTTGCCTTTGCGATTGCTCCATTTGTAGCCAAGGAAAGAGGCGATTTCCTTGGTCGTGTTAGGTGAGTTGATGATGAGCGTCTGTTCGCCGCAGACGAGACCCCAAACGCGCAGGCGTTTGCGCTCTTCCTTGTGCGCATAGCGATAGAACAGCTCGTTCTCTGCTTTGAGCTGTGAGTTCTTGTCGGCCGCCTTCCAAGTCTTGCTCTTTCGAAGGGTCTTGAGCTCCTTCGATGATTCGAAAAGATGGCAATAAACGTTGAAGTGGCGAGTGTTTGCCCATTCGTTCCAGCCAGCCTCTCCTGCGAGAAAAGCCCGGTAAGTATCTCCGTCTACATTAATTGTGTCGAGATAAGCGTTGAAAGCGCTTTCGTCTTTCCAACCAGTGAGCTTCCTGCGCTCAAAAACAGCGTCAACGAAATCAAGTGCGTTCGCATTGCGGGGCGGGATCTCGTCAAAGCGACGTAGGAACATAATTGCGACGTTTGTTCCTGTGGCCGCGAATGTGCCTGATCCAAACCTGGCGATGGAGACGATCTCGAAGGAGCTCAAAAGCACATCGCGTGCGGCCATGAAACTCGAGCTCGTGCTCTTGTCGAGGATCGAGGTGGGGAGGACAATGGCGGCGTAGCCTCCGGGCCGAACAAGCTGTGCCGCACGCTCGACAAAGAGGGTCTCGATTTCCGAGCCGCTATCGCTGATGGTTTCCAGCACTTTGAGTTCGTTGTTGTGAAGCTTGAGATGCGGTTTGAAGGCCGCGACAGAGTACGGGGGATTGGCGACAAGAATGTCGAAGCGTCCCCTGTCGGTTCGGCTGTCGATTCCCTTGTCGGGATAATTTTCAAGTCCGTCGCCGAAGACCACGTTGCTCTGCCCTGCGCCATGCATGTAGAACGAGACCTTGGAAACGCGAGCGAGTCGATAGTCCTTCTCGATGCCGACGAGATTGTCTCTGACCCAGTCGGCGTCTCCGAGGTCATCCTCTATGGTCGGATCATATTGGCATGCGGCGTCGGAGATTTCTTCGAATCCTTCTGTGAGAAAGTGCCCCGCGCCACAGGCGTAATCGATAACGCGTGGATAGTGCACGGCACCAGCCTCGTCCTGCACGATGCTGTCGAGTGGGAGTGACTTCCAAATAAAACGGGTGATGGGCACAGGTGTGAAGAATTGGCCCTCGTTTTGCTTAAAGCCCTGATTAAGGAGCTGTTCGAAGAGGTCGCCCAAGAATTGAATGTCTTGAGTTCCTACGATGCGATACGGCTGTAGAAGTTGCACCGTCTCTACGAGTACCTTGCCGTTCTGAAGAAAGAGTTCCTCGTTGTGGACGTCTTTGAACGCAAAGTCATTGTTGGTATAGAACTTGAGCTTGCGCAGCGTGCCGTTCAGCTCCTCGATGAGCTTCTTGCGGTGCTGGCCCGTATAGTTGCTTATGAGGTTTTCGGCGTAGTCGTTGGGAACGTACAGGACCTCTTCCCGCATGAGCTTTCTCATGCCGTCTGAGTGGAGTCTCTGGAGCCTGTCCTGGAGCGTTTCGTAGGTGTCGCGTCCTTGGCGGTATTGGAACTCAATCTCCTGGGTTGGCATTTTCGAGAGCTCGTCTTGGAGCTTCGCGATAAAGAGCGCGATAAGGCGATTGAAGGCGTTCTCTTTATCGGAGACGTTGTTGTGGCGGAGGATTTCCTCGAAGCGGTTGACGATGCTGTCTTCGGCCCTGAAGTCGACAAGGTCCTTCTTGAGAAGGGGAGGAACCATCGGGTGGTATGCCGTCGACCTATCGCCAAAGAGGATGTTTCCCTCGACTTGTTGGTTGTACGTTTCCGTCCAAACTTGATGGAGCTGTTCCACTGTATGGGCGTCGCGGTAGAGCGCAATGGTGTCATCGCGTTTGGCGAGCGCGATGAAGTTCTCGTCATCGCTGCAGTTAATTGAAACCTGGTCTGGCACGATTTCGTTGTTGATGAAATCGCATGCAAAGAGTACCAACCAGCGAGTCGCGCGCTCTTGTTGCCAATAGGAGAGGAGTTGCCCTCCGTCTGACTGCATGTTCTTGAATTCGTTTTTGAACTCGGTTCCAGGGGTCTTGCATTCGACGATTGCGAGTGTGTCGCCCCTCTCGTCATTAATGCAGATATCAGCGCGGCCGCTCTTTTGTTCGTGCCCAAGGGCCCATTCGCGCTCCAGCTCAAGTGATTCGGGGCGATATCCTTTGTCGAGGAGCATGGTTACGCAGGCGAGTACGACGAAGTTCTCGTTATCGGAAAAGTTACAAGTTGTGTCTTTGTTGACTTTGAACCCCAGGTCTTTCGGGTAGCCGATGCGTTTCTTGGAAAAATCGACCGTGATTTGCGCGCTGGTCTCTTCCCAGGATTTCTGATAAACGGTGCCGTCGCCCGAGGGCTCGTAGCACAGAGCCCTAAGTGCGTCGCGAAGATTGTCCAGAGTAATCATCTAATGTCTCCGTAGCTGCGAGGTGAAAACACAATTCGCTAATTTTATCGCAGAGGGCGCCGTAAGAACGTAGTGTGATTGGCGGTGCTGCTGCTTGCCAGGGCATTTGATTGGATGATGACGCGCACGGGGCGGGATTCGCCAGTCCGCTAAGCCACGCTGGCAACAGTAGCGTACCAGGCGGTTGCTTGCAGAGATCCTCACGCGCGCCGTGCTTGAACCACTGGAGGTACGTGTTTCTCGTCGTGCGTCCATCGGTGACCGATCCGCCTTTTACTAAACAAGTTTATCGAGCGCGCGAAGCGATTGAGCCAATGGCGAAGCTCCAACTTATTCGTCAACTCATGGGCAAGCCACCCGAGACTACTCATTTCTCCTACTAGCAATGAAGGTCTGCGACCTGCAGTTTTGCAAACTGCTTGAAAGCCACCCGATGAGATACCCCCGATTTCCACTTGGAATCGGGGGTATTTTTATTTACAGGCTTTAGCCTGTGCGGGGCGCGCAGCGCGCCGCATCAGAAACCACCCGCTATGCGGGTGGGGACAACCGGCTTTACAAAGCCGCCCCCTCGCCGGACACTTGCGATTGTTCAGGCCGCAAGGAATCCGAGTCGAGAGGGCGGTGGTGGCGTATGGCCCAGAAGGCCTACAGCCTGTCGCACACGAAGTGGATGTGCAAGTACCACGTCGTGTTCACGCCGAAGTATAGGCGCAAAGTCATCTACAACCAAATAAGGTCCGACCTTGGGGAGATCTTCAGGAAGCTCTGCCAGTACAAGGGGATAGAGATCATCGAGGGGCACCTGATGCCCGACCACGTCCACATGCTGCTGGCGATACCGCCGAAGTACAGCGTGTCCAGCGTGATGGGCTATCTGAAGGGGAAAAGCTCGCTGATGGTATTCGACAGGCACGCGAACATGAAGTACAAGTTCGGCAACAGGAAGTTCTGGGCCGAGGGCCACTGCGTGTCCACCGTCGGCCTGAACGAGGCCACGATCGCGAAGTACATCCGGGAGCAGGAGAAGGCCGACATCGCGCTCGACCGGCTGAGCGTCAAGGAGTACGAGGACCCCTTCGATAGGGGGCCGGGGCGCAAATAGCGCCGGTTTGACCGGCCCGTCACGGGTCAACCTGCAGTGCGGCCCGAACCCCGTGAGGGCCGGCGCCTTTAGACGCGTGCCGGAAATCCAAGGGTTACACCCTAAGAGCAAACCACCCCTTCTAGGGGTGGTTTTGATTTAAGCGTCCACGCATGAAACACGGCGCGATGAACTGCGCTGCTCGTCGCCCGTCCGCGCCGCCGAGAGCAGGGCGCCCAAATCGGCCTGGATCGCCTCTGCCTTGCTTCCAAGCTGCAACGGAGCCGAGTCGCCCGAGATGTTTACGCTCAAAAGGTGCGCATCCGGCAGCTTTGCGGTCATGCTCCAGAACGGGAGTGTGATGATACCAGGAGTCATTTCGCCCACGCCGAGCTCCAGCAACAGCACGCGGCCACTGCTGCGCTCGCGCACAAAGCGTTCGTATCGTTCGAGGCTCTCGCGCCATGCTCCGCCTTGCAGAAACGTGTCGTCGCGCACCCACGGCACAAGCTGCCAGCCGCAATGCGGGCATCGGGGGATATCCTCGCTGAGGACCTCGAACCCCGCCATGCCCGCGAGCATGCGTTCGACGTAGGGGCTCGCGTCGAAGAGCTCGTCGCAGCATGGCTGCTTGCACTGAAGGTGCGCGAAGCTTCCCTGATAGTTACAGGTTCTCTCGTCGGGAAACGTCTTCTCGGCCTGGGTGTCCACATTGGTGCTCAGGATGAAGTAGTCCTTATGGCCGATGAGGGACCGTAGGTCGAGATAGGGCTGCGAGGTCGGCTCGCGCAGCATGAAGTCGATGTATCGCGCATAGTATGCCCACTGCTGCTCGAGGCTGGGGTAGAGGTGGTAGAAGCCGTCGAAAAGGCTCTTGACTACTTTCGATTGATGCTCAGTGCCCATTGTATTCGCTACGATTAAACTCGGCACAGGGGATACTGGTTTTCCGTGCGAAAACGCTCATGCCGCTAAATTGAGCGACCGCCTGTACTGCAGCGGGATCATCCGCCCGAGCGATCCCTTAATCCGTCGCCCGTTGCGCCAATCGGCAGAAGCCACGCGTGGACGCTAATCGCTCGAGCGAATCGTCGTCGGTTTCCGTTTAACGATTTCTTTTTCCGCTATTATCTGACCCTCGGACTTCCTCGTGATAGAAGTAGTCCACGATCACCGGATGCCCCTGGGGGACTCTGCCATAAGGCATTTCGTTGTCCACAAAGGGGCAATCGTACTTCTTGGCCATTTCCTCGGCTTTTACTTCAAGCGCTTCAAAATAGCTACGGTTGCGCTTGTTATAGATCTCATCGTAAAGCGGTACGAGATTGGGATGTTTCTCGGCGATATAATCCAGGATCGTTTTTTTGAAACCACCCCGAAGATTGAGATTTTCGAGCCAAAACAAATCGCACCGATCCTTTACTCGCTCAAAAATCATCTCAAAATCCGTGATGCCGGGAAATACCGGGGACACGAAGCAGACCGTACGGATACCTTCGTCATACACCTGCTTCATAGCAGCGATACGACGCTCGATGCTCGACGCGGAGTCCATATCGTTCTTGAAGTTCTCATCCAGCGTGTTGATCGACCATGAAACGGTCACTCGTCCAAGCCTCTTCAGCAGATCGATATCCCGTACCACAAGATCGGACTTTGTGCAGATCAGAATATCTGCATCGCTGCCAATCAGCTGCTCCAGGAGTTTCCTGGTATTCCCGAATCGCTCCTCCTGTGGATTGTAGCCATCCGTCACAGAACCGATAACCACCCGCTGTCCAGCGTATTTCTTCGGATTCTTGATTTCCGGCCAATGCTTCACATCAAGAAAGGTGCCCCATTCCTCCTTGTGTCCGGTAAAGCGCTTCATAAAGGAGGCATAGCAATACTTGCAGGCATGCGTGCAGCCTACATAGGGATTGACCGAGTAGCCGCCTACCGGCAGGCTGGACTTGGTCATGATGTTCTTTGCTTCCACCTCATTGATGAGGATTCCATCGATCACTTCCGCCATGTTCTCTGCACCTCCAGCACTCTTTCGAATTCTTCCGGCAATTCCTGAATCATGTTTTCGTCCCCTATGACAGAGACGAGGTCTTCCTTCATAAACATTGGAATGCCAAGCGCGTGCGCCTGGTCCGTCAAAGACCATGCCCACTCCGGTTCCGTATGAACCTTCCTGCTCTGCGCCCCGGTCATGGTACCGACGACGATCCAGTTGATTCCGGAAAGGTCGACCGTACCGGGGTCGTCGAATAGCGGCTCAAAAGTAACGAAGAAGTGATTTGCTTTGACGTTTTTCCGAAGGGCGTCGATACGCCACAGCTCCGCTTTCCTCGTCACCGTAACGCCGAACCATGCGTTTTCCAGGTCGGTATCTAAATCCAGCAAATCGGGTCTCTTGGTCAGGAACAGGAACTGATGCTGTGGATTCTCATGGATCTTTGCAAATACCTCGTCTCGCCATTCCAGCTTCCACCCGGAGAGATCGCTCATGCCGGTAAGGAGAAAGTTCTGCGGGCGTTTCTTTTCCATCATCTTGAGCTTGCTCGGGAAGAACGCAGGATCAGCGAAGTCGTCAATCATATGCCAACGTTTCACATTGTTACGGGCATAGCAATATGGACACCCCACCGTGCAGCCGATGACGATATTCATATTCTGAATCTGATTTTTGATGCAGATGCTCATAACGCCTGCCTACCTGCCTCTCCCGTAAACACGCAATCAGCCTTCCCCACCTTGCGGGCAAAAGCCTCGATATCTTGGTTGCAAGCAGCAGGCTCGCAATCGCTCAAATCGTATGACGTGCCGCCGTTTCGATAGACGGCCCGATGGGAAAACGATCGGCTGACAAGCCCGATGCCGAGCTTCTCGCACAGGGTCATCCGTGCTCCCTTTCAGCTATAAAAAACAGGTGTCTATAAACAGTATCCTTGTTGATTTTCGCAGGGGCAATGAACAAACGCGTGCACCTGTCGATAAACGAACAGCTACTGGACATTGTCAAACGACTCAGATTGGAGAGGCGATGGGAGAAACCAAGATCGACCGCCGGCGGCGCTACACCCTCTCGGTCATACAGGAGGCGTTCTTCGCGCTGCTGGCCGAGGTCGGCTTCGCGAAGATGACGGTGGCGGACATCTGCCGCCGCGCCGAGATCAACCGGGGAACGTTCTATCTGCATTACGAGGATAAGTACGCGCTGCTCGATGCGCTTATCGACGAGGCATTGGCAGCGGCTCCCCCGCTTGAGGGGGTTGAATCGGCAACGCTTTGCCAGCGTCCGCCGGCAGACGACGATTATCGCCTGCTTTATTCGGACAGCGACTCATACGCTCGCGTAGCCCAGCGCGTCATAGAACGCGGAGCGGAGCAGATGGTTCCCTGGGTCATGGAGAAAACAGGGCTTTCACGCGAAGACGCCTTCCTGCTCTTCGTCCACAACGTCCAGGGCAATCTGGCCGTCAACCGCCTGCTCGGCTGGAGACGAGGCCCCGAGTTCACCCATGCCCAGGAGCTGCTCAACGCCTATTCCGAAGGGGGCTTACTGGCGGTATCCGCTCTTCGCGATTCCGATAACCCATCGTGACCTGCGATTCAGGAATACCAGCCTCCGAGCCCTCTCGTTCGGAGGCTGCGGCTAAAACCTCATTGCGCGTCTACCGCTCCGCGTTACTCGCCACCTGCCCGCGCCACCGAGAGCAGGGCGCCCAAATCGGCCTGGATCGCCTCCGCCTTACTTCCGAGCTGCAGCGGAGCCGAGTCGCCCGAGATGTTTACGCTCAGCAGGTGCGCATCCGGCAGCTTCGCGGTCATGCTCCAGAACGGGAGCGTGATGATGCCCGGGGTCATCTCGCCCACGCCGAGCTCCAGCAACAGCACGCGGTCATTGCTGCGCTCGCGCACAAAGCGCTCGTACCGTCCGAGGCTCTCGCGCCACGCCGCGCCTTGCAGAAACGTGTCGTCGCGCGCCCACGGCACAAGCTGCCAGCCGCAGTGCGGGCATCGGGGGATATCCTCGCTGCGGATCTCGAACCCCGACATGCCGGCGAGCATGCGCTCGACGTAGGGCTTCGCGTCGAAGAGTTCGTCGCAGCATGGCTGCTTGCACTGAAGGTGCGCGGCGCTTCCCTGGTAGTTGCAGATTCTCTCGGCGGGAAACGTCTTCTCGACCTGGGTGTCCACGTTGGTGCTCAGGATAAAGTAGTCCTTGTGGCCGACGAGAGAGCGCAGGTCGAGATAGGGCTGTGAGGCCGGCTCGCGCAGCATGAAATCGATGTATCGCGCGTAGTAGGCCCATTGCTGCTCGAGGCTGGGGTAGAGGTGGTAGAAGCCGTCGAAAAGGCTCTTAAAGCCAAAGGCCTGCTGCCAGTCCTCCATCCCGGCACGTGTCATGCCCGCGCGGTTGTAATGGTTGAACCCGGCGGCGCTCGACATGCCCGAGCCGATGCCGACGATGATGGCGTCGGCATCATCGATAAGGCTTCGAAGCCTACGCGCTTCTCTTTCTAGGGGTGGCATCGGGCGATCTCCTCGAAAGCCGGGGCCATATCGCCGTCAACGAGAATCGTCTCGCACGAAGCGTCGGGCGCCATGGCCTGGCCGTAGTTGAACACGATGTAGGTGGCGTGCTCGCAGGCGTTCGCGATCTGGGCGAGCATGCGCTTTATGACGCCGTTGTGCAGTCCCACGCCAAGTTCGAGGATGGCGACCCTGCCGTTGCGATGGGCTTGCACAAGACGCGCGAGCTCGTCGAGCTGGGCCATGGCGAGGGCGTCTGGATGGGCGAGGCACCGCTCGTCAACCGACGTGCGCGTGCTCCCCTCAGTCTCGAGCACGCGCTCCTCGTCGAACCCGGCGCGCGCGAAGTGCCCGTCGATGTTGCATGTGACCACGAAGGTGTCGGCGTGCTCCGTAAGACGCCGCAGCCCGTTCATGAGCGAGCCGGGCTCATATTCGAGATACTCCTTTTGATGGAACCGCTCGGCCCATCGGCGTCGCACGCTGGCATCCGGGGAAGCGAGCCCCTGCAGTATGCAGCCGATGCCGTCTGCCTGGGCGAGGTCCCCGTACGCCTCTTGGAAATGAGCATCGGCGCAGAAAAGGTTGAGCCCCTCCGCCATGTCGAGTCCGTTGCTAGCGCCGATGATGACAAGATCCGCTTCGGCTAGCGCCCTGCCTATGCGAACTGCTTTCGCCGTCTCCATGCGCTACCTCCCCAGCGTCTTGCGCACGTCGGCGAGCACGTCGGCGATGTCGGCGCGAACGGCGAGCCCCCGATCCTCGATCGCGCGGGGGAGAAACTGCGTCTTGTTGTTTACGGCGATGTAGCTGGCCTGCGGTAACTGCGCCGTGAGGGCCCAGAACGGCTCCTGGATAAACGCGGGCGTCATGCGGCCCACACCCAGCTCGAGGAAGAGGATCCTCTGCCGTGCGTGCGCGTCGAGCCAGTCGGACACCTTGCGGTACTGCTCCTCGTAGAGTTCGCCCTGCAGGAAGTTGCCGTAGCCGCGAACCCAGGGGAACGCCTCTGCTCCGCAGTGCGGGCAGCGCGGCACGAGCTCTGTCGGAACCTCCAGACCGTCTCCCATGGCCTCTACCATGTGGGAGACCGGCTCGACCGCGTTCCACACCTCGTCGGTGCAACAGTGGGAGCACTGAAAGAAGCGGTGGTCGCCTTGGATCTCTGCCACTTTCTCCCAGGGATAGAGCTTCACAAACTGCGTGTCCTGGTTGGTGGTGAGCACGAAGAAATCCTTCTCGGCGAGAATGGTGTCGAGGTCCCTGTAGGGCTTGCGCAGCGGGGCGTTGAGCGTGGTGTCGAGGAAGGTGGCGAGGTATCCCCAGCGCGCCTCGGCGGTGGGCCAGCGGTAGAACGACCCCTCGAAAGCGCCCTTGAAACCGTAGCGCTCGGCGAATTTGCCGAAATGCCTGCGATAGGTTGCGTTGTCCTCGTAATAGAAGTCGCCGCCGCCCGCCGCGGAGAGCCCAGAGGCCCCGCCCACCAGCACGCAATCGGCTTCCTCGATCATGCGGGCGAAGTCCCTGATTTGCTGGTCGTAGGGCTCGGGCTCGCGGTCACTCAGCTCATAGGGCGTGCCGCCGCTGCGGTAGGCGGCCTGAAGGGAAAACGATTGGTTGGTGAGCTCGATAACGAGCTGCTCGTACAGGGTCACTGGATACCTTCTTTCAGCTATTATAAACAGGTGTCTATAAAAAGTATCCATGTCGATTTGCTTAAGAGCAATGAACAGCTTCGGCCTGCTGTCGATAAACGAGCGTTTGCCGGGCATTGTCGAGCGTTGCAATTGGAGGGGTAATGGAAGCGGGGAAGATCGATCGTCGCCGACGCTATACACTCTCGGTCATACGGGAGGCGTTCTTCGCGCTGCTGGCCGAGGTCGGCTTCGCGAAGATGACGGTAGCGGATATCTGCCGCCGCGCCGATATCAACCGTGGCACGTTCTATCTGCACTACGAGGACAAGTTCGCCCTGCTCGACGCGCTTATCGACGAGGCCTTGGCGGCGGTGCCGCCGCTCGAGGGAACGGAGGCGGGTGCCCTCTGCCAGCGTCCGCCGGCAAACGATGACTATTATCTGCTCTACTCGGATGACGACGCGTACGCCCGGGTGGCACAGCGCGTCGTCGAGCGCGGCGCCGAGCAGATGATTCCCTCGATCATGGAGGAGACTGGGCTTTCGCGCGAGGACGCCTATCTGCTCTTCGTCCACAACGTCCAGGGAAATCTCGCGGTCAACCGCCTGCTCGGTTGGAGGCGAGGGCCCGAGTTTGCCCACGCTCAGGAGCTGCTCAGCGCCTATTCCGAAGGGGGCATGCGGGCGGTGTCTGCCCGCTATGATTCTCGTAGTTCATCTTGACCACGGGTTCATTTCAAGTAAGCAGTGCAGCTATGAGCTGAGGATAAAGCGCCACAGTGTGCCCCGCGTTCTCGACTTCCCGGCAGAAACGTGAGTCCTTTGGTTAACGCATCTCAAGATTGAGCGTTGGTTCCGCTTTTGATTTGGTGGCATGACGGAGTGGACGGCATGGCATTGTCGCATCGCCGTGCTGTCGCAGCGCCAGACGTCTTCGTGGCTGCCGTTCAGCCCTCGTCGAGCTCCTTCAGCCGGGAGAGGCAGCGGTCCAGAAACCCGCTCCTAGCTTGCGCGGCAAGGAGTCCGTCGCAAAAGCGGTCGCCACGAACGCACCACGTGATGCATGCACGTATCAGGTCAATGTCCCCATGGTCGATGTCGCAGCTGTCTATACCTTCCGAGGTGTCGATGCTATGGCGTTCAAGCGTCTCGAAGTAGCTGGTGTCCGCGAACCCGTCCAGTCCATAGAAATCGTCGACGAAATCCTCGAGTCCGAACGTCCCGCCCCCAAACTCGACATTCATGTTTCTGTCCGCCAGCTTGCCAGCGTACTTGGTTAGTCTTTCGAACATGTTCGCTCCTTAGCTCAAAAGTCCGTTGTCGCCCAGGTAGTCCACGAAGGCATCGATGATCCGTGCCGTGCGAGTCGCGATGTCTATTTCGGTGAAGTCTCCCATGACTTGTGCCAGGCGCTTGAGTTCCGTGATCTTTGTTCCGGCTTTGCGCTTGCCATTGCCGTCGGTGTATCCCTCATAGTATTTGCGTTTATCGCAGAATCTGTAGTCGGCCGCGCGGATGTTTACACGCTTCTCGAGCAGCGCCTTGTTACCCAGCGCCTCCAGGCTGGATTGATCGACGAGCGGGTCTATCTCGTTGCGCTTCTTGGCATAGATGTGCTCAATTTCGAGCGTGGTGTCTAGGTCCATGAGTGGTTGATCTGGGTCTGCGTACGCCCACCAAGTGAGTATGGACTTTGTTACAGGCCTGCCGTTGGTGAACACGTAGGTTCGGAATCGCTCAGCAATATTTGCGCGATTGAAGTGGTGGTTAGGAAACTCCACCGGGCGGTGCTCCACGATGTTGATCATCTCGGGATACACTGGCGAACGCAGCGCGTTCACGCCGGGTCGCTCAATGGCGTAGGCGAAAATGAATGCCGTGATCTTGTTTAGAAAGCCGTAGAGTGCCTCGTCATCGAGGACACCTTTGCTGTCGCTGTTGGCAAGGAACCAGACGCTTAGCAGATAGGTCCACATGCCGTTGGGGGCGTAGTTCAGCACGAAGAGCCTGCGGAGCACGCGCTCGCTGAACCCTTCCTGCGCGTCGACGCGTTTCCAGAAGCCGAGCAGCGCCTCGAGATCGGCGAGCGTGGCGTCCTCCTTGAGCATGGCGTAACCATCGGCACCGAAGAAGTCGCGCAACGATGCGGTGGTCGTGTCGCGGATGCCTTTCTTCGCGCGGCGGTAGTACATGTAGCGCGTAAATAGCTCATCGGTTGGTGTGCCGCGCATGGGCCGGAAGATAGCGTTCGCTCCCTCCTCGAGTCCCTTCCAGCGACGGATGAACTCGTCCTTGCGCCCCGTGTCGGAATAATGCTTGTAGAACTGGCTCTTGAAGATGTCGGCATCCGAGAGAGGCAACCCTCGGTCGTTTAGAGTCGAGAAGATGCGTAGCGCGGTGTCCTGCGATTCCGCTTCAATGGGCAACAGTATCACATTGTTGATGACGCGTGTGGCCATGTAGACGGTGTAGGTGGGCCACTCGCTCACCAGTTGCTCAATTTTCCTCTGGAAGAAAGCGAAGTTGCGGGCATAGGCGCTCTTCCAGCCATCGCCTACATTGCCCTCTCGTAAAATCTCGAGGAATTCATTCTTGTCGTTGTCCGATGCAACCTCGGAGTCGATCTTGAGGCGTTCCATGTCGGGCTCGTCGAACTCGTCGGTTTTCCATACACAACGGGCGATTGCCTCGCGCATCTTCACAGACTGCTTATCCTTCATGTTGGTGAACTTGTCGTAGAACGCGCGGAGCAGCAGCATGATGGTGGTGAGGCGCTGCTGGCCGTCAATGATTTCGAGTTGGCCAGAGAGGTTCTTAAAGGTGACGATGGGTCCTAGGAAGTATTCGTCGTTCTTGCTGTCGAAGCGCTCGTAGTCATCGCCCGGAAAAGCGAACGCGAATAGGTCATCCCACAGCGTTGCGCATTCGTCCTCGCCCCAGGCGTAGGGCCTCTGGTAGTCGGGGATGAGGAAGTCTGATCGCTTATCGGTGAGAAGATCGCGAATCGATCGCTGGTCGATGTTGAGCTTGGACATGAGCTGTACCTTCCGCGCGGGAACAATCAAGATGACACGGATTATATCGCCGAAGTCGTCATTCGCTCTATTGCTGCGAGCTACTGAATCTGGCAACCTCTGGCCAACCCTTACGGTTTCATGTCGTGATCCATATCGGCGCTGATTAATGTCCGTGATGCTTCTGCTTGCACCTTCTTTGGAGAGCGCGAGCGAGAGATGCGATCTACAGACGTCTGAATAGCTCCATCCGTTTTGGTTACAACAAAATGTGTGCCGCGCGCCTGCGGCATGAAGAAGGGAGATTCTTGTGAATATCGTTGTATTGAGCGGTAGCCCGCGTAAGGGCGCCAATACAGATACCATGGTCGAGGCGTTTGCCGAGACCGCGCGTGAGGGCGGCAATACGGTCGAGGTCGTCCGCGTTGCCAGCAAGAAGATCGCCGGCTGCTTGGGATGCCAGTACTGCTTCGCTCATGAGGGCGTCTGCGTGCAGAAGGATGACATGGTCAACGTGATCGAGTCGCTGAAAGACGCAGATATGGTCGTCTTTGCCTCGCCTATCTACTGGTTCGATATCACTGCGCAGGAGAAGGCTGTCATCGACCGCCTGTACGCCTTCGGTGCTACGGGCTTCCCGTTCACCAAGACGGCCCTTTTGCTCGATAGCCACAGCGAGGGCGTCTATGATGCGGCGATCGCCATGTACAAGTCCACGTGCGCATACTGCAAGTGGGAGGACCAGGGCATTGTCACCATCAGCGGTATGACCGAGCGCGACAGCATGGCCTCCTCGCCCAAGCTGGAAGAGGTGCGAGAGCTCGCTCGCAAGCTCGCCTAAGGGCAAGAAGAGCGCATGGCAATCGGTGTTGGTGGAAATGCTTGCTGTCCTTACCGAGAGATAGGGGCGCATTCCCTCAAGCGCCGTATAGAACAATTTTTAAACGCAGAAAAATAACTGAAAACAAATTAATCCGCGTTAAAATATTGTCAAACAGAAGTTAATGAGGGAAGGTTGCGTATGCGTCGCAAGGCAGACGAGCTACTTAGGGAATGGCGAGACAGAGCTGATAGAAAACCTTTGCTGGTCAAAGGCGTGCGCCAGTGTGGCAAGACCTATTTGCTCAGAACGTACGCCCAGGATCTTTTCGAATCGGTTGTCTACGTTAATCTTGAGAACGACCGGTCGGCGCGAGCGGATTTTTCGGGCGGTCTTGACCCTCATTCGATTGTGCGCGCGATCGAGGCTCGTACGGGACAGCGTATCGTGCCTGGCAAAACCTTACTGTTCATTGACGAGATCCAGGCATGCGAGGAAGCGCTCACTTCCCTTAAATACTTTTGCGAAGATGCTCCCGAGTATTACGTTGCGGCTGCCGGGTCGCTTCTTGGGGTTGCCATTAACCATCAGTCGTATTCGTTCCCCGTCGGAAAGACCGACTTGATCGAGATGACTCCACTCGATTTCGAGGAGTTTCTCTGGGCAATGGGGCACGATCAGCTGGTCGATGAGATACGCTCGTCATTCGAGTTAATGGGTCCTCTTGCGCCAAGCCTTCATGAAAAGGCGCTTAGGCTCTATCGACAGTATCTTGTTGTTGGCGGAATGCCCGAGGCGGTCCAAACGTATATCGATGATCAGTCAATCATTGATGTGGCCGAAAAGCATCGGATTATTCTCGACGGATATTCCGCCGACACCAATAAATATGCTGATGAACGCTTGAGCGCAAAGACGCGTGCGTGCTTCGATTCCATTCCACAGCAGCTTGCCAAAGAGAATCGCAAATTTCAATACAAGGTAGTGCGAGCGGGGGGCAATGCGTCTCTCTTTGGAGATGCTCTCGACTGGCTTGTATTGTCGGGTACGGTGGCGCGCTGCAGCCTAGTCGGGCAGATCGAAAGCCCTTTAGAGGCCTTCGTTAACCCTTCTGCTTTTAAAATCTATCAGGCGGATACAGGGCTGCTCGTCTCCAAGGCCGGTGCTCAACGCGCCGATATTCTTGCCGGCATCGGCGGCACATTCATGGGTGCACTTACCGAAAACTACGTCGCCCAACAGCTTTCAGCCATGGGCTATCCGCTGCATTATTGGGCGCGAGATAATCGTGCGGAAATCGACTTTGTAGTAGAGAAGCAGGGATGCTTGTCTGCGATTGAAGTCAAGGCGGGAGAGAACACAAGATCTCGAAGCCTGTCCTCACTTAAAAAGACCCATCCGGGCGTACGCCTTATCAGGCTATCGACTAAGCCCTTTGGAATGAATGATGGGCTTATGTCTGTTCCACTTTATGCGGCATTTTGTCTATAGGGATGATGCTGGTGTAATGCATGGGGCCCAGGGCGCAGCGTTTACTGCGCTCCGGGCCCCGCTGCTTAGTTAAACCATGACGGTTTGGTCGCCGTCGTCCTAGTCAAACAAACTCGGCATGTCGTTTTCCTTCATGAGGGCACCGGCAGAGGGCAGGCTCTGCGCGGTGAACTTCTCGGCCGAGACGCCGGCGCCAAGAATCTCCTCGGTCGTGCCGACAGTGGTGACCGAGCGGCCCTTCTTGGCCGTGAAAGCCTGGACGCCCTGCGTGTTGGTGGTCGTCTTGGTCTTGAGCAGCGACGTGTTGAAGTTCATCAGGCGGTAGTCGCTCGAGACCAGCGCGAGGTCGCGGTCTTCCTTGAGCACCTGCGCATACAGCAGCTTGCTGCCGCCGTAGATGGCGTTCTTGAGGCGCTTGCGGTTGGTCTTGGTGACGTATCCAGAAAGCGCGACGCGCACCACGCGGCCGTTCTCAAAGACGAACAGCACATCGGCCTTGTAATCCTCGGGGTCGATGACCCAGATGACACTCTCGTCGGGTTCCATCTCAAGATCGGTCGGCAGGTACGAGCCCAGTTGGGCCGACTTGGTGTCCTCAAACGCCGAAACCTTGCACTTGTACACCTGGCTCTTATTGGTAAAGACCAGCAGCTCGTGGGTGTTGGAGGACGGGAACTCGATAAAGGGTTTGTCGCCGTCCTTGTACTTGAGCGTGGTCGCCTTCTTGAGCACGCGGTCCGTCATCTTCTTAAGGTAGCCGTCGCGCGAGAGCATGATGGTGACCGGGTACTCCTCGACCTCGGGCTCCAAGCTTACCTCGATGACCTCATGGGGCTCAATCCTGCCCGTGCGGCGCGGCATCACGTACTTCTTGTTGACCGCTGCCAGCTCGTCGCTGATGACCTTCTTGATGTTCTCTTCGCTGGAGAGGATCTCCTCAAGCTCGGCAATCTCGCCCTCGAGCTTGGCGATGTCCTTGGTGCGGTTGAGGATGTATTCCTCGTTGATGTTGCGGAGCTTGAGCTCGGCGACAAACTCGGCCTGGGTCTCGTCGATATCGAAACCCTTCATAAGGTTGGGCACGACCTCGGCTTCGAGCTTGGTGCCGCGGATGATGGCGATGGCCTTGTCGATGTCGAGCAAGATTGCCTCGAGGCCGTGCAGCAGGTGCAGGCGCTCGGACTTTTTGCCCAGGTCAAAGTTAATGCGGCGACGCGTGGACTCAATACGCCACTTGACCCACTCGTGCAGGATCTGGCGCACGCCCATAACGCGGGGATAGCCGTCGACCAGCACGTTAAAGTTGCACGAGAACGAATCCTGCAGTGTGGTCGAGCGATAGAGCTTCGCCATGAGCTTGTCGGGGTCGACGCCGCGCTTAAGGTCGATGGCGATACGCAGGCCCGAAAGGTCGGTCTCGTCACGGATGTCGGCGATCTCCTTGACCTTGCCCTCCTTGGAGAGCTTGACGATGCGCTCGATGATAACATCGGTCTTGGTGGTGTAGGGGATCTCGTAGACCTCGATGATGCGCTCTTCGGGAATCCAGCGCCAGCGGGAGCGAATCTGGAAGCTGCCCAGGCCGGTCTCGATAATCTTTTCCATCTCCTCGCGGCGGTAGATAATCTCGCCGCCGGTCGAGAAGTCGGGCATGGGCATGTACTCGAGCAGGTCGCAGTCGGGATCCTGCAGGAAGTGCATCGTGGCGGTGCAGACCTCGTTGAGGTTGAAACCGCAGATGTCGGACGCCATGGCGACGCCGATGCCCTTGTTGGCCGAGACGAGGATGTTGGGGAACGTGGTGGGCAGCAGGCGCGGCTCCTTCATGGCACCGTCGTAGCTGTCGACGAAGTCGACCGGGTCCTTGTCGATGTCCTTGAAGATCTCGGCACTGATGGGGGAGAGCTTAGCCTCGGTATAACGCGAGGCGGCGTAGCTCAGGTCGCCCGAATAGTACTTGCCAAAGTTGCCCTTCGACTCCACGAAGGGGGCGAGCAGCGCCTCGTTGCCGGTGGCCAGGCGCACCATCGTCTCGTAGATCGCGGCATCGCCGTGCGGGTTGAGCTTCATGGTCTGGCCCACGATGTTGGCGCTTTTTTGGCGCTCGCCCTTGAGCAGACCCATCTTGTACATGGTGTAGAGCAGTTTGCGATGCGAGGGCTTAAAGCCGTCAATCTCGGGGAACGCACGCGAGACGTTGACGCTCATAGCGTAGGGCATGTAGTTGACCTCGAGCGTCTGCGTGATCGGCTGGTCGGTGACCTCGGAGTGCAGGCCGATGACGTTTTCGGCGTTGACCTGCTTTTTCTTTGGCTGGTTCTTCGTCTTCTTCTTTGCCACGATTTCCTCTTGAACTTCTTATGGGCCGTCGTTATCGATTTGCTGCTATTGCAGGTCCAGCTGGTCCAGGTATTCCTTGCCGTGCTCGGAGATATGGCGCTTGCGGCCCGCCTCGTCGTTGCCCAGCAACAGGTTGAACATGGTTTCCATCTTGGTGACGTCCTCGGGCTCCACCTTGATCAGACGGCGCGTCTCGGGGTTCATGGTGGTGAGCCACATCATGTCCGGATCGTTCTCACCAAGACCCTTGGAGCGGTTGATGGAGCACTTCTGGTCGCCGATCTCCTTGAGGATGCCGTTCTTCTCGAGCTCGGTGTAGGCAAAGTAGGTCTTCTCTTTGCAGTTGATCTCGTAGAGCGGTGACTCGGCGATATACACGTAGCCCTCGTCGATAAGTGTGGGCACCAGGCGGTAGAGCATGGTGAGCACGAGCGTGCGGATGTGATAACCGTCGACGTCGGCGTCCGTACAGATGATGACCTTGTTCCAGTTGAGGTTGTCCAGGTCGAAGGCACCAAGGTTCTTGATGCGCTTGTCTTTGATCTCCACGCCGCAGCCCAGCACGCGCATGAGATCCATGATGATGTCGGACTTAAAGATGCGCGGGTAATCCTCCTTCAGGCAGTTGAGGATCTTACCGCGAACGGGCATAACGCCCTGGAACTCGGCATCGCGCGAGGTGCGAATGGCGCCTGCTGCCGAGTCGCCCTCTACGATGTAGATCTCGCGACGACTCTTGTCCTTGGAGCGGCAATCGATGAACTTTTGCACGCGGTTGGCCATGTCGGTCTTCTGCTGCAGGTTGGTCTTGATGCTCTGGCGGGTCTTCTCGGCATTCTCGCGCGAGCGCTTGTTGATGAGCACCTGCTCCATGATCTTGTTGGCGGCGTCCTTGTTCTCAATCAAGTAGGTCGAGAGGCGCTCCTTAAAGAAGGCAGTCATGGCCTGCTGGATAAAGCGGTTATTGATGGCCTTCTTAGTCTGGTTTTCGTAGGACGTCTGGGTGGAGAAGCAGTTGGTCACCAACACCAGGCAGTCCTGGACATCCTGCCACTTAATGCCGCTCTCGTTTTTGTTGTACTTGCCTTGATTCTTGATGTAGGCATCGATGGCGCTGGTCAGAGCGCTGCGGGCGGCCTTTTCGGGCGAACCGCCGTTCTCGAGCCACGATGAGTTGTGGTAGTACTCCTGCATCGTGAAGGTGCGCGAGAAACACATGCATGCGGTGATTTTTACGTTGTAGTCGGGCAGGTCCTCGCGATCGCGACCGCGACGGTCGGCTTCGATAAAGAAGGGCTCGGTGAGATAGTCGGTGCCGACCTTCTCGAGCACGTAGTCCTCGATGCCCTTGGGATAGCAAAAATCCTCTTCGGAAAACTCGCCATCGTCGCCCTCGATGCGCAGGCGGAAGGTCACGTTGGCGTTGACCACGGCCTGACGGCGCATGGTCTCGCGATACCACTCGTGGGGAATACTGATCGAGGTAAAGACCTCAAGGTCGGGGCGCCACTTGATGGTGGTGCCGGTACGGTCCTCGTCGCTGGGCTCAATCTCGAGCGCCTTCTTTTTGGCGCCGACGACCTTGCCCTTCTTAAAGTGCAGGGAGTACTTGTTGCCGTCACGCCAAACCGTGACGTCCATGTATTCGGAGGCGTACTGGGTCGCGCAGGAGCCCAGGCCGTTGGTGCCGAGCGAGAAGTCGTAGTCGCCACCCTGGTTGTTGTTGTACTTGCCGCCGGCGTAGAGCTCGCAAAAGACGAGCTCCCAGTTAAAGCGCTTCTCGGAAGGGTTCCAGTCGAGCGGGCAGCCGCGGCCGTTGTCCTCTACCTGGATAGAGCCATCGCGAAAGGCGGTGAGGGTGATGAGCTTGCCGTAGCCCTGGCGTGCTTCGTCAACGGCGTTGGACAGGATCTCGAAGGCGGCATGCGCGCAACCATCGAGTCCGTCCGAGCCAAAGATGACGGCGGGGCGCAGGCGTACGCGCTCCTCGTCCTTGAGCTGGCGGATACTGTCGTTACCATAGTTTGCGGTGTTTTTTGCCATACTCGCTCTCTCGGTGCTCCTTTTGCTGCGTTTAAGTCATATAGATAGTCAAGGTAGCATAGCCCAGGCCGTGGGCGATTCCAACCAACACGAATTCCATCGAACAATAGTTCGATTAGATAATGGATGCTTGGGATGCGGGTGGGGTCTGTCCTATTCAAACATCTGCGGCAGGTCGATGAAGACGGTTCGATCGCTTTCGTCAGCTTCGAAGCCCGAACGGGAGAAGAAGCCGTAGCGATGGCATTTGAGCCCCGTTGCCTCGACTTGGGTGATTTCCTCGTCGACCATTTTTTGCGTGACGGGGGATTTGCGGAACTTTGCTTCGTAGAATGCGTAGCCCTCGGGGTCTTGCGTTACCACATCGAATTCGCCGCTCGTTTTGTTTGCGGGATCGTCGTACCAGTACTTGCCTATGGCATCGAAAGCCGGTTCGATCTTGCCAGTCCTGTTTTGCCGTACGAGGTATTGACGGCAGATCTCCTCGAACATATGTGGAGTGTAGTTTTCCTCGAAGTCTTGGGAGACGTGACGATCATAGAAGACTTCCGGGTCGAGCAGCTGACGCGCAGAAGCATTGCGGAAGACGTAGCGATAGTAAAAGAGCGAAAGTGGGTCCACCACAAAGTAGCCAGACTTGCGCTTATTCGTAGGGTCGTTGATGGGTGCACGCTTTTGGACGATTTCGAGTGACATGAGCTTGTCGAGTACGTCTGCCATGGCCGGACCGCTCGAGACGTGCGACTGTGCCAGCACGTCCCCCCAACGGGAGTAACCTTGTGCGAGAGCCCCGAAAACTTCGTTGGCGTTGGTCATCTTCGAGATCTCGGCGTTGAGATAGGACGGTACTTCGCTTTCTAAGCGGGCGCCAGGTTCTGTGACGAGCTCGATGATATTGTCGCGTACGCTTTGGGACTGATCGATGAGGCGATTGTAAAAGGGGATGCCGCCAAAAACGCTATAGAGCCGCACCTTGTCCTCGGGTGAGAACGCGGGATAGAACTTTGCAGCGTCAAAGTAATCCATGGGCTTAAGCTCAAGCGCGAGATCAATTCGCCCGTAGAGGGGGCTTTCATGCTCGATGAGAGATTTCATAATCTCAACATAGGAGCCGCACAGGACAATGTTTAAACGTGAGTCTTCCCTGTGAGCGTCGATTGAGGTCTGGAGAATGCTGTCTAAGCCTTTAACCGCATCTCTCAAGTAGGGGTATTCGTCGAGAACGAGGGTAATGTTCTTGTCTTTGGCTTGGGCAAACAGAAATTCGATGAGCTCGCGGATGCCCGTGAAGGCGAGCGGAGGAAAGCTTAGCGCTTCAGCAGCAAGGGCGGACAGACTCTCGAGGTTGTCTGCCTCGGAGGTTTGGCGGCACTCGTAATAGATCGTTGCGACGTCCGATAAATCGGTTAGCGCCTGCTTGATGAGCTCACTTTTGCCGACGCGACGCCTTCCGTAAATGAGAACATTGCGCTGCTCGGGCGCATTGAGTGTTTTCTTAATACGGGCGAGTTCAAGCTCCCTGCCAATGAATTCCACTTACTCGGTTCCTTCCGACTCGGTTTTGTCCGAGTTAATTGTATCGCATGAACAAGTTTATGCTCGAGTTTACTCGGACAAAACCGAGTCGGTTCTGTCCGAGTAAGTTTGAATAGCGAATCGAAATTGTTATGTCCACATGGCGATGGCGAACATGGTTTCCATAAGCGCCGCGTTCGCGCTTGTTATTGCCGCAATGCGCTGTGTCGCTGAGGCGCAGATCGTACCGCTCGAAAGCGTCTTTTGGTTGGCGAACCTGGCCACGGGCGTGTTCTGCGGTGCGACGATTTTCGCGGCCACGTTTGCTGTCCTGTGTGCAACGTTTTTCACGGCGAAAAGACGCCGTGCCAAGCTCGAGGCAGAACTCGACTCCTCAGACGACATCTAATGCGCAATGGGCCGGCTCTGGGTATCCAGAACCAGCCCATTTTGATGTTCGATTAGCCGAGTCGGCGCCTCTCACAAAAGTAAGTAGGAGCTAGCGAGGCCTATCCGAATTGACCTCATTGGCGGTGTCGGTTTCGAGCGCCGTGCGGCGGGCGCTGTAGGCGACGAGGCCGGCGCCTGCCGCGGCGAGTGCTGCAGCGGCTGCCGTAAGGGGAGCGTTGACATCGCCCGTGCCCGCAAGTGCGCCCGCTTTTCCGGAGCGCTTGTTATTGTCGTGGTCCTTGCCACTGCCGGAGCTGCTTCCGCCGGAGCCGCCGCCCTCGTCAGTACCGCCGCCACTTGAGCCACCATCGCCGTCCGCCGGCATCGGGGCGTCGTGAAGTCCTGTCGTATCCGCGCTATCGCATACGCCGACCTGAATTTCTGAGCGTTCGCATGCCGCGTCGGGCACATGAAGCTCGTGCAGTACGGCACCCAGCGCCGAGTTTGCGCCCGGTCGGATTTCCTTGAGCGTTACGGGATCGAGCGCCACCAGGTCACGCGCCTTCGCATACAGCGTTACGCGTTTGCCCACTTCGTCGCTCCAACTCTCGGGGATAGCGAAGCTCATGCGGAACTGTGCCGTGCAACCCGGTGCCAGCACGGCGTTGCCGTTGTCGGCTACCAGCGGGTGCGTTGCAAAACATGCGCCCAGCGTCTCGAGCGCGTACTTTACGTGTGCCATGTCGTTGGCCGAAGCGTCTTCGGCAAGCTCTGGATCGTAGATCGAAGCCATGCGTGCGTTCGCTCCGAATCCGATGGATGCGCTGGAGAACGGCTGGCTGGAGCCCTCTCGGTACAGATCGATTGTGCCGGCAGTCAGCAAAGTGTTGCCGTCGTTTCGCACCGTGACCATGAAGGATTCGCCTGCTGCTCCGGGCACCACCGCGCCCGAGGTAGCGACCGCGCCCGTCGGAGTGGCACACGCCACCAGAGGCACTTCGATGCCGTGCAGCTCTGCCTCGCTCTTCTCCGCGCTCACAATGTGCGTGGCGAGCGCGGAGAGCATGCCTCCCGACGTCAAAAATGTCGTTATCTGATCGACGGGATGGTCCAGCTCGCACATCACGAACGGCTCCGTGAACAGATCGCCTGCCAAGGTGCTGGCGAAGATGCGGAAGTGCTTGCCCATTACTGCTACCGGGTTGCCTTCTTCGTCGTAGGTTTGCCCCACCTTGCCATCGGTGTTCTCTACATAGAGCGCGCACCTGCCGTTGTTGCTTACGCTAAACGATGCCGGGCCACAGCCTGCGGCACCCACGGGCTGCGTTGCAAATGCCGATGCGCCTCGCGTCCAAGTAATATGCTGCAGCTGCTCGTTGACGGTTGCCAAAAAGCCCGAATGTTGTGGCCACGGCACCGCATGGGGCACCGTGGCGTCTGGTGGCATAACGCCCCAGCCCGCAATGGACTGGCCGATCACGGCGTACGATGCGCAGCCGCAACCGTCTGCGGTCTCGTACGCAACGGGCACCACCATTTTGCCGTTGATATTCTCGGGCTCGCTCAGCTCGATACTCGACGGTGCTTGCGGAAAGCGAAGAACTTGGCGGAACGTCAGGCTGTCGCCCAAATCATCCGACCACAGGGTAAAGCATTCCAGCGCAACCTCGGCCTCGCTGCCGAGCGCCTTCTCTGCGGTGGTTCCGCGGCGGTGGAGGTAGGCACCCGACAGGCGTCCGTCGACCAGCGTCTTGCCTACCGTGATGCGCGGGCACTGCAGGCAATGGTAGCCATCCTCTTGCAGGCGGCCGCGCGAGATGCTGCGCCATGACGTATGCGACACCACGCGAACTCCGTCGTTGCTTATGCGCAGGCGCACAATGGACAGTATGCCGGCTGTGCTTGCCGTATCGAAATGGGTGTTGTCGCCGGCGGGGCGCTCGCCCGAGACCAGCAGCACGTAGGCGTCCTGGTTTCCTCTTCCGTCCGTATATTCCACCACGTCGAAGTCGTAATCGAATATGCCGTCGCGCTCCACGTCGCCCTCGCCAAACCCAAGGGGAAAGTCCACGGGCGTGGGAGCGGACCACGTGCCGTTTGCCTTTGTGTGCACCACCAGTCGCGAGCGGCCATTGTCGCCGTAGCGCACCGAGGCGATACGGAACAGGCATTCTACGCCGGCAATCATCGTTAGCTTCATGTGGGCTTCGCTGAGCACGCCGGAAAACAGCACGTTGTCGCTCGAGGGTTTTATGCCGCCACGCTCGTCCTCCGACACGCCGGCAGAATTGGCGTTCGGGTCCGCAACGGCGTTCGTTGACTGACCGATGTAGGTGTACTCATACATCGGCGCGGCATTTTCGTCGTTCTCCATCAGCGCGTGGACGAAATGTTCGACCTGTCCCGTGTCGTCGCTCTCCGCGTTCGTCTCGAGCTCAATGCGCGTGACCGCTTGATCCCAATCGCGCACGACAGGCGCGGCGTTTACGGCAGTGGCCTTAACCTCGGCGCGTGCGAGCAGCTCGGCGTTGGTGACGATGGTGGCCGATGCGATAAACTGCGGCACACCACCTGCCTCGGCGTTGCCGGCCGAGCCGAAGCAGGCATCCAGCGTATAAGGCGTATCTCCACCCAATGTCAGCTCAGAGCGTTGGAGCACATACTGGTCGCCATTGTTCACCGACATATTCCACGAATCGATGAGTGTGGGCCACGACCCCGACCAAGCCTTGGTGGTCCACTTGAACATTACGAACTGGAGTATCACATCGACATCGACGTCTGCACCCACGCGCAGCCGCGGAAGCTGGTGTCCATCTGCCTTCTCGTACCCAATGAACAGCGTGAGGGATGCGGCACCGCGCACGGCAGACGAAGCGACGCCTGCAACGCCGGCTCCAAAGGTGACGGCAAGTCCGATCTGGATGGTGAACGAGCCCGACGTGTTGGAATAGTCGAGCGAAATGTTCTTGAAAAACGCCGCGCCGCTGCCGTGCGTGTGGGCACCCACAGCGAGCGCCAGCTTCGCCAGCACCCAAGGGTTGACGTTTAGGAAAAATGGCACCGGTCCCAGGGTAAACTGCTCGGTCCAATTGAGGTCAGTTCTTACCTGGAAGAGGGCCTTAATATTGCCGTATGCGGGGTCGTTGTTGTTACCCCAGGTTTTGCCCACCCAATCGTAGGCGAGCGAGCCGTACAGCTGTGTGGCGATATCCATCGTGAACAGCGGCGTGCAATGGTGGCGAAGGAGCTTGGTGTTTCTTGGATCGGTGCCCGAACCGGCACTCATACTTTTGTACTGATTCCACTTCCCCTCCATTTCGTCGAGGTAGCGGTTTGCCTGCTTGGCGCCCGACTCGCGCGGTGACTTCTTCCAGTACTCCGGATCCGGATTGCCCGAATCGTTCATATAGCTGGCTGGTTTGTATCCTCCGCCAAACAGCACGTATCCAGCAAACGAGAAATCGAAGAGGATCGGAAATGTGGGTATCCAGCACGTGAACTTATTGCCGCCGATGCCGGGAAACGCCGCGGGGAAATCAAACGGAGTGACCTCTTGGTCCATGGTGGTGGGAATGATGGTGGTCGAGCCCGATTCCGCCTTTGCGGCCGGCGCGGTGACAACGGCCATGGGGGATGAGAGCGTGTAGGTTTTGCCCTGATAGTCGAGGACAAAGCGCAGCTTGCACCCTTCCTCCAGAAGGCCCGATGCCGCGTCGAGAAACGTGTCTTCGAGTGTGAACGTCGCCAGATTATCCGCGCCTGATGCGCTGGCCTTGATCTGGCCGATCTGCGTGACGGTTTCGGGCGAGCTACCCGTGGCGGGCATTGCCTTGTTGATGTGCAGCGTTGCCTGTCCACCCTGTGGCAGATGTGCCTGTACAATAAAGGCATGCGTGTCGGGTTGGTCGTTTGCCGCGTCGTCCTTCGGCAATGCCATGAACGTGGCATCAGCGTACTGGATGTCCCATTCGTCGAATGTGAGCTGGCGGAAGTACGGCTCGCCGTCGGACAGCGGACGCGTGGGCGCGGTTATGGCGGTGCCGCCCTGGATACGCGCAAGGGGAATCTCGACATCGCGGTAGCCCGCCATGCTAATGGAGATGCCGCCGTTAAAGTCGTACGCGTCGAGAAGCGTTGCCTCGTCCACGTAGTCTTCCGAAAGAGGGGCGACCTCAAAGATGGCCGTGCCTTCGTCATCGGTCGTGGCGGTGAGCTGCTTGCCTACGGCATAGCGCGATGTGAGCGTGACCTGGGCACCCGTGATGGGCGTATTCTTGTTGGCGACGTCGACCACGACCACACCAAACATGGTGCGCGAGAGAACGAGCACCTTGAAGGGATCTTCTTCATCGGCATAGGCCGCGGTGGGCGCGAACGGCAGCAGGAAGGCATTTTCGCTTCCCGGCACGCGAGGCAACATAATGCTCGCCAGCGAGGACGCTCCAGCAACAAGTAACGAACGGCGATCAAGCATCTTGGGCTCCCATCCCGCAAATATCGGTGGAAATAATCCAATTTTGCGAGAAGACGCTTCGTGGCGGTAGTGCCGTTCAAGGGTCAAAATGTCCAAATTGATCGAGCGAAGCGCCGGGTTCCGGAACGCGTTCGATGCGCTTGGCAGCCCGGTCGCTAACGCAACATGTGCGCGACCAGCTCGGCGCGCGTGCCGATGCCAAGCTTTGCGTATACGCCGGATAGGCGGTTTTTAACGGTGCCCGGCGACACACCCATATGACGAGCGATTTCGGCGTTGGTCCACCCACGACAGGCGAGCATGGCCATGGTGAATTCCGTGGTCGTTAGATCGTCTGCCACGTCCTCGCCCGAATCGGGGTTGTGGATGCGCCGCCAGCCGTAGCTGAAGCGGTACGTGATCTCGATGATGCGCGCGAAGTCGTCAGGGTATTGCGTTTTTAGGCACGCCTCGATGAGTCCCTGCAAAAGGCCGTGGTGCTCGCCAATGAGCTCGATAAGGCCGTCGGGACGCGCAATGTCCCAAGCGGCTCCGAAGTGTGCCTTTGCGGCGTCGACGTCTTTGAGACTCATGCAGGCCATCGAAGCCGACAAGTGCAGGAACAGCTCCGAGATGGGATAACTTCCCTGTTTCATGATCAGGGCGTTTTCCGCCATGCCCAGACTGCGGCCATATTCGCCGCGCAGGTACAGGGCATGCGCCATCACGTAGCTGGCGAACAGGCGCAGGCCTTCGGGTAGATGCGCCGCAAGCGGATAAAACTCTTCGGCGGAATACGGGGAAGGCAAGTGCAGCAGGACGCTCGCGGCGGAGGCGAACAGGATATGCGTGGCGTGGACGGCGGACGGTTCCTCGTCAGTTGGTATATCGAGGATGCCCGCAAGGCAACGGCGGGCATCGGCGATACGGTTGAGCGACAGACTGGCGTATCCGCAGATAAGGCATGCGGAATAGCGCAGTGCGGGGTCGGTGGCGTCAAGATAGGGGCGTACTGTCTCGGCGGCGAGTGTGGCCTGTCCGCGAAAGTACAGCGCTTCTGCCGTGGCAATGGCGCGTGAATCGGGGTCGGAAATGCCTGCAACCGCAGCGTCAATCTGCCCCGGCACTAAGGCGGTGCACATCAACGGCATGGGAACGCATAGGTAGCCATCGCAGTCCATCTTCCATCTCCCAACAGCTGGCAACAATAGCAGCAATTGTACTCCTGTTGCTCGGGACTTGAATTTGTGGGTATCGCCTACGATTGTGCCGAACGTATAAAGGAAGAGTCTATTGGCGATGCTCCCAAGGTGGCTACCGAAGCCTAGCTGACCTCGACATTAGGAAAAAATACCACCCCTGTAAAAAGCTCTGTCGCAGCGATGGGAAACGCATCTCGTTCTGCATATAATGAGGTCATGTGACGGTGCG
The DNA here is from genome assembly GCA_905209215.1 of Coriobacteriaceae bacterium. Lineage (GTDB taxonomy): Bacteria > Actinomycetota > Coriobacteriia > Coriobacteriales > Coriobacteriaceae > Collinsella. The sequence goes on along the minus strand of CAJLRY010000007.1, from coordinate 85,464 downwards.
TTTGCATACGTGTAACGCATTCCCATCGAACCGAAAAGGAGCTCTGCATGGATCCCAACAAGCGTCCCGACGACATGGTGCGTATCACCACTCCCGAACTTGCCCAGGCGTTCATCGAAGAGCAGGTCGCTGCAATCCGCGAGCAGATCGGCGACAAGAAGGTCCTGCTGGCCCTTTCGGGCGGCGTCGACAGTTCGGTTGTCGCGGCCCTGCTCATCAAGGCCATCGGCAAGCAACTCATCTGCGTGCACGTGAACCACGGCCTGATGCGCAAGGGCGAGAGCGAGCAGGTCGTCGACGTCTTCAAGAACCAGATGGACGCCAACCTGGTCTATGTTGACGCGACCGATCGCTTCCTGGATAAGCTCGTGGACGTCGAGGAGCCCGAGGCAAAGCGCAAGATTATCGGTGCCGAGTTCATTCGCGTGTTCGAGGAGGAGGCCCGCAAAGTTGGCGACGAGGTCAGTTTCCTCGCCCAGGGCACCATCTATCCCGACATTCTTGAGTCCCAAGACGGCGTGAAGGCTCACCACAACGTGGGCGGTCTGCCCGAGGATCTGCAGTTTGAGCTCTGCGAGCCCGTCAAACTGCTGTACAAGGACGAGGTCCGCGTCGTGGGTCGCGAGCTCGGCCTGCCCGAGAACATGGTCGAGCGCCAGCCGTTCCCCGGTCCCGGCCTGGGCGTCCGCTGCCTTGGTGCCATCACCCGCGACCGTCTTGAGGCGCTGCGCGAAGCCGACGCGATCGTGCGCGAGGAGATCGACAAGGCGGGTCTGACCATCTGGCAGTATTTTGCCGTCGTGCCCGACTTCCGTGCCACCGGCGTGCGCGAGGGCAAGCGCGCCTACGATTGGCCCTGCATCATTCGCTGCATCAACACCGTCGATGTTATGACCGCCGAGGTGCCTGAGCTCGACTGGGCGTTGCTCAAGCGCATCACCGCTCGCGTCACCGCCGAGGTTCCCCGTATCTGCCGCGTGTGCTACGACCTCACGCCGAAGCCCGTCGGCACGGTCGAGTGGGAGTAAGCTTCTACTCTTTTGGGTGAACTGCATTGACGGAGAGGGGGTCCCGCGCAAACGTGTGCGGGCCCCCTTTTGTTTTACTGTTCGGTTGACGCTGCAGATCGTTTTGGAAGGCTTACGAGCATGGTGGTCCCGTTCTCGGAACTTGCTTCGACCTCTACGGCGCCACCGTGAAGCGCTGCAATCTCCCAAACAAGCGCTAGTCCGAGTCCTGCGCCGCCGTATGCCCTGCTGCGGGATTTGTCTAGACGAAAGAACGGCTGGAAGATGCTCTCTCGGTACTGCTTGGGTATTCCCGAGCCCTCATCTTTGACTCGCAGGAGCACGTGGCTGTCGCTGTCGCAGATGGAGACGTTGACAGTCGAGCCTGGGCGGCTGTAGCGGATGGCATTTTCGACCAGGTTAAACACCAGCCGATAGATCAGCGTGTCGCTGCCGGTCGTTTGCGCGTCGCCCTCGCTTGCGAGCGCGATGCCCTTTTGCTCGGCAAGGGGCGCCAGGTCGGTGAGCACTTCTTCGATCATCGGCGCCAGGTCAATCGCATCGTTGCAGGGGACGCTGCGCAACTCGCTCATCTCGAGCAGGGTCTTTGTCATGTGCGTCATTCGCTCGGTCTGCTCTTGCAGCAGCCCGAGCAGACGCGCTGTATCTGCATCGGCGTCGGGGTGCTCGGCGCAAAACAGCTCAACCTGAGCTTGCATGAGCGCAAGCGGCGTGCGCAGCTCGTGCGCCGCATTGCCCGTAAACTGTTTTTGTGCAGAAAAACCTTCGTCAAGGCGGGCAATCATGTCGTTAAACGACGCGCTGCAACGCCTAAGCTCAGAGGGCACATCTTCGCTGATCTTTGTGTCGGCGAGGTTGTCGGGCCGCACGCTCTCGACTTGCGCTGCAAAGGTACGCAGCGGCTGCAACGCATGCCCGCTCACAAAGTAGGCCAGCACGCCACCGAGTAGCGTCACCTCTGCGGTTATGTACCAGCTCGTCGCACCAAACGATTCTTGGGCGTCGCTCACGACGATGGTCAGATCGTCGTCGAGCTCCTTGCTCGTCGGGTCGAACGAGTTGGGCGAGGCCGCCTCCGCCTTGCTATGCTCCGACATTTCAGTACCGATTGAGTCCATGTAGCGCATGCCGGAGTAGCCAACCAGGCAATTCATAAGTACGCAGGTCAAACATATCAGCAGAGCTGTCATCAACGTGATGCGCCATTGCAGGGACAGTCGCTTCATTCGCCGTCCTCCATAACGTAGCCCTCGCCGATTCGGTTACGGATGGGGTCGTGCCCCAACGCGCCGCGCAGCTTTTTGCGCAGTGACGAGATGTGCACGCGGGTCGCGTTGCTAAAGCTGTTGACACTGCTATCCCATACGTGGTCGATGAGCTCCTCTTGGCTCACCGGTCGTCCCTGGTTAAGCATCAGGTACTCCAAGATGCCGGTCTCCTTGCGTGTGAGGGATAGGGCCTCGTCGCCCACGGAGGCGACGCGCGCCTTGGTGTCAAAGCTCAGCGATCCGCAGGTCAGGACAACATCGCTTTGCGTAAAGCGCCTGAGCGTGAGGCTGCGGATACGTGCCGCCAGCTCGTCAAGGTGGAACGGCTTGGTGAGGTAGTCGTTGGCGCCCGCATCGAGCCCCGCTACCTTGTCGGAGACCTCGCCGCGTGCCGACAGCACGAGCACCTTGGTCTCACAATCGGTAATTCTGAGCTGCCTGAGTACGGTCATGCCGTCGACGTGGGGGAGATTAAGGTCGAGCACGACAAGATCGAAGGTCTCGATATCGAGCAGATCGAGGGCCTGCTGCCCGTCGTAGCAGCAGTCGACGCTATAGGCCAAGTTGCGCAGACTGCGTGCGATTGCATCGCACAGCGCCCGCTCGTCCTCGACGACCAAGATGCGCATAACGTTCTCCTTGCATAGTCATTCGCGCTTAACACGGATTTTATAGTCGGTATGGTCCAATGGGTTGCGAAACGAAAGGAGTGGTCAGATTGTTCAAAGCGATTAAGCCTGTGGCGCAGGTGGCTTTGCTGATCGTTGGGGTAGCCATGGTTGGCTTTGGCATTATGCGCGGCGAGGCAGATGCCGTGCTGGCCAAGGCAATCAGGCTGTGCTTGGAGTGTATCGGAATTGGTTAAAAGAAAAAATACCGTATCGCATCTTTTGGCGAGATTTCGCGGATTGATTCAGGCGGCGGCAACGCTTGCGACCAACATTCACCTGCCTAATTTTGCCAAGGGAGGCATCTACCAGGGGGCGGGCAAAGCCGTCTGCGTGCCGGGGCTCAACTGCTACTCGTGTCCGGCGGCCTCAGGTGCGTGCCCCATCGGGTCGTTTCAGTCGGTGGTGGGCTCGTCTAAGTTCAGCTTTTCGTATTACGTCACCGGAACACTCATCCTGATCGGCGTGCTGCTGGGACGTTTTGTATGCGGCTTTTTATGCCCGTTTGGATGGCTGCAAGAGCTTCTGCATAAGATTCCCGGCAAAAAGCTCTCGACGAAAAAGCTCAAGCCGCTCACGTACATCAAGTACGCCGTGCTGCTGTTTGCCGTGGTGCTACTGCCCGTTCTGGTAGTCAACGATGTGGGCATGGGCGACCCGTTCTTTTGCAAGTACATCTGCCCGCAGGGTGTGCTCGAGGGCGCGATTCCGCTGTCCATCATGAACGTGGGAATCCGCTCCGCGCTGGGAAAGCTCTTTACCTGGAAGCTCGCGATCCTCATTGTGGTTGCGGTGCTGAGCGTGCTGTTCTACCGCCCCTTCTGTAAATGGATTTGCCCCCTCGGTGCGTTTTATGCACTCATGAACAAGGTATCGTTGCTGGGGATTCAGGTTGACCAGTGCAAATGCGTCTCGTGCGGTAAGTGCGCCAAAGTGTGTCAGATGGACGTGGACGTTACGCGTACGCCCAACCATGCCGAGTGCATTCGTTGCGGCAAATGCGTGGGCGCATGCCCCGTCGATGCCATTAGCTTTCGCTACGGGCTGGGTGTGACGGGCGACAAACCCGCGCAGCCCGCGCAAGCCTGCGAAAACAAATAGGTATCTATATAAGCTTCGATATAAACGGAGGAACCATGAAACTGTCAAAAATTGCGGCCTTGTTGATGCTGCCCGTGCTGGCGCTGACTCTCGCAGCGTGCTCTGCCCCCAAGGGCGACGCAAAGGATGCCACGAGCGGCGATACGCAAATCGCCGAGCTTGTGGCACAAAAGCCGTCGAGCGCCGAGGAGGCGGCCGAGCTGTACCAGCAGCTGCTGCAAAAGGAAAACGAGATCTTTGCGAGCGATAACGCCCTATGGGAAAAGGTGTTTCTTGCGGCCAACAAAGACACTCCCATGATTGAGGACGGCAAGAACTACGGCGACTTTTTGCTTGATACCATCGAGGGCGCCAAGGATCAGTTTACGGCTGACGAGCTCAAGACGCTTAAGGCCGGCGCGCAGCAGGTCAAGGAGATCGAGGATAAGCTCATGGCGCTGGAGAAGGAGTTTCCCGGATGTGGCAGCACGCCCGGCGAGGGAGAGAGCGTCGATGCCTCGACCGCAGGCATGACCAACGGCGAGAGCGGGGAGACGAAGTTCCCCAGCTTTAAGGGCAAGGACTTGGACGGCAACGATGTAAACAGCGACGAGCTGTTCTCCAAGAACAAGGTCACCGTCATGAACTTCTGGTTTACCACCTGCAAGCCGTGCGTGGGAGAGCTGGGCGATCTGGAGAAGCTCAACAAGGAGCTTGCCGAGAAGGGCGGCCAGGTCGTGGGCGTTAATTCCTTTACGCTCGATGGCAACAAAGACGAGGTGGCAGACGCCAAGGACGTACTTTCCAAGAAGGGCGTGACGTACAAGAACATCTGGTTCAAGTCGGATAGCGAGGCCGGCAAGTTCACCTCCAACCTGTACTCGTTCCCGACCACGTACGTGATCGACCAGAGCGGTAACATTGTGGGAGAGCCGATCATGGGCGGCATCAACTCCGCTGAGCAGCGCGAGGCGCTCAATAAACTGATCGATCAAGCACTCGCGAAGAGCGAACAGTAGATTCGTGGGACAGGCAACTGAAGGGGAGTCGCTGGAAACAGCGACTCTTTTTTTCTGCTTCGGGGTAGCATCATGGGTATACGTCGAAAGGGCACGCAGCTTTTCGTGCATTGCCTGAGCGGTGCGCGAAGCAACCAAGCTGTGAGTTTTCTTAAGCGTTCTGGGTATGGCAGTGTCAAGAATATCGGCGGCATAAGCGGCTACACGGGAAAGGTGGTGCGTTAGCTATGAAGGTGGTTATCGTTGGAGGCGTCGCGGGCGGCGCATCGGCGGCCGCACGTTTGCGCAGACTCGACGAGCAGGCCCAAATTGTCATCTTTGAGCGCACGGGTTTTGTATCGTATGCCAACTGTGGGCTTCCGTACTACATTGGCGGCGTGATAGAAGAAGAGAGCGCATTGACGCTGCAGTCTCCCAAGGGCTTTTGGGATCGCTTTCGCATTGCGGTCAAGACGAGTCACGAGGTGTTTGCCATCCATCCCGATTCGCATACGGTCGAGGTTCGCAATATGCTGACGGGCGAGGAATTTGTCGAGACGTATGACAAGCTCATCCTGTCGCCGGGTGCAAAGCCGATTCGCCCTGCGTTGCCGGGCATCGATTCGGATAAAATCTTTAGCCTACGCACCGTTGAGGACACGCTGCGTATTCACAGCTATGTTCGAGAGCGGCGACCGAGCAGTGCCGTCGTGATCGGCGGCGGCTTCATTGGCGTCGAGACGGCGGAGAATCTGTGCGAGCTAGGGCTCCAGGTGACCCTTCTGCAGCGTCCCGTCCAGCTTATGAACAACCTGGATTACGACATGGCGACCCTTTTGCATACCGAGGTGCGTGAGCACGGTATCGATCTGCGCCTCAAGGCCGATGTGACAGGTTTTGAGGAAGTTGATGGCCGCGTTGTCACCCATGTTGCGGGCGATGACCCTATCGGAGCCGATATGGTGCTGCTTGCCATTGGCGTGGCACCTGAGAGCCATCTGGCGCAAGAGGCGGGGCTCGAACTGGGCATCAAGGGGGCTATTGTGGTCAACGACCGCATGGAGACCTCTGCTGCCGACGTGTATGCCGTGGGCGATGCCGCGCAGGTCACGCATCAGGTGACCGGCGAGGACGCGGTCATTTCGCTCGCCGGCCCCGCCAACAAGCAGGGGCGTGTCGTTGCCGATGTCATAGCCGGCATGGACAGCTGCTACCGCGGATCGTTGGGCTCATCGATTATCAAGGTATTCGACTTGACGGCGGCAAGCACGGGACTATCCGAAAAGGCAGCACACGCGGCGGGAATTGACTGCGACAGCGTGGTCCTGTCGCCCGGTTCGCATGCGGGTTATTATCCGGGTGCAACGCCCATGACCATGAAGGTTATCTTCGAGAAGCAGGGATTGCGCCTGCTGGGTGCGCAAATCGTGGGCATCGATGGTGTGGACAAGTGTATCGACGTTCTGGCGACTGCCATCCAGGCAGGCATGCGCGGCGATAGGCTTAAGGATTTGGACCTAGCATACGCGCCGCCGTACTCATCGGCGAAGGATCCCGTCAATATGGCGGGCTTTATGATCGAGAACCTCAATCGCGGCATACTGGCGCAGTGGCATTGGGAGGATGAGCCCAACTTGCCACGCGATGGCAGCGTGCAGCTGCTCGATGTTCGTACGGAAGGGGAGTATGAGCGCGGGCATATCGATGGTTTCGTAAACATTCCCGTCGATGATCTGCGCAATCGCCTGGGCGAGCTCGACCGGGCCAAGCCGGTCTACGTAATTTGCCAGAGCGGCATTCGCAGCTACATTGCTTGCCGCATTTTGGCGCAGCATGGCTTTGAGTGCTTTAACTTCTCGGGCGGCTATCGCTTCTTTGCAGCCGTGACTGAGGCTCGCCGCGGCAGCGCTAACGTTATGCCGTGCGGGCTCGAAAAGTAGCGCGCATTGGAATGTGACAAAGTGACAGCCTCTTTGTCACATCGGGGATGTTATATGCGGGATGGTGCGCCATGCGGCGTGCTGTCCCGTTCGTTTTTTGGCGCGGTTCGTTACATTCCTCACTGGTATCGGCCAAAAATGAGGATAGAGTAGGACAAGCGCGCCGAACGTGAACGGCGGGGGAGCGGGCGAGCGCGCCCGCGCGAGAGAGGTTGCCGTCCATGCTGGATCTCAGAGATATTTGCAAAAGGTACGTTACGCAGTCGTTTACGCAGGTAGCGCTCGACAGCGTAAGCCTGTCTTTTCGCGATAACGAGTTTGTAGCCATCCTGGGTCCCTCGGGTTCGGGTAAAACTACGATGCTCAACGTCATTGGTGGACTCGACCATTTCGATTCCGGCGACCTGTTGATCGATGGCATCTCGACCAAGGACTTCAGCGACCGCGATTGGGATGCCTACAGAAACAATCGCATTGGCTTTGTGTTTCAGAGCTACAACCTCATTCCGCATCAGACCATTTTGGAAAACGTGGAATTGGCGCTTACGCTCACGGGCGTGGGGCATGCCGAGCGCCGCCAGCGTGCACGCAAGGCGCTTGAGGCAGTCGGTCTGGGCGAGCACGTTAACAAGCGCCCGAGCCAGCTATCGGGCGGCCAGATGCAGCGCGTGGCTATTGCCCGCGCCCTGATCAACGATCCCGAGATTGTGCTGGCTGACGAGCCGACCGGCGCCTTAGACTCAACGACATCCGTGCAGGTCATGGATTTGCTCAAGGACGTTGCGCGCGACCGTCTGGTCATCATGGTCACGCACAATCCCGAGCTGGCGTACCAGTACGCCACGCGCATCGTCAACCTGGCGGACGGCAAGATCACCGACGATTCCGATCCCTTTGATGTTGCCAATGCCGCGCGTCGCGAGGCTAAGCCTACGCGCAAAACCTCGATGAGCTTTGTGACGGCGCTGGGGCTTTCGGCGCGAAACCTTTTGACCAAGAAGGGCCGTACGGCTATGACGGCCTTTGCTGGTTCGATCGGCATCATCGGTATCGCGGCGATTCTGGCGCTCTCCAACGGCGTAAACGGCTACATCAAAAAGGTCGAGGAGGACACGCTCTCAAGCTACCCGCTTACGATTTCCAAACAAGATTACGACCTGTCGTCCATGATGGGCGGACAGGGGGCCACGGATGACGATACGTCCAAGGGCGAGGGCTCGTCCGATGACGCTACCGGTGGCAAGGCTAAGGGAACCGATAAGATTCCCGTGGTCACAGCCGTAAAGGATATGTTCGCAAGTGTTAAATCTAACGATATGACGAGCTTTAAGGCATGGCTTGACGGCGGCGGCGACGGTATCGACAAAGAGGTCAACGCCATCCAGTACGGCTACGGCGTGACGCCGGTTGTCTATCGTGCCGGCAAGGGCGATGAGAAGCCTGTCCGGCTGGTGCCCAACGCTATGACCGAGGCCATGAGCGGAGGCGCGAGCTCGGCGGCAACGGTGAGCATGGAATCCATGGGAACCTCGGTCTTTAACGAGATGATTGACGACCAGAACCTGCTCGACAACCAATACGATGTCGTGGCGGGGCATTGGCCTACGTCCGCCAACGAAGCCGTGATGGTGCTTTCGAGCCGTGGCACGGTGGGCGACTACACGCTTTACAGCATCGGTGCGCTGGATATCGATGAGCTCAACGACCTGGTTAACAGTGCTATGACGGCCGACGGCAAGGTCGAGACGCCCGAGACCGGCGCCGACTTTACCTACGACGATGCGCTGTCCACGACGTTTAAGGTGTTGTCGCCGGCCGATGCCTATCGCAAAAACGAAGAGACCGGCATGTGGACTGACATGTCCGGCGATGCCGACTTTATGACGGCCAAGGTTGCTGACGGTATCGACGTGCGCATTGTGGGCGTGGTACGACCCAACGAGACGGCTAACGCGAGCGCATTGTCCCCGGGCATTGCCTATACGCATGCGCTGACTCGCCAGCTTATGGAGCGCGCTGCCGATTCTCAGATCGTGCAGGAGCAGCTTGCCCACCCCGAGACGGATGTCTTTACGGGCAAAACCTTCGATGAGTTGCAAGGCGAGGCCAAGCAAGGCGTTGATTTGGGTAGCATGTTCAGCGTGGACGAGGCGGCACTGAAGAGCGCGTTCTCGTTCGATACGTCTGCGCTCTCGGGTGCTGCCGGCGGTATGGACCTGTCGGGTCTTGACTTGTCCGGGTTGGATATTGACCTTTCGGGCGTAGGTAAGGATATCGACTTTAGTGACATCATGGCCAAAGCGCCGACCCCAGATTTCTCGGGCATCTTCGACGGCCTGGAGCTCACGCCCGAGCAAATGCAGCAGGTGGGAACGCTTGCCAACCAGCTGTTTGAGGGCTTTTTGCAGTCTGATCAGTTTAAGGCGCTGTCGCCCGAAGATCTTAAGGACGCATCAAAGCTCGCCGCCGCATTCTCGACGTATCTTGAGAATGATGACGCGGCCCAGCAAATCCTGGCCCAGCTAAAAGCGCTGGGCGGCGATGCCCTGTCCGAGCGCCTGCAGCAGGCGATGACCGACTATGTGCAAAAGCAGCTGGCTCCGTATCTGCAGCAGGCTATGGATCAGGTGATGCAGACAATTAGCGAGCAGATTGCGACAACGGTGTCAGCTCAGCTCAAGGCGGGCGCGGCGGGGCTCATGGGCCAGATGGCGATGCAGATGTCTTCGAGTTTTGCCAACTTGGCAAGGGCGATGCGCGTGGATGCGAGCGCCTTTGCTCGTGCCATCCACTTCAACATGGACGCCGAGGACCTGAGCTCGCTCATGATGAGTTACGCCAAGGCGTCAAAGCTCACCTACGACAACAATCTGACCACGTTGGGCTATGCGGATGAGGCAGACCCTATCTCGGTCAAGATTTTCCCGCGTGACTTTGAGGCCAAGGAGCGCGTACTCGATCACATCGATGCGTACAACAAGCAGGTCAAAGCCGATGGCCATGATGAGCAGGAAATCTCGTACACCGACTACATGGGCATCATCATGGGTTCGGTGACCGACATCGTGAACACCATCAGCTTGGTGCTCATCGCATTCGTGAGTATCAGTTTGGTGGTGAGCTCCATCATGATCGGCATCATCACCTACATCAGCGTGCTGGAGCGCAAAAAGGAGATTGGCATCCTGCGTGCGATCGGCGCGTCAAAGCGCAACGTGGCCAACGTATTCAATGCCGAGACCTTTATCGAAGGCCTCATTGCCGGCGTCTTTGCCATTGTCGTCGTGGTGGCCGTGAGCTTTCCGGTTAATGCCTGGGCGCTTGCGGCCAAGCAGGTGCCCAACCTGATGAGCCTGCCCGTTCAAGACGCGCTGATGCTCATTGTAATTTCGGTGCTGCTGACGGTCGTTGCCGGCCTGCTGCCGGCTCGCAGCGCATCCAAGAAGGATCCCGTGGAGGCCCTGCGCTCCGAATAATGCGACAAAGGGACAGTCCCTTTGTCGCATTGGGGGCCCAATTACCGTTCGGCACGTTAAGGGTCCCCGCTCCCCGCTTAACACTTGACGAAGAATCTCCATCTTTATATACCTATCGGTAGGCATATAGGTTGCATTGCCGATAGAAACGGAGTAACCATGACTCTCATCGCACCAGCCGAAAAGGACCGCCCCCGTGAGAGCGGCGCATTTGCTTGGATTGTCGTTATTGCGCTCGGTTTAATGTCTGCGGGAACAACCGGCACCTACAGCATCATTGCCGGCTCATTCATCGCTCCTGTATGTGAAGACCTGGGCTTTGACTACACTTCTTTCTCTTTCTATTTCACCGCGATTCTTCTTGGCCTTGCGCTTGGGCTTCCGCTTTTGAGTCGTTTCATTCCAAAAGTAATCGGCAAACCATGGCATATTTGCGTTGAACTCGTCCTTATTGCCGCCGGCGCCGCAATGGCGTTCTACACCGAGGTCTGGATGTTCATCGTCTCCGCCGCAGTGATCGGCATCTGCTTTTCGTTCACAACGGGTGTCTGCATGTCCGATGTCATTGACCAATGGTTCAGTAAATCGTCTGGTCTTGCCATCGGCCTTGCGTGGGGCGTTAATTCTCTCTGCACGCTGCTATTGAGTCCTGTCATTACACTGGTCATCGAGCAGCAAGGCTGGCGTACGGGTTACATCGTACTTGCGGCCGTTTCTGCAGCCATGATATTGCCCACAAGCGCATTTATCATTCGCCTTAAGCCTTCTGATCGCAATATGCTTCCGTACGGAGAGACTACCTCCGAAACCCATGAGAGCTACAGCGCCGATGAAAAGGAAGATGTCTCTTCGGGCATGGCGCTCCGCGATGCCGCGAAAACGCCATCTTTTATTCTCTGCGCCCTTCTGCTCTGCGTGGCGCAACTCACCTGCTGCATGAACCAGCTGTTCCCGACCTATGCAAGCGAGGTCGGCTTCAATCCCATCGTGGGAAGCCTAATGGTTTCGGCGGCTTCGCTCTCCGATATTTTCCTAAATCCCTTCGTAGGCAAAACATGCGACAAGCTCGGTGCTATTAAAGCAACGGTCGCATGGACGGGAGTCAGCATTCTTTCATTCCTACTTCTCATCTTTGGCGGAAGCAACGAGACCGTTTCCATCATCGCGGCCGGCGTAAACGACGTCATGTTCGCCATCGTTGGAACTGCAATGCCGATGATTCTCCTCTCGCTCTTCGGATCACGCGATTTTGGAAGGATCTATTCGATTATTTGCTCAGCGGGCTATGTTGTCGGAGCTTTCGGAATGCCAGTCATGATGAAGGTTTACGGTATGGCAGGGTCTTTCCAAGGAGTATTCGTCTTCTGTATCATCTGCAACCTTCTGATTGCGACATTTGCTTTAGTTTCCGGTATCCTCAATAAGACTACCGCGAAATAACCTGACCAACGAACTGCCCTTCAGCCCTGTCATTTGTCTCCGCAAGTTAAAACGAAATTGGGGCCGATTCCAACATAGCTGGAATCGGCCCCAATTTCTATTCAACAACTTTTGCAATCATCGCGAACACGGGTTTCGAACCATTCCGCGACCCCGCAAGTCGTCGCATCGCGCTTGCCAAGGTGCCTCTGTTATTACGCGCCTATTTAAACATGAGTTCGACGATCCCTGCCCAAACAGCCTTTTCATCGATGTCTTCATCTTGGGCAACGGTATTGCTCGCTCCCTCAAGTACGGTGTAAAGAATCTGCACGTACAGCATGACGTCTGTTTCATCGGAAAACGCGCCAATTTCTAGGCCATGGAGAAGGATGTCTTTAAGCGCGTCCATAGTTCGGTTGATCGCCGTTGCCTGACGTTCCTGAACTGCAGGGATTCGATTTGCCTGAATACTGACCTCGGCCAGCACGCGACGGCGCTTTTCATCACTACGATAGCCACCTATAACCGAATTGCCGAGCTCGATAAGCGCCGCCTTGAATCCGTCCCTATCGACTATTAGCGAGTAGTCGCGCTGATAGTCGATAGTCGGAAACATACTATCTAAGAGCGTGGTGAAAATATCCTCTTTAGAGGGAAAGTAGTAGTACACCGATGGCTTGGATATACCGACACGGTCGCAGATTTTTCCAATGGACGCCTTGTCGTAACCGACTTCTGCCACAAGATCATACATTGCGTCCAATATTTTTCCCTTTGTGCTCACGCTTCACTTCTCCATTGCAAATCACTTCCGCATTGCCAACATTATTAAGAATGGCAACGGAACATCAATTCGTGTCCAAACACGACCACTATAAACGGTGAACGGTAGGTATCGACAGGCGAATGGCAATTATACAAAAACACCTACCGAACGGTAGGTATAGTAGTACTATAGCTGGTGTAACCCCGCTATTGTCGCGGCCGGACAGCATTGCGGGAAACCCGACGGAAGGACCAACCATGTACGAGAACTATCGTATGCCGGGCGAGTTTGAGAAGCGCTCCAACGTCTATGTGACATGGCTCCCCGATTACATTCGCGCAGAGGGCTTCGATAATCGCCAGCCCTGCGTTGACGTAATTAAAGCTTTGCTTGAGTATGGCGACGTTACGGTCAATCTCAACTGTGGCACCCCCGGCTCCTACGAGGAAGCCTGCTCGCGCCTTAAAGAAGAAGGGGTGGATCTCGACCGTATCCAGATTACGCAGTTCGAAGACTCCAACTTCTACGTTCGCGACAACGGCCCCAGCATCATGGTCGACGACGAAGGCCATTCCTATATGGTCAACCCCGCTTGGACCTATTATGGCGTGTGGGACAAGAACTCCCCAGAGTGCCAGTCCGCACGCAGGGCAGCTGTTCACATGGCGGTTGCGCTCGGGTGCTTCGATATCGTCAATTCCGAAATGGTTTCGGAGGGCGGCGACCGCGAGTTTGACGGTCACGGCACCCTGATCGCCATCGAGGACACGGAATGCCGCAAGCGCAATCCCGAGTTCTCAAAAGAGGAAGTGGAGGCCGAGTACAAGCGCATCTACAACCTCAACAAGGTTATCTGGCTGCCGCAGCCTATGCTTGAGGACGACGACTATCGACTGGGCATCCTCGACGAGAAGGAAGATGGAACTCCTGTCTTCGGCATGAGCTTCGCCGCCCACATCGATGAGATGTGCCGCTTTATCACCCCGAACAAGATTCTTCTTGCCGAGGTATCCGATGAGGAGGCCGCCTCGAGCAAGGCGGGCGCGGAATCGCATCGTCGCATCGACGCCGCCTACGAGATTCTACGCGCCGAGACGGACTGGGAGGGCAAGCCCTTCGAAATCGTCCGCATGCCCACTGCCGAGCCGATCGAGGTTGTCATCGCTCCCGGCGACGAGGACTACGAGCTGTATAAGGGCTTCATCGACGAAATGGGCGGCAAGTTCATGGATGGCACCCCTTGGCCCGAAGGCCCCGTTCACTTTTATGCCGCAGCAAGCTACTGCAACTTCCTCATCTGCAACGGCGTCGTTCTTGGCCAGCGTTATTACCACGAAGGCATGAGCGAAGTCGTGAAGGAGAAGGACGAGCAGGCCAAGGCGGTTCTTGAGAGCTGCTTCCCCGATCGCAAGGTCATCATGATCGACTCTCTCGCGCTTAACCTGTCCGGCGGCGGCGTGCACTGCTGGACCAAGGACGTGGCCGCCAGCTGCTAGCAAGTTCTTAAACTTGCGCTGCCTGATCCAAGCGCCACACTTACAGTCCCCGAGGGATATCCGTGTTTCCCTCGGGGGCGCATTCGACACTTACCCATCAAACAATTGAAAGGAAATAGGCATGAACAACAGCCTTCGCGGTCGCGACTACCTCAACATCCACGATCTTTCCTCTGAGGATTTCCGTTACCTCATCGATCTTGCCTGGAACCTCAAGGCCCAGAAAAAGTCCGGTGTCGACCAGCGCTACTTCCCCGGCAAGAACGTTCTCGCCAACTTTGAGTGGGGCTCGACCCGCACTCGTTGCGCCTTTGAGACCTCTTGCAACGACCTGGGCATGGGCTTCACCTATCTGACCAACTCCCACATGGGCGATTGCGAGACCATCGAGGATGCCATGCGCGTCTTCAACGGCATGTATGATCTCATTGTCTATCGTGCACAAAAGGACGAGCAGTTCCTCTATGATGTCGCCGACTTGGTCGATATTCCAGTCATCAATGCCCTCACCCTCGGCGATCACCCGACCCAGATGCTCGCTGACGCTCTCACGATGGAGGAGCAGTGGGGTGGTCTGCGCACGAGCCGTGGCAAGAAGATGGCCTTCGTTGGCAACTGCGCCGGCGCCCCCGTGTGGTATGGCCGTCTGTGCGCGATGCTCGACATGGACTTCCTCGCCATCGGCCCCGACGACCTCCGTCACCAGATGTGCAAGGAAATGATCGAGGAGGTTGAGGCCTGCTACGCCAAGTACGCGCCTAACAGGACCTTCACCATCACCTCTGACCTTGATGCTCTGGACGGTGTCGACGTAATCGTTACCGAGGAGTGGCGCTACATCAACCCCGAGTGCGGCGACGAGGTTCTGGACCCTGACGACTACAACTCTTGGCTTGGCGACGCCGAGTCCCTGTACCCCTATCGCGTCACCAGTGAGCTGTGCAAGCGCACCAACAACCCCGACATCTTCTGCATGCACGAGCTCCCCTCTGTTCACAACGCAAATCACCGCGTTGGCAAGATGTTGCTCGACCAGTGCAAGAACGACCTGCATCGTGAAATCATCACCGAGGGCTTTGAGATTGCGGACGAGTGCTTTGAGGCCAACGCGTCGGTCATCTTCCGTGAGGCAGAGAACCGTCAGCACACCATCAAGGCCGTTATGTGCGCCCTTCTGGGTCTCTAGGAGCTGTATCAATGGAAAATGCAAAGTTAAAGAGCAGCAAGGTTTACGCATGGGTTCTCGTGATCGCGCTCGGCCTCATGTCTGCCGGTACGACCGGATCCTATAGCGTAATCGCTGGCTCCTTCGTCGCGCCCGTGTGCGAGGAGTTCGGATTTGACTACTCCATCTTCTCGTATTACTTCACTGCAACGCTCATTGGTCTTGCAGCGGCTCTTCCGTTTGTCGGAAAACTCATCCCCAAGGTTGTTGGCAAGTTTTGGCTCCCCGTCGTCGAGCTTATTCTGCTCGCCGCTGGCGCAGGCATGGCCTTCTACACCGAAGTCTGGATGTTCATCGCAGCTGGTGCTTTGATTGGCGTTTGCTTCGCCTTCACTACCGGCGTCGCCATGTCCGATGTTATTGACCAGTGGTTCAAAAAATCTGGCGGCCTGGCAATTGGTCTCGCTTGGGCAGTGAACTCGATTTACATGCTCATCATGAGTCCCGTCATCACCTCTGTCATTGAGGCTGCTGGCTGGAGGACTGGTTATCTGGTGCTCGCTGGCGTCTCCGCCGTGCTCATTCTTCCCGCTTCCATCCTGATTATCCGCTATAAGCCCCAGGACAAGGGCATGCTGCCCTATGGCTATGTCGAAGGCGAGACGGTCGCCGAGACCGAGGAGACGACCGAGGATAGTGCATGTGGCGTTAGCTACGCACGCGCTATTAAGTCGCCTGCATTCTTTTTCTGCATCGGCTTCCTCTGCCTCGTTCAGCTTACTTGCTGCATGAACCAGCTGTTCCCCACCTATGCCGCCGAGGTCGGCTTTAGCCCCATGGTGGGTGGCTTCATGGTTTCCGCCGCATCGCTGTTCGACCTGTTCCTCAACCCGATCGTCGGTACCACTTGCGATAAGTTTGGCAGCACCAAGGCCATTCTGAGCTGGCTCGCCGTCTCGATTCTCTCCTTTGTCATGCTCATGATGAGCAGCGGCAACTCGACGCTCAGCATTCTTGCTGCCGGTGTTAACGACGTCATGTACGTCATCGCCGGCACCGCTCTGACCGTTTTGGTGATGGACGTCTTTGGCTCCCGTGACTTTGGTCGCATCTTCGCGCTCATCTGCTCCGTGGGCTATATCGTCGGCGCCTTTGGCATGCCCGTCATGATGAAGGTATACGAGCTTGTCGGCTCCTTCCAGGGCGTTTTCATCTTCTGTATTGCATGCAACGTCATCATCGGTCTGTTCTTGCTGCTGGCAAAGAAGACTGGTAAGAGCCTCTCTTGGGACGAATAGTTCGATTCGTCTTAGTCATACGCTGTAGGAGTTAATCTGCAGCAGCTTTAGGGCATCGGCTAACGCCGGTGCCCTTTTTCATGGAATGTGACAAAGGGACAGTCCTTTTGTCACATTGGGCGCCTAGCTCGTTTTGCCCACCAACGTGATACGGATGCTTGGATGGGTGTACTCGTCAAACTCGTCCTCGGGCTCCGTGTCAAACGAATAGTACGTTTTGATGAGGTCGTCACTCGTCCTGATGGAGATTCTCTCGTAGAGCGAACCGTTCAAAAAAGCCTGCCTAAACTCTTCGGGGAGCTTTTGCGGTGCTAGGAGCTCGGGACTCACGGTCTTGACGTCTACGGTTTGGACGACAGAGGAAAGCTCATCCAAGTCGAGCTCGATGCGGGCGAGGTTGTCCTCAAGGCTCGCGTCGGGGTCGATCTCCGCTATGTAACTCACTTCCTTGAGCGTTCCCTTGTTATCGAAATCCAGGTACGTATAGGTCTTCTGGGTATCGGAGTCGCCGTCGTGCAAGTAGCCGCGGACATGATAGCCGTAATCTTGATATCGCTCGTAGGGGTCATCGGCGGACACGTACTCGCATGCGGGCTCTAATGCCTTGCGGGCGATGGCGATCTGCTCGGCCGCGGCCGCGGCGTTCTGTTGCATCTTGATGTTTCCCTGCGCCAGCTGCGGGATATAGGCACCGCACACGATTGCGAGGGGCAGTGCCACAAGCGCGACGATCCACTTTTTTGCACGGGGGATAGGCACGCCACAGGCCTCTGCCATGGCCTTTGCGTTGGCAAAGCTTTCGGCAAGCACGTCTGCCGCGGTGGCGACGGCGCCTACGGCAGCGGCGACTTCTGCCGCGCCGCCCAGGTTGCGCGCGGTCTCGTTGTCGCTGTTCTTGAGCAGGCGCGCAGCGGCCTGCGTGCCAATAACGCCCGCGATTTGTGCCGAGCGGTCTTTCTCGGACTGCTCGACGGCGAGTCGGCGCTGCATTTCTTTCCACTGCTTGCCGCGCATGCCAAAGCGCGGCGCGAGCGCGCAGTAGCAGAAGATGGCGAGCTCGACGGCGGTGAGCGCCAAGGCGGTCATCATGCCCGTCTCCTGGAAGCCTTCGTGATGGAAGACGATGTCGTCAATCATTTCGAAGGGAATGATCAAAAGGGGCAGCACGAATGCCATGGCGAGCGCCGTTCCGGCAATCTTGGGACAGATGCAGTATCGCTGGATGCGCTTGCGTTCTTGTTCGGAAAGTGTTGCCATAACTGATCCTTGGTGTCGTAACGGTCGTTGCGGCGCATGGGGCGCGGGGCGCATCAGTTTGAGCTAGCGCTGGATAAGAACATAGAGCAAGATGCTCATCGCGATGAGCAAGAAGCCTGCGATGTTAAACATCAGCGTGGCAAAGTTGCCCACGATGGGGCGTTCGACATAGCTTTTGTCTGGGTTGCTGGGGTTGTAGTACACGGTTATTTGGCTACCGAGGGGCCAAAGCTGCTCCGCAAGGGTGCCTAGGCGGGTGATGGGGCCTGTCTGCACGTGCAGCCAGCCCTTGGCGTCTTCGTAGGCGGTGGCTTGCGTGTGGATGGGGAGTCCCGACAAGCTTTTGGTCTTTATGCCGCGGAATTGTTTTTTCGCGCGGTATTGCGTGCCGTCGACGGTGTATTCCAAAACGGGATACATTCTGCCTTCACCCATAAAGCGATGGTCGATGACCGTCCCCATGGTCACGGCGGTGCAGGCCTTGGCTTTCCTGCGAGCGGCGGCTTTCATGAGCGCGCTCACTCCGATAAGCAGGATGCCGATGCCCCCAACCAAGATGAGCGCGAGCAGGGATATCTGCGACGTGGTCACGGCGTTCTCCTTTGGCGCGATACCGTCATATGTGACTCAGTATAGAGAACCCCCGCCCTCGGTGGGCGTATTATGTGACAAAGGGACTGTCCCTTTGTCACATTGATTTGAGAGTGGATGTTGATGAATTTATCGCTGGCCCCCATGGAGGGGATTACCGGGCATGTGTTCCGTCGCGTGCATGCGGAGTGCTTTGGCGCGCTCGATTGTTATTACACGCCGTTTTTGCCGCCGCCGCGGGTGGGCAACCGCTTTGGTGGCAAGGCGTTTAAAGAGGTCGATCCTGCCAATAACCAGGGGCTTAACGTAGTACCTCAGCTGATGTCCAAGAATGCGGACGAGTTTGTGTGGGCGGCGCAGGTGCTCGCCGAGATGGGGTACCGCGAGGTCAATCTCAACCTTGGCTGCCCCTCGGGTACGGTTGTTGCCAAAGGCAAGGGTTCGGGCTTTCTGCGCAACCTGGATGAGCTCGAGGTGTTCTTGAGCGACGTGTGCGAACGCTCACCCTTGCCGGTGTCGGTCAAGACCAGGTTGGGGTTGGAAAGCGATGACGAGTACGAACGCGTGCTCGACCTCTATTGCCGCATGCCGCTGGCAGAGCTGATCGTGCATCCGCGCGTGCAAAAGGACCGTTATACGGGCTCGCCGCGTAAAGAGTTTTACGGCGAGACGTTGGAGCGGGCGCCGTTTCCCGTGGCCTATAACGGCGACATCTTTGATCTTGAGGACATGGATGCGCTGGTGGGGGCCTATCCCGGAACACGCCACGTAATGTTGGGGCGCGGCTTGCTCGCGAACCCCGCGCTGGCTCGCATGGTTAAGGGCGGCCCTGCTGCCACGGCCGCTGAGCTGCAGCGCTTCCACGACATGCTGTTTGCGGCCTATGCGGACGAGATTGGGGGCAACGCGGTCTTTCGCATGAAGGAGTGGTGGTTCTACGCCAAATGCGCCTTCGCCGATCCCGCGACCGTTCACAAGCTCGTTCGCAAGACCAAAAAGGTCGATGAATACCGTGCTGCTGTCGACCGTGTCTTTCGCGAGCCGCAGCTTGCGCCCATCGCCCGCTTTTGTGGCTAAATGATCCCTTGGGGACGGAGAAGAACGGATCGCCTGTGCCGGACCCATGCAAAAAACTGTACGCCAGCATCCAAGGATGTCGAAAAATATCGTTTTTGGATGCTGACGTACATGTTTGGTTCGGCAGGGGACTAGGCAATCATTGCATCGAGTGTAATGAGTTCCCTGAGTCGCTCCGTGCGATCGCGTCGAAAATGTTGGTGTAAGGACACTAACGGTTGACCGCCAAACGCAAGCGGCCCCTGTCCTAGAATCTGGAATTGCTACATAACACAGGTTCTGGGAAAGGACAGGGACCGCTATGGAGATATTAGCAGACGCGATGCCGGAGAAGGCCGCCATCCCGAGGTCGACCGACGGGATGGTCGACATCCAGTCGCTGCTCAGGCTGCTCGCCGAGCAGGTGGTCAACGCCATCATGGACGAGGAAGCCGACCAGCTCTGCGGCGATGGGGCCAACAGCAGGAACGGCTACCGCGACCGCACGCTCGAGACGTGCGTGGGCACGCTCAACCTGAGAATCCCCAAACTCCGGACGGGCAGCTTCTTCCCGGAGGACGTCCTCGAGCGCTACCAGCGTGTCGACCGCGCGCTCGTGGCGGCCGTGGCCGAGATGTACGCGACCGGCACCAGCACCAGGAAGGTGCAGAGGATAGCCGAGAAGATGGGCATCGAGAGGCTCGGCAGGGACCGCGTGAGCGCCATCGCCGCGAGCCTCGACGCCGAGATAGCGGACCTTGCCGACGGCCCGCTCGGCGCCCGCGCCATCCCCTACATCTGGCTCGACGCCACCTACGTCAAGTGCCGCAGGGGCGGACGGGTGGCCTCGACCGCGGTGGTCACGGCGATAGGCTGCGACGAGTCAGGCTGGAGGCGCGTGCTGGGGATATCCGTGGTGGACACGGAGTCCTACGAATCGTGGCTCGGCTTCCTGCGGAAGCTGCGCGACCGCGGCGCGACCGGCACCGAGCTCGTCGTCTCCGATGCCCACAAGGGCCTGGTCAGGGCCATAGGCGAGGTCTTCCAGGGCGCCGCATGGCAGCGCTGCGCGGTGCACCTGATGCGCGACTGCATGCGCGAGGCCGGCTCCTGGCAGCTCAGGCGCCGCGTAGGCAGGATCGTCTCCCCGGTCTTCCGCGCCAGGGACGCCGCCACCGCCGTGGCCATGTACCACGCGGCGTGCGAGATGCTGGAGGAGTGCTGCCCGAGGGCGGCGAGGGTAATGGAGGAGGCGGAGGCGGACGCGCTCGCGTATCTTGACTTCCCGCCGTCGCACTGGAAGCGCCTGCGCACCAACAACGTGCAGGAACGCGCCAACAGGGAGATAAAGCGCCGCTCGCGGGTGGTGCAGGTGTTCCCGTCCGAGGGGTCGCTGCTGAGGGTCGTCGGGGCCGTCATGTGCGACCAGGCGGAGACGTGGTCGACGTCGAGGTACTTCTCGGAGAGGAAGATGGCGGAGATGCACGACGCCGCGTTCAGGATGGGTGCCGAGGGCGAGCACGACTGGGCGGAGCTGGAGAAGACGGCCAGGAAGATGATCGAATCCAGCCTGGAGCTTGCCGACAGCGTGGAGGCGGCCTAGGATATCAACTGATTCCAGATCTTGGACACAGGGGCCGTAGGGGCCCTTACACCAACTTTCGCGACACTACCCTCCGTGCGCGTTTGCCCATGGCGCTTTGCCTTTGCGTCAAATGCTTCAAGAACCGATTCGCCCACACGTGCCGATAAAACAACGCTTGGTTCATCGGAAATCGGCGGCCTTCCCAACTTGACGGTGTGGCCCTTCGGCCACTCATCTTTTTCGTATGCCGCTGCGGCTTTTTCTAGCTCACCGGGAGCAAACCCCATCATCTTTTCGAGCTGCTTGGCGTCCATAGTGCCTCCTATCGATCGATTCCGATTTCCCTGAGCACCTTGCGCGTAGGAGGGACAAGGGCGTGGTAAATGATGTAGCCATCCCGATCGGGGCAACATCGAGCGATGAGCTCCATGAGGCGGCTTCTCTTTTTGTATACAATTTTGTAGACAAAAATACAAGTAACTAGTCATTTAAGAACGTCCCCAATGACTACCTGTGGTGGGCCCATGCAAAAAGCTGTACGTCAGCATCCAAAGATGTCGAAAAATGTCGACTTTGGATGCTGACGTACATGTTTGTGCCGTATGGGTTTGTGCGTTGGGGCCGGCCGACCGCAATAGAACGCTAGAGCAGGTTCTTCTGTATCCACGCGATGATGTCGTTCGATTCGTAGAGTGGCGCGCCGTCAATGAACAGGCAGGGAACCTGGCGTTTTCCGCCGACGGCGATGAGTGTCCGCTCGGCATCGGAATCGGTCGAGATATTACGCTCGGGGATGGTCACGCCGTTATCGGCCAGGAAGCGCTTGACCTTTATGCAATACGGGCAGCCGGTCATAACGTAGAGCGCGAGCTCGTGATCAGTAGCCATAGGTCTCCAATCGGTTGAGGTTTCGATTGAAATACCCAAAGCCGCCGCGGTCTATGCACGCGTCAACGACGACTCGATTGCCTGTACCAGAAACGCCGTGGCTCCGGTGCCGCAGGGCTTGTCGTGGTAGTCAACAAAGCGCTGGTCGGCAAGATAACCATTGGCGAGGCCCAGGTATGCTTCGTCCTGGGGCTCGTGTCCCCAGTTAAGGCCAATCCATCGGCGGTGCATTGCGACAAGCTTGCGGGCTTCGCTACTCTTTGGATCGCCGTCGCCCATGGCAATCGAGAGCTGGCCCAGAATAGCGCGTTCAAGTTCCTTCATGTCGTTCCATGTCTCGGGATCCATGTCCAGCAACGCCTCGCTTGCCGCATCGATTGCCTCATCGCCATAGCGCGCCCGGGCTTCGGCGCCGTAGCGCTCTTCGTTTTCCTGCACGGTGCGCCAGCGCTCCAGTTGCGGCAGCACGGCGCCCATGAGCGAGACGGCCTCGTCGAGTGACATACCGGTGTTTTGCGCCAGACGCGGGGCGCAATCCTCGATCATCGCCTCCATCGTAGTCTCGTAGGTGTACTTGCCGCGGTCGTAGCACCACTTGCAGTAATGGTCGGTCGTGGCGCCCGCGGCATCGGTGCCGCAGTCGTCGGGCGTGAGTATCATGCCGCAGCTCTGGCAATAGTGCTCGGGCATTTCGAGCAGATGAGACAGAGGCTCGCCGGTCACGGCGGCAATGAGCTTCATCATGTCGATGCCCGGTGTGACCTCGCCGCGTTCCCAACGGCTGACGGCTTGGCGCGTGACGTAGAGCTTGGCGGCGAGCTGCTCTTGGGTGAGATTGTTGGCGCGACGGACGGCGATGAGCTTTTCTGCGAAGGCCATAACGGCTCCTTTCTGCTGGTTGATGGCTTAAGCATACGCGGCGGCAGGCACCCTTCCAAGCAACCGTTGGTTGCATGCAGATGGCGATGAGCGGGAATCGCGGCCCCTCGCCCGCGCACCAGTGCCGTACAATGACCGGCATGGAACCTATTGCACGCATACATACCGACCTGCCGCAGAAGTTCGGCATTCCGCGCAACAGCTTTTTGGCGCCCCATCTGCAGGGGCGCATCGTCTTTGAGCCGGAATTTGCCTCCAACGCTGCAGTTGAGGGTCTGGACTCCTTCTCTCACCTATGGCTGCTATGGTGCTTCGAAAACGGAACGCCCGGTGGCACGGCTAAGGACATAGCCGCCGATGCCAAAACGCAGGACAGGTCCGGCACCAACGCAAAATGGTCGAAAACCGTGCGCCCGCCGCGTCTGGGTGGAGCCGAGCGTGTGGGCGTGTTTGCCACACGCAGTCCGTTTCGCCCTAATCCCATCGGGCTCACCTGCGTCAAGCTCAGCCGTGTTGAGCTCACCGATGATGGCCCGATCATCCATATACTGGGGGCCGACCTGCGCGACGGCACGCCCATCTACGACATCAAGCCCTACATTCCATTTGCCGACTGTCACCCGGATGCGACGGGCGGCTGGATTGAGGACGCGCCGTGGCAAGAGCTCGATGTTGAGTTCCCACAAGCGCTGAAAGATATGGTCCCGCCTGCAAAGCTCCCCGGCTTGGTCGAGGTCCTTCGCCAAGATCCGCGCCGTGCGGGTAGCAAGCACGAGCCCAACCGCGTTTACCACTTGGCCTACGCCGGGCTCGACATATCGTTTACGGTCGACGGAACAAGGCTGACGGTAACCGCCATCAACGACGCGCAAGACTAACCAGCCATTCGTCCGCACCCGTCAAATTAAGCGCCAAACCCCATGTCAAAACCGCCCACGCTGGTGGACAATAACGCCTACCGAAACAATCCGCTTTGCACGGGAGCTCAGCATGAAATACGACTTTACCTCGCTTATCGACCGCCACGGCATGGACGCCATCGCCGTTGACTCCTGGGGAGAAATTCCCGGCATGGCTCCGAACGCACCCGACGAGGGCTTCGACCGCATCCCCATGTGGGTAGCGGACATGAACTTTGCCACGGTGCCCACGGTCCAGGAGTACATCATTCAGCGCGCCCAGCATCCCATGTTTGGCTATTTCAATCCGCGCGACGAGTACTTCGACCGCATCATCGAATGGCAGACCCGCCGTAATGGCGTCGAAGGCCTGCTCCCTGAGCATATCGGCTACGAAAACGGCGTACTGGGCGGTGTCGTGTCGACGTTGCGCGCATATGTCCAGCCGGGCGATGCGGTGCTGGTCCACAGTCCCACCTACATCGGCTTTACCAAGTCCATCGAGGCCGCGGGCTATCGCATTGTCCACAGCCCGCTTAAGCTCGACGATCAGGGCGTGTGGCGCATGGATTTTGAGGACATGGAGCGCAAGCTCGCCCAAAACCACATCCATGCCGCCGTGTTCTGCTCGCCGCACAATCCCTGCGGCCGCGTATGGGAGCGCGACGAGATCGAGCGCGCCATGGATATCTATCGCCAGCACGATTGCGTGGTGATCTCGGATGAGATTTGGTCCGATATCATCCTGCCGGGTCACAAGCATATCCCGACGCAGTCGGTGAGCGAGGATGCCCGCATGCGCACGGTTGCCCTCTATGCGCCCAGCAAGACGTTTAACCTGGCGGGCCTGGTCGGCAGCTACCACATCATCTATAACGAGACGCTGCGCGACCGCGTGTGCGCCGTGTCCAACAAGACTCACTACAACGAGATGAACGTCCTCTCCATGCATGCGCTTATCGGTGCCTACCAGCCGCAAGGCTACGAGTGGCTCGATGAGCTCAATGAGGTCATCGATGCCAACGTTGACTACTTTTGCAATTACGTTGACGAGCATTTTGAGGGCGTGTCCTATTCGCGTCCGCAGGGCACGTACATGGTGTTTCTGGACTGCACCGAGTGGTGTCGCGAGCATGGCCGCGATATTCAGTGGCTGCTTGACGAGGGGGCGCGCGTGGGCGTGGGGTATCAGGATGGCCGTCCGTTCCACGGGCCTTGTCACATCCGCGTGAATCTGGCACTGCCGCTTTCGCGGGTAAAGGAGGCGTGTGAGCGCCTGGACCGCTACGTTTTTGGGGTATAGGGGGCGCTCGATTCGAGTGCTGCCCCATGTGCCCACGCCGTCAAAATGCGTGGGCACATGGGGCGCAGAGGGTAGCGAGCGCGTTTTTCGCATTCGCTACTTTTCGTGAATCTGCTTGCCGCAAAGATGCTCAATCGAAATCTCGTAGAGTTGGACGCCCTTGATGTCTTTGGCGATTTCTTCCTCGACTTCTTCGGCAGAAGGGTAGTACTTAAGCGCGAGCTGACGGACTTTGTCCTCGATAAACGCAGGCGCTTCATCTACCAGGCGGCAACGGCCAAAGACCACGGTGCTCATGACGTAAGGAGCCCAGTCGCCGTCCTTGTACCACTCGTTGCCGTAAACGGTAAAGCAGACTTTATCGTCACGCCTGAGCGAATCGACCTTGTGGCCGGCCTTGGCGCCATGGAAATAAATCTTGTCGTGCTCGGCGTCAAAGAAGTAGTTGACGGGAATGGCATAGGGGTAGCCATCATCGCCGTTGACGGCAAAGACGCCGCGCTTACAGGTGGCGAGCAACTCGCGCGCTTCCTCGTCAGTGATGGCGCGTTTCTTTCGACGTAAGGGCCTAAACATCGTTGGCTTCCTTTCTGGCTGTGCATGGTGGTTGAGCACAAACTATAGCGAAACGGATCCGTATTTCTTGATACAGGCGAGTATGTTTTTGAGCTTGCTAAAGTCGAGCGGTTTGGGCAGATGGGCGTTCATACCGGCATCGTGTGCCGCCTTGGCGTCTTCGGCAAAGGCGTTGGCGGTGAGCGCGATGATGGGGATGTCGGCCGCATCGGCCTTTTCGCTCAGGCGGATCGCGCGGGTTGCCTCGTAGCCGTCCATGCCCGGCATCATGATGTCCATAAGAATCGCATCGAAGCTACCCGCGGGACGGCCAACGTATAGGTCGACCGCTTCGTTGCCGTCGGCGGCGCGAGTTACGACGATGCCCTCGCTTTCGAGCAGAGCCTGGGCAATCTCGGCATTGAGCTCGTTATCTTCTGCCAAAAGAACGTTCATGTCTGCAAGCGAGCAACTGTATGCCTGCTCGTCCGTACGTTCTTTTGTCTGAGGGTTCTTGTCGATCTCGAGCGGAATCTGGACGTTAAACGTACTCCCCACGCCAACCTCACTCGAAATCTCAATCGTGCCGCCCATCATATCGATGAGTGATTTGACGATAGACATGCCAATGCCGGTTCCTTGGAACTTGCTGCGCGCATCGTCGCCTTCCTGGGCAAACGGCTCGTAAATGTGTGCCAAAAACTCGGATGTCATACCAATGCCGGTATCCGAGACGCTAAAGCAAAACGCGGCGTGCTCGTCGTCGACCGGTTTGATGGTCGATGAGAACGTGACGGTGCCTCCGTGCTTGTTGTACTTGATGCTGTTGTCGAGCAGGTTGACAATGATCTGCCGAATATGGGTGGGGCTGCCGATCATATATTGGTCGACAGCGTAGGGCTCGCTGGTGTCGAGCATGGTTATGCCGCGGTCCGATGCGCGGAGCTTGCACAGTACGAGCGCATTGTCGCACAGCTCTTTAAGGTTGAATGATTCGTGCTCGAGTGTCACTTTGCGCTCCTCGATCCTGCCCATCTCGAGGATGTCGTTAATCAGTGACAGCAGGTGATTGGCGGCAACGCGCGCCTTGGCGCGGCTTTCGCGGGCGACCTGCATGTCGCCTTCTCTCAATTCCTCAATTTCGATAAGACCCAGGATGCCGTTGAGCGGCGTGCGGATGTCGTGGCTCATGCGCGTGAGGAAAGCGGTTTTGGCGGCGTTGGCGGCATCGGCTTTCTGCCGTTCCTCCTGTGCGCGGTAAAGCGACCAGACAAGGATGACGATGCCGGTGAGCAAAATGCAAATGACGACTGCCGCAATGACGATGCGGTTGCGGTAGAGAAGTCGGAACGCATCCGATTCTTGCGCCGAGTACGATGTGGGGAAATAGCTGTTTGCAGAGAGCGATTCACCTGCATTGACGATGCCCTTATTGATGATTCCCAGCAGCTCGGGCTTGCCGCGCGAAATTAAACACGATAGTTGTGCCGTGTTGGTGAGTTCCTGTGTTTCGAAATCCTCGATGTCGTAGATGTCGCGGAGAGTTTCCAGGCGCGTGCTGGGGACAATGATGCAACGTGCCTTCCCCTCATCGAGGGCTTTGAGCACCTCGCCGTCATTCGAATACTCGGTTACCGTTGCGTTCGGAAAGAGACTTTCGAGCTCAAAACGGTTAACGATTGTGCTCTTTGTACAAGCGATGTTCTTAAGGTCGCTGTTCAGGTTTTTGCCACTGTGAATGGCGGTCAGCGAAACCGTTCCCATCGAGTTTGACTGGATGACCCCTGTCTGCTCGGCGAGCCAGTAGTCGCGAAACAACGGCAGGGCGACATCGATGGTCCCGTTGGAAAGGGCTTTGATCATTTGTTTGTTGCTCGAGAGTGCGATTGTTTTGACCGTAATGCCAAACTTGTCGTGCAACGTCGTTGCAAGCGAGGCGAGCGACCCTTCCATCTCGCCGTCGTCATTTTGCGTACAGTAGGGAAGTTGGTTTTTAAGATAGCCGATCGTGATGGTATTGCCGTTTTCTTTGAGCCAGGTGGTCTCGGGGCCGGTGAGCGATGACGAGCCACTGTTTTGGGTCGAGTAACTCGATTTGACTTCCTCGTTATAGCGCGGGTTATCGCGGGCGATGGTCGTCATGGCGGCGTTGATGTCGTTCATCAGATCAGGGCGGCTTTTGGGAACGGCAAAATAGTAGTCGCTCGAGCCTACGTAGAACATGGGTGACGCATCGGGCGACGAAATGGTGTCGTTCATGATGACGGCGTCGACCTCGCCGTCTGCAAGCGCCTCAAAGAGGGCACTGCCGGTGTCGATTTCTTTATAGGTGCAGGTAACGCCTTCGTCGGCGAGCCACTGCTGGCCGACGATAGTTTGCATAACGCCAGAGTTGCAGCCGATGGTGAGGCCTTGGAGCGCCTGGGGGTCACCCTTGGCCAGGTCGTCGCGGTCGGGCCTGGCGTAGATGTAGTAGCGCTCGGTGCCCTCGGGGTTCGAGGAAAAGAGCAGCTTCTGCTCGCGTTCTGCCGAATACGAGATGTTGGGCATGAGGTCGATTTCGCCTGCCTCGAGCATGTCCATAAGCTCGGAGAAGGTGCCGCTAACGTATTCGTATTGCCAGCCCTTTGTGTAATACGAGAGGGTCTGGAGGTACTCGTAGCCCCATCCCGAGAGGCGCTCGCCCGGCGTGCCTTCCTGGAAGCCTTTGTTGTTGACGAGCCAGCCAACGCGAACCGTCTTGACCTGCTGGTCGGAGTCGGCGGCAAAGGCTGGGGTGGGCATGACGGCGCTCAGTAGTGTGAGCGCAGCAAGCGCGACAGCTAGGGTGCGATATAGAGCTAAGCGAAGGACGGCGGAAGGTTTCACAGGCAATCCTATCGAGTCGAGATAATACCGCATAAGGATACCAGCTCAGCTTGCCTAACATCCGGCACTTAGGGACGTTCCCAATCTGTCCGGCAGTTGTAGTAGTCATTGGGGACGTTCTTAAACGACTAGTCGCCGGGGACACTCTTTGCCGGAGTTGGCACTTAGGGACGTTCCTTATGTGCCGGCAGTTGGGGACAGTCCCTTTCTGCCAGCACAAAAGGAGCGTCCTCGAGTGTCGAGTGTGGGACAATACCGAACGAACATGATTGGGCGCTTGGGAAAAGGGGTCGCGATGAACAAGTTGAGGACGCTTGCCGACGTGTTGCGCCAGGCTGGCTTTGCGCGCATCACGGGCCTGTTTCTTGTGTTCTATCTGCTGTGCTCGACGGCCGTCTGGCTGTCCGAGCCCACGACCCTCACCTTTGGCGATGGACTTTGGTTTAGCTTTGAGACGGTCTCGACCATCGGCTTTGGTGACATTCCGGCCGAGACACCGGTTGCCCGCGCGATTACCGTCGTCTTGAGCGTCATCAGCATCTTCTACATCGCCATGCTTACGGGCGTGGCGGTGAACTACTGCAATACGCTCATCAAGATGCGCCAAAAGGACACCATGGCGCGCTTTATGGACGATCTTGAGCATTTGGAAGAGCTCGATCGTGACGAGCTCGCCGATCTTTCGCGTCGCGTGCGCGAGTATCGTCGACGCCAGCGCTAGAACGGGCGCCGTGCGTCACGATGAGGGGGACTGAATATGAATATCACCGTGTATCTGGGTGCCAGCGTCGGTAATGACCCGGCGTTTCTGCCCGCGGTGCAGGAGCTGGGCAACTGGATTGGCGCTAACGGACACGCGTTGGTATACGGCGGGTCCAAGTCGGGCTTGATGGGCGCGCTCGCCGATAGCGTGCTCGATGCCGGTGGACACGTGACGGGCGTGGAGCCGAGCTTTTTTATCGAGGCCGAGTTTCAGCACGATGGCATCGACGACCTCATCGTGACGAGCGACATGGCCGAGCGCAAGGCCAAGATGATCGAGCTTGGTGATGCCTTCATTGCCTTTCCCGGCGGGACGGGTACGCTCGAGGAGATTGCCGAGGTCATGTCGGCCGTGTCGCTGGGGCATCTGAGCGCGCCGTGCATCCTGTATAACCTGGACGGTTACTACAACGATCTCAAGGCGCTGCTCGGACGCATGATTGATAAAGGGCTTTCGAGCCCGAGGCGCCAGCACGGCATCTACTTTGCCGACGATTTGCGCGAGATTGCCTCGATTATCAACGGATAAGTCTTGAGCCTGCCCCACTATGACTCCCAATGGTGCCGTTTGCGGCGCAGACGGTTGGCTCGTTCGGGTAACGCTCGCTCTACAATAAAACGTATCTTTGCCGAATTTGACCACGGGAGGTCCCGATGGATAGTCTTGCAAAACCCAAAAACCGTGCGCTGTTTTTAGTTAGCGTTGCCGTGACCGGTGCGTTCGCAGGCGCCGCGGTCTGGCTGTTCTTTTTTGCGATGGAGCACGGTGTCGACTATCTATGGACCGAGATTCCGCACGCGCTGGGCGTCGCTTCGCCTGAGCTCGCGAGCGGCCCGTTCGGTTTTCTGCCGTACCCGTTTTTTGTCTGCTTGCTGGGCGGCCTGCTGATCGGTCTGTACGAAAAGATTACGGGCACCAAGACCGATGACCTCAACCAGGTGATGGCCAAGGTTAAACAAGACGGTCGCTACCCGTACGACAACCTCGGCAAGCTTTCGCTTGCGGCATTGCTGCCGCTGCTGTTTGGCGGAAGTATTGGACCGGAGGCCGGCCTGACCGGAGTTATCGCGGGTCTGTGCAGCTGGGTCGGCGACCGCATGCGTCGCTTTGGCGCCGAGTTTAGGGAGCTCACGCTGCTGGGCACCCAGGCTGCCCTGACGGCGCTCTTTACCGCGCCCGTGTTTGGCTTTGTGGCGCCGCTCGCCGGTAGCGCCGACGGCCAGGGCGCTGGCGAGGACTCCGCGTCCGATGAGATCACCATCAAGCTGCCCAAGGCGCAAAAGACCGTGGTCTACGGCATCGCGATTGCCGGCGGTCTGGGCACCTATCTGCTGCTCGGCCAGCTTATGGGCGGCGGCATGGGCATGCCCAGGTTCGAGGCCGCCCAGGTGGGTAACCTGGAACTTGTCTGGCTCATTCCGCTGGCGTTGGTCGGCACCGTATGCGGTTGGCTGTACTTTGTCTCGGAGCACGCGAGCGAGGCGTTGGCCCACGCCATAGGGGAGCGCCCTGTCGTCAAGGCCATGCTGGCCGGTTTGGCGCTCGCTATCTGCGGCACGGTCCTGCCCTACACCATGTTTGCTGGCGAGACGCAGGCCGACGTGCTCATGGAGACCTATATGACCATTCCCGCCGGTGTGCTCATTGCAACTGGTCTTATCAAGGCCATGCTGACGCCCGCCCTCATCAACCTGGGCTGGCGCGGCGGTCACTTCTTCCCCGTTATCTTCTCGGGCGTGAGCCTGGGCTACGGCCTTGCCGTCCTTACGGGCGCCGATCCGGTCTTTTGCGTCGCCGTCTGTACCGCCTCGACGATGGGTGCCGTCATGCGTCAGCCCGTCATGGTCGTGGGCCTGCTGCTCATGTGCTTCCCGCTCAAGGGCATTGTCTGCATGATCATCGCCGCCGTCATCGCGGCAGGCATTCCGCTGCCCAAGCCGCTGCGCAAGTAGCACGATAGCGCGTGCCGGGGATATGCCATTTGTCACGGATTTGCGGCGGGGGCGATCGCGTCCTTCGTGGATTGAGACTCGCGTGCCTACAGGTCGTGTACTCGATAAACCTTGGTGCTGACGGTGCAGCTGATTGCGCATAGCGCGAGGGCCAGCACGGCAATTCCTGCGCACAGACAGCCCAGAACGGCAGGATCGGGATTCGCTCCGGCAATCGACATGAGCCAGTTGCTGATGGGGTTGGAGGAGCTCAGCGCTGCCATGGCAAGGCACCCGAGCAGGGCAAACAGGCCGACGGAAAGGCGCAGCGCCTCCATGTGTCCAAATCGAAAGAACAGCGGCTGTGCCAAAAACACCATCATGAGGGAGATGAGCATCGATGCGGCGGAGGCTATTGTGGTCTCAAAGACGGTCTGTCCCGTCGAGGGAATACCCGCGCTGTTGAAGAGCGGGATGGAGACGATGCTCAAAAGCGCGGCGGCGCACGCCATGACGGCCGAGAAGACAATGATGCTCAGGTAGCGTGCACAGATGATGTCTTTGCGCGAGATGGGCAGCGTTGCCCGATAGCGCTCCCATCCGTTTTGATTGTCGTAGCCGGCCAGCGAGTTCATGACCACGATGGGCGACATGGCGCTGACCGCGCAGGCGCCGGCACTCATGCCAGAGTCACCGTCCGATGCGTTGGCGAGGGTCAGTACGACGAAGATGAACAGGCCGACGCCCGCGATGCTCGGGACAAGCGTGCGGACGATGGCGAGCTCAGACATAAAGGCGCGTTTCATTTCGAAGCCCCTTTCAGCGTGAGGCGAAGATAGTCATCAATGGTTGCCCGGTCGCAGGGAATCTCGGGGAAGGCCTCGAGCACATCGCGACGGTTGGGCACGAGCACGTCCACGCTATAGGCGTGGTGGGCGGCACGGGCGCCTTCGACGCAAGCCATAAGCTCTGCGGCCTGTGCTTGGGTGCAGTGGGCGATGCCGGCTCGGTCGGTAATGTCCTCGCGCGGCAGGTCAAACACAATCGAGCCGTTATCGATGCAGATGACGCGGTCGGCAGTGCGATCGAGGTCGGATGTAATGTGGCTCGAGAGCAGCACGCTGTGCTGGCCGTCGGCGACAAAGGCAAGCAACTCGTCGAGCAGTTCCTCGCGCGCCATGGGATCGAGGCCCGCGGTGGCTTCGTCCAAAACGAGCAGCTTGGCATTGTGGCTGAGCGCACAGGCGAGCTGCAGCTTCATGCCCATGCCGCGGGAGAGGTCCTTGACCTTCGTCTTGGGATCGAGGCCAAATCGGTCGATGAATCCGGCGAACGTTTCGCAGCTCCACGTGGGGTATGCCGGGCCTACGAGCTTCTCGACCTGGCCCACCTTGAGCGTGGAGGGGAAGGGACACGTGTCCAGGACAAGCCCGATGCGGGAGCGCAGGTGGCGCTGCGTCTCGTCGGGCGCGTTGGCGTCGCAGCGCTGTCCAAGCAGATGCACCTCGCCGGCATCGGGCTTTATAAGCCCAAGCGCGGCGCGAATGGTCGTCGTCTTGCCGGCGCCATTTGCGCCCACAAAGCCAACGATCTGGCCGGGCTCCACGGCAAGCGTGACGTCGCGCAGTGAAAAGCGGTCGCTCACGCGGCGCGATACACCTTTGAGTTCTAGCAACTTTTGCATGGTATAGCCTTTCTTGCAGATGGCTACTGCATGGTTTCGGGGGCTACGAGGTCGAGCATCTCGTGCAGCTTGTCGCGCGTGACGCCCAAGGCTTCGGCTTGGCTCGCCGCTTTCGCAAGCAGCTCTTCGATATGGCAGAGCTGATTTTCGCGCAAGAGTTCTTGGTTGCCCTCGGCGACAAAACAGCCCTTGCCCTGCACGGTGCAGATAAAGCCGAGTTGCTCCAGGTCGGCGTAGGCGCGCTTGGTGGTGATGACACTCACGCCAAGATCGCTCGCGAGTGCACGGATGCTGGGGAGTTTGGCTCCCGAAGCGAGCGCGCCCGAAAGGATCTGAGCTTTGACTTGCGAGGCTATTTGCTCGTAGATGGGCTTGTCGCTCGAATTGGATAGGATGATGTCCACAGCGGCTCCTTAGCTGTTGGGCTACACGTGTATATAACCGGTAAGCACAGTATATATACACTATGTACAGTTACGCAAGAGACAAATTCGGATTGGGCCGGCTACCCAGGCCCCAACTGATGAATTTGTCCTGATAGGCGCCCTAGAGCGGGATTTCGCGGCTACAATAGTGCGGTTACATCGACGTAATGCACTCAATGCAAGAAAGGATCCGCATGGCAAGCCTGTCGGATGAAATCTCGTCGCGCCGCACATTCGCGATCATCAGCCACCCGGACGCCGGTAAGACCACGCTTACCGAGAAGCTGCTGCTCTATACCGGCAGCATCCAGACTGCCGGTTCGGTCAAGGGCAAGAGCTCGGCCAAGCACGCCGTCTCGGACTGGATGGACATCGAGAAGGAGCGCGGCATTTCCGTTACCTCCTCGGTGCTGCAGTTCACCTATAATGGCGCCTGCGTCAACATCCTCGATACCCCCGGCCACCAGGACTTCTCGGAGGATACCTACCGTACCCTTATGGCCGCCGACGCCGCAGTCATGGTCATCGACGGCGCTAAGGGCGTCGAGGCCCAGACCAAAAAGCTCTTTAAGGTCTGTACGCTGCGCCACATTCCCATCTTCACCTTTGTGAATAAGCTCGACCACGAGGCTCGCGATCCGTTTGAGCTCATGGAAGAGATCGAGAACGTCCTGGGTATCAATACGTATCCCATGAACTGGCCGATCGGCAGTGGTCGCAACTTCCGCGGCGTGTTCGACCGTCAGACCCGTCGCGTCATTGCCTTTGAGGGCGACGGTCACGCCAACGCCACCAAGAAGGTCGCCGAGGTCGAGGCCGAGCTGGGCGATCCTTCCATGGACGAGCTCATCGGCGAGGAGAACCACAAGAACCTGATGGACGACATCGAGCTGCTCGATGGCGCCGGCGACGAGCTCGACTTGGATGCTGTGGCCTGCGGCAAGCTGAGCCCGGCGTTCTTTGGCTCGGCGCTCACCAACTTTGGTGTGGAGCCCTTCCTCAAGGAGTTCCTGCGCCTGGCCCCGACGCCGCGCGCCTATACCGATACGCTCACCAGTGAGCCGGTCGATCCCTGCCGCGACGACTTTAGCGGCTTTGTGTTTAAGATCCAGGCCAACATGGACAAGAACCACCGTGACCGCATCGCCTTTGTGCGTATTTGCTCGGGCAAGTTCGAGCGCGGCATGGATGCCTTCCACGTGCAGGGCAACCGCAAACTCAAGCTGGCTACGGGCACCTCGATGATGGCCGACGACCGCGCCATCGTGGACGAGGCCTACGCTGGCGATATCGTGGGTCTGTTCGACCCGGGCATCTTTAGCATCGGCGACACCGTGTGCTCCGGGAAGCGCCACGTGCAGTATCCGCAGATCCCGACGTTTGCCCCCGAGATGTTCGCCCGCATCACGCAGGTCGACACGCTCAAGCGCAAGCAGTTCGTCAAGGGTATGGAGGAGCTTGCCCAGGAGGGCGCCATCCAGATCTTCCGCGAGCTGGGCGCCGGCATGGAGAGCGTCATTGTGGGCGTGGTCGGCGTGCTGCAGTTTGAGGTGCTCGAGCGCCGCCTTAAGGCCGAGTACCGCGTTGAGGTTCGTCGCCAGCCGCTGCCCTATACGGACATCCGCTGGATCCAAAACGACCCCGACACCATCGACATCCCGGGCCTTTCGCTCACGCGTGACACCCTGCGCGTCGAGGATATGCGCGGCGGCAAGCTGCTGCTGTTCACGAGCCCGTGGAATGTTGACTGGGCGACCGACCACAACCCCGACCTTGTCCTGTCGGAGTTTGGCAACGTAGCCTTTTAATGCATCGGCGCGGTGGCCCTGTGGGGCTGCCGCGCCGTTTGCTTGCCTGATGCCGTGTGAGCGGCTATTATACCCATCGTCGCCTCAAGACCGTGGCGGCCGAGCAGTTCGGGTCCGATATCCTGCTCGTTAAACCTAAAACCAAAGGAGTACATAATGATCGAGAAGGTCATGGAGGACTACAAGGTCCTGTTGCGGAGCATTCCCGCGGCAACGGTTTCGCTGTTTTTCGTGAGTGTCATCATGATGAACCTGCTGGCCAACAAAGAGCTTATCAGCCTGCCGTATCTGGCACTCGATTGCGGCTTTGTGGTGAGCTGGGTTTCGTTTTTGTGCCAGGACATGATCTGCAAGCGCTTTGGCGCCAAGGCATCCATCAAAATCTCTATCCTCGCGCTGCTGGTCAATCTGGCCGTGAGTCTGTGCTTTTGGGCATGCTCGCTCACGCCCGGCATGTGGGGCGCCTACTACGACACGGGTATGATCGAGGTCAACACCGCCCTTAACGCCACCATCGGCGGCACCTGGTACGTGGTGCTGGGCTCTTCGCTGGCAATGCTCGTTTCTGCCGTGGTTAACTCCACACTCAACCAGTCGCTCGGTCGTATGCTCAAAAAGAATAACTTTGCGAGCTTTGCCTTCCGCTCTTATGTGTCCACGGGTGTTGGCCAGTTTATCGACAACTTGGTCTTTGCCATTGTGGTGAGCCACACGTTCTTTGGTTGGACCTGGGTGCAGGTTCTTATGTGCTCGCTGACCGGCGCTGTTGCCGAGCTGCTGTGCGAGGTCTTCCTGAGCCCCGTGGGCTACAAGGTCGTGCGCGGCTGGGAGCGCGAGAATGTGGGTGCCGAGTACCTCGAGCGTCACGCAACCGCCTAAGGAGCAAGCATGCGGGTTTTGATCACGGGCGCTTCGGGCGGTATCGGAGCCGCGTGCGTGCAGCGCTTTTTGGACGAGGGCCACGAGGTCGTGGGCTTTGACCTGCTGCCGGCGGCGGTCGAGCACGAGCGCTACCGCCATTTGATCGTTGATGTCCGCGAGCCTGACTCGTTTCCAGGCGACCTTGAGCCTCAAGTAATCGTGAACGTTGCCGGTACGCAGGATTCGGCCGACGACATTGCCGCCAACCTGTGTGGCACCATCAACGTGACCGAACGCTACGCCTTTGTGGGGGAGGGGCTTGCCGCCAAGCCGACAGCGGCTATCAAATCCGTGGTCAATGTGGGGTCGGCGAGCGGACATACGGGATCGGAGTTTCCCGCCTATGCCGCCAGCAAGGGCGGCGTTATCGCCTACACCAAAAACCTTGCAAACCGCCTGGCGCCGCAGGCCATCGCCAACAGTGTGGACCCGGGCGGCGTTATCACGCCGCTCAACCGTTGCGTGATGGAAGACGAGCACCTGTGGAACCAGATTATGGAGCTCACGCCGCTTAAACGCTGGGCCACCGCCCAAGAGATCGCCGAGTGGATCTACTTTGTGGGCGTGACCAACCGGTTTATGACCGGGCAGAGCCTGCTGATCGATGGCGGCGAGGCCGGCCGCACCCAGTTTATCTGGCCCGAGTAGAAAACGCGCCCGATGGAAAGCTGTCGGGCGCGTTTTTGATGTATCGATTTTTAGCCGAGGCTAGTCCAGTTAACGGGGGTCGAGCCGTGCTGTTCGAGTAACCGATTGGCAGCGGAGAAGGGACGCGACCCCATAAAAGCGGGGAGTTCCGCCGTGGCACGGTTGGCCGAAAGCGGCGAGGGGTGCGTAGAGGCTAGGCAGAACTTGTCGGTTGCCTTGCCCGCGCCGGTCGTGGCGAGCTTGCCTTCGACCATCTGCTGGGCAAAGCGGCCCCATGCCAAAAAGACCACCGGCTGGGGCAGCTGGCAGCAGCGTTCGATAATGTAGTCGGTCAGGGTACTCCAGCCCAGCTTGGCGTGCGAGTTCGCGGCATGCTCGCGCACGGTGAGCGTGGTGTTGAGGAGCAGGACGCCCTGCTGTGCCCATGGGGTTAGGTCTCCCGTGACGGGAATGGGGCAACCCAGATCGGCTTTGAGTTCCTTATAGATGTTGCGCAGGCTCGGCGGCAACTTGGTTTGCGTCGCGGGGACCGAGAACGACAACCCCATTGCCTGGTTAGGTCCGTGATAAGGGTCTTGACCCAATATGACAACCTTGACCTGGTCGGCCGGCGTGTAGGCGAGGGCATTGAGGATGTCGTCTTGCGCCGGGTAGATGGTCTGCTCGGCACGCAAAAGGGCGATGCGCTCGAGCAGCTGGTTCGTAGTGTCACGGACCGGCTGCGGCGCATCGCCCAACCAAGTTGCTATGTTGCGGTCGCGAGTTACAGCGTCCATGGAACTCCTTTATGGTAGATGCTATGTTGGCACCTATTGTAAAGGCGTCCAGAGACCTTTATGCCGCGGCTGCATGAGGAGTGGGGTCTACGAGACGTGCTCGGGCGCTCCTGCCATACGAGTATGCCCATGTGCGTGAAGGTGTGGAAGCTCGACGGTTGCCACCATGACGCCGGTGAGGATGAGCGCTGCGCCAAAGAAGGCGATGGGGCTCAGGACCTCGCCGACCAGGAAGAACGAGAAGACGGCGGAGCAGACCGGCTCGAGCGAGAAGGCGAAGCCGGTGGTCTCGGCAGGTACGTGGGGCTGCACGAGCGTCTGGGTGATAAAGCCGTAGGCAGAGCAGATGAGTGCGAGCGCAACGACAACGACGATCTCGTTCGGCGTGCTGGGAAGCGTGAAGCCGCCAAAGGTGTACGCGGCGATGCCCGAGAACAAGCCACCGAAGCCCAGCTGCCAAACGCCCAGAGCCAGCGGATCGACTTCTTCGACAAAGCGCTTGGCTACGATAATGTGGCCGGCATAGATAAAGGCCGAGAGCAGCATGACCATCGCGCCGGGGTTCAGGCTGGTAAAGTCGGCGCCCGAGAGCAGCAGCATGCCGCAGGTGACGATGGCGGTGCCGACGAGCACTTTGCGCTCGGGGGCGCGGCGCAGCAGGGCGGCGTTGGCAAACGGCACGATCACGACCGTCAGGCTCTGCAAAAAGCCGGCGGTGGAGGCAGAGGTGAGGCTGGAGCCCAGGCACATGCAGGTGAGCTCGGTTGCCATGATGGCGCCGATGATGGCGGCACGGACCATAAGGTCGCGGTTGATGCGGAAAGCGCGCTTGTGGAAGAGCAACAGGCAGGCCACAAAGGCGATGATGCAGCGCAACGCAACGATGCTCGTGGCGTTCATGCTGTCCATGCCGATCTTCATGAGGGGGTACGAAAAGCCCCATGCGACGGGAACGGAAAATGAGAGCGCGATTGCTTTTTTGCGATCCATGGGACTCCTTTTGTTACAGAACGGTTTCGTAAAAAGGATTCTGCTCCCAGATGTGGATGTAGTAAAGCGAATGTATTTTAAGTATGATTAAGAAATACTAATGTAAGCAGAAAAGGCCCTGGCAAAACGTTTTACGGCTACATCGATGTGGAGGCACGATGGCATCGCGATATCAGATTGTATGTATGGTGGTCGATTGCGGCAGTCTTAAGGGCGCGGCGGACGAACTGGGCTATACACAAAGTGCGGTGAGCCAGGCCGTCAAGGCGCTCGAGCGCGAGCTGGGTACCACGCTTATCGAGCGCGGCAAGCAGGGTGTCTCGCTTACGCGCGACGGCAAGCAGTATCTGCCGTATCTGCGCCAGATCGTAACTGCCGAGGCCGAGCTCGAGGGCAAACGCCAGGAGTTGCTGGGACTCTCCTCGACCGATATTCGCATTGCGACGTTTACCAACGTGAGCCGCACCGTGTTGCCGCGCGTGATCCGCGACTTTGGTGCCCTGCATCCGGGTGTACGCTTTACGCTCAAACAGGGCGATTACACGCGCAATGCCCAGTGGGTGCACGATGGCGTGGTTGATTTTTGCTTTACGGCACGCGGATTTACTGCTGGGCTCGAGAAGCGCGTGGTCTATCACGATGAGTTGGTGGCACTGTTGCCGGCCGCGCATCCGCTGACGGCAAAGGAAAAGGTGACGCTCGCCGACCTGGCGTCCGAGCCGTTTGTGCTGCTGGATGAGGGCGAACAGAGCCTGGTGCTCGATGCATTCGCGGCGCATGGGCTGTCGCCGCACGTGACGAGCGAGGTGACCGACGACTACACCATCATGGCGATGGTGGAGGAGGGCCTAGGCGTGAGTATGCTGTATCGCCGTACCGTCGAGGGCATGAGGGCCGATATTCGCGTGCGTCCCATCGTGCACGCTCCCTCGCGTGACGTAGTGGCAGCCTGGCGCAGCTGGGACACCATGCCTATCGCCACGAGGCGTTTTATCGACTATATGAGCTCGCATATTGTCAATTAATGACTGGCGTGACGTTGAGTGCGGTGTTTAGCGGGCTGTCGCTTTGGCTTGGGCGGTGCGATAGGTGCGTGCCGGGTGGCAGAGCAATACCGCCACGACCATAAAGAATGCCGTGGTGCCCAGGCTGATGGGGTAGACCATCATGATGTTCGCAAAGGTACGGAAGTGCGGGAACACGCAGAATACCCAATAGAAGCGAATGCCGCAGACGCAGATCATGGTGATGAGGGCGGGCATGAGCGAGATGCCAAAGCCGCGCAGGTAGCCGGACATGTTTTCGTAGAACATGCTAAAGGCGTATGCCGGGAAGATCGAGCACACGCGGATATAGCCGATCGAGATGATGTTGGGGTCGCTATTAAACAGCGCTAGGATCTCGCGCCCCAGACCGACGATGATAACGATGGTAGTGAGCGCGACGATGCCACCTTCGACCAGGCAGACCTTAAGGGTCTTGGTGCAACGGTCGATCTGGCGGGCACCGTGGTTTTGCCCCACAAAGGTGGTGCAAGCCTGGCTAAAGCTGTTGAGCAGGTTGTAGCACACGTACTCCAGGCTCATGGCGGCGCTCGATGCCGCCATGACCTCGGTGCCCAAGCTGTTGATGGCGGACTGGATGATGATGTTGGCGACGGCAAAGACGGCGCTCTGGATGCCGGCGGGCAGGCCGATCTTGACGATGCGCCTGAGGGCGACGGGGTCTAAGCCTAAGTCGCGTGGAGTGACGCGGACGACGGAGTCGGTCTTGAGCAGACGGATAAAGAGCGTAGCGGCGCTGACGGTGTAGGCGATGGCGGTGGCGATGGCGACGCCCGCGACGCCCCAGTGGAGTACGGGGACAAAGATGAGGTCCAGGCCAATGTTGAGGACGGTGGACACGGCAAGCGCCTGCAGCGGCATGCGGGTGATGCCGACGGAGCGGAAGATCGCGGCCTCAAAGTTGTAGAGCAAGATCGAGGGCATGCTGAGCAAAAAGACGCGCAGGTAGAGCGAGGCGAGCGGCATGGTTTCGGCGGGAACGTTGAGCGCGGCGAGCATGGGCTCGGCAAAGATCTCGCCCAGCGCGATGACGACAAAGCCCACAAGCGCCATGAGAATCGAGGTGTGGACGGCGCGGTTGACCATGTTCTGATCGTTGCGGCCGATAGCGTTGGCGATGACCACGTTGGAGCCAAGCGACATGCCGATAAACAGGTTGAGCATAAGACTGGTAAGCGGAACGTTGGAGCCGACCGCTGCCATGGCGAGGGTTCCCTGGTCGCCCGAGAAGTTACCGATGATGACGGTGGCGATGAGGTTCGACAGCTGCTCCAAGATGCTCGTGGCGGCTACGGGGAAGGCGAACAGGGGAATATTGCGCCACAGCGAGCCGGTGGTCATGTCAATGTGCTTAGATGCGGTGTCTGCCATACGCTCTCAATCTCTAATATGCTCTTTCGTGCTTATTTGCGCAGACGATGATACTCCTAATCGACTAGTCATTGGGGACGTTCTTAAACGACTAGTCCTTCAAGAACGTCCCCAATGACTAGGTGGGGAAGGCGTGCGACAATGGTGGGCGTTGTGTTGTCCGCGCTAAGGAGTTGCCATGTTGTTGTGTCCCGTTTGCCATGAGCCGTTGGTGGACGACGAGCGCGGTGCTGCATGCGCGGGCGGACACCGATTTGACCGTGCGCGCGAGGGCTATCTGTATCTGCTGCGCTCGTCCAAGAGCGGCGACTCCATGGGCGATCCCAAGTCGCAGGCGCGCAGCCGTCGTGACTTTCTGAACCGCGGATACTATGCGCCGTTACGCGATGCGATGGTCGAGCTGGTGCGCGAGCGGGTGTCTGAACGTGCCGCGTCTACGAACGGCCCCATGACCTTGCTCGATATTTGCTGCGGCGAGGGCTACTACACCAGCGCCATGGGTGCGGTGCCGGACGTGGATGCTTACGGTTTCGACCTGGGCAAGGAGATGGTGCGCCTGGCCGCCAAGCGCGGCGATGCGACCTACTTTGTGGCCAATATGAAGGACATCCCCGTGGCCGATGGCGCCTTCGATATGGTGACCGAGCTCTTCGCTCCCTTTAACGAGCGCGAATTTGCCCGCGTGCTGGCGCCAGAGGGCTCGCTCTATACCGTGGTGCCGGGTGCCCGTCATCTGTTTGGGCTCAAGGAGGTGCTCTACGACACGCCATACCTTAACGACGAGAAGCTGCCGAAGACTACCGAGCTCGAGTTGGTCGGAACGCAGCGGGTGTCTGCGAACATTACGCTCCAGACCCAGGCCGACATCGAGGCGGTGTTCCAGATGACGCCTTACTACTACCGCACGCGCCCCGCCGACAAAGAGCGCCTGGCAAACCTCGATACCCTTCAGACCGACATCGACTTCATCATCGCCGAATACCGCCACTAACCTACCAAAAAGGGACAGGTTTATTTTGGCAGGTTTTATCTGGGCAAACGTAAAGGGCCGACCGCGTTGCTGCGCGATCGGCCCTTTTTAGTTGCTTGGCTGCAGAGGTTATGAGAAGCGAACGCTTACAGGCGGTCCTTGTTCTCGGCCTTGATGGCGTGCGCCTGCTGAACAAAGAACAGGTCGTACACCACGATGACAAAGGCGCCAAAGTTGATGGCGTCGCCGCCAAACGCGGGAAGCGTGAGCACCGCCTGGGCAAGCGTGGCGACTGCAGCAACGATACCGAGCTTAAACGCGCCGTCAACCTGCGAAGGCTTGTTGGCACCCTTGATGCCCGCAACGCCCGCGGCAAGATCGATGAGGCCCTTGGCGATAATCACGGCCGCGGCGAGCATGGCGTTCGATCCGTAGGTGGACTCGAACTTGCCGGTCGCGATGCCGGCGATTCCAATGACGAGACTGGCGATGCCCAGAACAAAATAAATCAGGGCAAGGATTTTGAGAGTCTTGCGAGTGAAGCTCATGGCTGGTCCTTTCGATACGAGTACGCCAACCTGGCGCACCCTATGTGCTGCACATATGGTGAAGCACATTGTAGTTCAACGCGGCGATGCATGCGCCTGAAAGCGTCTCTTGCCTGCACGGTTCAACCTTTCAAAAAGGAAAGCTGGACGTAAGTCAAATCGATGGCAGCGCATGCGCGGCGCTGCGATGATGAGGCCATGGTAAGAGCTGGACCGAAGGAGGAGCCATGATGTACGGAGTCAAGCAAGTGGATGAGCCGCGGTCACTGGGAAGGCGCATGAGTGATTCTGTGATCGCTGCCGTGTGCACGGTATTGATGGCTGTGCTTTGCATTGGGATGCTGTGGACCATGTCGCATGTGGGACAATAACGGACGGTTGGGTGCCAACTGAGGTGGCGCTCACGTATTCGTTTTGCTTGCTAAGGAGTGTCCATGGGCGTCGTCGATCCCTTTTCTGTTGCTCGGGCTGCTGGGCTCGAGCTCGTGCGGACGTCCGAGGGCCTTACGCTCACCGACGGCACGATGGAGTTGCGTGCCGATTTTGGCCGCATGCTTCCACGGCTCAAGCAGGGTCGTCTGCAGCAAGAGCTGTTGGTAAAGGCTGCGCGCACAAAAGGTATCGAGAACCCCTGGGCGATTGACGCCACGGCAGGTTTTGGCGAGGATTCGCTGCTGTTGGCCGCTGTGGGCTTTACCGTCGATTTGTATGAACAGGACTGCGTGATCGCGGCGCTCCTTCAGGATGCCCTGGATCGCGCGGCAGATGATCCGGCGCTTGCGGCTGCCGTGGCGCGCATGCGCTTACATGCGGGCGAGGACAGTGTTGCCGGCCTTCGCCATGCGGCTGAGCTGGTCGAGCGTGGTGAGCTCGCGGCTCCCGATGTGGTGTATCTGGATCCCATGTTTCCCGAGCGCACCAAGAGCGCGGCGGTTAAAAAGAAGTTCCAGCTCTTGCACCATTTGGAGCAGCCGTGCGCCGACGAGGAGACGCTGGTCGAGGCCGCGCTTGTGCCGCGCCCGCGCAAGGTCGTTATCAAGCGGCCGGTGAAGGGGCCGCTGCTTGCCGGCGTTAAGCCGAGCTATCAGCTTGCGGGCAAGGCCGTCCGCTACGATGTTTTGGTGCCGCCGCGTCCGTAGCCTGCGCGCGATGGCCGGCGATGTGTCGGTGCCGTGCCGCTGCGTCGGCGTCGCGCCGATGCGGAGCCTATTTCCAAGGGTGCGACGTCAGATGCCATCCGCCGCAGTATTCGCATTTGTAGCAGGCCAGGCCGCGCCGTCCGCGGTTTTCGCAGTCGGCCATAACGGCCTCGGCCTCGGCTCGCGTGTCGTAACGGTTTTTACGCTCGCACGACTTGTAGCGCCAGGCTTCATCGCGCTCGGCGTCTAGTTCGTCGCAGCGCTCATCTTCGCGTGCAAACAGGTCGCTCATATCGCCGCCGGTGGCAGCGCCCAAAAACTCGCTTTTGGCTTTTGACCAGGCGGCTCGCTTTTTGCTCCCCATCTGCTTCGCACCCTCTCCAAACGTTGGTATTATTGCTCAATCAAAGTGATACCAATAAACGTGAGGTCGCCGCGTGATGATCAGAAAAACCCTCGATACCGACATTCCCGCCGTCATGGCTATCTATGACGCGGCCCGCGCCTATATGCGCGCACATGGCAACGCCACGCAGTGGCCCGAGGGCACGCCTTCGGCCGAGCAGCTGGCTGCCGATATTGCCGCTGGTGGCAGTTACGTGTGCGAAGTCGACGGCCGCGTGGTGGCGACGTTTGCCTTTTTACCGGGTCCGGACGAGTGC
Source organism: Coriobacteriaceae bacterium (assembly GCA_905209215.1). Taxonomy (GTDB): domain Bacteria; phylum Actinomycetota; class Coriobacteriia; order Coriobacteriales; family Coriobacteriaceae; genus Collinsella. Next base: position 41,278 of record CAJLRY010000007.1, on the reverse strand, counting down.
TATGACGTCATCGAGGACGGTCAATGGCGCAGCGACACTCCGTATGCCGTGCTGCATCGCGTGGCATCCGACGGCACCGTGCACGGTATCGCGGCAGCGATGTTTGCCTTTGCCAAGGAGCGCGCTGACCACCTGCGTATCGATACGCATGCGGACAACCTGCCCATGCAGGGCGCGAGCATGAAGGCGGGGTTCGAGCGCGCCGGCGTCGTGTATGTGTCAGACGGCACGGCGCGTGTTGCGTTCGATTGGCTGCGCGAGGTGTAAAAGCCGGGCCTCACGGCAACAATTCATTCGAACGAAAAATGGCCCCAAACGGGGCCAAATTTAGTTGATTGCGGCGTCTGGGGTGCTTGCCGTGTGGTTGAAAGTGCTGCGCCTACGCGACTATTCCTTGGACAGCTCACTTCCGCAGTGGCAGCACTTGGTCGCGCCTTCGTGCACCTCTTCCAGACAATACGGGCAGACGGGTGCCGGCGCGGCTTCCTCGGCGGTGGTGCCGGCCAGCTTATCGCCAATCTCCTGCGCCTTGTTAAACGCCTTGACGATGGCAAAGACGATGGCAGCGACAATTAAAAAGTTGATGCACGCGCCAATGAGCGCTCCAAAGTCGATATTGGTGCCCGGCACCACCAACCCCGAGATCTCGGTGGCGCTGCCGCCGGCAATCACGGAGATAAGCGGGTTGATGATGTTATCGGTAAGCGAGGTCACGATAGCGGTGAATGCACCGCCGATAATCACGCCGACGGCCATGTCTATCACGTTGCCGCGATTAATGAATTCCTTGAACTCGTTGAGCAATGCCTTCATGGTGACTCCTCGCTGTTGTGAGGCTCGCGTTGTTACTGCCCCAGATGAACCCGGGCAGACAAAAAGGGGAGGTGCCGGCTTTCGCAAGGCGCGAACCTACGAAAATCGCCGCACGGCAACGCGGGGCGATGAGCTCGGTCGGGGGATAGGGCCCGCTTCGCCCGCCGGCCCGTAAATTGTATCATCCAGTGTGGAGCGTGAACGCCCGTTGCCGCGTGCGATGGGCTTGTAATAAGAGGAGGGCCATGTCGAAGCAAGCGGTCGTTGGAATCTTGGCGCATGTCGATGCCGGCAAGACCACGTTGGCCGAGGCCATGCTGTTCAACGCGGGTCGCATTCGCAAGCGTGGCCGCGTGGACGATGGCGATTCGCATCTGGACACTAACGCGATCGAGCGCGAGCGTGGCATCACGATTTTCTCGTCGCAGGCCGTGTTCGACCATGGCGATACCCACGTCATGCTCGTGGATGCGCCCGGCCACGTCGATTTTTCGGCCGAGGCGGAGCGCACATTGCGGGCGCTCGACTACGCGATTCTGGTGGTGGGTGTCAATGATGGCGTGCAGGGGCACACTGAAACCCTGTGGCGCCTGCTTGCACGCTATGACATCCCGACGTTCATCTTCATCAACAAGATCGATTTGGAGAATCCCGGCCGCGATGTTTTGCTGGCACAACTCGGGCAGCGTCTTTCCGAGGGCTGCCTGGATGCCAGCGAGCTGCTGGCGGGCGGCGCCGTTCAGGAGGACGCTGCTGCGTTGGACGAGGCGGCGCTCGAGGAGTTTCTTGAAGCGGGTGAGCTTTCTGTCGCAACGCTGTCGCGCATGGTTGCCGAGCGCAAGCTCTTTCCCTGCTTTGCCGGCTCGGCGCTCAAGGACCAAGGCGTTGACGAGCTGCTGGACGGCATATGCGCGCTGATGCGTGAACAGGCGTGGCTCCCGGAGTTTGCCGCGCGCGTCTATCGTGTCAGCCGCGGGGATCGTGGCGAGCGCTTGGCTTGGGTTAAAGTGACCGGCGGCACGCTGCGCGCAAAACAGATGGTCAGCGGGCGTTCCAGTGCCGAGGCGTGGGAACAGAAGGTCGATCAGGTACGCATCTATAACGGCGAGAAGTATGAGCTTGCCCAAGAAGTTGCTGCTGGCGGTATTTGCGCCGTGACGGGTCTTGCGCACGTTCGCCCAGGGGACGCCCTGGGCGCGGAGCCCGCGGGCGATGCGCCCGTCATTGCGCCAGTCCTCACCTATACGGTGCTTCCGGGCGAACACGATGTCCATGCGGTGTTCAAAGCACTGACTGAGTTGGCGGACGAAGATCCTATGCTCGGCGTAAGCTGGAATACGCATCTTGAGCAGATTCATTTGCAGTTGATGGGCGCTGTGCAACTCGAGGTCGTGCAGCGGGTGTTGGCAGATCGCTTTGGCCTTTCGATTGAGTTTGAGCCCGGCGGCATTCTCTATAAGGAGACTATTTCGCAGCCGGTCGAGGGCGTGGGCCACTTTGAACCACTGCGTCATTACGCCGAGGTGCACCTGCGCCTGGAGCCGCTGCCGGCGGGCTCGGGCGTGCAATTTGGCACCGTGACCTCGACCGACGACCTCGATCTGAACTGGCAGCGTCTGGCGCTCACCAACGCCATGGAGCGCGATCACCTGGGCGTGTTGACCGGCTCGCCCATTACCGATGTGCGCATTACGCTCACGGGCGGCCGTGCGCATGCTAAACACACTGAGGGCGGCGATTTTCGTCAGGCAACGTATCGCGCGATTCGCCAGGGTTTGATGCGGGCGCGCGAGGCGGGTGCGGCGGTGCTGCTGGAGCCGTGGTACCACTTTGAGCTCGAGGTGCCGGGGGAGTGCGTGGGCGGGGCGCTTTCGGATGTCACGCGCATGGGCGCCGAGTACGAGCCACCGGCGATGGCGGGCGACCGGGCGAAGCTTGTGGGTCGCGTGCCGGCATCCGAGGTACAGGATTATGCGCTGGAGGTTGCTGCCTACACGAGCGGCCGCGGACATCTGTACCTGGAGTTCGCCGGTTATGCAGCGTGCCATGATGCCGAGCGCGTCATCGAGACGGCCGCCTATGAGCCCGAGGCCGATCTGCCCAACACGCCCGATTCGGTCTTTTGCTCTCACGGCGCCGGCTACACGGTCAAATGGTATGACGTGCCCGCCGCAGCGCACGTAAAGATCGATCCCGCCTCCTTCCGCCCCTGGCGAGCGGCGGACGCCGAGTTTTTCGGCCATAGGTGATAGAGGGTTAGTCTCTTTGTCGCATCCTGTTGGTATAACTCGGTATAAGTTGGTATAACTATTACCAGGGTTTGCCAATCCGAGGAGGCCGACATGAATCCAAATCCCTTTAAGCCCACGGCTGGCAAGCGGCCTCCAATGCTCATCGGTCGCGAGTCGGTCATCGAAGATTTCGAGGAAGGACTCGATAACGGCGCCGGAGCGCCGGGCAGGCTCATGCTCATTACGGGAAACCGCGGCTGCGGCAAAACGGTTCTCCTGCGGGAGCTGCAACGTTTGGCTAGCGAGCGCGGATGGGCGGTTGTCTCCGATTCCGCTTCGCTTGGCTTATGCGACCGCTTGGCCGAGGCGCTTCGCTCGAATAAACCCGTTGTGACGTCAATGGAGTTCGGTCCGTCGTTTGGTCGGATGTCGGTTGAGGCGGCGCGAGCAAAAGGCGAGACGTTGCGAGGGCTGGTCAACGAGCGCCTCAAGAAGCTCGGGCCGGGAAAGGGCTTACTGTTTGCGATTGACGAGGCCCAATCTGCGTCTATCGAGGAACTGGCGGCGCTGGCCGTTCTCTATCAGCAAGTGCTTGGAGATCAAGATGCCACGGGCTTGCCCGATAGCGACCAGCGCGGTCTTGCGCTGGTTTTTGCCGGCTTGCCCAGTATGGTTGATGACTTGCTCGAAGAGCCGAGCGTAACGTTTCTGCGCCGCGCCCAGCAGCGTACGCTGGGGGCGATTTCTTTGCCCAGGGTGCGGGATTCATATATCCAGACAGTCGAGAGTACCGGTCTCTGCGTCGATGCGGAGACGGCGGACCTTGCGGCACACAAGAGCATGGGGCATCCCTATATGGTTCAGCTGGTGGGCTATTACATGTGGCGCTCTGCCGTCCGGCGCAACTCGCAGGTCATTGAAAGGTGCGATGTCGAGGCTGGCCATGCGGATGCCATCTCTGAGTTCTACGAAGCGGTCGACGCGCCCCTGTATTATGGATTGCGCAGTCCGCAACGCCTCTTTATCGAGGCCATGGCTGCTGACGAGGGTAAGCCGACGCGCATGGCGGACATCATTGAGCGTTGCGACCGTACTCAGAGTTGGGCGAGTAAATATCGCGCAAGCTTGATTCGCGAGCGCGTCATCGAGGCCGCCGGATACGGTCTCGTCCGGTTTAGCGTGCCTATGCTGGGCAAGTACATTCGCGATTGTGTTTTATGGCACGAGTGATGTGACAAAGGGACTGTCCCTTTGTCACATTCCTTTGTCACATTCGATTAACAGGAAGGGGAGCGATGACGGTGTCGCAACAACCAAGTGCTATCGAGGTGCGCGGTGCGCGCGTCCATAACCTCAAAGACATCGATATCGATATTCCGCTGGGAAAGCTCGTGGGTATTGCCGGCGTCTCGGGCTCGGGCAAGAGCTCGCTGGCGTTGGGGGTGCTCTATGCCGAGGGCTCGCGTCGTTACCTGGAGGCGCTCAGCACCTATACCCGCCGTCGGCTGACGCAGGCAGAGCACGCTCAGGTGGACGAGGTGCTGCACGTGCCGGCGGCACTCGCATTGCATCAGCGCCCCAGTGTACCGGGCGTGCGCTCGACTTTTGGCACCATGACCGAGCTCAACAACAGTCTGCGTCTGCTCTTTAGCCGCTGCGCCCATCACGTGTGCCCGCATTGCGGGGCGCGTGTGGAGCCGAGCCTTAACGTGGCCGCGGGCCTGTCGCTCGCGTGCCCCGCATGCGGCCGCGAGTTCTATGCGCCGGGGGCCGAGGACCTTGCCTTTAACAGTGGCGGCGCGTGTCCTACCTGCGGCGGCACCGGCGTCATGCGCGAGGTGGACGAGGCGAGCCTGGTGCCCGACGAGTCAAAGACCATCAACGAGGGTGCGGTGCTTCCCTGGGGCACGCTGATGTGGGATCTGATGAAGCAGGTGGCCGGCGAGATGGGCGTGCGCACCGACGTGCCGTTTAGCCAGCTCACGCCTCAAGAGCGCGACATCGTGTTCCATGGCCCGGCAGTTAAGAAGCACATTCTCTACGTTCCCAAAAATGGCGAGGGCGCCACGCCGCTCGACTTTACCTATTACAACGCCGTCTATACCGTCGAGAATGCACTCGCCAAGGTTAAGGACGATAAGGGGCTCAAGCGCGTTGCGCGCTTTTTGCGCGAGGGACCGTGCCGCGATTGCGGCGGCACGCGTCTTTCCGACGCCGCGCGCCAGCCCCAGGTGCGCGGTATCAATCTGGCGCAGGCGGCAGCCATGACGTTGGGCGAGGCGATTGAGTGGGTGCGCGGGGTGCCCGCATCCTTGCCGACCGAGATGCGGCCCATGGCCGGGGACATCTGCGATTCGTTTTTGAGTACGGCCCGCCGCCTGGTCGACCTGGGCCTCGATTACCTTTCGCTCGACCGCGCCGGTGCCACGCTGTCTACGGGTGAGCGCCAGCGCGTGCAGCTTGCCCGCGTGGTGCGCAACCGATCGACGGGTGTGCTGTATGTGCTGGACGAGCCTTCGATCGGCTTGCATCCTGCCAATGTCGACGGCCTGGTGGGCGTAATGCGCGATCTGGTGGATGACGGCAACACCGTGGTTGTTGTCGATCACGATACGCGCGTACTGGCGGAAGCCGACTATCTGGTCGAGATGGGCCCCGTTGCCGGAGCGGGCGGCGGTCATGTAATCGCCGCCGGTACGGTATGTGAGGTCGAGCAATCGCAGGGTAGCCGCATCGCGCCGTTTTTGCGCTCGGACCCCAAGCGTCTGCGCCCGCAGGTGGCTGACGACGAAATGTTCGACCTAGGCCATATCCGCATGGCGACCGATGCCATCCATACCGTCAAACCACTCGAAGTCGATATCCCGCGCGGGCGCCTTGTCGCGGTGACGGGTGTTTCGGGTTCGGGCAAGACGACACTGGTGCTCGAGACGCTCATCCCGGCGCTCAAGGCGCAAGCGGCCGGCGAGCGCCTGCCAAGGCACGTGCGTTGGGTCGATGCCGAGGGTATCGCGCGCGCCAACCTGATTGACGCCACGCCCATCGGTGCCAACGTGCGCTCGACGGTGGCGACCTATGCCGACATCCATGACGAGCTGCGCCGCGCCTTTGCCCGTACGCCCGAGGCCAAGGAGGCAGGGTATAAGGCGGGCGCCTTTAGCTACAACACTGGCACCTTGCGCTGTCCTACGTGCGATGGCACGGGTTCGATATCGCTTGACGTGCAGTTTTTGCCCGATGTCGAGATCGTCTGCCCTGCATGCCGCGGCTCGCGTTATGCCGACGCAGCCTCGTATATCCATCGCGAGGGCAAGGACGGCAGCCTACTTACATTGCCGCAGCTCATGGATATGAGTGTGGACGAGGCCATTGACGCCACGTTGGGACTCAAGAAAGTCCAGGCGCGCTTGCAGACCTTGCACGACCTGGGTTTGGGCTACTTGACACTGGGCGAGCCCACGCCGGCGCTCTCGGGCGGCGAGGCGCAGCGGCTTAAGCTTGCGAGCGAGATGGACCGCGTGCAGGACGATGCCGTATTCGTATTCGACGAGCCCACGATCGGCCTGCATCCGCTCGATGTTCAGGTGCTGCTGAGTGTGTTTGACGGCCTCGTTGCCAAGGGCGCCACGGTTATCGTGATCGAACACGACCTCGACCTTATCCGTAATGCCGATTACGTGATCGACATGGGCCCGGGCGGCGGTGACGCAGGCGGACAAATCGTCTGCACCGGCACGCCGGATGACACTGCGGCCTGCTCCGCAAGCGTCACTGGCCGCTACCTCTAGCAGAATGTGACAAAGGGACAGTCCCTTTGTCACATCCGATGCCTATTTCACGCATTGAGCGGCGAGATAGTCGCGGAAGAACGGTAATTCAAAAGCGACGATTCCGCGCCCGCGTTCTCCAATGATGCCGGCGTCTATCATGCGGCGTCGGTAGCGGGAGACCTGTTGCGGCGAACGCTTAAGGCGCTCGACAAGGTCAGCGGTGGTGGACTCTTCTTCGTCGTCGAGCATGGCGATGAGAAATCGCTTGTCCTCCGCAGTGAGTTCCCGATAGGTCGCTGCGAGGATCCGGTCGTCCATTTCATCGCGTGCGATTTTGATTCCCTGGTCAAAGTCGCGAGATGATATTTCCCTCGAGTTGCTCGTGAGATCCCAGGCGCGGTAACCCACAAGCTGCAAAAGGAAAGGAAAGCCCGAAATCGAGCGAACGGCCTTATCGATTCCCTCGGCATCCGCCAGACGGTCGTTTTCCTGGATCGTTCGGATCAAGGCCTCGCGTACATCGTAGTCGGCGATACGCCCCAGATGATATTGCTGGGCGCGACGAAGGAACGAGACCGTCTTGTGGTTCAGCAACGTCGAGACGTTGTTGGGAAGTCCCGCCATGAGTAGAGCGACGCGTTTCCCATCGGTCACAAAGTGCTGATACGTGGCTGCGAGCTGGATCATCTCGTCGAGCGTCGGGTCGACCTCATCAACCGTGACGAGTAGACCGGTGCCCATTTCGTTGAGCTGGTCGATGATGTCGCTCATGCGATAACGCCAAGTCGAGGCATCGTGAACGCGATTGACCTCGATACTGCCGAGCGGCGCGATTCCGAGACCGGTGACTTCGAAGTTGTTAGACGGGTTGATGAGATGGCCTGCAGCACGTTTCGCCCCGAGCTCGATTTCCTCAAGCATTCCCGAGAGCGCGGTCGTCTTTACCGCTATCCAGCCGTGGGATTCCGCCCTTGTTGCGAGCGACGACATGAGAGCGGTTTTACCGGTTCCACGCGCGCCTGAGAAGATCGAGGTCAATTCCGGGCGTCTACGCTGGCTCAAGAAGGCACGGTCCAAATCCCGAATAATCTGTTGTCTGCCGGCGAGATGGGCAGGAACCTCACCAAAACTGGGGGTAAACGGGTTCTCGAGATATTCCACAAGGCTCTCCTTTCACATCGCCGTTTAACTCCATTTTATTCTAGTTAATTCTGATTAAAAGCGACGGCTCGTTATTTGTTGCATCAATGTGACAAAGGGACAGTCCCTTTGTCACATGCCGGGGAAGCCTGTCTGGCGGAGGGCCTCGTAGAGGACGATGGCGGCGCTGTTGGAGAGGTTGAGTGCACTGATGCGGTAGTCGTTCGGATCGACGAAGTTGCCGCAGATATCCTGCTGAAGGATGGCCTCGTGGCTGCCCTCGATATGCCCGAGCGATTCCTCGTGGGCTTCCCAGGCCTCGGCGTTGTCGAGCGAGTCGCAATCGCGCAGCATGGGAATGCGCTCGCAGCGCTCAGGCGCCGCAGCGAGCAGCTCTTCGGGAATCCCCGAGCTCTCGCTGCCAAAGACCAAAAAGTCGCCATCGCGGTAGGTGCTTTGTGCATAGGTGCGGCGCGCCTTTTTGGTCAGCAGATGCAGGCGCTCGTCGGCGGGGGAGAGATCGTTGCGCGCCAGGAAATCCTCCCAGCCGGCATACGTTGTCACGTCCAAGTTTTGCCAGTAGCCCAGGCCGGCGCGGCGCACCGTCTTGTCGTCGAGCGAAAAGCCCAACGGCTCCACCAGATGCAGGCGGGCGCCGGTGACCACGCAGGTACGGCCGATGTTGCCCGTATTGGCCGGAATCTCGGGCGCGTACAGCACGATATTGAACATGAATCTCCTCTGCATAGAACGAAAAACCACCACGAAGGGGACAGGCACCTTCGTGGTGGTTTTGGCGGTTACGTGGGCGGAAAAAATGCCCGCTTCGATAAACCTAGGCGCGGTGCCAGTCGGTCAGGCAGGCATCGAGGTCGGCGATGAGCGCATCCTTGTCCATGTGACGGCCGATGATGCACAGGCTCGTCATGCGGTCGCCCGTCTCGTCGTCCCAAATCTGCATGATCTCGGGGTTCTCGTCGATGATCTTCTGCTTCTCGCCCTCGGGCGCGGAGTCAACGAACAGACCGTTCTCCATCAGGCGCATCTGGTGGCCAGCCTGCTCGAACATGTAGCACATGTCCGGATCGCCGGTCTGCCACAGCGGACCCTTGACGCGGATGACCTCGTCAGGCCACTCCTGCTCAACAAAATCGGTGAACTTCTGCAGGTCAAACGGTTTGCGGCGCGAGTACACAAAGGTCTCGATGTCGTACTCGAGCACCTCGGGGTCGTCGTGCTCCTCGGGATGCTCCATGGCCTCGATCCAGGCGGCGGAGTTGTAGGCGCGCATAAAGTCGAAGCGGTCGGTGTCGAGCAGCTCCTCCATGGGGACCTCGCCGTTTTGGGCCTCGACAATTACGGCGTCCTTCTGCAGACTGCGCACGATGGCCTTGAGCTCGGCAATCTGCTCAGGCGTGACGGTATCGGTCTTGTTGAGGATCAGCGTGGAGCAAAACTCGATCTGCTGGATGAGCAGGCTCTCGATGTCGTCCTCGTCAATGTCCTCGGCCAGCAGGTCGCGACCGCCGTTGAACTCGTCGTACATGCGGGCGCAGTCGACCACGGCCACGATGTTGTCGAGCGCAAGCTTGGGCTCGCCGCCAACCTTGGCCTCGTCGCAGAAGCTCGAGATGGTGTAGGCGATGGGGATAGGCTCGCAAATGCCCGAGGCCTCGATGATGATGTAGTCGAACTTGCCCGAATCGGCGATGCCCTGCAGCTGGTTGGCCAGGTCGTCCGAAAGCGTGCAGCAGATGCAGCCGTTGGTGAGCGGGATGAGGTCGTCGGTCTCGGAAAGGCCGCCGTCGGCGATGAGGCTGGCGTCGACGTTGATCTCGCCGATATCGTTGACGATCACGGCGGCGCGGATGCCGCCGTCGTTAGCGAGGATGTGGTTGAGCAGTGTGGTCTTTCCGGCACCGAGGTATCCGGTAAGCATGATGATCTTCACGGGTTTGTTGGGCATGTGCCCTCCTTTGTTAGACGTGGCTTACAGTTGAATCTTATGCCAAACGCCTGCTCTTATACCCACGCGCCGGCAAATAACACAGGCTACTCCCAGGCTCCCCATACATCGGGGCAATAACCGACGGTGGCCTTTTTGCCGTTGCGCACGATGGGCTCGGCTAGAACCTGCTGGTTCTCGAGCAACTTGTCGAAGCGCTGGCTAGGGGTGAGGTGCTGGATGAGCGCGAGCGTCTCCTCGTCCTTGGCCTTGGGATTGAGCAGCTTGTCGATGCCGCCGACCGCCTGCATCACGCTCGTGAGCTCGCCCTTGCTCATCTCCTTTTCCTTCAGGTCAATAAACTGCACCTTAATGCGGCGCTCCTTAAAATAACGCTGCGCCTTCTTGGTATCGAACGACTTCTTAGTCCCGAAGATTTGCACGTTCATAGTATGTTCCGCCGTTCTAACGAATGAAGTTGGTGCGCTCGCGATCGGCTTCGGGGGCTTCGATGCCGGCGGCCTTTCCTGCTTCGATGCAACGAAGGAGCCAGGCCATGTTTTTGCCGATGTTTCGCATGGTGGCCAGACCCTCGGCATCTCCATCGGCCTCGCCCGGCGCAGCGCCAAAGACGTTGTTCCAGTAGGTGGAGGCGACCACGGGCATCTGGTTGATGGTGAAGTACTTGTTGAGTACATCGAACGTTGTCGACGTACCGCCGCGACGGGCGACGGCGACGGCAGCGCCCGGCTTGTGTGCAAAAGCTTTGCTACCGGCATAGAATGCGCGATCGAGTGCCGAGAGAATGCGGCCGCTGGGGTGCGCGTAGTAGACAGGCGAGCCAAAGACAAAGCCGTCGGCCTGTTCGGCGGCAGCGATCAGCTCGTTGACCACGTCGTCGTCAAAGGTGCAGCGACCGCCAAGCTTGCCACACTGGCCGCAACCGATGCAATCGCGAATGGGCTTGGCGCCCAGCTGAAACACCTCGGTATCAATGCCTTCTGCATTAAGTTGCTCTGCGACCTCGGTGAGTGCGCGGGCGGTGTTGCCGTTTGCCTTGGGGCTGCCATTGACCAAAAGAACCTTCATCACAAACTCCCTCTGCTGTCGGTGACTTCTGCGGAGGATTATCCCACGAGAGGGTAGATGGCGTGGGGCGCGATGTGAAACGGCTTGTGTTTCACATCGCGCCCCATAACGCTAGTCCAGCTTGGTGCCCGGTACTTGTGGTGCCTCTTCAAGTAGCGCTTTGAGCTCGTTCAAAATGGAAACGGGCTGTCGGTCGACGGCATCTAGATGAAGTGTGGCCACACGAATGGGCGGCTGATATTCAAATGAGCCAAAGAGTACGGGCGACCCCAAGAACCGCTCGATTTCTTCTGCGATCGCGTCGGTCTCTTCGGGATCAAGGTCATCGAAAAGCGCCACGAACATCGGTCCGGTCGAGCGGAACAGACGGCCCTTGCCGCGCGAACAGTCCATGAGGCAGGCGGCACTTTCTGCCAAAACGCGGTCGCCCGCATCAAAGCCAAAGCGGGCATTGACCTTGGCGATGTCGTCGATTTTGATGGCGACCAGGCCTGCCTTGCGCGCCACGCGACGCATTTCGCCAATGGCGTTGACCAGGGCGTGGATATCGCCCAGGCCGGTCACGGAATCGGTCGTATCCGCCAAGCTTCGGTTGATGATAATGCCCACATACATGTTGGGCTCGGTTTCGGTGCTATCCAAGCGGTAGCCCGTACACTCGCACAGCGCATATTTACCAGCGGTATTCATGACGCGATACTGCATGTAATGGAAGTGCCACGCGCCGTTTACCACCATATCGAGCTCGCTGCGCACGTTGTCGCGGTCCTCGGGGTGAACGCGGGCGAGCCACATATCGAGCGAGTTATAGGGATGCTGGGAGGGCAGGTCAAAATCGCGCACGGCATTAATCGACCATTGCGATTCGCCGGTATCGAGGTTAAGGATAAACGGATAGCGCGTCTCGGAGCTCATGGAGATCGCTTGGAACACCCGGTCGTTGCAGGGAGGCTGATCGGCGATCGGGCGCATGGATGCGTCGTTTTCCTTCGGCTGCTGCACACGGTGCATGAGCTTGTAGCGATACATTTTGCGGTCGGCGTCCATGGTCATCTGGCGACGCGTATCGCCAGCGAGTGGGTCGATGCGCGAGCAGCCAAAGCTAAAGCTAGCGATCATGGGCGCTTTGCCGCCCGATGTTGCCTCGATAAGGTCGGTGCGCGTCCGCTCCAGGCGCTGCTCGAGTTCGGCTTCATCTGTCGTGGGGGATACGAGTACAAATTCGTCTCCACCGATACGGAACAGCAGGTCATTGGGTTCCATTGTCTCGGTGAGTGCACGGCAGATGCTCAGGATGTAGCGATTGCCCTCGGTGTGGCCAAACGTATCGTTGCAATGCTTAAGGCGATCGATATCGATATAAGCGCAGGTGAAGGGGGTGCCTTTGTGCCAAAGCAGCTCGGCATAACGGTGGAGTCCAGCACGGTTGCCAAGATTGGTGAGCGAATCGATATAGGCGCCGCGCTCAAGCAGCTCGCGTTCTTGCTGCAGGATGGCAAATGTCTTCTGTAGCTGCTCGCCGATGGCGCACAGCTCCGTGGGCAGCGCGGCAACATCGAGCTCGGCGGTCGAGATCCCGTTCGCAAGTCGCTGAAGATAGGCAATGATCGATTGCTCGCCCAGGCGATACGACTCGTTCATGATGGATAACCTCCTTGGGCACAACAGTGGTTTGCATCATATCCCCAATTCGGTTTGGATTGGGGGCATAAGTTAGCCAATGGGGACAAGCGCCCCTTCGGCGGTATCGTTTTGCGCGCGAGCGTATCAGTTTTTGTTACCGCCATCGAGCAATGCCTCAAAATCCTTTGCCTGCATGGGGCGGTAGTAGAGGAAGCCCTGAGCGTAGTGGGCACCCATTTGGAGCAGCATGTTCGCCTGCTCGTTTGTCTCGACGCCTTCGATTACAACGGGCAGATGGAGCGATTGCGCCATCTCGAGCATTGATGAAACGATTTGCGCGCTACGGCTTTGATCGCGGTCGGTGGGCACAAACGTGCGATCAAGCTTGATGACGTCGACGTTGACGTTCTTGAGCATCGCGAGCGTAGACTGGCCGGTGCCAAAATCGTCCATGTAGGTCGAGAAACCGCGAGTGTGTAGGTCGGCCGTCAGCTTATCCACGGCCTCGGACTCTCCCGTATAAGCCGTCTCGGTGATCTCAATGCGCATGAGCTCGGGCGGTAGGTTGTATTGGGCGGCAAGCGCCCCCATATGCTCGGCGACGTCGCAGGCAAGGATATCCACGCGCGACACATTGAGCGAGATCGGAACTACGCGCAGCCCTCGATCGATGCACTCACGCAGCCACGAGGCGACGCCCTGCCAAACATATTTGTCGAGCGTCACCACAAAACCGCTTTCCTCGAGAGCGGGGATAAAGGTGGTAGGTGAAATGAGGGAGCCATCCTTGTCAATCCAGCGTGTGAGCGCCTCGGCGCCAACGATCTCGCCGGTTTCCATGTCGACCTGGGGCTGCAAGTAGTAGGTAATGCGGCCGTTTGAGAGCGCATACTGGAATTCGGTCAGCGTGCGGTGGAACGCGATTTCGTGTTCGTATTCCTCGGGGCGGAAAATGGCAATGCGCTCCTTAAAGTCGTTTTTTGCGCGCCGATTGGTAAACATGGCCTTGGCCTGCGCATCGATGGTGATTTCCTCGTTGGAGTCGATGGGGTAGACGCCCATGGACGGCCAGAAGCCCACGCCGTCATCATGCTTGGCCACGGCCTGGCGAATGCGGCTATAGATCTGATGGACGGTGTCGTGTTCAAAGGGGATGAGTACGCAAAAATCGTCTTGGCCCCAGTACCCTGCGACGCCCATGGCGGCATTCTCGATGTCCTTGAGAACCGTGCCCACATCGGCGAGTACGCGGTCGCCCTCGGCCTGTCCGTGCCATTCGTTGAACAGTCGCATGTGCCCCATATCGACGGTGGCGATACACCAGGCGCCGTTGCGCCTTGTCTCGAGAAATTCGTTGGCGCGGCGCATAAACTCGCTGGGTCGATAGAGACCCGTGAGCGGATCGATGCGTTCGGCGATGGCGCTTTTGCGCTCCACCTCGGGTATGGGGAGGCTGTCGTTGGGAACAAGCCCGCCGGCCGTGCGAATGCGACGGTCGAGTTCGCCTAAAACGGCGGCCGTTTGATTGGTCAGGTGCTCGTAAAAGGCCGGAACGACAAGACAGACGGGGGTAATAGTGTCGCCCGCGATTCGAACGGGAGCGAAAACGGCCTCTTTGAGATGTTGGATCAGTTGCTCGAATGCTTCGTGATCCAAATTGTTGCTAAGCACGACGAACTGGGCGTTGCGTGAACGGAAGACGCGACTCCTGCCGCGAGTAATCGACAGCATGCGGCCTGCGTATTCGGCGAGCATGTTGTCGACGGCCTCGGCCCCGTAGAGCTCGTTGAGCTTTGCCGTGCCGCGAACGCGCACTGCTATAAGCCCCGTCTCGCAACGGTCGCGACGGCAGGCATCGATAGCGTTGATCAGCGTGCGCTGCGTTCCGAGACCCGTGGCGGCGTCGACGGTCTCGGCAAGCGAGTGGTTGACGAGCTCGCCGACATAGAGCGAGGGGACATTTCCGTCGCCGTCGATACGAAACCCGCGAGCACGGCCGAGGATGTAATCGCCGGCGGCATTGCGCACACGGTACTGCATGACGTGGCGATGTTTGGAGCCGTCATAGATTTGGTCGATGTCGTTGGTATAGGCCTCAAGGTCATCGGGATGGACACGCGTTTTCCAGTAATCGTGGCAGTTGTCTATATGCTCCGAAGGAAGACCAAGATCGCGCAAGGCGCCTTGTGACCAAAGGGTTCGATGTTTGTCCAAGTTCTCGATAAAGAAATATCGGCCTTCGTTGAGCATCGAAAGGGCGTCGAAAATGCGATCGCTTATTTCGAAGTCGTCGGTGTGGGCTTGTGCGATATTGCGTCGATCAAGGTGCACGGCATGACGTAGCTTGTAGTCGTACATGCGATGGTCGGCATCGTTCGTCAAGCGATTGGGGGCTTCGCCCAGGGCGGGGTCGGCGTGTGCCACTCCGTAGCTAAACGAGTGAGGCATCTTGGAAGCGTTGTTTTCGAGCAGTACCGTTCGGCAGTGTTCCAGACGTTCGGCAAGGTCGTCCTCGGTCGCAATCGTAGATAGGATGGCGAACTCGTCGCCCCCCAGACGAAATGCCGCCTCGTCCACCTTCATATACAGTTTGAGATAGAGGCTCACCTGCAAGATATAGCGGTTGCCCTCGTCATGTCCAAAGATGTCGTTGCAGTGCTTAAGGTTATCGATGTCGATAAACGCCATGGTCACGGGCAGTTCCTGCTCCCAGAGTTCCTCTAAGGAACGGGTAAAGCCGCCGCGGTTGCCAAGTCCGGTGAGCTCGTCGGTAAAGGCGGTCCTGATCAGATCGTCCTGACGCTCCAGAAGGTCACGGATGGTCTTTTCGAGCGTTTCGGTATTATTGCTGGCGTTATCCATACTGTAAGCGGCTTTCTGAGGTCGGGGCGGATTGCGTCGGGCGAGCTCGTTGTGCACATGCGTTGCTGCTCAACGCCTTGCGTGTTTCCAAGCCCCGCCTTGCTGCGTCGTTGGGTTTATTTGTCGGTTCGTGCTCTCGGCTGATAACTACTGAGTAGTATAAACAAGTGTATGGAATTATGTAGGGGTGCCCATGTTGCGGGCGGCCATTATTCGCCAAACGGTAACGCGACGATGTTCGATGAAAATGCGACTGAGACGATATTTGTTGATGGGTATACTTGTTCCGTTTTAAAACGCAGGAACGGAGATGGTCGCATGGCACAGTCAAATATGACGCGCACGGTGGGGCTGGCGCTCGAGGGAGGCGGCTACCGCGGTATGTATACGGCGGGCGTGCTCGACGTTTGGATGGAGCACGGTTTGACCTGCGACCATATGGTGGGCGTCTCGGCGGGCGCGGCATTTGGCTACAACTTTAAATCGCGCCAGATCGGCCGCGCCATTCGCTATAACAAGGCCTATTGCGCCGACAAACGCTATGCGAGCGTGACCAGCTGGCTGCGAACCGGCGATATGTTCAATGCCGATTTTGCCTATCACGAGGTGCCCATCGAGCGCGATCCCATCGACCTGGAGGCGTATCGCGCCTGCCCCATGCGGTTTACGTGCGTGTGTACCGATATCGAGACGGGCAAGGCCGTCTACCACGACCTGCCCTATGGCGACGAGCGGGATATCGAGTGGATCCGGGCATCGTCGGCGATTCCCGTGGCGACGCGTCCCGTTGCTATTGACGGGCATAAGTATCTGGATGGTGGCGTGGCCGATTCTATTCCCAGTGCATGGCTGTTTGCGCAGGGGTATGACCGCAATATCGTGGTGCTCACGCAGCCGGCGGGCTTTGTGAAGCAGCCCAACAGCGTGATGCCCATGCTGCGTCGCGTGTTCCGTCACTATCCGGAGTTTGTCGCAGCGCTTGAGCATCGGCATGAGGTCTACAATGCCACGCTCGATGACCTGGCACGTCGCGAGGCTGCCGGCGAGATCTTTGTGGTGCGGCCGAGCGAATCGGTGAAGGTGCCGTCGCTGTGTCGCGAGCCCGATGAGCTCGAGCGCATCTACAGAATCGGCCGTCACGATGCGGAGGCGACGTTGCCCGCGCTGGAAGCGTATCTGGCGGGGTAGGGACTACGCCGGAAACTGCATCCCGTAATCAGCGTTCAGACTGGGATGCGGTTTCCCGCTGGTCCTCTATGCGGAAAGCGCATACCAGAATGGATGTCCAAACTGGTATGCGCTTTCCGCTATTGAAGACATAAGGCTGCGGAGCAGCTGCTCGGCATAGGTCTATGCCTGCTGCCAGGTGTCGACGAGCTCCTTGGCGGCGGCGTAGGGATCATCAGCGCTGCAGACGGCGCTCACCACAAAGAAGCCATCGACGCCGGTGGCCTTGAGCTGTGGCAGGTCGGCCGTCTTGACGCCGCCGCCCACCACGATGGGCACGGGGCTTGCTGCGTGGAGGGCGGCCAAGTCCTCAAAGCTCTTGGTGATGATAGAGCCATCGGCCGCGCGTCCGCAGTCGCGCTTGGTCTCGGTCTCGTGGAGTGGGCCGATGCCCAGGTAGTCGACCAGGCTCATGTCGGCGGTCTTGACGTACTCGAGCATCTCCTCGCAACGGGCCGAAAGGCCCACGATAGCGTCGGGGCCCAACAGCTTGCGGCAGACCTCGACGGGAATATCGCTCTGGCCCACGTGCACGCCGTCGACGGCAATACCCTGCTCGCGTGCGGCGAGCACGCAGTCCAGACGGTCGTCGATTAACAGGGCGACCTGACCGGTCTTGCCAGCCTGTGCGATTGCCTGCGCGGCGTCGCCGGTCAGCGCAATGATCTCGCGGGCGCTTGCCACCTTGGAGCGCACCTGGATGCAGGTAAAGCCGGCATCGAGTGCCTGGGCCACCACATCGCCCACGGGGCGCCCGAGGGTGTTTTCGGGGCCGAGTACCAGATAGGCCGAGATATCAAGGTTGTCGCGGATGCTCATCGTGCTTCCTCCTGCTTTTTGATCTGTGCTTCCATGCGCTCGAGTTTGCCGGTCATGGTGTCGGTAAATCCGGGTCGAATATCGGCTTTGAGCACGACTTCGGTGCGGATGCCCTTGCTCGCCAACACAAAGGTCGCGTCGCGCACGACCTGCATGACCTCGTCCCAGTCGCCCTCGATCTCGGTGAACATCGAGGTGGTGCGGTTGGGAAGGCCGCTCTCGCGAATGACACGCACGACCTCGGCGACCTCGGCGGACAGCTCATCGCCGGTACCGCATGGGGCGATGGCCACGGCGACGAGTGTGTTCATGCCGGCATCGGTTGCGGGCTCGGACATGGCTTATGCCTCCTCGAGCTCGAGTCGGTTATCGGCAATGTCCTGGGCGGTCGCGCGGTAGAGCTCGTCGATAAAGGCGACCTTAAAGCTTGCCGGGGCATCGGCGACGGCGGCGGCACGCGTGCCGGCAACGTTGTAGACGGCGGTGCCGCAGACGGCTGCCGTAAACGGGTCGGCGGCGCAGGCGTACACGGCCAGCACGCCGCCCTGCGAGCAGCCGCAGCCGGTGATCTTGGACATGAGCGGGCTGCCGCCGTGGGACTTGGCCACGGTCGTGCCGTCGGTAATCAGGTCGACTTCGCCCGAGACCACTACGGCGCCGCCGGTGTAGCGGGCGAGCGCCACGGCGGCATCGCGGGCGGCGTCGACCGTGTCGGTGGTGTCGACGCCGCGCACGCGGCTCAGATCGGCTGCCTCGCCCGCAAGACCCCACAGGCCGGCGAGCGCGATGATCTCGGAGGCGTTGCCGCGCACGATGGCTGGCTTGTACTGCTTGAGTTCGTTTACCAGCTGGGTGCGCAGGCTACCGATGCCCAGGCCAACCGGATCGAGCACCCAGGGCTTGCCGGCGTCGTGTGCCGCCTTGGCCGCGCGGGGAATCGTCTGCTCGTAGATGGGAAAGAGCGTGCCCATATTGAGATAGATGGCGCCGCCGCCGGCAACGAGTGCCTCGCCCTCGTCGGGCAGATAGACCATGGCGGCCGATCCGCCCACGGCGAGCTGTGCGTTGGCGACAAAGTCGATCGTCACCGTGTTGGTGATGGAGCCGGCCATCGGATTGGTGGCTCGAATCTCCTCTACGGCCTTGACCATATGTTGCTTAAGCTGTTCCGAATCAATCACTGCACATGCCTCCTTGGCATAGAAAAGGGGCGCTGTGCATAGACAGCGCCCCTGTAAAGGCGGCATGCTCCCTACGCCAGCATTAACTGACAGGTTCAAAGGATTGGGCCCTATGCCCTCTCAGCCTTGTGGTTTGCACCGCCGGCACTCCCGCATCGAATCTGTTGTTCCCTATACTAGCGCACCTGCCAATATGGGACAGGTTTATTTTGGCAGGTGGCAACAGGGGCGCTGCATTTTCCCAGATAAAACCTGCCAAAATGAACCTGTCCCTTATTGGCAGGTCGTTACAATGGTTACGGTGAAAATGACGGGGGACTCTATGATCAAACTTGTGCTGACCGATATGGACGATACGCTGATTCCGGCTGGGCATGACGGAGCCAGCGACTACGCCATTGAGGGCATTCATGCCATGCAGGCGGCGGGTCTGCACTTTGGCCCGGTTTCGGGTCGTCAGCCGTCCGCGATGGGTTGGATGTTCAAAAATTGTTCCGAGTGTTTTTCGACCGGTGCGTTCTGTAACGGCCAGGTGATGTTTGTCGACGGCGAAGTAGTCGCTTCGCGCGCGACCGACAACGATGCTCTGATGCGTCTGGCCGATTACCTCGAGCAAGAGACCGACGATACATTTCTAAAAGTCTACAGCCTGGGCGATGACTTTTGGGGCAACGATGCCTATTGCGTGACGAGCAATCCTGAGCGCGTTCGTCGCGCCATGGAGTCGGGCGGCAATGCGTGGCTCAAAGGCGAAGAGGCCCCGTGTCGTCCCGTTGTCGATGACGCGCCGGTGTTTAAGGCGAATATCTGGAGTGCCCGTTCGCGTGAGGAGCTCGCGGAGCTACGCGAGCGCGTTGCCGCCGAGGTGCCGGAACTCTCGCTTGTGTTTCCCAACAACCGAGTGCGCCTGTTCGACATCCTTCCGGCCGGTTGGGACAAGGGCTGTGCTGCGCTGGAGCTGGCGCGCGCTTTGGGCCTGACGCCCGACGAGGTGGCCGTATTTGGCGATTCCGATAACGACCTGCCCATGATCGATGCCGTTCCCAACTCCGTTGCAGTCGCCAATGCCAACGAGGCCGTTACGGCGGCGGCGCGCTGGCATATTGGCGCTGCGGCAGATGATGCGGTCGCCGGGGCTCTGCATCAGATTGCCGCCTGCGCCGCGACGGGGGAGATGCCGTCGTTTATGCGCCAGATGGACGCGGCGGGTCTTGGCGCCGTGAACGTCTAGGGAGAAAGTCATGAAGCTTCAGCAGCTCAGGTATGTTGTCAAGGTTGCCGAATGCGGTAGCATCACCGAGGCCTCGCGCCGACTCTTTGTGTCGCAGCCTTCGATTACCGCGTCGATTCGCGACCTCGAAAACGAGATGGGCGTGCGCATCTTTGAGCGCACCAACAAGGGCGTCATTGTGTCCGAGGAAGGCGAGACCTTCTTGGGCTACGCGCGCCAGGTACTCGACCAGGCCGACCTGCTCGAGGGCAAGTACAAGGGCGCATCCGAGCAGGTGCCGCACTTTAGTGTGAGCTGTCAGCATTATTCCTTTGCCGTTAACGCGTTTGTTGACGTGATCCGCGAGTTCGATGCCGCGCGCTACGACTTTACCCTGCGCGAGGAGCAAACCCACGAGATTATCGAGGACGTCGCGCACATGAAAAGCGAGCTCGGCATCCTGTATCTGTCGGAGCACAATCGCGAGGTCATCGAGCGCATGTTGGCGGCCAACGAGCTCGTGTTCGAAGGGCTCTTCTGCGCCACGCCGCATGTCTTCGTGTGCGCCGACCATCCGCTGGCGGGCCGCTCGAGTGTGACGCTCGAGGACTTGGAAGACTACCCGTTCCTGTCCTATGAGCAGGGCAGCTATAACTCGTTTTATTATTCTGAGGAGCTGACCTCGACCTTTGAGCGCCGCAAGAATATCCGCGTGCGCGACCGTGCGACGCTGTTCAACCTAGCTATGGGCCTTAACGGCTACACGGTGTGTTCGGGCGTGATCAGCCATGAGCTTAACGGCCCCGGTATTATCTCGATTCCGCTCGATGTAGACGAGTACATGGAGATCGGCATTATCACGCGCAAAAATACGACGCTCACGCGCTATGGGCAGGCCTATATCGAAGCGATTCGTCAGCATATTTAGCTCACTTCGAGATACCCATGTGAGGCTGAGCTCCACTGTTGCTCAGTATAGAAAAAACTAATAACAAACCTATATAAACGTATATTTTACGATGGCCATATAAGCGCTCATACTCTGTCCCAGTAAAGCAACCAATGCAAAGGGAGATATCTATGAGCACTTCAATTCAATCGAACGCGCCGTTTCGCGCTGATATCGTCGGCAGCTTTCTTCGTCCGCAGGCCGTAAAGGATGCCCGCGCTGCCTATGCGGCAGGCACGCTTGATGCCGAGGGGCTTAAGGCCGTCGAGGACGAGGCCATTCGCGATTTGGTGGCAAAGCAGAAGGCCGCCGGCCTGCAAGTTATCACCGATGGCGAGTTTCGCCGCAGCTACTGGCACCTCGATTTTATGTGGGGGCTGAACGGCGTCGAGCGTCGCACCTCGCGTACGGGCTATATGTTCCACGATGAGGAGACTACCGCCGACACCGCCGTGGTAACCGGTTCCATTAGCGGCGAGAATCATCCGTTCGTCGAGCACTTTAAATTTGTCAAGGCGCTCGAGGGGGAGGGCCAGGTCGCACGGCAAACCATTCCGGCGCCGATCCAGACGTTCTCTGAGGTCACGCTCGATCGCTGCGATGGCCAGCAGGAGAGCCTGCGCGCCGTCTACAAGACCGACGAAGAGCTCGCCGATGCCATCGCCGCAGTATATCGCACCGTGATTGCCGACCTGTATGCCGCAGGCTGCCGCAACATTCAATTTGATGACTGCACCTGGGGCATCTATTGCGATACCGACTTTGTGTCCAAGACCGGTATGAGTCCGGTTGACCTGCAAAAGGTGAGCGAGCTGGGCGTGGCGCTCAACAATGCTGCCATCGCGGGCAAGCCCGACGATTTGGTCATCAACACGCATGTATGCCGCGGCAACTACCACTCCACCTACGCTTTTGAAGGCGGCTACGATCCCATCGCTCCATATCTGTTTGCGCATGAGGACGTCGACGCTTTCTATCTGGAGTTCGACACGCCGCGCGCCGGTGGTTTTGAGCCGCTCAAGTACGTTGCCCCGGGCAAGAAGGTCGTGCTGGGCTTGGTAACCACCAAGGCGGCAGAGCTCGAGAACGAGGATGTTATCGTCGAGCGCATCCGCGAAGCCGCAAAGTACGTGCCGCTCGAGAACCTGTACCTGTCGCCCCAGTGTGGCTTTGCCAGCTGCGAGATTGGCAACAAGCTGACTGAGGACGAACAGTGGGCAAAGATCGCGCTGGTCAAGCGCATTGCCGAGCGCGTTTGGAAATAGCGCTAGCGTTTGCAGGTGGCGGCGCGTGCGAGACGTGGCGTATCGCGTACAATGGTTCGGATCGTATCGTTCGGGCAGGTTATCCGATATGCCTGATCGCCCTTCCATTCGAAAGGACTTCCATGTCCCAGTCTTCGACACCCGCCGTCACCGATGCCATCTACGATGCATCGTCGCTCGGTCGCCCGCGCATGTTTTTGCTCGGCCTACAGCACCTGTTTGCCATGTTTGGTGCCACGGTGCTGGTGCCCGTGCTCACTGGTCTCTCGGTTTCGGCAACGCTTTTGTTTGCCGGCTTGGGCACGCTGCTGTTCCATTTCCTGTCGCGCGGTAAGGTCCCCGCATTCTTGGGCTCATCGTTTGCCTTTATTGCCGGTTATGCTGCCATTGCACCCAACGGCGAGGCCGAGCTATTGCCTTACGCTTGTCTGGGCGTTGCCTGCGCCGGATTGCTCTATCCGGTGCTCGCGGCGCTCTTCCGTGCGTTTGGTGCCAAGCGCGTCATGCGCTTCTTCCCGCCGGTGGTGACGGGCCCCATCGTCATTTCGATCGGTCTGATCCTGGCAAGCTCCGCTATTGCCAACTGCCAGACCAACTGGCTCGTTGCCGTGGTTGCCGTCGCCGTAATCGTCATCTGCAATATTTGGGGTCGCGGCATGGTCAAGATTGTGCCGATTTTGCTGGGCGTTGTGGTGAGCTATGCCGTTGCGACCGCGCTGGGCGAGGTCGATTTTTCGGGCGTTGCCGCCGCTCCCTGGGTTGGCTTGCCCGTCGTGTGGGACAACACAGTGTTTGCACTCTTTGGGCCGCAGTTTGATAGCGGCCTCGCCACGACGGCCATCATCACTATCATGCCGCTGGCCTTCGCAACCATGATCGAGCATATCGGTGATATCTCCGCTATTGGCTCCACTTGCGAGCGTAACTACATCGCCGATCCCGGCCTGCATCGCACGCTGCTCGGCGATGGCCTTGCCACGATTCTGGCTTCGCTCTTTGGTGCTCCGGCCAACACTACCTATGGCGAGAACACCGGCGTGCTTGCTCTGACGCGTGTGTTCGACCCGCGCGTGATTCGCATTGCCGCGTGCTGCGCCATCGTGCTTTCGTTCTGCCCCAAGTTCGCGGCCGTCATTGCGGCCATGCCGGCGTGTGTAATCGGCGGCGTGTCGCTCGTGCTCTATGGCATGATCAGTGCCGTGGGCGTACGCAACCTTATCGAAAACCAGGTCGATTTCCAGAACAACCGCAACGTGCTGGTGGCAGCTCTGGTGCTCGTGCTTTCGCTCGGCATTGCCTATAGCACCGCCGGTGCCATCGTGCTGGAGCTGGGCGGCGTGACGATTTCGCTTTCCGGCCTTGCCGTGGGCTCGCTGGTGGGTATCGTGCTCAACGCGATTCTGCCGGGTAACGACTTTGAGTTTGATGTCTCCGAGCTCGAGGAGTCCACCGAATAGCGGCTGTGTCCAAATCAGTTAAAAAAGCCGGCCATGCGTCCGATGCGCATGGCCGGCTTTTTAGTGCGCAAGAACCCAGTGGATGCCGCGCGCCATGCGCAGGTCGGTTTGGGCAAAGTGGTTGCCGGGGTTGAGCTCCAGCATTGTTGGAATGTCACGCTCGATAAACAGCTCTTCCATCGCGCGCGTATCGTCGAGCACGTGCCGCATCATGCGGTTGGGCGTCTTGGTTTCCTTTTTGCCGAGTGACAGATAGACGGCCTGTGGGTTGCCGGCAAAAGGGGCCGTGCTGGCGCGATCGACAAAGTCGGGAAACCACAACGACCCCGATGCGCTTGCGGCGCGGCTAAAGGCGTCGGTTTGCCAGAGGGACCAGAGCGCGAAGAGGCCCGCGAGCGAGTAGCCGGCAATGCCGCGCCAGGTGGGCGGCTGAGGAAGCGACGACTCGGCCTCTGGGATTATCCAGTTCAACAGCTCATCGAGAAATCCGGATGCCTGACCGCCAAAGGGCTCGGCATCGCGCACGGTTCCGTCGCATCCCCAGGGGCTCAGCTCGCGATTCCAGTTGAGGCTGCCAATGCCGACAAGCGTGAAGGGCGGGCAGTTGAGCTCTCGGCAGCGTTCATAAACCTCCGTGCCGTCGCCCATGACCACGGGAAGATAGATGACTGGTGCGCTTTCGGCATGCTGTGCATGAACGGTTATCTGCTTTTGATGCGCTTCCATGACGGGCTTCTCTCGGCGTTGTGATATCGACGGCCCCCATTGTCGCACGCCGGCTCATGCAGGTTGGGCTAGACCAAAGACAATCTCGTGCATACCCTGCGGACGCATATGGAAAACGCCACCGCCGGAGGGGAGCTCGGCGGTGGCGTTGTTAAACGGTGCTGGGACTCGGGGCCTTCGCGGGAGCTGCCATGTGCGCAGAGGCGTCTAAGAGCGCTTGCGGCTCGCCATGGTGCCTGCGGCGATAGCGGCTGTTCCCGCAAGGACGGTTGCCACGATGGCCGCACCCGAGGTGTCGCCGGTTGCCGCGAGCACGCCGGTAGTCTTGGCTTTCGTGATTGAAGCCGCAACGGCCTTGGTCGGCTTTGAGCCCTCAGGCTTGGGGTTCTGCTTGGACTCCGCGGGCTTGCTTTCTGCGGGCTTGGTCTCGTCGGGCTTGGGGTCTTCCGGCTTGGCTACCTCGGGAGGTGCGATGACCATGCTCTTGGCGACAGCTTCGTTATAGGGGGAGTCGATCACAGCGTCGCCCGTGCCGATGGCTTGGCCTGCCTCGTAGATGCCGTCACGGAGCTTGCGATAGTCAATGACCTTGCCGCCTTCGGGCGTCTGGATGGCGGCGTTCTCAATCTTGATGGTGCCGATTGTCTTGCCGTCAGCGCTCATGGCACGGGCAAAGATTGCCGCTGTATCTCCTTCGGCCGTTACCTTGCTGCGGATGATCGAGATGACTGCGGGTGTGACGCCCTCGCTGGTCTGGGCGATGATGCCGATGTTCTCGCCTTGGGGCTCGGGGCTCGTCTCACCATCTTGGTTTTCGCTGTAGGGGATGGGGCCGTCGCCGTTCTCGACATAGCGGGCTATGGCCTTGACAACGGAGTCGCTGATGTAGATGTGGCCACCCTCCTCGTTGGGTCGATCGTTTCTGGTGGAGAATGCAGCCGAAACCTCGCTTTCCGCAAACGCGTCCACGGTGGAGCCGTTCTTGACGACGATATCGTCTTGGTAGGTGAAGAGGGCAATGGCGCCACCGTATCTGCCTTTACTTGCGCGGACTGTCACGTTTGCATGATCGAGTGTGATGCCCTTGTGGGCATAGACGCCATATTCAACACCGTTTGCGTTGAGGGAGGCGTTTGTGGCTGCGAGGCTGCCCTTGGCCTCGACGGCGGCGTCTTTCTCGGAGCTCGCCTTGACCTGGCTGCCGTCCGAGATATTGATGTTGCCGCCGCTCCAAATGGCCTCACCATCGGCTGAGCTTGCCTCGACTGTGCCGCCACCCTTGATGGTGAGGTTCTTGTCGGTTCCGATACCCTTGTCCTTGGTAGCCCTGGCGGTGACGGCCCCGCTGTCGTCAATCGTGATATTGCCGTTTGCCCTGATGCCATCCGATACGCCCGTGGCGTTGACGTTGCCCGAACCTTTGATAGCGAGATCGCCCTCGGCGTCGATGGCATCAAATCCAGCGCTCGTGGCGTTGACGGATCCGGCTCCGTCGATGTTGATATTACCCGTGGAGAGGATAGCGTCCTCAGTAGATGTCACGCTGAGCGTGCTGCCCGCGTTGCCTTGGATATTGAGCTCGGCGTTCTCATTCTTGCCATGAGAAGCCTTGATGCCTTCGATCCAGTCGGCAGTGACGATGTTGTTTCCCGAGTAATTCACGTTGAGCTTGCCTGCGGCCTGGATCTCGCCGCCGTTATAGTTGTTGAGCTTCAAGTCGTCGGCGCCGTCCCACGACCAGGTGCCGGTCTCGTCGCCCGCCGCAGTGCCGGCGTTGTATTTGGTTTCGCCGACCTTGACCCATTCCGCCGCGAGCGAGACGCTCGGCATGAGCAGCGAGCTCGCCGTGAGCGCGCACACGGCGCCTACGACGATGCGGCGCGTCACGCGGCGCCAGCTGCCGTGCGCGAGTCCTATGCGACGGCGAACGTCGGGTTCGGCAACATGGGTTCCGGCGGTAGTGTCATTGCGTTTGGGGGTCGTGAACAAGGCTGCCATGGTTGCTCCCGTTCTCAAAGGGCCTATACGGCTAGGTTCAGCGTATCTGCTGGATGTTGCCGGCGGTAGTGCCGTTTGGAGGGCAAAATGTCCAAAATCCGGAAGAGGAATAAGCTGCGCACCTACGCGTTGTCGGGCATTAATCACAAAGCGCGGAGCCGCCTGTTGCGACTCCGCTCGCGTGTGCACCATACGAGTGCAAACAGGAAACGCCACCGCCGGAGGGGGGCTCGGCGGTGGCGTTGCTAAACGGTGCGCGGACTAGGCGGCTTTAAAAGTGTCGGTTCGTGTATGAAGGGCGTCTATGAGCGCTTGCGGCTCACCACGGCGCCCGCGGCGATGGCGGCTGTTCCCGCAAGGGCGGCTGCCACGATGGCTGCGCTCGAGGCGTCGCCGGTCGCTGCGAGTTTGCCGGCGATCTTGGCTCCCGTGGCTGCAACTGCAACGGTCTTGGTTGTCTTCGCGCTCTTAGACTTGGAACCCGGCTTGGTCTCGCCGGGCTTTTCCCCGGGTTTGGTCTCTTCGGGAGGCGCGATGACCGTGCTCTTGGCGACAGCTTCGTTATAGGGGGAGTCGATCACAGCGTCGCCCGTGCCGATGGTTTGACCCGCCTCGTAGACGATGCCGTCGCTGAGTTCTTCCTTGTTGCGATAGTCAATGACCTTGCCGCCTTCAGGCGTCTGGATGGTGGCTCCTTCGATTTCGATGGTGCCAATCGCCTTACCATCCGCGCTCATGGCAAGGGCGAAGATTGCCGCCGTGTCTCCCTCGGCCGTGACCTTGCTGCGGAGAATCGAAATGGTTGCGGGCGTGATGCCCTCCTTGGTCTGAGCAAAGATGCCGATGTTCATGCCTCGGGGCTGAGGGTTAGTTTCGCCATCCTGGCCTGCACTGTAGTGGTCGGGGCCGTCGCCGCCGGCCTCGGCATAGCGGGCTATGGCCTTGACAACGGAGTCGCTGATGTAGATATGGCCACCCGCTTCGCCGGAGTAGAAATTACTGGTGGAGATTGCAACCGAGAACCTGCCTTCTGCGAGCGCATCCACAGTCGAGCCGTTCTTGATGACGATGTCGTCCTCATCGGTGAAGAGTGCGCTGACTTCCCCGCCATCTGAGCTTGCGCGGGCCGTCACGGTCGCGCCATCGAGCGTGATGCCCTTGTAGACATAGATGCCATACCCAACGCCACTTGCGTTGAGGGAAGCGTTCGTGACCGTGAGGCTGTTTTTACCGTCGATGGCGGCGTCTTCCTCGGAACTTGCCTTGACCTGGCTGCCATCCGAGATCTCGATGTTGCCGTCGGCCCAAATCGCATTGTCTTTGATAGAGCTTGCCTCTACCTTGCCGCCGCCCTTTATGATGAGGTTCTCGTTAGCATCGATACCCTGATCCTCGGTGGCCTTGGCGGTGACGGTTCCGCTGTTGTCGATCGTGATGTTGCCGTGGGCCCTGATGCCATCCGAATCGCCCGTGGCGTTAACGTTTCCCGAGCCCTTGATGGTGACATCGCCCCCGGCATCGATGGCATCGTGCTCGGTGCTCGTGGCGTTGACAGTGCCAGCGCCGTCGATGTTGATGTTGCCGACGGAAGTGATGGCGTCACGAGAAGATGCCACGTTGAGCGTGCTGGACGCGTCGCCCTGAATATTAAGCTCGGCGTTCTCGTTCGCGCCATCCTTAACCTTGATGCCGCGGCCGTCGTCGTTAGTGACGGTGTTGTTGCCCTCGTAGCTCACGTTGAGCTTGCCCGCTGCCTCGATCGCACCGCCGTTGTAGCCGTTGAGCTTCATATCATCGGCGCCGTCCCATGACCAGGTGCCGGCGGCGTCTCCCGCGGGCCCCGCGGCCGCTTCGTGGCGGACGCCATCGACGTCCACCCACTCCGCCGCGAGCGAGACGCTCGGCATGAGCAGCGAGCTCACCGTGAGCGCGCACACGGCACCCACGACGATGCGGCGCGTCACGCGGCGCCAGCTGCTGTGCGCGAGTCCTATGCGACGGCGAACGTCGGGCTCGACAAAATGGGCTCCAGAGGTTTTGTCATTGCGCTTGGGGGTCGTGAACAAGGCGGCCATGGCTACTCCCATCCTCATAGGGCCTATGCGATTACGCCCAGCATATCTGCAGGATGTAGCCGGCGGTAGTGCCGTTTGGAGGGCAAAATGTCCAAAACTCGGGAAGCAATACATCGCGCGTCCGTGCGTTGCCTGGCTTTAAAAGAAAAGCGCGGAGCCGCTCGATGCGACTCCGCGCCTTGTTGTTTTGCTTTAGCAGACTATGCTGTTACGCCACGAAGAAGTAGACGAGGAAGGCAAGGGCTGCGATCCACATGAGCGGCTTGATCTTGGAGGCCTCGCCCTTAAAGAGCGCGACGATCACGTAGGCGATAAAGCCCAGGCCAATGCCGGCAGAGATGGAGTAAGTGAAGGGCACGCCGGCGACAATCATGAACGCCGGGAAACCTTGCGACACGTCGGACCAGTCGATCTCGGAGGCCTCGCTCATCATGAGGTAGCCGACGTAGACCAGAGCACCGCAGGTGGCGGCGCTGGAAACGATGGTGACGATGGGGGAGAAGAACGCGGCGAGGATGAACAGCACGCCGGTGGTGACGGAGGTGAGACCCGTGCGGCCACCGTCGGCAGCGCCGGACGTGGACTCGACGAAAGTGGTGATGGAGGAGACGCCCATAAAGCCACCGGCAGCAGCGGCCACGGAGTCGACGACCAGGATGGGACGGATGTCCTCGACATTGCCGTCCTCGGTCAGGAACTCGCCCTGCTTGGCGACGGCCATCGCGGTGCCCATGGTGTCGAAGAAGTCACTCATGAGCAGCGAGAAGGCCACGACGAGCAGCATCGGGTCGGTCAGGACCTTCACGATGGCAAGGTTGCCGTCGGCAGTGCTGGCAAACGGGGCGCCGAAGGTCGAGAAGTCGAGCGGTGCGATGAGGCCCTCGGGCGCATGGGTGACGCCCAGCGGGATTCCGGCGATAACGGCGACGATGATGCCGATGAGCAGCGAGCCCGGCACGTTGCGGGAAGCCAGGGCAACCGTCACGACGATGGAGATGATGCCGACGATAAAGGTGGGGGAGGCGATGTCGCCCAGGCCGACGAGCGTACCGGCGCCAGCGGTGATGATGCCGGCGTCGCACAGGCCGATCATGGCGATAAACAGGCCCAGACCCACCGAGATGGCGTGGCGCAGGACCACGGGGATGGCGTCCATGATGGCCTCGCGCAGGCCGCACAGGACGAGCAGCAAGATGACGATACCCTCGAGGAAGATAACGCTCATGGCCACGTGCCAGTCGCCGCCGCACATGGTGGTGGCGATGCCCGCGATCATGGCGTTGATGCCCAGACCCGACGCGCAGGCGAGCGGGCGGTTGGCGAAGATGCCCATGCAGATGGTCATGATGCCGGCGCCCAGGCAGGTGGCGCAGGCGAGCGCTCCCGCATCAATGCCAGCGCCCGAGAGCACTGCGGGGTTGACGGCGATGATGTAGGCCATCGCCAGGAATGTTGTCAGTCCAGCGCGAAGTTCGGTCCCGATTGTGGACTTGCGCTCACTGACGTGAAAAAGTTCGTCCATGCATACCCTTTCCTTGTTCAGCCCCGAGTTTAGGCCGATTGACACGAACTCACTTACTATATCGTCTTTACAACCTTGCTGTTCCTCGCATGTTGATGTTCGGCGCTTTGTAACAGACGGACGGTATTTATCGCATGAAAATGTGTGGGTACCGTATACTTAAGCGGTTACAACGACCCCTATGGAGGAACGTATGATTAAAGAGCTTTGCCACGACGAGGCTATCCTGTCCCAGCGTTGCGAGGTTGCGACCGTCGAGGACGAGTCGGTTGCTCAGGACCTGATCGATACCATCAAGTCGCTCGACGATGCCGGCTGCCTTGCCGCTAACCAGATTGGCGTTACCAAGAAGGTCTGCGTCTACCTGGACGACGCCGGCGAGCCCCACGTGCTCTACAACCCCCGTCTGGTGTTTGGCCTGGGCGCCAGCAAGATGGAGGAGAGCTGCCTGACGCACGAGGAGGTCACCAAGTCCACGCGCTATATCAAGTGCAAGGTTGCCTTTGACCAGATCGTCGATGGCAAGATGCGCGAGCGCAAGCAGGACTTTGTGGGCTTCGAGGCGCAGATGGTCCAGCATATGATCGACCACTGTCTTGGAAAGTTGGTCTAAGGGGACCAAAGCACCGCACTTCGTCTCTTTTGGTCCGGGTATGACATTGTTGTCATGTCCGGGCTTTTGTGTTTAGCGCCTTTTTGTTTGGTGACAATAACCTTAGCAGGAACGTAAAGCTAGGAGGCGCTATGTGCACGAGCATTCGATTTACCGATAATTCTGGCCACATGTATCTAGGCCGCAACCTCGACTGGAGCTTTGACTACGGACAACAGGTTCGCGTGATGCCGCGCGGGTTCCACATCCCGTATTCGTTTATCGACGATGCGTCGGCGGCACACGCGGTAATCGGCATGTGCATCGATTACAAGAACTACCCTATGTTCTTCGACTGCGGCAACGATGCGGGCCTCGCCGTGGCGGGTCTCAATTTCCCGGGTTATGCCGAGTATGCCGAGGACCCTGTCGACGGCAAGACCAATATCGCAGCCTATGAGTTTCCCCTGTGGGTGGCAGCGACGTTTTCGACGGTCGACGAGGTCGAGGCCGCGCTGTGCGACACGGTGATTGTCGCCAAATCTGCCGGAGAGGGGCTGGGCGTGTCGCTGCTTCATTGGATTATCGGCGACAGCAAGCGTAGCATCGTGGTCGAGATGATGGCTGACGGCCTGCATGTATACGACGATCCGGTCGACACCCTTGCCAATCAGCCTACCTTCCCGTGGCACATGGAAAACCTGCGCACCTATATCACGGCCACAAGCGATTTTCCGCAGACGGCGACATGGCGTGGCGCCGAGCTCAAGCCCTATGGCGCGGGTGCCGGCATGCGCGGTATTCCGGGTGACTGCTATTCGCCGAGCCGTTTTGTAAAGGCGGCGTACCTCAATGCCAATTACCCGCAAAAGGAGAGCGAGACCGAAAACGTCGTCCGCATGTTCCGTTCACTCGAGGGCGTGGTGATGATCGAGGGAGCGTCCAGGATGGGCGATGGCAAGTTCGAGAAGACTATCTACACCGGATGCTTTAGCGCGCGCACGGGCAATTATTACTACGCGATGTATGGGGATCCGTCGATTCGCTACGTGAGCCTGATGGATGCCGAGGGCGCGAGCCCCGATAGGCTCGTGGTTCCCGAGCCGCGCCGTTCGTAGCTCACTGGTTCGTTGCGACATAAAACGGCCTCGCACCTCTTATGAGATGCGAGGCCGTTGTCGCCAATGGCTGGTGGCGTGTTAGAAGTTGGCGTCGTTGAACTGGTTGCTCTCGAGTCCGTCGAGTTGCTGTTCGGGCGTATCGGCGACGCTCTCGAGCAGCTCGGTGGGATCGACGTTCATGCTCTTGCCGGCCTCGTTGCCGTTGACCAAGTCGTCCGAGAAGATGTCGACCTCCATTTCCTCGGCCTCTTCGATCTGAACCTCGAGCGGCACCTGGGTGCGCACAAGTTTGACGGCCGGGCGCATGCGAGCAAAGAGCGGTACGTACTCAATGATGATGGCCGCGTTCTCGAGACCGTACCAGCGTGCCGGGCTTCCGCAGGCGCGGCGGACGGCGTACTTGATGGCCATCACGCGGTGGTCATTGCGGTTGATGTCCGTTTCGGGGGCAAGCATCTTGCGCAGCATGCAAAAGCGGAAGTCACCTACGTTGCCGCGCGTCTCGTAGATGGAGTAGGTGTGATGTTGCGGCGGCAGCTCGCCCGATGCCATCAGGTCGCCGACGATCTGACGCAGATAGGCGTTGACGCGCTGGTTGACCTTAAAGCCCAGGTCCAGGCGCACGCGGAACAAAAAGTCCGTGCCAAAGGTCTCGACGGAATACTCGTGCGTATAGGGTTCGTCGGTAACGTGCACGTTGATGAACCAATATGCCTTGGCGCGCTTGGGGTGCTTGTCCAGGA
Source organism: Coriobacteriaceae bacterium (assembly GCA_905209215.1). GTDB lineage: Bacteria > Actinomycetota > Coriobacteriia > Coriobacteriales > Coriobacteriaceae > Collinsella. The sequence continues at coordinate 8,920 of CAJLRY010000007.1, read as the reverse complement.
TGGAATAGAGCACGTCGCGGTCGAGTGTGAGCGGGTCGGGGCTGTTGGTGAGAAATACCAGATTGTCGGCGAGCACGGGATAGGTCTCGTCATTGCGCAGGCGATTGAGCTGGTCGATGTACTTGGAGACGGGCAGCAGGATCGTCTGCGTGCGCTCGATGGCGGTGCCGCGACGCCACACATACATAAGGCCAAACAGCAGTGCGGCCAAGAAGATCATCACATAGCCGCCGTCAAAGAACATGGTGAGGCACGAGGCGAAAAAGCACAGCTCAATGGCGCCGAAGAGCAGGGCGAAGACGCAGGCGCCCAGCTTGTGCTTGAGAATGCCGGCGATATAGCTCGTCAAAAGCGTGGTGGTCATAAGCATGGTCACGGTAATGGCGAGGCCGTAGGCACTCTCCATGCGCTCGGAGTTTTGGAACAGCAGCACGATGAAGATGCAGCCGACCCACATGATGTTATTGACGAGTGGAATATAGAGCTGGCCCTTGGTGTCGCTGGGGTAGTGGATGCGCAGGTGCGGCATAAGGTTGAGGCGCGTTGCCTCGGATACCAGCGAGAACGAGCCGGTGATGAGCGCCTGTGAGGCGATGATGGCCGCCACGGCCGAAAGCACGATGGCAAAGGGGCGCAGGGGCTCGGGGAGCATCATATAGAACGGGTTGACGATATCCATCGCGAGCATCTGGGGGTTGGAGTTATTGGCGAGTAGCCAAGCTCCCTGACCCAGATAGTTGAGGATAAGGGCCGCCTTAACAAATGGCCAGGATGCATAGATGTTTGCCTTGCCCACGTGGCCCATGTCCGAGTAGAGTGCCTCGGCACCGGTTGTCGACAGGAAGACAAAGCCGAGCACCATAATGCCCGAATGGTTGATGGGCGAGAACAGGAACATAATGCCGCGGATGGGGTTGAGCGCGCGCAAGATGGACAGGTTGCCGAGCATGTTGAACAGACCGGCGCCTGCCAGGAACAGGAACCACAGCGTCATGAGCGGGCCGAACAGCTTGCCGATTGACGAGGTGCCGGCGCGCTGCATGGCAAATAGGCCGCAGATAATGATGATGGTGATGATGATGACGTTGGTCTGCCCGTCGCCCAGCAGCGCATGGCCCCATTCGATGGTGCGCAGACCCTCGATGGCTGTGGTGACCGTGACGGCGGGGGTGAGGATGCCGTCGGCAAGCAGTGCCGCACCGCCGATCATGGCGGGCAGAATCAGCCATGGTGCCACCTTGCGTACGAGGCTGAACAGGGCGAAGATGCCGCCTTCGTTGTGGTTGTCGGCCTTCATGGCGATTACCACGTACTTGACCGTGGTCACGAGCGTCATGGTCCAGATGACGAGCGAAAGCGCGCCCAGGATCATGTCCTCGCTGACGGTACCGATGCCGCCGTTGTTGGCGACGATTGATTTCATGGTGTACATGGGGCTCGTGCCGATGTCGCCATAGACGACGCCGAGCGTTACGAGCAGCATGCCAGCGGAGAGGGGGATGGCTCCGTGCCCGCCTTGCCCGCGCTGGTCTTGGAGGTTTGCCTCCAGTTTGTTGTGTGCCACGAGGACTCCCTTAGACATCCGGTTATCTGTCTAGGACAAAAAACTTTATGCCGTCTTTATACATACAAGAGCAGTTTGGCACATCGGGTTATTTTAGACAATAATCCTCAGCTGGGGATTATTTATCTACGCAGGTAGCATTTCAAAGCAGGGGCTTTTAAGCACGTGCTATCTGGGCGATGCCAGCCTTGGCGTTTGCGCGTTTGCCGGCGAGTTCGCAAAAAATCGCGCCGCCGATGATAAGCGCGGCGCCCATCAGGCGGACCGGTGTTATGGCTTCACCCAAAAGGGCGGCTGAGAACACGACCGCCGAAAGCGGCTCGAGGTAGCCGACGACGGCGACGGTCTGAACGGGCAGCTTGGCGACGGCGCTAAAGTAGAGCAGGCAACCAATGCCGGTGTTGACGACGCCGAGCATAGCGACGGCGCGCCAATCAATGCTGGCGGCGACGCCGGCGGACAGGAACGAGGGAGCGCCCTGCGTGATGAGCGTGAGGGCCAGTGCGGTCACAAAGGCGGCGCTCACTTGGAGTGCGGAGTTCTCGAGGCCCTCGATGTGAGGCGCACCCTTGCTGGCGATGACCATCAATGCATAGCAGAAGGCCGAGGCGATTCCACAGACGATGCCCGCAATGGGCATATTGCCGCCTAGACCTTGCGCTGCAATGAGAAAAGCACCGCAGGCGACGGCGATAAAGCCGGCGATTTTGCTGCCGGTCAGCTTTTCGCCAAAAATGAGCGGGGAGAGGGCCATAACGATGATGGGGCCGCAGTAGTACAGCAGCGAGGATACGCCGACGCCGATCGTCTGGTAGGCGCGGAACAGAAAAATCCAGCTGGCGCCCAGCGCGGCGCCCGAGACGATGAGCGCTGCGGCCTCGCGGGGGCGAGACGGAGCCTGCAGGTTATGGCGCTTGGTTATGAAGAGGACGGCGGCAAGGGTGAGAGCGCCCAAAAACGTGCGCAACAGTACGATATCGGAGCTCGGCAGCGCGATGGCAGCGGCGATGATGCCGTTGGAGCCAAACAATAGCAATGCTGCTAAGTACGTAAACAATCCGTTGTTCATGTGCTGACATCCCCTCTATATCCGAGCATGTTCACTATGGGTGAACTGGCTTTAGAAGAAAAGCGAATATAATGCATGGATAACATGACAAAAACTCATGTAAAGGTGGAGGGGTGCCGTGGAAACGAATATTCAAAAGATGCAGGTGCTGCTCGAGACGGTGCGGGCCGGCAGTTTTACGCGCGCCGCCGAGCGGCTGAGCTATTCGCAGTCGGGCGTGAGCCGCATGGTGGGCGACCTTGAGACCGATTGGGGTTTTAAGGTGCTCGACCGCAGCCGCGAGGGTGTGGTGCTTTCTGCCGATGGGCGGCAGATCATGCCGGCGGTTGAGGCGCTCTGCGAGGAGTTTGGCCGCCTGCAGCGACATGTGGACGAGATGCGTGGGCTCATGCGCGGCAAGATCTGCATTGGTACGTTTTCGAGTGTGGCGACCCATGTACTGCCGCCGGTGATTGCGCGCTTTCGCGCCGATCATCCGGATGTCGATTACGAGCTGCTGATGGGTGATTACTCCGAGATTGAGCAATGGGTGGTGGAAGGCCGCTGCGACCTGGGCTTTATTCCGCGCGAGCCACGTGGCGCCGGCATGGCGTCGCGACCGTTGGTGCAAGACGAGTTGATGGCCGTGGTGCCAGCGGACTCCTCGCTTGCCACGGCGGAGGTCGTTTCTCTTGCCGATTTAGCCAACGAGCAGTTTATTCTGCTGGAACGGGGTACCGATGATGAGATTACGCCGCTATTCCGTCGGGCGGGGCTGTCAGTGCGCTCAAAACTGTCGACTTGGGATGACTATGCGATTATGGCTATGGTCGAGGATGGCTTGGGCGTGAGCATTCTTCCCGCGCTCATCTTGCGTCGCTGCCAGTTTGATGTTGCTGTGCGTCCGCTCGAAGGGCATCCCCATCGGCAGATCAACGCCATATATCGAACGGCCGATGTTTCGCTTGCCGCCGCTCGTTTCCTCGAATACCTCTAAATGCGTGCACGTCGTTATCGCCTTGGGATAAATTTCGAGGTCTTGCTCATTTTATTTTTAAAATTGAACTTTTCGAAATAGCACGGCGTTATACTGCTGCCTAAATTGAACTCAGGTTCAATTCGTGTTGTATAAATTGAACTTTGCCAGCAAGGAGGTTCTAGTGGCCCAAGAGACGTTTAGCGATCGTCTGCGACAGGCTATGTCCGATCGCGACGTTCGCCAGTCGGACGTGATCCGCGCATCGGAGATGCTCGGCAAAAAACTCGGCAAGAGCCAGATGAGCCAATATGTGAGCGGCAAGACGATTCCGCGGCGCGATGTGGCAGAGCTGCTCGCCCGTATTTTGGAGGTCGATGTTACCTGGCTGCTCGCCGGTGACGCCGACCAAGGCGAGGAATCATCTCCCCGCAACGATTCCAGGCCCGAATCCCATCCCTCAGCTCAAATTGCAAGGAGCACCACCATGCGTACTTTTTCTAAATCCGCCAAGCTCGATAACGTCCTGTATGACGTGCGCGGTCCCGTCGTCGACGAGGCCGCCCGTATGGAGGACGAGGGCGAGCGCATCCTCAAGCTCAATATCGGCAACCCGGCGCCCTTCGGTTTCCGCACGCCCGATGAGGTCATCAAGGACATGCGCCAGCAGCTGCCCGACTGCGAAGGCTATTCCAACTCGCGTGGCCTGTTCTCCGCGCGCAAGGCGATCATGCAGTATTCGCAGATCAAGGGCTTGCCCAACGTTCAGATGGAGCATATCTACACGGGCAACGGCGTGTCCGAGCTCATTCAGCTTTCGATGAACGCGCTGCTCGACAATGGCGACGAGATTCTGATCCCCAGCCCCGACTATCCGCTCTGGACGGCGTGCGCAACCCTTGCCGGCGGTCATCCCGTGCACTATCTGTGCGATGAGCAGGCGGATTGGTATCCCGACCTGGAGGATATGGAGTCCAAGATCACGAGCGCGACCAAAGCCCTCGTCATCATCAACCCCAACAACCCCACGGGTTCCGTCTATCCACGCGAGGTGCTCGAGGGCATCGTCGAGGTTGCACGCAGGCATCAGCTGATGATCTTTGCTGATGAGATCTACGACCGCCTGTGCATGGACGGCTACGAGCACGTCTCGATTGCCTCGCTCGCTCCCGATCTGCCCTGCGTCACCTTTAGCGGTCTGTCCAAGTCGCACATGATCGCGGGCTATCGTATTGGCTGGATGGTGCTTTCGGGCAACCAGCGCTGCATGAGCGACTTCATCATGGGCATCAACATGCTCTCCAACATGCGTCTGTGCTCCAACGTGCCGGCTCAGTCGATCGTCCAGACGGCGCTCGGCGGCCATCAGTCGGTCAACGACTATATCCGCCCGGGCGGTCGTGTCTACGAGCAGCGCAACTTTGTGTATGAGGCGCTCAACAAGATTGACGGCATCTCGGTGGTTAAGCCGCGTGCGGCGTTCTACATCTTCCCCAAGATGGATGTGAAGAAGTTCAACATTACCGATGACGAGCAGTTCGCCCTTGACCTGCTGCACGAGAAGAAGATCCTGATCACGCGCGGCGGCGGCTTCAACTGGGCTGAGCCCGACCACTTCCGTATCGTGTACCTGCCGCGCATGGAAGTACTCAAAGAGTCCCTCGAAGACCTCGCCGACTTCTTCGACCATTACCGTCAGAGCTAATTAGTTCCGCCGTTCTACCGAACGGCGGACCACTTGACGCTGCGCGAGCCGCATTCACGCCAATCTGACGTTCAATTTCGAGGGCGCGACCAGAAGGTCAGCGCCCTCTCATTTCACGTCACCTTGGCGCAAATGCGGCTCGCTTGCTGTCGTGTGCTCAACCTGCATCGTTACCCTGGCTGTCTAAATAACAATCCCGTTGCAGTGGTCGATTTCGTGTTGGATGATCTCGGCGGTGTAGCCCGAGAAGTTTTTGATGCGGTGGACGAAATTCTCGTCCAAATACTCAACCTTAATGCGGCGATAGCGAGTACAGGGGCGCTCGCCGATCAGCGAGAGACATTCTTCGCTCGTCTGATAGGCATTGACCTGCTCAAGAATTTGAGGGTTGTACATCAGGAGTGTCCTGTTGCCGTCCTTTACGCAGATGATGCGTTTGCGCACGCCAATCATGTTGGCGGCGAGGCCCACGCACTCGTGCTCATGCTCATGGAGCGTATCCAGGAGGTCCTGCCCGGTCACGGCGTCATCGGGGCCCGCGTCTTCGGAAGGCAGGCGCAAAAAGAACTCGGATTTCATGATGGGCTTAATCATGGCGGGCTCCTCATGTCTCATGCTTTCGTGGACTTTTAATAATAGCGCGGAAGGAAAGCTGCGCGTTCGCGTTACAATCTTTCGACGTTGGACCATGTTGCCAGACTCGTCGCGTGCGGCGTCTGGCGTAAGTCTAGGGCTCATCCTCGCCCTGGACTGTTCCTCTGGGGCGATACGACTGTCGTTCCAAGAGGAAGGAAATGCATGGGGAGCAAATCTCAGCAACAAGTTCAAGTAGCGCCATCGGCCACTTCGGCGTTTCTCGCCGTAATGTATATCGCGGCCTTTGTTGCCGCGTTTAACGAGAACATCATTAACGTGGCGTTGCACGACATCATGGCGGCCTTTTCGGTGAGTGCCATCACGGCGCAGTGGCTTGTTTCGGGCTACATGATCGTGACGTCGATCTTTACGGCCATCATGGCCTTTCTTTCCGGTCGCTTCTCGACGCGCAAGCTGCTGTTTTTCGCATGTGGATGCCTGGTCGCCGGAGAAGTCCTGTGCCTGGTCGCCCCAACGTTTACCGTCTTGCTGCCAAGTCGTATTTTGCAGGCTGCGGGATCGGGCATCTTGTTCCCGCTCATGATGAACGTGGTGTTGTCTTGCGCGCCGCGCGAGAAGCTCGGTCTGTATCTGAGCCTGGGCGGTGCCTGCATTACGCTGGGGCCGGCGTTTGGACCTGTGATCAGCGGTCTTATGTGCACGTTGTTTGGCTGGAGGGCGGTGTTCGTAGTGCCGCTGGTGGGCGGCATTGTGGTCGCTGCGGCGGGCGTAAAGCTTGTTCAGAATGTCGGAGAGCGCTCGAACGCCACGCTTGATATTCTGTCGGTTGTTTTGCTCGCTGCCGGCATTACGGCATTTGTGTATTCCGTAGGCGAGTTCTCGACCAATCTGATTGCCGGCATCGTGACGCTTTTTGCCGCCGTTGTGCTGCTCGGCCTGTTTGCGGTTCGTCAGCTCAAGCTCGAGCATCCGGTGCTTAACGTGCGTCCCATGGCGAGCGTTCGTTTTTGGCCTGCGTGCTTGCTTGTGGTGGTGTCGATGATGACGACGTTCTCGATGAGCGTTTTGTTGCCGCTCTATTTTGAGGGCGCATACGGCATGACCGCGCTTGTTGCGGGCCTGCTCATTTTGCCGGCAATTGCCTGCAACGCTGTGACCTCGATTGTGGGCGGACGCGTGATGGACGCCCGTGGCGCATGGCCGCTGCTGCCGGTCGGCTTTGCCCTGATTGCCGTGGGACAGACTGCCATCTCGATGACGGCGGCAAGCATGAACATCGGCGTCGTCGTGGCGCTGACCGTTGTGGTGTATGCCGGAGTCGGTTTGGTGTTGAGCCCCTCGCAAACGGCCGGCTTGGAGACGCTGCCTGCCGCTGAACATCCTCACGGAACGGCATTGCTCAACACGTGGAACATGATTGCCGCGTCGTTTGGTCCGTCGCTGTTTATCGGCCTGCTTTCGAGTTCTGCGGTGGCTGCTGGCGCCGCGGGCGTTGCGTCGGACGTTGCCCAGGCGATAGGATTTGCAGCCGCCGTGCGCGTGGCGGCCGTGATTGCCGTTGTCGGGTTCGCGGTGTCGCTGGTGTACGCTCGCCGCGAGTCGCACATGTCGCATTAATGTGTGCACATAGATTCTGCAGCTAGATTGGATGGCGACACCATAAACTAATGGACGTTTTGCCGAGAGGCATGAATGTATAAAGCGCAAAGAGTGCGCGACGGGCCCCGCGAATGGGGCGATGATGCCCGAGAGGGCCAAGAAGGAGTCTCATGTCTGAGAACGAAGAGATCATGAACGAGACCGAGAACGAGACCATGGCTGCCGAGGTCGAGGCAGTCGAGACCGTGGAGACCGAAGCTGCTGAGGTTGAGGCTGCTGACGAGGTTTCCGCCGAGGAGGCCGAGGTTGTCGAGGCCGCCGTTGATTACGATGACGAAGAGCTGATGGACAAGATGCAGAAGGCCGCCCGCCTGCTGCGTAGCCGTCGCTTTGCTATTTCCAAGGAGGAGGAGGCCAAGGCCGAGCGCATGGCGAACATCGAGCGCGCCATCAAGCTTCTTGACCTCAAGCCCAAGATGGAGCAGAAGGAAATGTCCGACCTGCTGGGCATGCGCCTCCGTGAGCTCGATGGTCTGATGGCCGAGGCCGAGGCTGCCGATCTGGTCGGCCGCATCGACGACGCCGAGGGCGATATGCGCAAGATCGTTGTCTTCGCTGCCGAGGATGCCGCTGAGGGCCTGACCGAGCTTGCCAACAAGAAGGAGAAGCTCCTGCCCGAGCTTTCTTACGAGGAGGCCACCGAGCTGATGGCCGCTCTCGATAAGGTTATCGCTCCGCTCGTCGCCATGGGCCTGGACGAGGACCGCGGTCCTCGCGGCGGCCGTGACGAGCGCGGTGGCCGTGGCGGCGACCGTGGCGGTCGCGGCGGCTTTGGCGATCGCGGTGGCCGTGGCGGTGACCGCGGCGGCCGCGGTGGCGATCGCGGTGGCCGTGGCGGCTTTGGTGACCGTGGCGGCGACCGTGGCGGTCGCGGCGGCTTTGGCGGCAACCGTGGTGGCTATGGCGATCGCGGTGGCAACCGTGGCGGCTTCGGCGGCAACCGTGGTAACGACCGCGGCGGTCGCGGTGGCGACCGTGGCGGCCGCAACGGTGGCGGCTTCCGCGGCAACCGTTTCTAGTTGGGTTACGCGGTTTTACCAAATCGCGTAACTAGTTGACGCTGCAAACCCGCCAGGGCGGCAATCTGCCTTTCAACTTCGGCGGCATGACCAGAAGGTCAATGCCGCCTTGTTTCAAGGCACCTTGCTCGCTCTGGCGGGTTTTCGCTGTCGGTACCAAAGCATCGGCGTTGCCTTGATCCAAACCTACCAAAAAGGGACAGGTTTATTTTGGTCGGTTTTATCTGGGCAAACGTGGTCGTCTATCGCAATATGGTCGTTGGGGACGTTCTTGTTTGACTAGTCGTTTAAGAACGTCCATTACAGTCTGAAATAGGCCATCGATAAATTTCGATGGCGAGCATTCGGCGCA
>CAJLRY010000006.1:0-116424 GCA_905209215.1 Coriobacteriaceae bacterium | reverse complement strand
GCAACGCGTTGCGCTGAGTCCTGAGGCTGTTGCAATGAAAATGAGAATCAAGGCGATTCGGACGCCCCGCGTTCTCTTTTTATGCGCTCGCTGCAGGCGCCGTCTGCAAGTGTATAATTTCGGTCGTATGTAATTTGGACGCTTGTGCGTTCTGCCCATAACAAGAAAGGTCACTATGCCTACCATTTCTACCGCCGACTTCAAGAACGGCCTCGGTCTTCGCATTAAGGACAAGGTCTACACCATCGTCGAGTTCCAGCATGTCAAGCCGGGCAAGGGCGGCGCGTTTGTGCGCTACAAGACCCGCGACATCAAGAGCGGCCGCGTCGTCGAGAACACCTGCAACGCCGGCACCAAGTTCGAGAGCGTCATGCTCACCACCCGTGAGTTCCAGTACCTCTACAACGATGGCACCGACTACATCTTCATGGACAACGAGTCCTATGAGCAGGTTCCCGTTCCCGAGGACATGGTGGGCGAGAACTCCAAGTGGCTGCGCGAGAACGACATCTGCCAGCTGCTCTTCGCTGACGATGAGCTCATGGGCGTGACTCCGCCGATGTTCATCGAGACCACCATCGTCCAGACCGACCCGGGCTTTAAGGGCGACACCGTCCAGGGTTCCACCAAGCCGGCCACGATTGACACCGGCGCTGTCATCCAGGTCCCCATGTACCTCAACGAGGGCGAGGTCATCAAGGTTGACACCCGCGACGGCAAGTTCGTCTCCCGCGTCTAGCAACTAACTCTTCTAGGAGGACTCATGCCCCAGGAAATCAAGATTGACGGCATCGGCATTTCACCCGATGTTCTGACCGCCATCGTCTCGCGCGCCGTGTCGGATGTCGAGGGCATCGCCTCCGTTGGCGTCAAGGACCTTGCCACCAACCTTGTCTCCATGATGCTCTCGTCCAAGGCCCCGGCTTCCGAGCCGGCGGTCGAGGCCGAGGTCGTCGGCGACAAGCTCGCACTCACCGTGCGTGTCGTGGTGTTCTTTGGCTATCCGTTCAAGAAACTCGCCGAGGCCGTTCGCGCTGCCGTGGTCGCTGCCATCGATGCCCAGGTGGGCGTTGAGGTCGAGCGCGTTGACGTTTGCATCGACGGCCTCGTTTTCCCCAAGGAGTAACCTTTGAGCCTTAAGGTTTATCGCGGGCGTACGCTTGCCCGCAGTCAGGCGCTGCAGCTGCTGTTTCAGGCCGAGGCCACGGACAGCCCGCTCGAGCGCGTCCTCGAGGGCGATTTCCTGATCTCGAAGGGCCCCCTCGACCCCTATGCGCTGGAGCTGTGCCGCGGTGCCTACGAGCATATCGATCGCATCGACTGTGCCTTGCGCGCCGTCGCCAAGAACTGGGATCTTATGCGCATGCCCGGCGCCGACCGCAATCTGCTGCGTATCGCCGTCTACGAGATGCGCTTCCTTACCGACGAAGAGGTCTCGGACGCCATCGTGATCAACGAGGCCGTTGAGCTTGCCAAGGCCTATGGGACCGACCAGTCCGCGTCGTTCGTCAACGGCGTGCTGGGCAAGATCGCTCGCAGCGAGGAGCTGCCGGGTGAGGACCTGTACCAGGAGCTGCTGGCCGAGGATCGCGCTCGCGAGGAGGCCCAGGCTGCCGAGGCTGCCGCTAAAGTTGCGGTTGCTCAGGCTGAGGCTGGTGTGCTGGCCGAGGATGTGGACGCTGCTGAGGCCGTCGAGGAGTAGTCATGCCAGAGGGTTCTGTCCGCAACTTTGACGAGATCTCAGACCGTTTGGATCAGATCATCGCTACCGTTCGCTCCAAGGATACCTCCTTGGAGCGTTCGCTCGATCTGTTTGACGAGGCGATTGAGCTGGGCTCCCGCGCGGTCGACATGGTCGATAAGTTTGAGTTGACGCCGCGTGAGGCCGACAAGCTCGAGCAGGAATACGATGAGGATGCGGCAAACGAATCCTAGGATAGCTAGGCCGCATCTCCGGATACGAATGGTTGATGGCATTCATGAAACGCGTGCGTCTTGATGACGAACTGATTTCACAGGGCATCTGCGCCGATCGCGCGGATGCCCTTCGCACTCTTATGGCCGGCTTGGTCTCGAGTGGCGGTGAGCGTTTGACTTCGCCGGGCCTTAAGGTGATCCCGGGCCTGCCGCTGCACGTGAAGGGGCGCATTCCCTATGTTGGCCGCGGTGGTCTTAAGCTCGAAGGCGCGCTTGATGCGTTTGGTATCAATCCGACGGGCCTTGCCTGTCTGGATGTTGGCTGCTCTACCGGCGGCTTTACCGATTGCCTGCTCAAGCGCGGAGCTGCGACCGTTGTCTCGGTGGACGTGGGCCGTGCCCAGTTTGATTGGTCGCTGCGTCAGGACGATCGCGTGACGCTGCATGAGCGCACAAACGTGACGCAGCTGCCTGAGCTTGGTTATGCCGGCGCCATCGACCTGGCTGTGTGCGATGTCTCGTTTACCAGCATCGCGAATATAATCGACGCCGTGCTGGCGTGCCTGAAGCCTTCGGGTTCGTTCTGCACGCTCGTAAAGCCCCAGTTTGAGGCTCCGGCGGCGCTGGTGGGCGAGGGCGGTATCGTGACCGAACCCGCCGTCCGCCGCGATACGCTCGTGGCGGCGATTGAGCTTTTTGCCGTCAAGGGCCTGTTCCCGCTTGACGTGTGCGTGTCGCCCATCCATGGCGCTAAGGGCAACGTTGAGTTTTTCTTGTACGGCACAAGGTTTGTCCCCGGGGAGCGCGCCGACGATGAGCTGCAATCCCAGGTATCGGTTTTGAGCGAGAAAGCTGCAACGCTATGAAGGTCTTTCTGGTTCCCAATTACTACAAGCAAGAGGCGGTCGAGAGCGGCCTGATGCTCGAGCTTTGGCTGACGCGCCAGGGCTATGAGGTCGCATGGGCTGCCGACCAGCGATCGAAGATTCAAAGCACGCCTGATATTGACGGCTCCGATCTGGTCATTACGCTCGGCGGCGACGGTACGCTGCTGCGCGCTGCCCGCATCCTCAACCATCGCGAGATTCCTATCCTTGGTCTTTCCTATGGTCACCTGGGTTTTTTAACTGCTGCGAGCCCCGAGGAGCGCGACATTCTGCAGGTCGTGAGCGACGCCCTGTCCGGCGAGCTGCACGTGAGCCGCCGCGCCACCATCGCCGCGGATATCGTGTCCGTGCGCGAAGACGGCACGAAGGATGTCGTGCGCACGTTTGCCCTCAACGATATGGCACTTACGCGCGGCCCCCTGTCCGATATGGTTGAGTTTGACATCACGGTGTCCGGCCATCATATCGACCGCCTTCGCGGCGACGGTGTCGTCGTTTCGACGGCGACCGGCTCCACCGGCTACGCGCTTTCCGCCGGCGGTCCCATTGTCAGCCCCGATTACACGGGTATGGTCTGTGTGCCCATCGCCCCGCATACCATTCAGGCTCGCGCTTTTTTGACCTCGCCGAGTGATGTCGTCGAGATCTTTATGTCCGATGATCGCCCGAGCGTGCCGGCGATTGCCATCGACGGACAGTTTATTACCTGCGATGGCACGGTCGAGAGCGTGGCCGTGCGCCGTGGTCCCGGCGACGTGCTGCTGCTTGATTACGGTCCCGAGAGCTTCTATAACTCGGTGAGCCGCGTGTTCTATGGAGTGCGCCATGATCGATGAGCTGCAGGTTTCCAACATCGCGCTCATTCGCGAGGCGACGTTGGTTCCGAGTGCGGGCCTAACGGTTTTGACCGGCGAGACCGGCGCCGGCAAGACCGCGCTGCTCTCGGCCCTCAAGCTTATTTTGGGCGAGCGCGCGGATTCGTCGACGGTGCGCGAGGGCGAGGCGCTGGCGAGCGTCGAGGCGCGCCTGTTCGACGGTCCGCACGACACGGAGGGGTTCACCGTACAGCGTAGCCTTTCTGCCGAGGGCCGCAGCCGCGTAAAAATTGACGGCCGCATCGCCAGCGTGCGTGAGCTTTCGGAGCGCGTCGGCGTGATGATGGATCTTTGCGGTCAGCACGAGCACCAGCGCCTCCTCGATCCGGCGCATCACGTTGCCATGGTCGATGCCTGGGCTGGTCGCTCTGCGCTCGAGGCGCTCGACCGTTACCGTGCCTGCTTCAAGGCTTCGCGTGACGCCGCCAAGGAGCTTCGCCGTGTGGAGGAAGCCTCACGCGCGCAGGGGAGTCGCGTCGAGGAGGCGCGCTTCGCCCTGGAGCGTATCGCCGAGGTCGACCCCAAGCCGGGTGAGTATGAGGAGCTCGAGGAGCTGCTGCCGCGCTCCGAGCATGCCGAGGTGCTGGTGGCGACGGCCAACGATGCCCATGCATCGCTTACTTCCGAAGGGGGAGCGCTCGATGCCGTGAACGGCGCCGTGGCAGAACTGTCGCGCATGGCTACCGTCGATCGTAAACTGGGTGACATCGCCGACGCACTTTCGAATGCCTGCATCTTACTCGAGGATTGCGCCAACGAGCTGCGTGCTTATCGCGATGGCGTCGCCTTCGACCCGCGCGAGCTCGCTCGCATGCGTGAGCGGTTTTCCGACCTCAAGGGCCTGTTGCGTCAGTGGGGTCCCACCATGGACGATGTTTTTGCCATGCGCGATCGCTCGCAAGAGCTGCTGTCCCTGGTCGATGATGGCGATGAACAGATCAAAAAGGCGCGCGAATCACTTGGTGCTGCTGAGCGCGAGTTGTTTGCCGCTGCCAAGGCGCTTAAGCGCGCTCGCAATACGGCGGCCCCGCGCTTCTGCCACGAGGTTGGTCGTCAGATGGCACGCTTGGAGATGGGCGGCGCCGAGCTCGTTTGGGAGTCGCGTGATCTTCCGCGCGCCGAGTGGACGCCGGCGGGTCCTTCGAGCTACGAGCTTCTGTATCGGAGCGGTGCCGGCTTGACGCCACGCCCTCTGCGCCGCATTGCCTCGGGCGGCGAGCTCAGCCGCGTTATGCTGGCGAGCAAGGTGGTCTTGGGTAATGCTGACGGCGTCGACACACTGGTATTTGACGAGGTCGATGCCGGTGTCGGTGGTTCCACGGCTCGTGCTCTTGCTGGTGTGCTGGCCGATCTCTCCGCTACGTATCAGGTGATTGTCGTAACCCACTTGGCGCAGGTCGCCGTCATGGCCGACAAGCATTATGTTGTCAGCAAGGAGCCGGGCGATGTTCCCCAGACGCATTTGGACGAGGTAACCGGCGAAGCGCGTACCGCCGAGATCGCCCGCATGCTGAGCGGCGATCAGTCCGAGGCAAGCTTGGCCCACGCAAAGCAGATGCTCGAAGAAGTTCGAGGCTAGGTCGTATCAGCGGTGTTGGTGGGACAAAATAGACTGAAATTTTTGTCCCACTACGCGTTTTACTCAACGACCTTGTCCGGCTGGATGAGCTCCTCGTAGTAGCTGATATGTTCGCGAGCGTCTTCAATCTCGGGCAGCAGGAAGTTGTAGATGACTTCGATGATCATCGTGGCGCTGATCTTGGAGAACGCAAAGTCGCCCGTCGTCAGCAACGCCTCGTGGTTGACGGTATTAAAAGTATAGTCTGCCAGGCGTGCGAGTGGAGACTTGCTGTCGCTGCTGATGACGACTACGGTTGCACCGCAGTCGCGAGCAGCTTTTGCCATGCGATTCAGTCGGCGCGATTTGCCGGAGTTTGAGATGAGCACGATGACGTCGCCGGGGCGTAGCGTGAGCGCAAACCCGATCGAGGTCTCGCTAATGGTGCTTGCCATGCAGCGCAGGCCCAGCTGCGAAAACTTAAACGTCGCATCGAGCGCGACCGCGTTCGTATTGCCCACAGCCGCAAACTCAATAACCCCTGCATGCTTAAGGGCATGCACAACAGCCGCCAACGTATCGTGGTCGATCCCGTCGATGGTCGCATTAAGCTCGCTCACCTTGGCAGCCAGGATGTTCTTAAGGCTCTGCTCCATATTGTCGAGCGAGACTTCGTCAGTCAGGCCCTCGTTGCGCTGGCTTTCCAAATCCCTCGCCAACGAAAACTGAAAGCTGCGGAAGCTGCCAAAGCCAAGCTTGCGGCAGAAGCGCGAAACGGTCGCCTCGGACGTGGCGGCGGCGCGCGAGAGCTGAGCCGCCGTGAGGCGTGGCGCCTCGGACTGGTGCTCCAATATATAGTCGACAATGCGCTGCTCGGACTCGCTGTATCCCTGGTGGGTACTAATGAGGGAAAGTGCGCTCTTGCTACTATCGGTCATGGATGGCTCCTGGTTGGCATGAAAATCGGACTCGTTTTGTAATGTCATAGTATAGGGGGATTTTCAATTACAAGATACACCTTGCCGTTTCAAGTGTTGATGGTAAACTTTCACTTACCGTTTACGGTTATGAAAGAACCTTTCACCGGAGAATTGCGCCTTGTCTCTTCTCACGCGGACGGTAGGTTGGTATCTTTCAGTTGTGGAAAAGCGCGCAAGGATGCGCGTGTAGGGGAGCGCCTGCGGGCGCAGTACTCAAGAAGGAGGGACACATGGCTAAGTTTGACATCATCGCCGCTACCGGTTGCCCGACCGGCATCGCGCACACCTTCATGGCGAAGGAGGCGCTGGAGAAGGCAGCTGCCGAGCGAGGTCTGACCATTAAGGTTGAGACCCATGGCCAGGTCGGTGTTGAGAACGAGCTCACCAAGAGCGAGATCGCCGGTGCCAAGGCCGTCGTCGTCGCAGCCGATAAGGATGTCCAGGCTGAGCGTTTCGCCGGCAAGCCCATGGTTTCCGTTGGTGTTTCCAAGGCCCTGTCCGTTGAGGCCGCCGGTAAGCTGATTGACCGCGCGCTCGCCGCCAAGGGCGACAACACGGTTGCAGCCGCTGCCGATGTCGAGGACGAGGCCGAGGAGAAGGAGTCCATCGGTCACGTCATCTACAAGCACCTTATGAACGGCGTCAGCCATATGCTGGTCTTCGTCGTTGCCGGTGGTGTCCTGACCGCCGTCTCGTTCCTGTGGGGCATCACATCCTTCGATTCGACGGCTGCTGACTACAACAGCTTCGCTGCCATGCTCAAGATCATCGGCGGCATCGCCATGAACCTCATGGTTCCGGTGCTTTCCGCCTACATCGCCGAGTCCATCGGTAAGCGCCCGGCGCTCGTCCCTGGTTTTGTTGCCGGTATGATCGCCATTCAGGGCCTGCCTGTTAACGCCGAGACCGGCATGATCGACGCCGGTGGCGCCGGCGTGGGCTTCGGCTTCCTGGGCGGCATCGTCGGCGGCTTCCTCGCTGGCTATGTCATCCTGCTGCTCGAGAAGGTCTTTGCCGGTCTGCCCAAGAACCTGGACGGCCTCAAGGCTATCTTCCTGTACCCGCTGTTCTCGACCGCCATCGTCGGTCTGGTCATGCTCGGCATCTCCGGCCCCATGGCTGCCATCAACACCGCCATGATGGACTTCCTCAAGAGCCTGTCCGCCTCTGGCGCCGTTGTCCTGGGTCTTGCCATCGGCTGCATGTGCGCCTTTGACATGGGTGGCCCGGTCAACAAGGCTGCTTACGTCACCGGTACCGCCATGCTCACCGAGGCACTGGCTGCCGGCGTTGGCACCGATACCTACAATTTCGGCACCAACTTCATGGCTGCCGTCTCCGCAGCTTGCATCGTTCCGCCGCTGATCACCACCTTCGCCGTCGTTGTCGGCAAGAAGTACTTCAGCCAGGAGGATCACGACGCCGGTATCGTCAACCTCATTCTTGGTTGCACCCACATCACCGAGGGCGCCATTCCGTTCATGACCAAGAACATCTGGCCGGTCATGCCCATCATGATGCTCGGTTCCTCTATCGCTTCGATCCTGACCATTTTGTTCAACGTTCACGATCCGGCGCCTCACGGTGGCTTCCTGGTCCTGCCCGTTGTCGAGAACGGTCCGCTTTGGGTTCTCGCGATCCTCATCGGTGCTGTTGTCGGTGGCATCCTGTTCGTGGCCTTCAAGAAGTACGACTTCGAGAAGAATCAGAAGGCCGCTCCTGTAGCCAAGCCGGTTGAGGCTTCCAAGGCCGCTGCCGTTGAGGCCCCTAAGGCCGAGGCTGCCGACTTCGTGAAGGTTGAGAATGTCTTTGTCGCCGAGGACTTCGCTTCTCGTGACGAGGCTCTGAGCTTCGTTTCCAACCAGGCTGTCAAGGCCGGTATCGCCAGCGACGCCGACGCCGTGATGAACGCCTTCCTGGCCCGCGAGGCCGAGGGCACCACGGGCATGATGGAGGGCTTCGCCATCCCGCATGCCAAGTCCGATGCCATTACCGAGGCTGCCGTCATCGTCGTTAAGGACGAGTCCGGCGTGACCGGTTGGGATACCATGGACGGCGCTCCCGTCAACGTGGCCATCGCTCTGCTCATCCCTGGTGCACAGGCTGGCACCACGCACCTCAAGATCCTGTCCAAGGTCGCCGAGGCGCTCATGGACGAGGACTTCCGTGCCACCGTCAAGGGTTCCACCGACGCCGCCGAGATCGCCAAGACGATCAACGCCCGCCTGGTCTAATTCCGCAGTACGCGAATAACATCGCCCCCTGTAACAAAGGCGAGGACTCCACCAGGAGCCCCCGCCTTTTTCTATGCCCTCCCATAAGTTGCGGTGAAATGGGGACTGTTTAAACGATTCAACCCCAAATTCAGTCCCTATTTCACCGCAACTTACAAAAGGGCATAGAGTGGGCTGCCTATCGAGTCTTTGTCGCGAACAAGTCATCAGCCAGAATTCCGTTCGCACGATATTACTTTGGACCGACCGAGTTTCCGCAGCTTGCTCGCCCCGGACCCCGCGCGCGGGGGCCATGAGATTTATCGCGAGTTCCGCACGAGCCGAAGAGCACTTAATGTGCTCTTCGTGCGAGCAGGACTGTAGAGCAGGAAATCTCATGGGTCCGCGCGCGGGGTCCGGGGCGAGCAAGCGGACAGAACAGACAACTGTCCAACAATTCGTGCGAAACACAATGAAAAACCGTTTGATGTGAGTTAATATAAACAACGTCGTGAATCTGACTCCTGCCACATGCATGACAGGGGTTAAACACAAAAAAGGAGTCAACTATGGTTTCTGAGAAGGCTACCCTCGTTAATCCTCAGGGTCTGCACATGCGTCCGGCTGGTCTGTTCGCCTCCACCATGGGCAAGTACGCCTGTGACGTGACGGTCGTCACCCCCGAGAAGGAGGTCAACGGCAAGTCCCCGATGGCCCTCATGGCTGCTGGTATCCCCTGCGGCACCGAGGTCGAGGTCAAGTGCGACGGCGCCGACGAGGCCGAGGCTCTGGCTGCTGCCATCGAGCTCATCAAGAGCGGTCTTGGCGAGTAGAACTCAAACGGGTCGCATGTTGAACAACTAAGTTCATATTTGGGGGCGCAGTGACCTGTCTTAAGGTAGCTGCGCTCTTTTGTCATGGATATGGCAAAACGCTTTATCACATGACACGGAGAGAGGAATGGGAATGTATCAGGGAGTCAACGCTTCCGAGGGCATCGGTATCGGCACCGTCATGGTCGCCGTCGATCCCGACTTGACGTTTGAGCCGCACGAGGTTGCTGATTCGGCAGCAGAGAAGGAGCGCTATCAGACCGCTCTTTCGGTCTTCTGCGAGAAGACTCAGGCTCAGGCCGACCACATGAAGGAGACGGTGGGCGAGGCCGAGGCCGAGATCATGAGCGGACACATTGTCCTGGCTCAGGATCCGGGCATGACCGACGCCATCAACGCCGCCATTGACGGCGGCACCTGCGCCGAGCAGGCGCTCATGGACACCTCGACCATGTTCGAGAACATGTTCCTGTCCATGGACGATGAGATGTTCCGTCTGCGCGCGGCCGACATCGCCGACATCCGCACCGGTATTCTGGCCGAGCTGCTGGGCAAGGAGGTCGTCGACCTTTCCGTCCTGCCCGAGAACACCGTCGTTGTCGTGCACGACCTCACGCCGTCCATGACCGCCACGATCGATAAGGCCCACGTTGCCGGTATCGTCACCGAGACTGGTGGCCGCACGTCGCACTCCGCAATCATTGCGCGCGCCCTCGAGATCCCGGCTGTCCTTTCGGTTTCCAACAGCTGCACCGCACTGCGCAACGGCATGACCGTTGTCGTTGACGGTGGCAAGGGTATCGTCGAGGCCGATCCCGATGAGGAGACGCTCGCCGCCTACACTGCCAAGGCCGAGGCTTTCGCTGCCGAGAAGGCGGCTCTCGAGGCCTTCCGCGGCAAGCCGTCCGTGACTGCCGACGGTATCAAGAAGATCATTGCCTGCAACATCGGCAACCCCGATGACGTGCCCAACGCGCTCGATCACGATGCCGAGGCTATTGGCCTGTTCCGTTCCGAGTTCCTGTTCATGGACTCTGCTGAGCTTCCTTCCGAGGAGGAGCAGTTCAACGCCTACCGTAAGGTCGCCAGCGCGCTCAAGGGCGCTCCGGTTATCATCCGCACGCTCGATGTGGGTGGCGACAAGGAGATTCCGTACCTTCACATGGTCAAGGAAGAGAACCCCTTCATGGGCTTCCGTGCCGTGCGTTACTGCCTGGCCAACCCCGATCAGTACAAGGTCCAGCTCCGCGCCCTGTTGCGCGCCAGCGCCTTTGGTGACGTCAAGATCATGATCCCGCTCGTCACCTGCGTCGAGGAGGTCGTGGCCGTCAAGGAGCTCGTCGAGCAGTGCAAGACCGAGCTGACCGAAGAGGGTCGCAAGTTCAACGAGAACATCGAGGTCGGCATCATGGTCGAGACGCCTGCCGCCTCGCTGCTCGCTGACCGCCTGGCCGAGGTCGCCGACTTCTTCTCCATCGGCACCAACGACCTGATCGGCTACACCATGTGCGCCGACCGTGGCAACGACACCATCTCCAACCTGTACCAGGTTTACTATCCCGCCGTGCTCCGCTCGCTCAAGAACATCATCGAGAGCGGCGTGAAGGCCGGCATCATGGTCGGTATGTGCGGCGAGGCCGCTGCCGATCCGTTGCTCGAGCCGCTGCTGATCAGCTGGGGCCTGGAGGAGTTCTCGATGAGCGCTCCGTCCATCCTGCGCGCCCGCAAGACCATCAGCCAGTGGACCAAGGCCGAGTGCGACGAGCTTGCCGAGAAGGCGCTCGCCTGCAACACCGCTGCCGAGGTCAAGGCACTGCTCGAGTCCGCAGCTCGCTAATTTGGTATCAGAGGTAACCGCGTGGTTGGAATGGGCCGGCCACGCGGCCCTCACATATACAGGGGGTACTGTAAATGTTCTACACGCTAACCGCTAACCCGGCTGTCGACATGACGGTTTCGAGCTCTCCGCTCGAGCCCGACGAGAACGTCCGCACCGGCTCGGCCAGCTACACGGCTAACGGCAAGGGCCTCGACGTGTCCTTCGCCTTTAAGAAGATGGGCGTCGACACCGTCGCGCTCGGTTTCTTCGCCGGCTTCACGGGCAAGTTCATCGTCGAGGAGGTCATGAACCTGGGTTGCCTTTGCCGCCCGGTCTGGACCGACGGTATCACGCGCATCAACACCTACGTCAACGATGGCCAGCACGAGTACGGCATCCTCAACCCCGGTGCTCCGATCACGCCGCAGCACCAGGAGGAGCTCTACAACATCCTGGACACCGCGGGCGACCTTGAGTGCCTGATCGTCTCCGGTTCCGTGCCTCCCAAAGCTACGCCTGACTTCCTGGCTCAGGTCATGGAGCACGCTCAGGCCCGCGGCGCCGACGTCGTCCTGGACCTGTCCTCCGACAAGCTCAAGGAGCTCGCTCACAAGAAGCCGCTGCTCATTAAGCCGAACCATCACGAGATGAAGGCTATCTTCGGCGTGCCGGTCGACACCGACGACGAGGTCCGCGTTGCCATGAAGCTGGCTCACGAGGCCGGCGTCCAGAACGTGCTGCTCACCCGTGGTAGCCGCGGTGACGCTTACTTCTCCAACGGCGAGGACATCTGGTATGCCAAGCGTGAGTTCAACATCAAGCTTGTCTCTTCCGTCTGCGCCGGCGACTGCACCCTCGCTGCGTTCCTGCACAAGTGGTACAGGGATCGCGACAACGTCGAGGAGGCCATGAAGCTCGCTATGGCCACCGGCGCCAACGTTGCTGAGTCCGTCGGCATCGGCGACTTTGGTCACGTCGACGAGTACAGCAAGCGCGTTGCTGTCCGCAAGCTCGATCGCAAGTAAGCGAAACGCGACAAACTCGTGCGCATACGGCGTCCCGGTTTCGACCGGGGCGCCGTTTTTTTTGTCCCACTCGAACCTCGGAGCCGCGCTTCACGCGTTCCACACCGTTCACCGAGTTGTTGTAGCCTTTTGCCGAAGCGTGGAATATACTTTCATTAACACGTTGCTTCGTGAAAGGAACATTCATGATTTACACGCTTACTGCAAATCCCGCTATTGACTACAACATCTCCTGCGATGGCCTGTCCGCCAACACCGTTACCCGCACCCGTAACGCTGTCTACACCCCCAACGGCAAGGGTCTCAACGTTTCGTTTACGCTCGACCACTACGGCGTCGACACCACGATCCTGGGCTTCTTCGCCGGCTTCTCGGGCGAGTTCATCGTTAAGGGCGCCGAGGCCCTGGGCGTTCCCGTCAAGCCCGTGTGGACCGACGGCATCACGCGTGTCAACGTGTTCCTCAATGCCGGTCCCGACACCGAGTACAACATGGTCAACGCCGGTGCCGCCATCAACGAGGCCAACGAGCAGGAGATGTTTGAGCTGATCGATTCGCTCGAGGACATGACCTGCCTGGTCATTAGCGGCTCGCTGCCCCCCAACACCTCTGAGGGCTTCCTGGCCGAGGTGCTTCGCCGCGTTAAGGCAAAGGGCGCCGAGTTCGTGCTCGATATTTCGAGCCATCAGTTGGCCGACCTCATTGCTATGGAGCCGCTCCTCATTAAGCCTAACGACGACGAGCTGCTCGACATCTTTGGCATTAAGGTGAGCGGCGGCGACGATGAGTCCGTCAAGGCCGCCATGGCCGAGCTGCATGCCAAGGGCGCCAAGAACGTGCTGTTGACCCTGGGTGGCGCCGGCGCGTACTTCTCCAACGGCGAGCACATCTGGTTTGCCAACCGTACCTTTGAGGTCAAGCTGCTGTCGACCGTTTGCGCCGGTGACTCTTCGCTGGCCGCCTTCCTGTCCGTGTGGCACGACGCTCCCGAGCGCGTCGAGGACGCCCTGCGCCTCTCGATGGCCACCGGCGCCAACGTGGTCGAGTGCCCGGGTCTGGGCGATTTTGCCAAGGTCGATGAGTATCAGAAGGGTATTGCAATTCGTCAGGTTTGCTAGTTCCGGCACCTTGCCTGAATAGTTCAATTATTTCGCATCCGTCTTAGACCAGGACGGATGCGTTTTTGTTTATCGGACTTGCGTGTGCAGTGGAGGCTGTTTCTTGCTAGACTTCTTGCAGACGCAATCGATAGCCAATTTGATAGTCGCAGGAGGCCATAGGCATGTGCAATGTTTCGCTCAACGGTACGCAGCCGACCGATGCCTCTATCCGTGTCCTGCGTGCGCTTGAGGCAGCAGGTCTTGAGGCTTGGTACGTGGGCGGTTGGGTACGTGATGCCCTGATGGGACGCCCCAGCCACGATGTTGACATGTGCTGCAGCGGCCTGTGGCAGGAGTCCAAAGAGGCGCTCGAAGCGGCTGATATTGCCGTGGTTGAGTCGGGCATAAAATTTGGCGGCATCACGGCTATTTGCGATGATGAGCGCATTGAGGTCACCACCTACCGCCTAGACGGCTTTTACACCGACGGCCGCCATCCCCAGAGTGTGGAGCGTGCGGCGTCGCTTGAGGACGATCTGGCGCGTCGTGACTTTACCGTTAACGCTATGGCCTGGCATCCCGAGCGTGGTCTTTTCGACCGCTACGATGGTCAGGGCGACCTAGACCGCAAGCTCATCCGCGCCGTTGGAGATCCCAAGCGTCGTTTTAACGAGGACGCGCTTCGCATGCTGCGCGCGGTGCGTTTTGCCTGCCGTCTGGATTTTATGATCGAGCCTAAGACTAAACAGGCGCTTGCCGAGTGCGCGCCGCTGCTCGATGCTGTGGCGCGCGAGCGCGTGGGCATTGAGCTCGAGGGTATCCTTTCGACCGGCCATGGGGGAGACGCGATGCTGCACTACCCCGAGCTTGTTTGCGCCGCCGTGCCCGAGCTCGCGTCCGCTCGCGGGTTTGATCAACGCAGCGTCTATCATGCGTTTAATGTCTACGAGCATATCGCCCGCGTGCTGACGGTGGCAGGGGAGCTGGCGCTGTGCGACGGCGTCGCGCCCTCGTCGAGCCTTATGTGGGCTGCGTTTTTGCACGACGTTTCCAAACCCGAGTGCTTTACGGTCGATCACGACGGCAGCGGCCACTTCTACGGTCATCCCGAGCTCGGCGCCAAGAAGGCGCGTGTCATCATGGATCGCCTGGCGCTCTCGCACGATTTGGTGCGCGATGTGTGCCTGCTGATCAAATACCATGACAAGCCGCTGCGCCCCGAGCGCTCCTGCCTGCTCAATATGATGCGCGCGCTTTCGGGCGAGGGTGTCGATACGCCGCGTCTGATGGACGAGCTCATGGACCTTAAGCGTGCCGACACGCTCGGCAAGGCGCCCTCGTGCTTCTATTACGTCGAGACGATCGAGGAGATGCGTACGCTCGCCCACGATCTGCTGCAGGCGGGGGAGCCCTATACACTCAAGATGCTTGCCATCAATGGTGGCGATCTGATCCGCGCCGGCGTCAAGCCGGGGCCGGAGCTGGGGCAGCTTCTCAACGCTGCCCTCGACGCCGTGATCGAGGACAACATCCCCAACAACCGCGAAGCCCTCCTGGCTCATCTCAACTTGAACTAGCTAACCAGTTGACCTGCGCGTTCCATAACCTGCCGACAATTTTTTCGGCAATTTGGAATTTCTTCTTGCGCTGATGTTTTTTGTCCCGTAATATATTTCCTCGCAGCACGGCAGTGCAGATGTCATGTGGCCCGTTCGTCTAGCGGTTTAGGACGCCGCCCTCTCAAGGCGGAGATCACCAGTTCGAATCTGGTACGGGCTACCACTTCTTTTCTGCTGAGGCTTATGGCCCGTTCGTCTAGCGGTTTAGGACGCCGCCCTCTCAAGGCGGAGATCACCAGTTCGAATCTGGTACGGGCTACCATGAATCTGAGACCCGGACTTCCCACGGAAGCCCGGGTTTTTTATTTCCGAGCAAACCATCTGCAATTCCCATTTGGCCCATAGCTTTACGTTCTGCTTGTGGCCCTTGCGGGTACAATATGCAAGATATTTGGACGGTCAGAAGGAGCCTCATGACGGAGTCCTCTCAGCATACATCTAAGCCCCAGGTCGAGGTTGAGGCCTCGGGCGGCGATGACAACAAGGGTGCACGCCGCGGTGCCATTTTTATCGGCGTCGTGCTGGTTGGCTATATCGTTTATCTGATTGTGACCGGTCAGATGGGACAGTTCTGGGCTGCCATGTCGAGCGTTCAGGCGCCGTGGCTCGTTGCTGCATGCTTTTGCATGTTCCTGTACCTGTTCTTTGGCATCGTCGCCTATGCGATCGCCGTCTGGCTCGATCCCAATTCGCCCGTCGGCATTCGCGACCTGATCTCGGTCGAGGCGAGCGGTATCTTCTTTGGCAACCTGACGCCCATGATGATGGGCTCTACGCCCGCCCAGATCTACCGCCTGACCAAGGCAGGCCAAAATGTCGGCGAGGCCGGTGCCACGCAGTTCACGCGCTTTATCGTGTATCAGTTTGGCCTCGTTGCCTGGGGCGCCATTCTGCTGCTTGCCCGAATGCCGTTTTTCGCCGAGCGCTATGGCGACATGACGCTGCTGTGCGTCTTTAGCTTTGGCGGTCACTGTTGCATTCTGCTTGGCATCTTTGCCGTCGCGCTCATGCCCAAGACCGTCACGCGCGTCGCGCACTGCATCATCAATTGGCTCGAGCGAATGGGCGTCTCGGCCACCAAGATTGAGGGCTGGCGTACGTTTGTCGACGGCGAAATCTACTCTTTCTCCGAGAAGTTCAAGCTTTCAGCCGGCCACTTTTCGTCCATGCTGCTCACGGTGGTCATCACCATGTTGCAGCTCGCGTTTTTCTACCTCGTGCCGTATTTCCTGATGCTTGCCTTTGGCCACCACGAAGTCGACTTTTTCTCGGTCATGGCCGCGAGCGCCTTTGTTCAGCTCCTGAGCTCTGCTGTTCCCCTGCCCGGTGGCACCGGCGGTGCCGAGGGTGGCTTCGCGCTGTTCCTGGGTCATTTCTTTGGGTCGGCGTCGACCGCCGGTTATCTGCTGTGGCGCCTCATTACGTTTATCGCGCCGACGATTTTGGCCGCGCCCCTGCTGGGTCTTAAGAGCGCTCACAACGAGAGTATCCACTCACGCTGGGATCGCGCGATGCGCAAGCTCGGACGATCGCCTCAGACGTCCTCTAAGCCTGCAAAGCCCCATCCTGTGAATGCGGTTATCGTGGATCCCAATCAGCATGCTCAGAAGGCTTCTGGGGCCGCCAAACCCTCGCATAAGGCCTATGTGCGCCAGACAGGTGACGGCATTCGTGTGTCCCCGGCTGCTTTGAACAAAAAGAAGCTCCCTAAGGCGTAACAGTTGGTCGTGCGTTCTTCATGTTGCCGGGCTTTTTTGTGCCGGATGGGGGATAATCCTCTTACGTAGATTAACTCTCATCTGTTGATGAATGCTCACATTCCGAAGGGACACGTCCATGGACACCAGCAAACCGCGCCTCGACCGCCGCATCGTTCGCAGCCGCAATGCCATCCTTTCTGCGTTTGAGCGCCTGCTGATGGATAAACCGCTTGCCGATATTACCGTGAGTGCCATCGCGCGTGAGGCAAATGTCGATCGCAAGACCTTCTACGTGCACTTTGGCACGGTCGACGGCCTGCTCGATGCCATCGCCGCCGATGTGGTCGAGATGATCGTCGACTCGGTCGAAAAGACGCTTTCCACTATGGGCAGTGACCCCAACGAGCGCGCCCTTGGAGCGGCGGCTACCTTCTTTAAGACCATCAACGAGGCACTTTGCAATAACCTCGTGCTCAATCGCCAGCTGATTGAAAACATCCCGCTCGACGATTTTATGACGCGTTTGCGCGTGCCGCTCGAGCATGAGATTGCCGAGCGCGATCTGCTGCCCCAAGGTCTCAAGGACGAGATGTTCGACTACTATCTGGCGTTTTTGCTGTCGGGTATTATCGGAATCTATCGCACATGGGCGCTGTCTGACGGCTCGGTTCCTATCGAGCGCGTCTCGGAGGTCGCCAACGACCTGACTCTCAATGGCCTGTCGAGTCTGGAATCTCGCTTGGATTAGGCGCAGGCTCGAGTTCGTGAGGCGCTTGTCGGGGTGCAGCCCGATCGATCAGGCGACGAGCATCCCGCCGAAGCAGTCGATGACCGGGCTCAGGTAGACCTTCTCGCCGCCCGGGAGCCTGAACTCGGTGATGTCGGTGAGCCACAGCAGGTTGGGCTCGTCGGCGTGGAAATTCCTGTTTACGAGGTTCTCCGGCGCCTTGTAGACCTCGCCGGCGTAGGAGCTGTAGCCTGAGGATCCTTAAAAGAAAGTCCAGTTTATCCTTTCCACCCCAATTGGGAATCCTCCGATGCGCCTTCGCACGCTCGCATGACCTCGATACCGTGCGAGCGTGCGAACTCGACGAGCTCTGCGTTGCGGGCGTTTATGGTGCCGAAGGCGGCGGGACACACGATAAGGCGCGCGCAGTGGACGAGGAGCTCTTTGGCGCGGGCTATGGTTCTATCCCCGATCGGCTCGAAGGCGCGCTCGGCCACGCATTCCGCCGCCAGGTCGCGCGCGAGCTCGCAGTCGATGTCCCCTTCGTGCAGAACGCCCGTGTAGAACGCCTTGCCCTGCCGGATGAGCTGGCGAAACACAGCCGACCCCGTACCTGCGCCGGCGATGACGAACGTGTGCGCATCGCCGTGCGGGCGTCCAATTTCCACGCTGCCGAAGCGCTCGTTGAAGGTGCCATGTTGAAGGCCGTAGAGCTCGCCAATCGTCTCGCGCGTGAATATGTCCTCGGGTGCGCCGGCGCGGAAGACCCGGCCGTCCTTCACGCAAATCACCTTGTCGGCGCTTTTCTGCGCGAGCTCGAGTTCGTGGATGGACATGATGACAGCCACATTCCGCGATTTCGCAAGGTGGCGAAGTATTCGCAGCAGGTCGATCTGGTAGCGGATATCGAGATATGACGTGGGCTCGTCGAGCACGAGCACACGCGGATCCTGCGCGATGGCGCGTGCGAGCATGACGCGCTGGCGTTGCCCGTCGCTTATCTGCATGAAGTCGCGCTCGGCGAGCTCTTCCACATGTGCGGTTTTCATGGCCTCGTCGACCCGACTATGGTCATTGGGCGATAGTGTGCCCATTCGCCCGGTGTAGGGGTGCCTTCCCGCCTCTACGACATCGCGGCAGGTGAGGAGCTCGGTCCGGGGGCGATCTGTCAGCATAACGGCAAGGTTCCTTGCAAACTCCGCCGTCTTCCATCGGGAAATCTCCCGCCCGTCGAGCTCGACTGCGCCGGCAAGCGGTGCCAGATGGCGTGTGATGGTTTTCAAGATGGTCGACTTGCCCGAGCCGTTCGGCCCGATGAGCGCCACGACGTCGCCCGCGCGAACCTCCAGATCGACGCCTTCGACTACGACCTTCTTGTCGTAGCCCGCCGACAGGTCGCTTATGTGGAAAAGCGGCGCTCCGTCAGCCTGCGTTTCGACCGTAGTTTCGAGGTTCGGCTCCGCTCGGAGGAGGCGTTCCGCGCGCAGTTCCGCACGAGCCGAAAGTGCCTTCTGGCGCTTTCGTGCGAGCTCAGGACTGTCTAAGCATGGAATGTCCCCTCCGAGCGTTTTGGGCCGCGGCACGAATTCCCCCATCTACCTCACCCGCTTCTTCAACATGAGCGCGATAACCACCGGAGCGCCGAAGATGGCGGTGACGGCGCTGATGGAAAGCTCGACGGGAGAGAACAGCGTGCGCGCGATCAAATCGCAGCCCGCGCAGAAGATGGCGCCTCCCAAGAAGCACGCAGGAATCACGCGGATGGGCTTCGACGACTTTAGCGCCGACTTCACGAGATGCGGAACCGCGATGCCTACGAACGACACCGGACCAGCGAACGCGGTCACGCAGGCGGAGAGCATGCTCGCTAGAAGGACGAGCACCACGCGGAAGCGTTCGACGTTCACGCCGACGCTTTTCGCGTAGGCTTCTCCCAGCTGGAAGGCGGAAAGGGGCTTCGATATCGCGAATACGCATGCGCTCACGGTGATCACCACGACCGCGATGACCGCGATGTCGTCCCAGCTCGAACCCGAGAAGCTACCCAAAGACCAGTTGTGCAGGTTCACGATGGACTGGTCGTCGGCGAAGGCGATGAGGAAGTTCGTCGCCGCCGAGCAGATGTATCCCACCATGACGCCCGCCACGATGAGCATGGCCATGGAACTTATGCGCCGTGCGATGAGGAGCACGAAGCCGATGGTGATAAGCGAGCCCAGAAACGCTGCGGCCACCATGGCCGGCGAAGACATGGCCATGTTCGCGCCTAGAAGTACGATCATCGTAAGCGCGACGACGAACTTTGCGCCCGAGGAGACGCCCAAGATGAACGGGTCGGCGATGGGGTTGTTGAAAAACGTCTGCAGCAGGAACCCGGAAAGCGAAAGTGCCCCGCCGAGAAGCACGGCTGAAAGCACGCGCGGCAGGCGAATCTCCCAGATGACCTGGCTTTCCATGGAATTGGCCGCGCCGCCCGAAAGGATGCCGGGGATGTGGTCTGCGGGCACGAGCACGCTCCCGATGCACAGGTTGGCCCCGACGAGCACGATGAGGGCAACAGCGAGCAGCGCCGTCACGACGCGACACCGCGCGGCGCGCCCCGATTCGTCGTATGCCATGGAAAGCCGGCTTCTCATGGCGCTAACCGAGCTTCCTCAGATAATGGAAGTCGCTCGCGTCATCGCCGGTGAACGCCCCGTGCAGCTCGTCGATAATGTCGGCGGTAGAAGTCATCTGCTGGTACATGTCGGCGCTTGTGACCCAGACGTTGCCGTTCTTCACGGCTTTGAACTGCGACAATAGCGCGTTTTTGCCTACGAAGTCGTTCAAGGTGGCAACCGATTCGTCGATGGTGCCGTTGTAGACGATGATGTCGGCATCCTTCGCCGTCGCGTAGAAGCGCTCCATTTCGAGCGTTACTGACGAACCTGACGTCGACGCCGTCTGCGCGTCATCGAGCGCATAACTGCCGCCTGCAAGCTCGATCATCTGCGCCACGTAGTCGCCCGCCCGCCGCGTGACGGCGGCCCCGTTCGAGTTAATGTAGAAATACGCCACGGTTTTACCTGACGACGCGAGCCCCGACGTTTGCTCGACGCGGGCCTTCTGCTCGTTGAACAGGTGCGCGGCCTCGTCTTCCTTGTCGAACAGGACGCCGAAAAGCTTAATCCACTCGACGCGCCCGAGTGCTTCGGGCTCGCTCGACGACTGTTCGGTGAGCACGACGAGCCCGAGCTTCTGCAGCTTTTCCTTCACATCGGGCGTGTGGTTGATCATGGTGTTCTCGATGGCGAGCGTGCAGCCCGAGGCCGATATTCGCTCGTAGTCGGGCGCGCTGTACTTGCCGCCGTAGGCGATCGCCCCACTTTCGAGCGCGCTTTTGAAGCCTGCGACCGAGCAATCGTCGGCCTTCGTGCCCGACATGATGATATTGTCGTTCGCATCGAGCGCGTCGACCAGGCACATCGTCGCCGACGACACGAGGTACACCTTGTCGGCGGGGCGCCTTATGACCGCGATGTCGGAGCTCAACCCATCAGGTACCTTCGCATCTTGCGGCACCACGAGGAAACGCTCCCCATTCGAAACGCAGATAAGCCGCAGACCGCCTTCGAACTCGTCGACAGTGAAGTGCTCGGCGTATTCAAGCTGAAGCGCCCCCGTCGGCTCCCAGCCGCAGCCCAAATCGGCGTTGTGGAAGTCGGCCGCGGCGCTTGAAGCCGTTCCTGCAGGGGAGCCGCCGCTTGCATCGTCGCCCGATTTCTCCTTCATGGTGGATGAGTCGAAGTGGATCGTGTAGTCGATGGTGTGCGGCGTCGACATGGCGACGGTCTCGGCCGACACGGCGATGTCCTCGTCGAGCGTGACGGGTATCTCGAACGTGGAGTTGCCGCCGTCGTTTACGGGCGCGTAGTCCACGCCGTCGACGGTCATCTTGTCGTAGTTCGAACTCGACCAGGTGATGGTCGCGGTGTAGGTGTCGCCATCCTTCACAATTGTGGTGGGTGAGGCGATGCTTGCGCGCCCTGACCCACCGGAAAGCGAGGCACTCACAGTGTATTCCTGAGAGCCCGCCGTGCCACCGGTCGCGTTCGGGCTCGCACTGCACCCCGCGAAGGGAAGCGCGAGCAGGGCGACGAGAACGCAGGTGATCGCGCGCGCCGCGATGCTGTGGCGCTTCCTGTTTTCCCCCTTGGGGAGAATCGACCGCATGGCGTTACTTCAGTGCGTCGGCGCGCAGATCGACGCCGGCGGATTCGAACACAAGCGTGCGGTCGTACCACTGCTCTTTTCTAATACTCCACGCGGCACAGGCGGTGTCCTCGTCGAGCGCATCAACGGGCACGTCGTAGGTGTACTTGCCTTCCGCGTTTTCCACATAGGGGATGAAGTCGGCCTCGCTCGCGGCGGCAGCCTCGTCGCCCGTGCCCATGAAGAGCTTGCCGTAGCCCGTGCCGGAAAGCGTCATCACGCAGTGCATGGAGCCGTTTTCCACGATGAGCTGGGCGTCCACAATCCTGAACATGTTCGAGCTGGAATCTACGGTGATCGGATAGGTGCCGTCGGCCACCTTGTCGGCGGTGATGGGGGCAGCGCTTGCACCCTCGGTCGCATCGGCCGCCTGCTCGGTCTTTTCCTGGGAATCGGTATTGCTTGCCTTTGCGCTGTCGCTTGAATTTCCGGCGCAGCCGGCGAGCGAGAACGCGAGAAGCGCCGCCGACAGGGCGAAGACGAGGGTTTTCTTCAACATGGAGGGGTTCCTTTCAATCGCTTCTACCGCCCGCGCCGTGCGGTGGGCGGGCGGGATGCGAATGCAACGGGCATGCGCCGTCGGTCGGGGAAGGCGCATGCCCGTTGCACGGGGACGCGACCGGCGCCCCCGTGCGCGGCGAGTTTACAGCTTGGCGATGGCGTCGTCCACGTGCGAGACGTAGATGTCGTCGACCGCGGCGTTCTGTCCCAGACCCTGGAGCAGGCACGTCACTTCGAAGCCGGCGGCCACGAACTTCGCAGCCCAGCTGTCGGGGTCGGTCTCGTCTGCCATGTCGTTGTTCGCGTGGTCGCCCGCGACCACCATGAACGGCGCGAGCACGGCCTTCTTGTACCCTGCGGCGCTCGCAGCGGCGATAACATCCTCGCAGGTCGGTTCAGCCTCGACGGTGCCGACGAAGAACTGCGTCAAGCCCTCGTTCTTGAACACTTCCTGCATCTTGGCATAGTCGGCGTTGGAATCGGCTTCGGTGCCGTGGCCCATGAGGCACAGCGCCGTCTTGCCGTCGTCGAAGGACGCCATGTTCTCCTTAATGGCTGCGGCCACCTTCTTGTAGTCGTCGTCGGAGGTGAGCAGCGGGTCGCCGAGCGAGATCTTGTCGAACTTGTCGGCGTACTTGTCGAGCTCGTCTTTCACGTCGGCGTATTCCAGGCCAGCCATGAGATGCGTCGGCTGCACGACGATTTCCTTCACGCCGTCTTCCACGCAGCGGTCGAGCGCCTCGGTCATGTTGTCGATCGTGATGCCGTCGCGCTTCTTCAGTTTGTCGATGATGATCTGCGCGGTGAAGGCGCGGCGGATGTCGTAGTCCTGCCAGTACTTCTCGCGGATAGCGTCTTCGATGGCGCCGATGGTGATGTGGCGCGAGTCGTTGTAGCTCGTGCCGAAGCTCGTGACGAGAATGACCGGCTTCACGGCCTTCTCCTTTTCGCTCGATTTCTCGGGACTCGCGGAGGTGCTGGAGCAGCCCGCGAGCGCGAATCCGGCGAGCGCGACGGCTCCGGTTGCTGCGGCGCCCATGAAGCCGCGGCGTGACATCTGGTCGGACATGGTTTTCCCTTTCCTCGGTTTGCCGGTCCCCCGGCGACAGTTGCTTATCGGCACAAGCGAAAGAAAAGCGCGCTCGTCCGCAAAGGGATAGCGCGCCTGTTTCTTGCATTCGAAAGGGAAGCGCACTCCTCGGGGTTCACAAGGAGATAACGCCACGGCGATGCCGTGAGGAAAAGGCGAAGCAGTCTGGCTTGGGGCGCGAGGCGGTTCGCCCGTGCGTCCTACACAGTAATGTCCCTTGCCCAGGATTCCCACCTGGTTCCCTCCGCAAGCCAGCGCGGGCTGTGTGGGCGCCGCGCCGGTCATTTCCTTTTATTCGATTGTCATATGCTCGTTGCCGAAACTACCACTATGATAGTGGGCGTTTGTGGGCGTGTCAAAGCCAGGGCGGGCGGCATTGCGCCTCCTGCCTACGTATTTGCGCCGATTGCCGCTGCGGGCGCCGTGTCTTGCCTGCTGCGCGAAGGGCGGCGTAAACGGTTGCGATGAGAAACGGGAAGGGAAGGCTCGGATGATTCATATCGTTGGCGCAGGTTCGGGCGCCGCCGACCTTATCACGCTGCGCGGGGCGCGTCTTCTGCGCGCGGCCGACGTGGTCGTTTGGGCGGGGAGCCTTGTGAACCCCGAGCTGCTCGCCGAGTGCAAGGAATCCTGCGTCGTCTACGACAGCGCGCACATGACCTTGGAGGAAGTGCTCGACGTGATGTGCGCGGCGGATGCGCGGGGCGAGGAAGTGGTGCGCCTGCACACGGGCGACCCGTGCCTGTACGGCGCCATCCAGGAGCAGATGGACGCGCTCGACGCGCGCGGCGTGGACTACGAGGTGGTGCCCGGCGTGTCGAGCTTTTGCGGTGCCGCGGCGGCGCTTTGCCAGGAATACACGCTGCCGGGAATCAGCCAGTCGGTCGTGATCACGCGGCTTTCCGGGCGCACCCCCATGCCCGCGGGCGAGGGCATGCGCACCATGGCGGAAAGCGGCTCGACTATGGTCATCTTCCTGAGCTCGGGTATGCTCGCCGAGCTTTCCGCCGAGCTTTTGGCCGCGGGCCGCAGCTCCGACGAGCCGGCGGCGCTCGTGTACAAGGCGACCTGGCCTGAGGAGCGCGTGGTGCGATGCACAGTGGGCACGCTCGCCGATGCGGGCGCGCGAGAGGGCATCGACCGCACGGCGCTCGTGGTGGTGGGCCGCGTGCTCGGAGCTCGCGGCGGGCTTGCGCACAACGGCGCGCAAGCGGAGTCGTACGAGCGCAGCAAGCTTTACGACCCTTCGTTTGCCACAGGGTATCGGAAGGCGAGCAGCTAGCGTGGCCTTCGAGCACTACATATATACCGGGACGACCCGCCTGCGCTGCGGCTACACCACGGGGAGCTGCGCCGCGCTCGCGGCGAAGGCGGCCTGCGAGATGCTCTTGTCACGAAAGCCCGTCGGCCGCGTGTCGATCGTCACCCCCGGCGGGCTGCCCGTCGAGGCGAACGTGGTCGACGCATGTATCGGCGAGGGGTGCGCCCAGTGCGCCGTGCGAAAGGACGCAGGCGACGATGCCGATGTGACCGACGGCGTGCTCGTGTACGCGCGCGTGGAACATGCGGGGTCGGGCACGGGTGCTGCGGGCAGCAAGGGCGTGCCCGCGCGCGAATCGGAAGTTTCCGTCGATGGCGGCGTGGGCGTGGGGCGCGTGACGTTGCCCGGGCTCGAGCAGCCGGTGGGGGCGGCCGCCATCAACGCGACGCCGCGCGCGATGATCACTTCGGCGGTGCGCGAGGTGTGCGCCGCGCACGGCTTTTCTGGAAATATCGCTGTGACGATTTCGGTACCCGAGGGTGTTGCCCTTGCCGAAAAGACCTTCAACCCGCACCTGGGGATAGAGGACGGCATCTCCATCCTGGGCACGACGGGCATCGTCGAGCCGCGCAGCCTTGCTGCCTTGCGCGACAGCATCGAGCTCGAGATCCGGCAGCATGCGGCTATGGGGCGGCGCGGAGTCGTGCTCACGCCCGGCAACTACGGTGCACAGTTCATCTCGGGGCATTTCCACCTAAACGGTGCGCCGGTGGTCTTCATCTCCAACTTCGTGGGCGATGCGATTGATTGCTGCGTTCGCGAGGGATTTACCAATGTCCTTCTTGTGGGACACATCGGCAAGCTGGTGAAGGTCGCGGGCGGCATCATGGACACCCATTCGCGTACCGCCGACTGCCGCGCGGAGATTCTGGCCGCCCACGCGGCCTTGGCCGGCGCGGGAACGAAGATCGTGCGCGAGATCATGTCGTCGGTCACGACCACGGCGGCGCTCGAGGTAATCGAGGCCGCCGGCGTGGGGGACGCTGCGCGCGCCTCGCTCGCTGCGGCAATCGATGACAGGTTGCGCCGCCGCGCGGCGGGCGCATGCGACATCGCCGCGGTCGTGTTCGACGCCGAGCGCCGAGAGCTTTTCCGCACGTCGGGCGCCGATGCAGTTATCGGGGAATTGGGGGCTACGTATGAGTAAAGGCGTGCTGTACGGGGTGGGCACGGGGCCTGGCGACCCCGAGCTGCTCACGATCAAGGCCGTCCGCACAATCGAATCGTGTCCGGTCATCGCCGCACCGCAGACGGCGGACGGGGCCATGGTCGCGCTCGACATCGTGCGCGGCGCCGTCGACCTTACAGGCAAGACGGTGATCCCCGTGCGATTCTCGATGACGCGCGACGCCGAGCGCCGCACGGCCGAGCATGCCTCGCTTGTTCGCGAGCTTGTCGCGCACCTGGATGCGGTCCGCGACGTCGCGCTGCTGAACCTGGGGGACCCGAGCATCTACGCCACCTTCCAGCGCATAGCGCCCGACGTGCGCGCCTGCGGGTTCGAGGCGCGCGCCATTCCCGGCGTGCCGAGCTTCTGCGCGGTCGCCGCAGCGCTCGAGCGCGACCTCACGCCCGAGATGTCGTCGCCTCTGCACATCGTGCCCGGCGGCTACGACGACGTGCGCCGCGCAATCGGCTGGCCGGGGACGAAGGTGGTCATGAAGGCGCGCCGCTCGCTTGCGGACACGAAGCGCATCCTTCGCGAGGAGGGCGCCTTCGACGGTGCCGAGCTCGTAGAGGACTGTGGGCTTCCGGGCGAGCGCGTGTACCGCTCGCTCGACGATGTGCCCGATCGGGGCAGCTACTTCTCGACGATGGTGGTGCGCTAGATGAGGGTTTCCTGCATAGCGTTCACTGAGAGGGGGTATGCGTTGGCGGAGCGCATCGCACACGCGCTTTCCGATTGCGCGCAGACAGGTGAAGATGACCCTGGCTGGGACGTTTCCGTTTCGCGCGGGTTCGGCGAGTGGAAGGCCGACCTGCGCGCATGGACGGCGCTCGCGTGGGAAGCGTCGGACGCGCTTCTGTTCGTGGGCGCGGCGGGCATCGCCGTGCGGGCGATCGCACCGCATGTCGCCTCGAAGGCAAGCGATTCCGCGGTTGTGGCGATCGACGAGGCGGGGCGCTTTGCTGTCCCGCTTTTGTCGGGGCATTTGGGCGGTGCGAACGAGCTTGCGCAAACTGTGGCACGCGCGGCAGGGGCCATCCCCGTCATCACCACGGCGACCGACGTCCGCGGCGTGTGGGCGGTGGATACGTGGGCGCGCTGTGCGGGGCTCGCCGTTTCGAATCCCGAGGCCATCAAGCGAGTGTCGGCGCGGCTGCTTTCGGGCGGGCGCGTGGCGCTCTATTCCGACATGCCGATTTCGGGACAGCCGCCTGAGGGGGTTGACATTGCGTCCGACTGCGCTCGGGCCGATATTGTCGTGTCGCCGTTCGCTGGCGCGAATGCAGGTGCGTCCGTTCGCGCAGCGGAGACGACGGGCGATGTTGTGCCCGCCGGTGAGACGGGGAAGCCGGCGGGCGCGCGGGCGCAGGAGCCTGCGCCCGAGCCGCTTCGCCTTGTCGTGCCCTGCATCGTTGCGGGCATAGGGTGCCGTCGCGGTGCGTGCGCCGAAGCGATCGGGGAGGCGTTTCTTCTCGCGTGCGGGCAGGCGGGTATCTCGCCTTCGGCCGTGCGCGAGGCGGCGACGATCGACGTGAAGGCGCACGAGGAGGGTCTGCTCGCCTTCTGCCGCGCGCGCAAGATTCCGCTTGCGACGTATTCCGTAGAGGAGTTGTCGCAGGTCGAAGGCAGCGTTTCGCCATCTGATTTCGTGCGCGCGACGGTGGGGGTCGACAACGTGTGCGAGCGCGCGGCGCTCGCGGACGGGGGCAAACTTATCTTCCCGAAGCTCGCTCACGGCGGCGTGACCGTCGCGTTTTCCAAGGTAACTATCGAACTTTCGTTTAAGGAGCGGTGATGGGAAAGCTCTTCGTGGTGGGGATCGGCCCGGGCGGCCCCGACGGCATGACGATTGCGGCTCGGCGCGCGCTCGAGGCGGCCGACATCGTTGTGGGGTATACGAAATACGTGGAGCTCGCGCTCGCCGCCGTGCCCGACGCGGCGCATCTCGCGACGCCGATGATGCACGAGGTCGAACGGTGCCGCCTGGCGCTTTCGCGCGCGCAGTGCGGAGAAGCCGTGGCGCTTGTGTGCAGCGGTGACGCGGGCGTGTACGGCATGGCGAGCCCCGTGCTGGAGCTTGCTGAGGACTACCCAGATGTAGACGTGGAAGTTATCGCCGGGGCCACCGCGGCTCAGAGCGGGTCGGCGGTGCTCGGCGCCCCGCTTGCCCACGACTTCGCGGTCGTGTCGCTCTCCGACCTGCTCACGCCGTGGGAGGTCATCGAGCGCAGGCTCGCCGCCGTGGCGAGCGCCGACTTCTGCATCTGTTTGTACAACCCGCGCAGCAGAAAGCGCGCCGACAGGCTCTCGCGCGCGGCGAAGATTATGCTCGAATGGAAGGCCCCCGACACGCTCTGCGGCTGGGTACGCAACATCGGGCGCGAGGGGCAGCAGTCGGGCATGTGCAGGCTCTCCGAGCTGGGGGAGTTCGACGCCGACATGTTCACCACCGTGTTCGTCGGCAACGCGGACACGAAGCGCGTAGGCGGCCGTATGGTCACGCCGCGCGGGTATCGGGAGATTCCATGCGAAAGGTAACGATCATCGGGGCGGGGCCCGGAAACCCCGACTTGCTCTCGCGCGCGGCGCTCGACGCGATCGACATCGCCGACGTGGTCATCGGCGCTCATCGCGCGCTTGTCAGCATCGACGTGCCGCCCGACGTGGTGAGATGCGAGCTCGTGAAGACGGCGGACATCGTCGCCGCGCTCACCGATGCGGCGTCGTGGCAGCGCGCCGTGGTCGTGATGACAGGCGATGTGGGGCTGTTCAGCGGCGCGCGCCGCCTGGTGGAGGCGCTCTCCGGCGACGCGCAGGTGGACGTGCGCGTCATTCCCGGCATAAGCTCAGCGTCGTATCTCGCCGCGCGCCTCGCGCGTCCATGGCAGGATTGGCGCTTCGCGAGCGCTCACGGCGTGGCGTGCGACATCGTGGCCGAGGCCGAGCGCGCAGGTGAGCTCTTCCTCGCCACGTCGGGCGGGGAAGACCCCTCGCGGCTTTCGGGCGAGCTTGTGCAGGCGGGCTTCGGGGACGCGCGCGTGACGGTGGCCGAGCGCCTGTCGTACCCCGACGAGCGCATCACCTGCGCGACCGCAAGTGAAATCGCAGGTCAGACGTTCGACGACTTGAACGTGATGCTTATCGAGTTCGCAGGCTGCGCCGGTTCGCCTGCGGGCTCTGGCGCAGCCTCCGAGGCGCCGGCCGGCGCGTCTGCGCCCGCGGCGGCTTCTTTCGCGGCGGACTCTGCGGGCGCATCCCGCGCCGCGAGCTCCCGCTGGCCGTACGCTTCCTCGGGCATTCCCGACGAGCTCTTCATCCGCGGCGACGTTCCCATGACCAAGCAGGAGGTGCGCGCCGTCGCGCTCGCGAAGCTGCGCCTTACCGCGACCGACACCGTGTGGGATGTCGGCGCCGGCACGGGGAGCGTTTCGATCGAGGCGGCGCTCGTCGCGCGAGCGGGGTCGGTATGGGCGGTCGAGCGCAACGCGGCCGGCGTGCGGCTCATCCGAGAGAACGCGGATGCATTCGGGTGCGGCAACGTGCATGCGGTCCCCGGTGTCGCCCCCGAAGCGCTCGCGAAACTGCCCGTCCCCGACGCCGTGTTCGTCGGCGGGAGCGCGGGCGAGCTTCCCTCCATCGTGGAGGCGGCGCTCGAGAAGAACTCGCAGGTTCGCCTGTGCGTGCCATGCGTCACCGTTGAGACGCTCACCGAGGCGTTCGCGCTCCTCTCGGGTTCGCGCTTTAAGGGGTTCGAGGCGTGCCAGGTGTCGGCCGCCCGTGCCGAGGCTGTAGGCTCGCACCATCTTATGAAGGCGCAAAACCCCGTGTTCCTCGTCAGCGCGCGTGGTGCGGGCGCGGGTGCCGAGGAGCTTGCCGAAGTCGGCGCGCTTGCTGAGTCGCCTGTCGGGGAGGACCTCTCTGTCGAGGGGAACCCATCCGTTGAGGTGGTCTCGCTTGCTAACTGCAGCGCCGCAGGTGGGGAAGGCGGCGCCCGGTGAGCACGTCCATCCCGCGCTTCATGGTCGCTGCGCCCTCGAGCGGGAGCGGCAAGACGGTCGTAACGTGCGCGCTCCTGCGCGCGCTCGCGCGCCGCGGCCTTGCATGCGCGGCCTTCAAATGCGGCCCCGACTACATTGACCCGCTCTTTCATCGCCGCGTCGTGGGTGCGCGCTCGGGCAATTTAGACGGCTTCTTCACCGACGCCCCGACGCTGCGCGCCCTGCTCGCACGCGGCGCCGCGGGCGCGGATGTCGCGGTGCTCGAGGGGGTCATGGGCTTCTATGACGGCATGGCGCCCGGCGTGGCCGACGCGAGCAGCTACCAGGTTGCGCGCGACACGGAAACGCCGGTCGTTTTAGTGGTGAACGGGCGCGGGGCGTCTTTATCGCTCGCCGCCGTAATCCGCGGCATCGCCGAGTTCCTGCCTTGTGCGAACGTGCGCGGCGTCGTGCTGAACAAGACGAGCGCCGCTGCCTGCGCCTACGCGGCGCCTGCGATCGAGAAGCACACGAGCGTCGCGGTTTTGGGGAATATCCCCGCCGACGAGGCGTTCTCGCTCGAAAGCCGGCATCTGGGGCTTGTGACCGCCGACGAGGTCGAGCAGCTCTCCGCGCGCATCGACAAGATGGCCGAGCTGGTGGAAAAGAGCGTCGACGTCGACCGCTTGCTCGAAATAGCGGCGACGGCACCCGATATTCGCGAGGAACCTTACCGGTTGGAGCCGATCGCGGGAGCGCGGCCCATCGTCGCCGTTGCGCGTGACGAGGCGTTCTCGTTCTACTACGAGGAGAACCTGCGCGCGCTCGAGGATCTGGGTTGCGAGCTGGCCTTTTTCAACCCCCTGTGTGATAGCGAGTTGCCCCGGGGGACAAGCGCCCTCTATCTGGGGGGCGGCTACCCGGAGCTCCATGCGCGGCAGCTCTCCGAGAACGCGCCGATGCGCGAGGCGGTGCGGCGCGCGGTGGAATCCGGCATGCCGACGGTCGCCGAATGCGGTGGGTTTCTGTACCTGCAGCGCGAAATCGCCGATAGCGAGGGGTGGCGCTGGCCTGTTGCGGGCGCCCTTGAGGGCGCAAGCGAGAACGGGGGAAGGCTGTCCCATTTCGGGTACGTGGAGCTTACTTCCCAACGCGACGGGCTCTACGGGCCGCGCGGCACACGCATCCGCGCGCACGAGTTCCACTACTGGCAGTCCACCTGCCCGGGCGGCGACTTTTGGGCGCAGAAGCCCCGGCGCGACAAGGGCTGGCCGTGCATGACGACCACCCCGTCCCTGGTGGCGGGCTTCCCGCATGTGTACTATCCTGCGAACCCCGACGTTGCGCGCGCGTTCGCGTCTGCCGCAGCGTCGTTCGCAGAGAGGAGGCGGCATGGCTGAAGCAACCGAAACCGCGCTTGCCTGCATCCGCGAGGAAGTCGAGCGCGCGTTCTCGTCGGCGCCGGGCGCCGTGCTCGAAGCCGCGCTTTCCCGGATCGCGCCCGCAGACGAGTGCGCCCGTGCCGCCGCGTACGCCGCGTGGGACTCCATCGCGCACCCCTTGGGGGGATTGGGCGACTTTGAAGACGCCGTCGCGTGTATCGCCGCAGCTCAGGGGAGCGCCGAGGTGGCCGAGTTTCCCCGTGCGCTCGCGGTATTCTTCTCCGACAACGGGGTCGTTGCCGAAGGCGTGTCGCAAAGCGGGCAAGATGTGACGCGAGCCGTCGCGCGCAACATGTGCGAGGGGGCCGCGAGCGCCTGCCGCATGGCGGCGTTCGCGGGTGCCGAGGTCGTGCCCGTCGACGTGGGTATGGCCCGGGGCATAGAAGACGCGCGCATGGTGCGCGCGAACGTGCGGCGGGGGAGCGGCAACATCGCTCTCGGCTCCGCTATGTCTCGCGATGGGGCCGTGCGCGCGATCGAGGTCGGAATCGCCGTCGCGTGCGGGCTTGCCCGCGCCGGCGTGCGCCTTCTCGCCGCGGGCGAGATGGGCATCGGCAACACGACTACCTCGGCGGCGGTGGCCGCAGTGCTCATCCGGGCGGACGCGCGGAGCCTTGTCGGGCGCGGCGCGGGGCTCTCGGACGCCTCGCTCGCGCGTAAGCGCGACGTGGTCGAGCGCGCTATCGACGCGAACTCGCCCGATCCCGCCGACCCGATCGACGTGCTCTCGAAGGTGGGCGGCTTCGACATCGCTGCGATGTGCGGCTTCTACCTGGGGGCCGCGGTCTCGAAGGCGCCGGCGCTCCTCGACGGGGTCATATCCTGCACGGCGGCCCTGTGCGCGGCGCGCCTGTGCCCCAACGCCTTGGGCTACCTCGTGGGCACCCACGCATCAAGCGAACCCGCAAGCCGGGAGCTCCTTCTCGAGCTCGGCATAAAGGCACCCCTCGACGCAGGCATGCACTTGGGCGAGGGCGCGGGCGCCATGGCGTATCTGCCCCTTCTGGATTCGGCGCTGCGCGTATACCGGGATGGGAAGACGTTCACGGCGACTGGCATGGCTGCTTACGAGCATTTCGAGGCCGTGAAATGACGGTGACGCTCGTTATCGGCGCCGCCGCGAGCGGCAAGAGCGCCTACGCCGAGTCTCTGTGCCTCGGGCGCGACGGCCCCCGCGTGTACCTGGCAACGATGGAGCCCTTCGGGGAAGAGGGCGCCCGCCGCATCGCGCGCCATCGGGCGCTGCGCGAGGGCAAGGGGTTTTCCACCCTCGAGCGCACGCGTGACGTGGGCGCCGCAGTGCCCGGGCTTCCGCGCGGCTGCACGCTTCTTTTGGAGGACGTGGGCAACCTGGTTGCGAACGAGCTTTTCGCGGAAGGCGGCTTGTCCCCACGTGACCCCGACGCTGCGGCGCGCGAGGTACTCGGAGGCATCGAACGGCTCGCTCAGGCCGCTGCGTATACGGTGGTGGTCACCGTCGACGTGTTCGCCGATGGGATGCGCTACGATGAGGGGACCGAGGCATGGAGGCGCGCGCTCGCGCGCGTGAACGCGGGCGTGGCGGCGCTGGCCGACCGCGCAGTCGAAGTGGTATGCGGGATTCCCGTGTGGATGAAAGGTGAAGGACCTACAAGGTGAAGATAGCAGAGGCAATCGGCGCGGCGTTCGGAACGTTCTCGCGCATCCCCGTCCCGAAATCGGCCTGGACCGATTTCGGGTCAACCCATGCGCTTGCCGCGTTTCCCCTGGTGGGCCTTGCGGAAGGGTTCCTCATGACGGCGTGGGGACACGTTGCGAACCTGCTCGGCGTGCCCGCGACCATCGTCGCGGCCGTGCTCGTGGCGCTGCCTGTGGCGGTGACGGGAGGCATCCACCTAGACGGGCTCTGCGACACCTCCGATGCGCTTGCAAGTTGGGCCCCGCGCGAGCGAAAACTCGAGATCATGCACGACCCGCGGGCGGGCGCCTTCGGGGTCATCGGTGTTGTTGTGTACCTTATTCTGCAGTTTTCCCTGTTCACCGCGCTGCCGCTTACGGCGGGGGCGTTCCTCGCACTTCTGTGCTCGCTCGTGTTCTCCCGCGCGCTTTCGGGACTCGCCGTTGAATGCTGGCCTGCCGCGCGGGCGGACGGCATGGCCGCGGGGCTCTCGCCTGCTAAGAAGCGCGCGGCGATCGTCGTGCCGCTTTGCGCTTTCGCTGCGGCTTCGGCTGCAGGGATGGTCGCGTGCGCTCAGGCCGTCGGCGCCCTTATGGCGGTGGCGGGGCTTTTGGCGCTCGCGTGGTACCGCCATGTTGCCCTGTCCCGCTTCGGCGGGGTGACGGGGGATTTGGCCGGATGGTTTCTGCAATGGGCCGAGCTCGCGATGCTTGCCATGCTGGTGGCGGGGGGCATGCTCCTATGATGCTCGTGGTAGGTGGCGCGCATTCCGGGAAGAGGACCTTCGTGCGCGAAAAGCTCGGGTTCGCGGCGGACGATTTCGTCGACGCGGCGCAGTTTGCGGAGGGCGGCGTGCCCGCGGCTTTTGCCGGCCGTGTCGCTTACTGTGCTGAGGAACTC
This sequence comes from Coriobacteriaceae bacterium, assembly GCA_905209215.1. Taxonomy (GTDB): domain Bacteria; phylum Actinomycetota; class Coriobacteriia; order Coriobacteriales; family Coriobacteriaceae; genus Collinsella. The sequence goes on along the minus strand of CAJLRY010000006.1, from coordinate 82,864 downwards.
GTACGCGCGCTCGACGCTGACCGGGCGCTCGAGCGGCTGATCGGCTTCGACGTAGTGATTCTGTCCTTGGTCGGCTCGGGGGTCGTCCCTATGCGTGCGGAAGACGCCCAATGGCGCGAGCGCGCGGGGCGCCTGGGATGCGCGCTCGCTGCGCGCGCCGACGTCGTCGTGCGCATGACGTGCGGGATTCCCCAGGTCATCAAGGGAAACCTTGATGATGCGCCTCGAGGGACGCAGGGCGCGGGCGCGCCTTTGGAAGTCGTCTTCGTGCGCCATGGTGCCACGGCGGGCACGGAAGACCATCGCTACAGCGGGGCGGGCACCGACGAGCCCCTGTCGAGCGCGGGCGAGCGCGCTTTGCGCGACCTCGCATGCTATCGTGACGTGTTCCGTGTTATCACGAGCGGCATGGCCCGCACCGACCAGACGGCGCGCATCCTCTTCCCGAACGCGGAGCTTATGGCGTGCCCCGGTCTGCGCGAGATGGATTTCGGCGACTTCGAGGGACGAAGCGCCGCCGAGCTTAAAGAGGATGCGCGCTACCGCGCCTGGGTAGACTCCTGGTGCGAGACGCGCTGCCCGCATGGCGAGGGCAAGAGCGATTTCACCCGCCGCGTCGTCGCGGCGTTTCGGGAGGCGTGCAAATCGGAGCGTGCCCAGGGGAGTGGGCGCGCCGTCTTCGTCGTTCACGCGGGTACCGTGAAAGCGCTGCTCTCCGAGTTAGCTGTCCCGAAAATTGGATACTTCGACGTGCATACCGAGCCGGGCGGCGCATGGGCCGCCACCTGGGATGGACGCTGCCTTCGCGACGTTCGCCCCGCTTCGGGGGGCGATGCCCGGTGATGACGATTCTTGCCGTCGCCGCCGGGTTCGCGGCCGACCTTGCCTTCGGCGACCCGCGCTGGCTTCCCCATCCCGTCGTCGCCATGGGGCGCGCGATCACGTGGGCCGAAGGCCGCCTGCGGGGCGCATTCCCGCAAACGTCCGCGGGCACGCGCGCCGCAGGTCTTGTGCTCGCCGTGGCGCTTCCGCTTGCGTGTGGGCTTTTGACCTGGGGCATCCTGCATCTTTGCGGCATGGTTCACTCCGGCTTGCGCTTCGTTGCCGAGGCATGGGCGAGCTATCAGATTCTCGCGACATGCGAGCTGCGCCGCCAGAGCCTAGCCGTGGCCCGCGCGTTCTCGAAGGGCGGCCTTGTCGCGGCGCGCGAAGCCGTCGGGCTCATCGTGGGACGCGACACGTCTGTTCTCGACGAGCACGGCGTCGCGCGTGCCGCCGTGGAAACGGTGGCGGAGAACGCGAGCGACGGCGTCATCGCGCCGCTTTTCTACCTTATGATCGGGGGTGCGCCCTTGGGCATGGCGTACAAGGCGGTGAATACGCTCGACAGCATGGTGGGCTACAAAAACGAGCGCTACATCGACTTCGGCTGCGCCTCGGCGCGCCTCGACGATGCGGCGAACTGGATTCCCGCGCGCTTATCGGCCCTGCTCATGATCGCCGTGTGCCCGATCGTCGGGCTCGACGCGCGCGGGGCGGCGCGCATCTGGCGCCGCGACAGGCGTCGCCATGCGAGCCCGAACGCGGCGCAGACCGAGTCAGCGTGCGCGGGCGCGCTCGGGCTGCGCCTGGCAGGACCCGCGGTGTATTTCGGCAAGCTCGTTGAGAAACCGACGATAGGAGACGCGTCCCGCGAAATCGAGTGGGGCGACATCGCCCGGGCGACAAGGCTCATGCTCGCTGCGTCCGTATGCGCGCTCGTCGTCTTCGGCGCCGCGCGCGCGGCGGTCGTGCTCGCCGTGGGGGCGATGGCATGAGGGAAGACCACGCCGCGCCCCGGGCTGCCGGGGGAATCCTGCGCGCCCGTACGCATGGGGGCAGCGCGCAATCGCTCGGCATCGCTTGCGAAGGGGGCGCCTCCGACCTCATTGACTTTTCGGTGAACGTGAATCCGGCAGGCCCCTCGCCGCGCGCCGTCGCCGCAGCTTGCAAGGCGCTTTCTCGAATCGACGCCTACCCCGATAGGGAAAGCCTCGCCCTCGTTCGCGCGCTAGCGCGCGACCAGGGCATTCCCGAAGATACTATCGTCTGCGGCGCGGGCGCGTCCGACATCATCTGGCGGCTCGCCGCGGCGGTGCGCCCGAAACGCATCGTCGTGTGCGCGCCGACGTTCTCTGAATATGCGGAGGCGGCATCGTACTACGGCGCATGCGTGCAGGAGTTCCCGCTCTCCGAAGCGGACGACTTCGACGTGCCCGCCTCCTTCGCCCGCGCGATCGAGGGGCCGGGAGACGTGGCGTACCTCTGCAATCCGAACAACCCGACGGGGCGCCTCGTCGACCCCAGCGTGATCGAGGCCGCGGCTTGCCGCTGCGAGCAGGTGGGCGCGCTGCTCGTCGTGGACGAGTGCTTCCTCGGATTTGCGCCCGACGCCCGCGAAAGGAGCGTGGCCGCACGCGCCGCGTGTTCGCGCCATGTGGCCGTGCTCTCCGCGTTCACCAAGCTCTACGGAATGGCGGGGTTGCGGTTGGGATATCTGATCAGCGGAAACGCCCAACTCATCGAGGGGATTCGCCGGGCGGGGCAGGCGTGGCCTGTCTCCTCGGTCGCCGAGGCCGCGGGCATCGCCGCCCTGGAAGACGTTGAATACGTCTCGCGCACGCGCGATGTATTGGCGGGCGAGCGAGCGTGGCTTTCCCATGAGCTCTCCTCGCTCGGGCTTTCCGTCGTGCCATCGGATGCGAACTTCCTTTTAGTCCGCACGCCGGCGAAAGACATCCCCGAACGCCTGTATAAACAGGGGGTTTTGGTCCGCACGTGCGACTCGTTTTCGGTACTGTCCCGTTTCTGGTGCCGCGTCGCGGTGCGCACGCGCAAGGAGAATGCCCGGCTTGCGATGGCGTTCGGCCGTGCGCTTCGGGCGGAAGGTGCATCGGGCGAAGGCGAACCCGACGAATGGGGCGGCGTTTCTTGCAGCGGCGCTATGGCGGGCGCGGATGGCCGAGGCTCGGCGAAGGAGGTCGATACCCGTGGGTAGGGCGAAGCCCATCATGATCCAGGGCACCATGTCGAACGCGGGGAAGAGCCTGCTTGCGGCGGGACTGTGCCGTGTGCTTTCGCAGGACGGCCTGCGCGTGACTCCCTTCAAGAGCCAGAACATGGCGCTCAACAGCGGTGTCACGGCCGACGGGCTCGAGATGGGGCGCGCCCAGATCATGCAGGCCGAGGCATGCGGCATCGCGCCCGACGTACGCATGAACCCCATCCTTCTCAAGCCTGAAAGCGACCACCGAAGCCAGCTCATCGTGGCCGGCAAGGCGCAGGGAGCCTTCGCTGCGAGGGACTACTTCGCGCGAAAGAAGGCGCTCATGCCGCAGATTTTGGAGGCGTTCGATTCGCTCGCGGAGGAAAACGACGTCATCGTCATCGAGGGCGCCGGCAGCCCCGCCGAAATCAACCTTTCCGAAAACGACATCGTCAACATGGGGCTCGCGCGCGCCGTGTCCTCCCCCGTGCTGCTCGCGGGCGACATTGACCCAGGCGGGGTGTTTGCCCAGCTCTACGGCACGGTCGCGCTCTTTGCGCCCGAGGATCGCGCGCTTTTGCGGGGGCTTGTGGTGAACAAGTTCCGCGGCGATGTGGAAATCCTGCGCCCGGGTTTGGCCCCGCTCGAGAAGATGTGCGGGGTTCCCGTCGTGGGGGTCGTGCCGTATCTTACGCTTGACCTGGACGACGAGGACTCGCTCGCGCCGCGCCTATCTGCCCGCGAGGCGCGCGGCGTCATCGACGTCGCCGTCGTGCGTCTTCCGCATCTTTCGAACTTCACCGACTTCGACCCGCTTTCGCGCGTGCCCGGCGTGGGCGTGCGCTACGTTTCCTCGACGACCGATCTGGGCCGACCCGACCTGGTGGTGCTCCCCGGCTCGAAGACCACGCTCGACGACGCGCGCTGGCTTGCGGCTAGCGGCATCGGAGCCTGTGTACGCGCGCTTTCGGGCGCGGGCACGCCGGTGCTCGGCATATGCGGAGGCTACCAGCTTTTGGGAGACGAGCTTTCCGACCCGCACGGCAGGGAAGGCGCTGGCACCGCGCGCGGGCTCGGGCTCATCCCTGCAAGTACGGTGTTCAAGGAGGAAAAGCGCCTCGCCCAGTCGGAGCTGCGCATCACGGGCGCCCAAGGCGCGTTCTCGGCGTGGAACGGCATGACGGCGCGCGGGTACGAGATTCACGACGGCGAAACGACCGTCTCCTGCGCTCCTGCGGGCACAATTGGCGGCAAACCAGAAGGCGCGGCCTGCGGAAACGTGTTCGGAACCTATCTCCACGGCCTGTTCGACGAACCGGGGGTTGCGCTCGCCCTCGCGCGCTCACTCGCGCGCATGCGCGGCCTGCCCGAGAGCGTCGTGGGTGCTGCGGGCGCGGCGTCCGCGGCCGATCACCGTGCGCGCGAGTTCGACCGCCTGGCCGACGTCGTGCGCGGGGCGCTCGACATGGAGTATGTCTACCGCATTATCGAGGAGGGCGTATGATCCACGTGTATCATGGCGACGGCAAAGGCAAGACCACGGCGGCGATGGGCCTCGCCCTTCGCATGCTCGCTGCAGGCCGCCGCGTCGTCGTCGTGCAGTTCCTGAAAGACGGCGAAAGCGGGGAGGTGCGCCTGCTCGCTGAGCATTTCGGCGTGCCCGTGTTCGCGGGGAAGGTGTCGGACAAGTTTACCTGGTCGATGACGTCGGTAGAACTTGCCGCGACGTGCGAGCTGCACGATGGGAACCTCGCTTCCGCGCTCGCCGAGCTCGAGGGCGCGCAGGAGGGGCTGCTCGTGCTCGACGAGGCGCTCGACGCGCTTTCGAAGGGGCTTGTCGACGAGGCGCTCGTGGACCGCGCGCTCGATATGTCCGCGCGCGGCGTCGAAGTAGCGCTCACCGGGCGCGCGCCTTCCCGCAAGATCGTGGAGAAGGCCGATTACATAACCGAGATGCGGTGCGAGAAACACCCCTACGCTCAGGGGATATGTGCAAGAGAAGGAGTGGAGTACTAGATGGATTCCAAGGAGATGGCGCCTGGCGACATCGAGCGGCGCAGCTTCGAGATCATCACCGAAGAGCTCGGCGGCCGCACGTTCCCGCCGTTCGAAGAGCCCGTCGTGAAGCGCGTCATCCATACCACTGCCGACTTCTCGTACGCCGATTCCCTCGTGTTCACCCATGACGCCGTGCACTGTGCGCTCGACGCACTGCGCGCAGGGGCCACGGTGCTCACCGACACGAACATGGCGCTCGCAGGCATAAGCAAGCCCGCGCTCGCGAAGCTCGGCTGCAAGGCCGTGTGCTTCATGGCCGACCCTGATGTCGCCGCGGCTGCGCGCGCCGCGGGCACGACTCGCGCCGTTGCGAGCATGGACAAAGCTTGCGGCATCGAGGGTCCGCTCATCGTGGCCGTCGGCAACGCTCCCACAGCACTTCTGCGCCTCGCCGAGCTCATGGACGCGGGGAAGATCGCGCCCGCTCTCGTCGTTGGGGTGCCGGTCGGGTTTGTGAACGTGGTCGAGGCGAAAGAGGAGCTACTTGCGCGACGCGTGCCGGCCATCGTCGCGAGGGGTCGCAAGGGCGGCTCGACCGTGGCGGCCGCCATTATGAACGCGCTGCTCTACCAGATCACGCGCACGGGTGGCGCGAAGTGACGGCCCCCGCATCCGTGCCGGCGCTGCGCATCTTCGCCGGCACCACCGAGGGCCGCCTTCTGTGCGAATGGGCGAGCGGGGCGGGCATCCCCGCCCGTGCCTACGCGGCAACCGAGTACGGAGGCGAGCTATTGGGTGAGCTTCCGGGCATCGAGGTGCATGCGGGCAGGCTCGACGATTCCGACATGGAGCGCGAGCTTTCCGGTGCGCGCATCGTCGTCGACGCCACGCACCCCTTCGCTACGCTCGCAAGCGGCAACATCCGGGCCGCTTCGCTCGCCGTGGGTGCACGATGCCTGCGCCTTGCGCGCCCGGCCGAGGCGCTGCCCAAAGGCGTCGTGTCGGTCGCGTCGATCGCCTGCGCGGCGCGCTTTCTCTCCGAGAACCCGGGCCGCGCGCTTCTCACGACGGGGAGCAAGGAGCTTGCTCCCTACACGCGCGTCGCCGATTTCGCGGAGCGCTTCTTCGTGCGTGTGCTCCCGCTGCCCGGTGCTATAACGAAGTGCATCGACGCGGGGTTTTCGCCGTCGCACGTCATCGGCATGCAGGGGCCCTTCACCCGCGAGCTCAACGAGGCGATGCTTCGGCAGGTGGGCGCCCAGTGGCTTGTGACCAAGGACTCGGGAACCGTAGGCGGCACGGCCGAGAAGCTCGCCGCCGCGCGCGACGTGGGAGCGCGCTGCATCGTGGTCACCCGTCCCGCCGAGGGAAGCGGGGCCCTTTCGTTTCGGGAAGTGGAAGACGCGCTCTTACGGGAGTTCGCGCGCTAGGCGCTCGCCGCGCCTGCGCGCCCTCCCGCCCGCGAGGAGGATCGCCTCGAGCAAGCTCGACCCGTACAAGCCCGTCATCCGCCAATAGCTCGAGGACGACGCCCGGAACTGGCGCAAACAGCCCTTCAATAAGTTGCAGTGAAATAGTGTCTGTTTTTGCTGCTAGATAGCATTTTCAGCCCCTAAATCACCGCAACTTGTCGGTGGTGGCTTACTGGTAGCGTAGGCACTCCACCGGGTCGAGCTTTGCCGCGCGCCGAGCGGGGTAGAAGCCAAAGATTACGCCGATGCCGACGGAGACGGCGAAGGCCAGCAGCACCGTGGCGATTGAAAAACTCGGTGTGATTTGCCCGCTGGCACCGAGCTCGCCAAGAATCCCGGATCCGGAGGCAAACATCGCGAGGCCCCAGGCCAGCAGATAGCCTATCAGGACACCCAGCAGGCCACCGGTGACGCACAGCGCCGAGGACTCGGCCAAAAACTGCGCGGTGATATCGCGACGACTGGCGCCCAGAGCGCGACGGATGCCGATCTCGCGGATGCGCTCAGTCACGTTGGTGAGCATCATGTTCATAATGCCGATACCGCCGACAAGCAGCGAGATACTGGCGACAGCACCCATGATGAGCGAGAAGGCGCCCATAAAGGAATTGAGGGAGTCGATAGCGCTTTTCATGGAGGTCGCCGATACACTGTCGTACTCATCATCCTCCGCGATACCCTTCATCGCGCGCACCTTGGACTCGATGGTCTTGCAGAGCTCATCCATGTCCGTGCCCTCGGCGGCAAGTGCCGTCACGCTGGGGAATGAAGGATTCTCGTCGCCAAATAGGCCGGAGATGGTTTCGCGTGGCATATACAAAGTGAGCGAGCCCATGGAGTCGCTGCCGCCATCAATCACGCCTACAATCTGCACCTCGCCGTTGGACACTTTGATGGTTTTTCCCAGCGCATCCTGTTCGTTGCCGTAAAGCTGATCGGCGCCGCCGCGGCTGATGAGCGCCACGCTCGAGCCTGCCTTTGACTCGACATCGGTGTAGGTGCGCCCCGCAACGAGTTTACTGGCACCCACGGCGTCGAGCATGTCGCTATCGACACCCTGTGCCATGACGGTATAGCTTTTATCGCCGGTCTTGTACTCGGTATACGCGCTGTCGACAATGCCGATCTGTTCTATCTGCGGCACCAGTTTTTTAAGCTTCTGGACGTCAGAATCAGAGAGTTCTTGGGACGAATAGATCTGAACCATGCGAGCTGCGTTGAGGCCCAGGCTGTTGACCAAGCTGTTTTGGATGCCGCCGATGAGCGAAGTCATGGCAATGACCGAGGCGATGCCGATGACAATGCCCAGGATGGTGAGCAGGCTGCGCCCCTTGTTGGCCTCGAGCGAGTGAAGGGCTTCCTGGATAAGATCGCGGGCGCTCATGCCATCACTCCTTTCGGCGGGTTGGCGGAGGCGGAAATCATGGGCAGGTTATCTACGGCGCTGCGTAGGGTCCGCGGTGCATGCGGAATATACGCGCCGTCGTGAATGTGACCGTCGCGGATGGTCACGGCACGGTCGGCCTCGGCGGCGATGCTGGGGTCGTGTGTGATAAGCACGATGGTTTTGCCGCGCTCCTGGAGCTTGTGGAAGGTTTCCATGACGAGCGCTCCCGTGACGGAGTCCAGGTTGCCCGTCGGCTCGTCGGCCAAAATGATGGGTGGATCGTTGACAAGGGCGCGCGCGATGGCGACGCGCTGCATCTGGCCGCCCGAGAGCTCGGATATGCGGTGGTCCCAGTGGTCGACGGGCAGCGTGACGGCCTGCAGCGCGTGCACGGCGCGCATCTCGCGCTGGCTGCGCGGCACATTGGTGTAGGACAGCGGCAGCATGACGTTTTCGATCACCGTCAGGCGCGGCAGCAGATTAAAGCTCTGAAAGACAAAGCCGATGCTCAGCGCTCGCACCTCGGTGAGCTCGTCATCGTCGAGCTCGGCGACGTTGAGCCCTTGCAGGAAGTATTCGCCCGCCGTCGGTTTGTCCAGGCAGCCCAGGATGTTCATGAGCGTCGACTTGCCCGAGCCCGAGGGGCCGGTGATGGCAACGAACTCACCGGGATCTACTGCCAGGCTCACGTTATGCAGGATGTGGGCGCAACCGGCCTCGCTCTCAAAGATGCGGTGCACGTTGCGGATGTCGATGACGGGACGCATTACTTGCCCTCGTCGGCAGGCATGTTGTCGCCGCCGTCTGCCGTCATGCCTGTGCCGGTATCCGTCACGATGGTGTCGCCGTCGCGTAGCTTGGTAACCGGGACGTCTGGATTGATCTCGTTGCCCTGGTCGTCGCGCTTGACCTGCGTCTTACCGACTACAGCCTCGTTGTCGTTTTGCGTTACGACGGTCACCTTCACGCGGCGCGTCTTTTTACCCTCCGAATCGGTGGCCAAATTGACGTAATAGTGCTCGCCATCTTCGGTCATCAGCGCCATGGTCGGCACCATCACCACGTCGTCGAGCTGCTCGGTCACCACCGATACCTCGGCCGTCATGCCCGGCTTCAGGCGCGCGTCGGGCGCCTCGATGAGGATGTCGACGTTAAAGGTTACGTTGCCGCCGCCACCGTTGGCGGCGTCGGAGTTTGCCACCGAAGCGATGGCCGTAACGGTTCCCAGGCTCACGATATCGGGAAACGCGGGATACGTGACGTTGGCGCTCTGCCCAACGGCGATCTTGGCGATGTCCTTTTCGCCCACTTGCACGGTCACCTTCATCTTGGACAGGTCGGCGATCTGCATGCACTGCTTGCCGCCGCTCGTATCGCTTTCGCCCATGATCATGCCGCCTGTTACCGTGGCGCCCACCTTGGCGTTGAGCGCCACGATGCTGCCCGAGCTCGGGGCCTTTACGGTGCGCTCGGCCGCCTTTGCAGTTGCCTGTTCCAGCGCTGCCTGGGCCGAGGCGAGGTTGCGCTGGGCGGTCGAGACGGCATTTGCGTTGGCGTTTGCGTCCGATGGACCGGTCGATCCGTCACTGTCCGTTGTCGGTGCGGCCTGTGCGGCCGCGAGTGCCACCTTTGCATTGTTCAGGTCTTCCTGGGCGGCCGCGACCGCGCGCTGCGCCTCGGAAACAGCGCTATCGAGCGCGTCGTTCTTAATGGTCATGAGTACGTCGCCCTCGTTGACGCTCTGTCCGGCCTGCACGTTGATCTTTTCAACCGTACCGTCGACAGAAGGGGAGACGACCGATGCCGAGATGGGCTTAAGCTGCCCCTTGGCTTCGACTGTGGTGGTAAACGTGCCTTCGGTGACCATGTCGGTCACCGGTCCGTTGGTGCCTGCGGGTTGCGCGTTGATGACCAGCGTTGCGATGATGGCAATGAGCGCGATGGCAACAACGACACCGACGGCGATACCGCGTCGGATGAGCTTTTTGCGCCGACGCTCGGCACGCTTTGCCTTGAGCTTTGCATAGGCTTCTTCATCGGAGATATCGGTCGAATCGTCGAGACTCGTTTGGGGCTGCTTGGTGTCTGCAGCGCTGATAATCGGCAGGGTCTCGGTGGCATCTTGGGGCATGCGATCGGAATCGTCAGGACCCGGATTGATCGTGGGGACCTTGGACATAGCGTCTCCTTTATCGATATGGCTCCGATAAGTATATACGCCCGTCGCGATAGGCGGGCGTATAGAAGTTGCGGATGACGGTACTGTAAGTTTTGTCGCCGTGCTGTTTACTTGTTGTAGACGTTAGCTGCGTTACGAGTGCACGACCACGCAGAGGCCGACTTTGATGCGCTCGTGGAGCGACTTGGCATCGGCCAGACGCAGGTTGATACAACCGTGGCTACCGCACCACTTGTACGATTCGGCGTTATCGAAACTCGAATCGTTTTGCCAGGTGGCGTCGTGGAATCCGACCATATTGCCCTCAAACGGCATCCAATAGCTGACCGGGCTCTCGTATTTGGGCTTGCCGGTCTCGGGGTCCTTGGCACCGATGAGCTTGCTGGCGCCATTGTTGCTGTTGATCTGCCAAACGCCTTCGGGCGTGGCGTCCTCACCCGGCTTTCCCGAGATAAAGTTGGCCTCCCACACGATATTGCCGCTCTCGTCGTAGTAGCGCGCGTGCTGCTCGGACAGATCGACATCGACGTATGCCTTCCAGTCGGGCTCTCCCTTTGCGGTAAAGGTGTCGGCCTTCTGGGAGTACTTGATCTCGATTTCGCCGGTCTGTTTGTTGTTAATGGCGTCCTCGACCTGCTTGGCGAGCGAGCCGCTGTCGATGCACCAACCAAAGTCGCCGCCTTCGACGGCGCACTGCTTGCCATCGGCGCGCGTCCACCAGCGAGTGGAGCCCACGGTATTGAAGCCGTTGGCGAGCTCGGCTGCCCAGCTGCTGATCTGCGACGTATCGAGCGTGGGGTTGGCCGGATCGGCAAAGCTGATCCACTGCAACACGGAGCTGCCATCAACCTTGCCGGCATCCTCGCCGTTGAGCTTGAGGGTCACGTTGACGCCCAGGAAGTTGTTGGCGGCATCGCATGCGGTCTGAATCTGATCATCAGTCAGCGTTCCATTGAGCGGTTCATAGGCATCGTTGCCGAGCTTGGAAAGGTCTACGGTCTCGGACAGCGAGGCAAGCTCGAGTTCGGCATACTTAATGACATGCTCGCGGTCGAGTTTTTCGTTGGAGCGCGCCTTCTCGACGGTAAACTTGCCGGCCTGCTCGTCATAGGAGCTATTGGCCTCGAACGTGCCCGAACGCCCCTCGTTAAACTCGTCGATGGCGGCGCCCAGATCCTCCTCAAACTTCTTTTGGTCAAAAGTGTCGGAGAGCATGGACAGGTCGACGTCTTGATCAAGATCGACTTCGTTGGAGGTAGCGGTTGTTTTGGTCTTTCCGCTTAAGGATTCCACAAGGCGGACCGGCCATACAAAGGCTTCGTTGTGGCTGATGATCTCTTTTGCGGCAGCTTCGCCGTCGACGATGGGCTCATCGGACTCGGGCTGATACGTCCAGCTAAAGTCATCGCCTGTCACGGTGAGCTTATAGTGCTTCCATGCCGAGTTGACCTTGGTGGCGGCAGACGAAGCGTTGGAGAATGAGACATCGACGCCGGCGATGGTGGTGTTGGGGTATGCTAGCTGGGAAAACGCTATGACGCCTACGATATAGACGATGACGATAAGACCCAGGACGACAAAGAGCGTCGTCTTTTTGCCCGACTTATTGTTCTCGGCGGGTTTGCGCTCGGGGCCGCGATCGCCCCGAGCGTGCGTGGGGGGCTGCTTGGGCGCATTGCCGTTTGCCTGTCGCTGCTGACGTTGCTGACGCTGCTGGTTCGGCCGTTGGGAAGCGTTTGCCGCACCACGCTGCTGACCGTGACTCGGCGCGATAGGACGCGGCGACTGAACGCCACCGGTGTGCCTGCTCGGCTGCTGCGGATCGGGAATCAGTTGAGTTCGATCGTTTTGCGACATCGTATGCATATCCTTCGAATTTCGCCTTATGGCTCATCGTGTTTTTACTGGGCTTGCATTATAGCGATTACCTAGTTGTTTGTGGTACGGAAACGGTGGCATTCAAAAGAGGTGGGACATTTGTCCCACTATCGAGTCGTTCTTGGTCACTACCCGCACACACCGCATTTTGCACAGGCCGAAAGTGCGGCCGGAGCCTGCGCGATGCCGCCCTTTGCCGTCTCGCGCAGCGTGGCCGGCAGGGCGTGGCCCACCGAGAGCATGACATGTGCCATCTGGTCAAACGGCACCAGGCTCTTTATCCCGGCGAGGGCGAGCTGCGCCGAGCTAAAGGCCGCTGCCACGCCGATGGCGTTGCGGTTTTGGCAGGGCACCTCCACGAGGCCTCCTACGGGATCGCATACGAGTCCCAATAGGTTACTCAGCGCGATGGAACTGGCGTCGAGCGCCTGCTCGGGCGTGCCGCCGAGCATCTGCACCAGCGCGGCGGCAGCCATGGCGGCGGCGCTTCCAACCTCGGCCTGGCAGCCGCCCTCGGCGCCGGCGACGCAGGCGCTTGTGGTGAGGTTGAGGCCGATGGCGGCGGCGCAGTAGAGCGCGTCCATGACCTGCTCGTCATCGAGCTGCAGGTGGTCGGCGAGCGCCAGCACGCAGCCGGGCACAACGCCCGCGGAGCCGGCCGTGGGGGCGGCGACGATCACGCCCATCGTGGCGGAGCGCTCGAGCACGGCCATCGCGCGGGCCACGGCGTCGGTTTGAACGGTGCCCATCAGGCTCGTGCTCAAATCGTTGCGGCCGGTGGTATCGACGAGTTTAGCCTCGCCGCCGATGAGGCCGCCGAGCGAGCGCTGTGGATTGACGATGGGGGTCGTGGTCTCCTCGCGCATGACGTCGAGCACGCGGCGCATGGCGGCGACGGCGTGCTCCTCACCGGTCAGACGCGCCTCGCGCACTGCCATAACGGCGCCGATATTCAGGCCGAGTTCGGCGCACGCGTCGAGCAGTTGATCGCCGTCGTCGAAGATCTCCTTGGCCGAGACGCCGGGGGAGAGCGATGAGGCAGAACCGGGGAGCTCGATAAAGGTCGCGTAATCGACATTGTCGAGTTTGCGTAGCATGGGGATAACGGTGTCGTCGGGCGCGCCGTCGGTCTCAAAGACGGAGTAGGCCTGGCCGCCCACTTCGGTGCGGTAGGTGCGGCAGAAGGCGATGTTCACGTGTGCGTAGGCGAGCAGGTTCGTGAGCGCGGCGAGTACGCCGGGGACGTCGTAGTGCGCCACGAAGAGTGTGGAGTACATGCCCGAGATGTCGACGCCGACGCCGTTAATGCGGCTGATGCGCATCTTGCCGCCGCCCAGGCTCTCACCGCGGACCTGTGCCGTGGCGCCCGTGTCGTCGACCATGTCGATGTCGACGGTGTTGGGGTGGATGGAGGCGTCGTCGCCCTTGATGTCAAAGTGATATTCGAGGCCCCGCTCGCGTGCGAGGTCGAAGGCCTGCTTGATGTTCTCGTCATCGGTGTCGAGGCCCAGGATGCCCGCGACGAGCGCACGATCGGTGCCGTGGCCGCGGTAGGTGTGGGCGAAGGAGTTCCACAGGCCAAAGGTGACTTTGGTGATGCGGCCTTCCAGCAGGCTGGCGGCAACTTGGGCGCAGCGCAGGGCGCCGGCGGTGTGCGATGAGCTGGGGCCGACCATGACGGGGCCCAAGATCTCGAATGCCGAGGTCGTAGCTAGTGTTTGCGGCTTGCCTGCCATGGCTGCTCCTTTACGTGGCTCGTCGTCCCGAGGGGCGGGGCATAAGGTCGCCTGCTCTACAGTCCTGCTCGCACGGAGAGCACATTAAGTGCTCTCCGGCTCGTGCGGAACTCGCGATCGACCTTATGCCCCGCCCCTCGGGACTAAGGATACATGGTAGAGGCGCATGTGCTCCAAAATTCATTGGCTGCTGACGTTGCGTATGCCCATATCGAAATTTCTTCACCACCGGATTAATAAAAAAGAAGTACCGGTTGGGGCCGGTACTTCTTTTGGTGCATCGATATGTGGCTGCAGCTTTTGCCGTTGGCTTACAGGCCGCAGGCTGCTTTGAGTTCTTCGACTCGGTCGGTTTTTTCCCAGGTGAAGTCGGCGTCTTCTCGGCCGAAGTGACCGTAGGCTGCCGTCTTTTCGTAGATGGGGCGACGCAGGTCTAGGTCGCGGATGATGGCGCCCGGGCGCAGGTCGAAGGTTTTCTCAACGGCCTCGACGATCTTGTCCTCGGCAACATGCGCGGTACCGAAGGTGTCGACCATGATTGAGAGGGGCTTGGAAACGCCGATGGCGTAGGCAAGCTCGACTTCGCATCGGTCGGCCAGACCGGCGGCGACCACGTTCTTGGCGACCCAGCGCGCGGCATACGCGGCGGAGCGGTCAACCTTGGTGCAGTCCTTGCCGCTAAAGGCGCCGCCGCCGTGACGGCCGTAGCCGCCATAGGTGTCGACGATGATCTTGCGGCCGGTCAGGCCCGTGTCGCCCATGGGGCCGCCTACGACAAAGCGACCGGTGGGGTTCACATAGATGTCCGCGTTGTCCCACGGCATGTTCTCGGCAGCCATGACCGGGGTGATGACGTGCTCGATGAGGTCGGCCTTGATCTTGCCCATGTCCTCAATCTCTGCGGCGTGCTGCGTGGAGATGACGATGGTCGTGACCTCGACGGGCTTGCCTTCCTCGTAGCGCACGGTGACCTGGGTCTTGCCGTCGGGACGCAGATAGGCGAGGGTGCCGTCGTGACGCACGGCGGCCAAGCGCTCGGCCAGGCGGCTCGCCAGGTAGTGCGGCATGGGCATGAGGGTCTTGGTTTCGTTGGAGGCATAACCGAACATCATGCCCTGGTCGCCGGCGCCGATCAGGTCGATCGGGTCGGTGGTAGCGCCGGTCTGGGTCTCGAAGGACTCGTCAACGCCCTGGGCGATATCGGGCGACTGCTCGTGGATGAGGCTCATAACGCCGCAAGTGTCGCAGTCAAAACCGAACTTGGCACGGTTGTAGCCGATGCGGCGGATAACACCGCGGGCGATTTCCTGTACGTCGACGTAGGCCTGGGTGCGAATCTCGCCGGCGACGATGACAGTGCCGGTGGTCACGAGGGTCTCGCAGGCGCAACGGACGTTCTCAACGTTGGCAGGCACGCCGTTGGGGGCGATGTAGCCCTGCTCCTGGAGCTCTATTTCTTTGGCGAGGATTGCGTCGAGGACGGCGTCGCTGATCTGGTCAGCGATCTTATCGGGATGACCTTCGGTCACCGACTCTGACGTAAAAACAAAGGACCCGTGTTGGGGTGGAATGGAACGAAGTTCTTCTGACATGATTGTCCTTTCAAAAACGTGTCCCGGCGACCGTTACCATTCCGCCGGGCTCTCTATGCAAGGGCACATCATAGCGCGTAAATCAAACATTCACACGCTTTCCGCACCTACTCATTGGGGACAGACTTAAATGACCAGCCTTGCCTAAGTGCCGACAGGTTGCCCAAAGATTGGTCATTTAAGTCTGTCCCCAATGACTGGTCGGTGCCCTTTGTGCGGAGGTTGCTTTGATGCTTTATACTGATGCGGTTAGACATCCATCCTGCAATCGAGGAGATTTCCATGGCATCAGACGTTCGCGTCCGCTTTGCACCCTCACCGACGGGCAAGCTGCACATCGGCGGCGCCCGCACCGCTATCTATAACTGGGCTTTCGCCCGCGCAAACGGCGGCACGTTCATCCTGCGCATCGACGACACCGACCCCACCCGCTCCACCGACGAGAACACGCAGATCATCCTGCGCGCCATGCGTTGGCTGGGCCTGGATTGGGACGAGGGTCCCGAGGTGGGCGGCGACTATGGCCCCTATGCCCAGACCGAGCGCCTGGACCTGTACAAGCAGGCCGCCCAGAAGCTTTGGGACGAGGGCAAGGCCTATCCCTGCTTCTGCACCAAGGAGCAGCTCGACGCCGATCGCAAGGCCGCGCAGGAGCGCAAGGACCCCTTCCAGGGCTATCAGCGCCGTTGCCGCGACCTTGATCCCGAGGAGGCCCGCCGTCGCATCGAGGCCGGCGAGTCCTACGTTCTGCGCATCAAGGTGCCCGAGGATCGCGGCGACGTCGTCATCCACGACGCCGTCCACGGCGAGGTGACCTTCGACGCCAAGGAGCTCGACGACTTCGTCATCTTCCGCTCCGACGGCACGCCTACGTACAACTTCGCGACCGTCGTCGACGACGCCATGATGAAGATCACCCATGTCATCCGCGGCGACGACCACCTGTCCAACACCCCGCGCCAGGTCATGGTCTACGAGGCCCTCGGCGCGCCCGTGCCCACGTTCGCCCACATCTCCATGATCCTGGGCGCCGACGGCAAGAAGCTCTCCAAGCGCCACGGTGCTACCTCGGTGGAGGAGTACCGCGACGCCGGCTACCTGTCCGACGCCTTCGTCAACTACTTGGCGCTGCTCGGCTGGTCGCTCGACGGCGAGACCACGATCATCCCGCGCGATGTCCTGGCCAGTAAGTTCTCGCTCGACCGCATCTCCAAGAATCCGGCGACCTTTGACCCCAAGAAGCTCGACTGGGTCAATGCCGAGTACATCAACGGCATGTCCGATGCTCAGTTTGCCGACGAGATCATGGTCCCCGAGCTGCACGAGGCGGGTCTCATCGAGGGTAATGTCGAGTACGGCGAGGATTGGATCGACGCGCTTGCCGCCATTGTCAAGCCGCGCACCAAGATGCCGGCCGACGCCGTGACCGTCGCCGCCCCCATCTTCGCTACGGCCGAGACGCTCGAGTATGACGAGAAGTCCGTCAACAAGGGCCTTGCCAAGGAAGGCATGGGTGCCATTCTGGATGCCGCCAAGGCCGCGCTCGAGGGCGTGGACGAGTGGACGGCTGCCAACATCGACGCCGCGCTTGAGCCGCTGCCCGAGCAGATGGACCTTAAGAAGCGCGTGGTCTTCCAGGCTGTGCGCGTCGCCGTCTGCGGCAACATGGTGAGCCCTCCGCTGGGCGAGACCATGGCACTTGTCGGCCGCGACGACTGCCTGGCGCGCATCGATCGCGCCCGTACGATGGCGCTGTAATCGCTGCGCAAACGTATGTATCCGAGCCCCGTTCACTCAGAGCGGGGCTCTTGTTTCTGTACCGATGAGTGGGTTGCTGGGACAAAATAATCAGTAGTGTTTGTCCCATGTTCGAGTGACGCAACAAGCTCGACACTCGTATCGGCCATGGGACAAACTCTACTGATTATTTTGTCCCACCCCTTTCAGGTCCGTTCGTTAGAGGTGGTGTATGGCTCAACAACTGTCGCTGTTTGGTTCGCCGGAACCGGAGGAGACTCCGGTGAAGCCCGAGCCTGCACCCGAACCCATCGCCGCCTACGCGAGCGTGGTCCTCGACATCCCCACCCGTGCGCTGTCGGAACCGTTTGCTTACGGCATCCCCGAGTCCCTTGCCAACGAGGTCCAGATCGGATCCACGGTCCTGGTCCACTTTGGTAACCGTGCCGCCGCGGGCTATATCGTTGATATTGCGCCTGAGCTGGGCGACCTGCAGGGTAACAACGCCCTCGACCCCGCGCGTATTAAAGCCGTCGAGGCTATCCTCAGCAAACCGCTCTTTACCGCCGAAGCCGCCCGCATCGCACGTTGGATGAGCCGCGAGTATGTCGCGACGCTTTCCGAGTGTCTGCGCCTGTTCTTGCCTCCGGGTGGCAGCCCGCGTGTGGTCAAGGGCGACGACGGTGTGTGGACGGTTGAACGTCCAGCCGTCAAACCCATCCAAAACCGCTGGGTGATGCTTACGCCCGAAGGCTTTGACTACACGCCACCCAAGACCGCGGTCCGCCAGCGCCAACTCATCGAGGCGCTCCAGTGTGGTCCTGTCACGACGCGCGACCTCAACCTTCTCTATAACAGTATGTCGGCGACCATCAAGGCGCTCGAAAAACGCGGCATCGTGGTGGTGGAGGAGCGCCGTGCCTGGCGCGGTTGCAGCGAGCAGACTACGCTGTCCTCGGCAAGCGGCAAGGCGCCGGTCTCCCTTACCAACGGCCAGCAACAGGCACTCGCGCAGATTGAGCGCGCCCGCCTTGACGCTCATGGCGACGTGGTGCTGGTTGACGGCGTCACCGGCTCCGGCAAAACCGAGGTTTACCTCTCCGCTATCGAGCGCGTGCTCGCGGCAGGCCGCTCTGCCTGCGTGCTCGTGCCCGAGATCTCGCTGACGGCCCAGACCGTCGGCCGCTTCCGCTCGCGCTTTGGCGAGACGGTCGCGGTCTTCCACTCGCGCCTTTCGGCCGGCGAGCGCCTGGACCAGTGGGACATGGTTGCCAGTGGTACTGCCCGCGTTGTCGTCGGCGCGCGTTCGGCGCTCTTTTGCCCGCTCAGCGACCTGGGTCTCATCATCATCGACGAGGAACACGAGACCAGTTACAAGCAGGGCTCCAGCCCGCGCTACCATGCGCGCGAGGTTGCGGCCGAGATGGCGCGCCGCTATCGCTGCCCACTTGTGCTGGGCTCGGCCACGCCTTCTGCCGAGGCCCTCGACCGCTGCCGCCGCGGTACATACAACGGTGCTACCTGGACGCGTGTCGAGATGCCCGAGCGCCCCGGACACGCCGTGCTGCCTACGGTCCGCATTGCTGACCTGCGTCGCGAGTTCTCGCACGGCAGCCGATCCATGTTCTCAAAACCCTTGATGGAGGGATTGGAGCGTGTGGTCGAGCGCCGCGAGAAGGCCGTGTTGCTGCATAACCGCCGTGGCTTTGCGCCATTCCTGATGTGTCGCGAGTGCGGCTGCGTCCCCACCTGCAACCACTGCTCCACAGCGCTTACGTATCACGAGCGCACACACACGCTGCAGTGTCACACATGCGGTTCGTCTTGGCGCGTGCAGCCGTATCCCGCGCCCACGAGCCGTTGCCCCAAATGTGGCAGTCGCTACCTGGCAAAAATGGGCCTGGGCACGCAGCAGATCGAGGACGCACTGCACCAGTTGCTTCCCGAGGACGTCGCCATTATTCGCATGGATGCCGATTCCACGCGTGGCAAGGATGCGCACAAAAAGCTGCTCGAGCAGTTCGATGCCGCCGATTGCGCGGTGCTGTTGGGTACCCAGATGATCGCCAAGGGCCTCGACTTTCCCGAAGTCACGCTCGTGGGCGTGGTCAATGCCGACTTTGCCCTCAAGATGCCCGATTTTAGAGCAGGGGAGCGCGCCTACGATCTGCTGGAGCAGGTCGCGGGCCGTGCCGGTCGCGGCGATCGTCCCGGCGAGGTCATCATCCAGACCTACCTGCCCGAGGATCCGGTCATTCGCGCCGTCGCCGAGCACGACCGTTCTATCTTTACCGACTACGACCTTGACCAGCGGCGCGACGCGCTGTATCCGCCCTTTGTGCGCCTGGTCAACATTTTGGTGTGGTCGACGAACGCGGATGACGCGCAGGACTACATTGGGCGCATTGCAAAGCTTCTTAAGCGCCGCTGGCATGCCGCCGCGCCCGACTTTTTGAGGGCGGGGAGTGCCATGCCGCAGGTGCTGGGTCCGGCTTCGTGTGTAATCGAGAGAGCCAAGGACCGTTACCGCTTCCATCTGCTTGTGAAGTCGCCCGTGGGGTACCATGTCTCTGATGATATCGACGCCTGCCTCAAAGAGGTGGGCTCTGTGCGCGGCGTGAGCGTGAGCGTTGACGTCGACGCCTATGATTTGATGTAACAACCCGAAAGGATGGCCATGGAAGCCAACGGAATCGTACTGTCGCCCGACCCTCGTCTGCGCCAGGAGTGCGCCGTCATCGAGGAGATCACTCCGGCGATCGAGGCGCTTGCCGAGAAGATGAAGAAGATGATGTTCGACAACGGCGGTTGCGGTCTGGCTGCCCCGCAGATCGGTGAGCTTATTCAGCTCGTCACCATCGACTGCGACTACAGCGACAAGAATGACTACGATCCCTACGTGCTCATCAACCCTGTCATTGTTGAGCAGAGCGACCATCTGGTGCCGTTTAGCGAGGGCTGCCTGTCCATTCCCGGTATTAGCTGCGAGATCGAGCGTCCCGACCATGTCGTCGTCGAGGCGTACGACCTGGATGCCAACCTGATTCGCTACGAGGCCTCGGGCGACCTGTTCTGCGTGTGCCTGCAGCACGAGATCGACCACCTGCACGGCAACACCATGTTCGAGCGCCTTAAGCCTATGCAGAGGATCAAGGCTGTCAAGGAGTACCAGGACGCCCTGGCCCGCGGCGCTCGACCGGGCGAGACGGAGTAGGTCCCACCGTCCCCGGTGCTGAGCGCCCACATATCATCCCGTGCTCAAACATTCTCGCTTTGCTGCGAAACTGCGCGCGGGACGATATGTGGGCGCTCAGCACCGGGGACTGCGTTGTTCTTGGCTCGGTTCGCCCGGGTGCCGTTGTGCCAGGGAGGGGCGTCTTCGCTGATAATTGCTTTGTTGGAAGAGCTGCTTTTATTGCGGCTCTTTCTTTAGTTTTGGGTATATTTGTTCTTGTTGAAATGTTATTACGGATGGGCTGGGTACTTGGCTTTCCGCTGTTATTTGTAGCCGTCTCGGCTTTGGTTGAGGGGAGACGTTCTTTATGCGTATTGTGTTTATGGGCACGCCTGATTTTGCTGTACCTTCTTTGACTTCGCTTGTTGAGGCTGGGAATGATATTGCGCTCGTAATTACTCGTCCTGATGCTGTTCGTGGGCGTGGTAAGAAGCTTGAGCCGTCTCCTGTTAAGGCCAAGGCGCTTGAGCTGGGGTTGCCGGTTGTTGAGGCCAACCGTATGACGCCTGAGGTTGTTGAGACGCTCCAGGCTGCCCAGGCTGATATTTTCTGTGTGGCTGCCTATGGCTGCATTTTGCCTGATGAGGTGCTGCATATGGCGCCGCTTGGTATTGTGAATGTTCATGCTTCGCTGCTGCCTCGTTGGCGTGGCGCTGCTCCCATTCAGCGTGCCATTCTTGCTGGCGACGAGGTTGCTGGCGTTTCTATTATGCGCATTGGGCATGGCGTGGATACCGGCGCTTATTGTGCCCAGGCGTCTACGTCGGTTACCGGTAAGCATGCCGAGGCGCTCACGATGGAGCTTGGTGAGCTTGGCGGTAAGTTGCTTGCCGATACGCTTCCTTCGCTTGCCGATGGCTCGGCTGTTTGGACTGAGCAGGATGAGTCGCTCGTCACTCATGCCGCCAAGATTTCCAAGCAGGAGATGCGTCTTGATCCGCAGATGGCGGCGCTCGATTGCGTTCGTCATGTGCTCGCTTCGTCCGATACCGCGCCTGCTCGTTGCGTGATTGCTGGCAAGACGGTTCGCGTGCTCGATGCTGCGCCGGCCGATGTGTCGCTTGGCGAGGGCGCTGTTGCCGTCAAGAGCAAGCGTGTTTACCTGGGCCTTTCCGATGGCGCTGTTGAACTGCTCGAGGTTAAGCCCGATGGTAAGCGTGCCATGGCTGCTTCTGCCTGGGCTGCCGGCCTGCAGGGTGCCGAACTTAGGTGGGGTGTACTGTCATGAGCAAGTTGTCTCCCGCGCGCAAGCTTGCGCTCGACGTGTTGATGGAGGCCGATCGCCGCGGTATGTACGCACGCGACGTGTTGTCTTCCCGTGCTTCCGCCAAGGCCATTGACCAGCGCGATTCCGCTTTTGCCGCTCGTTTAGCGCTCGGTGTCGCCGCCACGCAGGGCGTTTTGGATGAGTTGCTCGATCAGTTTCTCGATAAGCCCAAAAAGGTCGCGCCGCGCGTTCGTATGGCGCTTCGTATCTCGGCCTTCGAGATGCTCTACCTGCATACGCCGGGCCGCGTTGCCGTGAGCCAGGGTGTTGAGCTGGTGCGCAGCGGTGCTAAGTCTGCTGCGGGCCTGGCAAACGCGGTGCTGCACAAGGTTGCGGACAACGTTGAGGACTTTGCCACGGCATCCGACGTGGATGAGTCCGAGCGCCGTTTGGTTCGCCTGTCTCGTTTGATGGGTCTTCCTCGCTGGCTGTGCGCTCGCATTATGGCGTCGTTCGATACGCCCGAGGGCGTGCTCAACTTTGCCGGTAATCTTGCGCCCGCGCCGCTTGCTCTGCACGAGAATGCGTTTGCGACTAAAGCCGACCCGTATATCTCGCAGCTCGTTGCGCCTGTCTTCCCGGGCTGTCATGCTCCTGTCGATGCGCAGGTCGCGGTTGCGTCGGGTGTGTTTGAGCGTGCTGCCGCGGTTGCCTCGGACCTCAACGCTCAGCTCATCGCCACTGCGGCGACGCGTCCCGGTCGTTGCCTGGAGATTGGCGCCGGTCGCGGCACTAAGACCTATGTGATGATGTGCCAGGCCAAACGTGCCGGTTACAAGCGTCAGCATACTGCGCTCGATCTGCATGATCGTAAATGTGATCAGAATCTCGCGCGCCTGCATAAGGCGGGCATCTCGGGTGTTCGTACGGTGTCGGGCGATGCCTGCGAGCTCAATGAGGTGCTTACGTCGTTTGATGCCATGCTCGGCGAGCCCGCCCTGTTCGACACGGTGTTTGTCGATGCGCCGTGCTCTGGCACCGGCACCATGCGCCGTCATCCCGAGATTCCGTGGCGCCTGACCGAGAACGACGTTACGACTGAGCTGCCTCACCTGCAGCTGACGATGCTCAAGGAAGCAGCCGCGCGCGTGGCTGCTGGCGGTGAGCTTATCTATGCCACCTGCTCGGTTTTTGATGAAGAGAACACGCAGGTCGTGGATGCCTTCCTGGCCTCTCCTGAGGGCGCCGGCTTTACCGTGGCGCCGCTCTCCGAAGCCCAGATTTTGCAGCTCCCCGAGTACGATCATGCCAAGAGCCTCGTCACCCTGCGCCAAAACGCTCGAGGCCTCTTCCAAAGTGTCCCCGTTAATGCGGACTCCTACGACGGCCACTTCTGCGCCCGCTTGGTCCACAAGTAACTACTAAGTTGCGGTGAAATAGGGATTGAATAGCGGTATCCACCCGCCAGACAGTCCTTATTTCACCGCAACTCAGAAGGTCGTGCGAGTGGAGATCGCAATGGCGGTAAAGAGTGGTAATAAAAGCCCCGTCTCATACTTGCTGTTATCAAAAGCAGGGCGGATTACGGGTCCAGATTGGTGTTGTCCGACCACAGCAAAAATGGCCTGAATAAAACCGCAGGTAGATGGCTTGTTGAAATTTGCAAATTACTGTAATAGATAGAGGTTGTCAATTCAGCCCCGTAATCCGGTAGAGTTTTTAAATGTTACAAACTTAGCATCAGTCAGAAATCAAATCTATAGAAAAGTTGCGGTGAAATAGTTCCTGTTTGGGCGTTGAATGGGCTGATTCAGGAACTATTTCACCGCAACTCATAGGGAAATCTGGGTAGCGGGACCGTTTGTCGCTAGTGGTTGTGTGGGCAGTTGGCGCAGCAGCCGCTGGTGGCGCTGGTGCTGGAACCACCGCTGCGCTGGTCGGTGTTGTAGAAGCCGCTGCCCTCAAACTTGATGCCGCTGGCCGAGAACGTCTTGGATGCCGGAGCGCCGCAGCTCGGGCACACGACCTCGGGGGTCTCGGACATGGGATGCTCAACCTCAAACACGTTGCCGCAGCTCGAGCACTTATAATCGTAGCGCGCCATAATACTTCCTTTTCAGCACAAAGCGGGCAGATCGCTCTGCCCGCATAAATTCAAACAGCTGTAACTGTACCCTATATCGGGGGTTTTATCACGCTTCGCCCCAGAATCTATGGGTGTTGCGCAGGAGCTGTGCAGTTTTGCCCTCGGCGGCCGCAACGTCGGCCTCATCGGCCTGCCAGGTCCAGTTGCCCGTGGCGACACCCGGCACGTTCATGCGCGCGTCGTCGCTAAGCCCCAGAACATCCTGCAGCGGCATCATCACCAGGGGAGCGTCGCTTGCCAGCGCGTCGCTCATCAGCTTGGCCGCCACCTCAACACCGCTCGGCTCGTCGCCGCCCGCAAAGGAGCGTGTGCACCAACCGGTGAGCGTCGACGTGTCGTGCGTCGAGGTATACAGAATCTTGCCCGGCGTGGGATGCACACCGCAGCGGACGTCGTAATCGCTAAACTCCAGCACGTCCATGCCGGGGAAGCCGCAGGTCGAAGCCATGGCGCGAACACCGGGCGTCAGGTAGCCTAGGTCCTCGGCGATAAAGTTGAGCGGCCCCAGCTCGTCATAGGCAGTCTGGAACAGATCCTTGCCCGGACCCGCCAGCCAGCGGCCGTCGGCGCAGGCCTTGCCTGCGGGAATGCTAAAGTAGCTGTGGAATCCCAGGAAGTGGTCCAGGCGCACACGGTCGTAGAGTGAGAACGCGCGACGCAGACGGTCCATCCACCAGCGGTAGCCGTTCTCCTTCATATGACCCCAGCGGAACGTCGGGTTGCCCCACACCTGGCCCTCGGGCGCAAAGTTGTCGGGCGGTGCACCGGAGATCTCGATTGCCTTACCGGTATCGGACAACCAGAAGTTCTCGGGTTCGCTCCACGCATCGGCCGAATCGTCCGAAACGTACATAGGAATGTCGCCGATAACCTCGATGCCCTTCTTGTGCGCATAGTTCATGAGCTCGCACCAGGCAAGGTCAAAGCGGTACTGCATGTACGCCTGCAGCTCTGCCTCGTCGTGGAAACGCTTGTCGTCAATCAGATGCTCGTTGTAGCGCGCGACATCGGCCGGCCAATCGTGACGCGATTCACCTTCAAAGTACTTCTTGACGGCCATGTAGACGCAGTACTTCTCGAGCCAATCGGCGTTGCGATGTTTAAACGCCGTGTAGAGCGGGTCTGCATCCTCGCCGCCACGGGCCTTCCAAGTCTCAAAGTCGGCCGCCAGTTCCACTTGGCTCTCGGGCAGCAGGTCAACATTGCCCGCAAAGGCCGAAGGCCCAGCGTAAGGGGAGCGGAAGAAGTCCGTCGGGTTGACAGGCAGGACCTGCCAGTAGCGCATGCCCATAGCGGCCATATGGTCGATAAAACGACGCGTGGGCGCGCCGATCGTGCCGGGCTTACCGTCGTCGGTCGGCACCGATGTGATATGGCACACAACGCCCGCACCGTAATCGAGCGGCTCCTGCAGACGCTGCTCGGCGTGGTGATAGATGATCGACGATCCCAGCGGATACAGGTCGAGCGTGACGGTGCCATTGTGAATCTCGCACTCGTGACCGCTAATCACATCGCTCGCACATTCGTCGAGCGCCGGAATCGTCACGCGGTGTGAATTGCGCAGGCTGCGGTTGATGATAACCGTAGCGGCCTCGCCATCCTTGCCCGTGCGGTTGTATGCCAGCACCTCGTCGTTGAGCGCGAAGGCCTTGATCTCGCCGTCGATCATAAACGGCAGTGCGCGGCGTACGGCGGAGGCGTTTTTGACAATAGCCAGCGTGTCGAAGTCGTGCAGTTGGTCCTTGGTCGGCAGGGTGCGGCGGTTGCCCGGATCGGTTAGACCCTCCAGGCCGTATTCGTCACCGTAGTAGATCGAAGGCACGCCGGGGAAGGTCATCTGCATGAGCGTGGCGAGCCAAAAACGGCTCTTGGCCAGGCCCATCGAGTTCTCGTCCAGGCGCCATTTGCTGCGCTCGCACTCGGGCAGCTGCGACTCGTCGGGGCCGCCGCCGAGCACCGAGATAATGCGCGGACGGTCGTGGCTCGAAAGCAGATTAAGTGCGCAGGACAGGGCCTCACGGGGATAGTTCTCGCGCAGGGTTTCGATATCCTCGGCTGCCTGGTAGGCGTTCTTGTAGCCCATCAAAAAGCCGATGACCATGTCGCGGAAGGGATAATCCATGGCCGAGTCCAGCTCGGAGCCTTGCAGATAGCGGCGCAGATGGCCGTAGCTGATCTTGTTGGAGGCGTCTTCCCAGACTTCGCCGAGCAACAGTGCATCAGGCTTCTCGGCGAGCACGGCCTTTTTGATCTCGGCCAGGAAATCGTCCGAAAGCTCGTCGGCCACATCGAGGCGCCAGCCATGAGCGCCGGCACGTAGCCATTTACGAATCACGCCGTCCTTGCCCAGGAGCCGCTCGCGTACCAGTTCGGAGCTCTCATTGATGGCGGGCATATTGCCCACGCCCCACCAGC
Source organism: Coriobacteriaceae bacterium (assembly GCA_905209215.1). Taxonomy (GTDB): domain Bacteria; phylum Actinomycetota; class Coriobacteriia; order Coriobacteriales; family Coriobacteriaceae; genus Collinsella. The sequence continues at coordinate 56,854 of CAJLRY010000006.1, read as the reverse complement.
AGTCGTATGAGCCGTCCTCGTGGAAATAAAACGCATCGCGCCATGGAGAATCCTCGCTCTGCCACGCGCCCACGCCGGGGTAGTTGCCGTAGCGGTTGAAATAGATCGAGTCATCGCCCGTGTGGTTGAAGACGCCGTCCAGAATGATGGAGATGCCCAGCTTCTCGGCCGCCTGGCACAGCTCGGTAAAGTCCTGCTCGGTGCCCAGGATCGGGTCGATCTTGGTGTAGTCGGCCGTGTCGTAGCGGTGGTTGCTCGCGGCCTCAAAGATGGGGTTGAGGTAGATGGCCGTAAAGCCCAGCTCCGCGATGCGGGGCAGGTCATTTTGGATGCCCTTGAGCGAGCCGCCGTAGAAGTCCCAGGTCTTGATGGAGCCGTCCTCGGCGCGCTCGTATACGGGCGGCTCGTTCCAGTCCTCGATCATGCGGCGCTGGATTCCGTTGCGCGGTTTTTCGACTTCGGCCAGCGTGCGCTCGCGCCAGTTTTCGTCGCGGGCATAGCGGTCGGGGAAGATCTGGTACACCATGCCGCGCTCGTACCAGGCGGGGCGGTTGTCGCGGTGCTTATAGACGGTGATCTGGAACGAAGGTACCTCGGCGTAGTCGTAGGTTACGCCTTCGCCGCCGGTGCGGCCCTGCGGTGCGCCCAGGCGAACCTCGGGCTGGCCCTCGATATTGCAGATAAAGCTGTACCAGATAAGACAGGGCTCGGTACACTCAAGCTCTACGGAAAATATGCCGTCGCCTTCATGCGTCATGGGATACCGAGACTCGCCGATCTCATCGACCCAAGTGCGCAGGGTGAGCGTTGCCTGGTTGGGGTCGGCATCCTCCAAAATTACCGACAGCGAAACGGAAGTGCCAGTGGTCACAGCGCCAAACGGAGTGCGAAACTGCGGCAGGCGGCTGTTGTGTATCAATCTCATAGTACGGTCCAGTTCAATAGAATCATGGCCTGCTGGCCATGGGCTTTACGCACAGGATGTAAGTATATCTGTTGTACACAGGCTGTATAAACAACATCCGTTTACCATCGGCGAACGGTTGTCCTAGAAAATCGTTTTACCAACTATCCACAGAGAAGGGGCGCCCGGTTGGAGCGCCCCTTACTTATGGTTTGATGAGGTTTTGGATCGTCTGTGGGCTAGCGGCGCTTGCGGGTGGCCGTTGCCTTGCGGACGGACGTCTTCTTGGACGGCGCTTTTTTCTCGGTCGCGGCGGCGGGGGAGACCGGGGGCTCCTTGGCGGGTTCGACCTTAGGCTCGGCCTTTGCCGTAGCCTTCGGAGCGGTCTTCGGTGCCGGCTTGGGCTTTGCCTCGGGCTTGGGCTCCTCTTTGACGGCGGCGGGCTTAGCCTCTGCCTTGGCAGCTGCGGCCTTGGTCGTGGACTTCTTGGCCGTCGTCGTTGCGCGCTTGCGCGTGGTGGTCTTGGCGGTCGGCTTGGCCTCGACAGCTGCCTTGGTCTTAGGCTCGGCGGCTGCCTCCTTAACCTTGACGGCGGGCTTTGTGGCAGCCTTCGGAGCGGCCTTGGTCGCAGTAGCCTTGGCGGCCGTCGACTTCGTTGCCGTGGTCTTCTTGGCAGCTGTTACCTTCTTGGCGGTCGTGGTCGCCTTCTTGGCAGCGGTCTTTGCCGGAGCCTTGGCGGCCGGCTTGGCCTCAGCGATCTCGGCCTTTACCTCAGGAGCGACCTCGGGTTCGGCGGCCTTCTTGGCAGCGGCGGTCGTGCGCTTGCGCGCGGTCGTTGTCTTGGCAGCGGTGGTCTTGCTCGCAGCGGCCTTCGTGGTCGTGGTCTTCTTAGCCGTCGTCTTACGAGTCGCGGTCTTCTTTGCCGCAGGCTTTGCAGCAGGCTTGACCTCAGCCTCTGCCCCAGGAGCAACTTCAGCCTTCACCTCAGGCTCGGCCTTTGCGGTCTCAGCCTCAACCGGCTTCTCCTCGGCCTCAACCGGCTTCTCTTCGGCCTTGGGCTCCTCAGCGGCCACCGGCTCAGCAACAGCCTCAGGCTCGTCGACAACAGCCACCGGGCGCTCGATCTCCGGGTGCATAAAGAAGTACAGGTCCAGATACTTATCGGCCGAGCGCGTCCAGCTAAAGTCCTGGCTCATGGCCTGCGTTACCAGCTGGTTCCAGGCGTCGCGGTTATCCCAGAACAGACGCGCCGCGCGGAACACGGCGTCGCCCATCTCGTCGCCGTTAAAGTTGGTAAACGAGAAGCCCGTGCCTTCGCCGGTAAACTCGTTATACGGAATCACAGTGTCTTTCAGGCCGCCGGTCTCGCGCACGATAGGCAGGGTGCCGTAGCGCATGGCGATGATCTGCGACAGGCCGCAGGGCTCAAACTTCGAAGGCATTAGGAACATGTCGGCGGCGGCATACATGCGCTGCGACAGCGCAGGATCGAACTCGATGCGTGCGGCCATGGTACCGGGGTACTTGTCCTGGAAGTAGCGCAGACCGTCCTCGTAGTCGCGGTCGCCGGTGCCCAGCACCGCCACCTGCACGCCGCCGGCCAGAATGCGGTCGAGCGCGTACATGACCAGGTCCATGCCCTTCTGGCGCGTCAGGCGCGTGACCATGACCATAAGCGGACGGTCGTCGCGAACCTCGAGCCCCAGCTCTTCCTGCAGCTTGGCCTTGCATACGGCCTTACCAGAACGGTCCTCCACGGTGTAGTTGGCGGCAATGCGCTTGTCGGTCGCCGGGTCAAAGCCCGCCACGTCAATGCCATTCAAAATGCCCTGCAGCGCATAGGAGCGCTCGCGCAGCACGCCGTCCAGGCCCTCGCCAAACTCGGGCGTCTGGATCTCGCTGGCATAGGTGGGGCTCACCGTGGTTATGGCGTCGGCATAGCGCAGGGCGCCCAGCATGTAGTTGATGCTGCAGGCGTCGCAACGCAGCTGCGAGGCGGCCGCCGGAATGTGTGCCACACCCAGGATGTCCTCCATCACGGTGTCGCTAAACTGGCCCTGGAACGCCACGTTGTGGATCGAGAACACGGTCTTGACGCGGTCATACAGCGGCAGGCCCTGGTAAAACTCGCGCAAAAACACGGGCGCAAGTGCCGTCTGCCAGTCATTGCAGTGCAGGATGTCGCACTCAAAGTCGGCCGGCAGGTGCTGCAGGCTCTCGGTGATGGCCTTGGAGAAGAACGCAAAGCGCTCGCCGTCGTCAAAGAAGCCGTACGGATAGTCGCGCGCAAAGTAGCGCTCGTTGTCGATGAACATATAGGTGACGCCGTCGTGCTCGAGCTTCTCGAGTCCACAGTACTCGTTGCGCCAGCCCAGACTCACGTAAAAGTCGGAGAAGTGCTCCATCTGCGCCTTGTACTCGTCCTTTATGGTGGCGTACTTGGGCACCATCACGATAACTTCGGCGCCGGCGCGCACAAGCGCCGCAGGCAGCGAGCCTGCCACGTCGCCCAGGCCACCGGTCTTTACAAACGGTGCGCACTCGGCCGAGGCAAACACGATCTGCATCTTTTTGCTGGAATCTGCCATATTGTCTCCCATGTTGCAATTCGAGAATAGCCGCCTGGCGCTAACCGGGCGGCTATTCTACATGTTACGAGCGATGTTGCGGTGCCAACGTTAACGTACGATGGTGGTGTCGGAAGTTAACGGAGCCTTGCCCAGCACCAGGATGTTCTCGGGCGTGCCGCGAAGCTCGGTGTTGGTGGGGACCACGTTGTTCTTGTCCAGGATGGCGTTCTCAACGCGTGCGCCGCTCTTGATGATGCAGCTCTGGTTGATGATCGAGTTGGTCACCGAAGCTCCTTCCTCGACCACGACGCCGCGTGACAGGATTGAGTTGCGCACGGTGCCCTTGATGATGCAGCCGGCCGAGATGATCGAGTTGCACGCGTGGCTGCCGGTCGCATAGCGCGAAGGCGGCACGTCGTGGGCCTTGGTCAGGATCGGGCGCTCAGGGTCAAAGAGCTGGTCGGCCACGGTCTGGTCGAGCAGGTCCATGCTGCGGCGATACAGCGACTTCTCGCTAAACACGCCCACGACCTCGCCCTTGTACTCGTAGCTGCACACGTCGATGTTGCCAAAGTCGCCCTGGAGTGCCTCGAGCAGGTCCAGATAGTCGGCGGCCTGGTAGTGGTCGATGATCTCGAGCAGCGTCTCGCGGTTGACGATGCAGCAGTCCATGGACGCGTTGTCGCCATACACGACGCCGGCGCTCACGCCCGTCAGGCGGCCGTTCTCGTTAATCTCGAGCTTGGTCTCGTCATCGACGTTGCGCGTGGCCTTGCAGTACACCACGGTCATCTGGGCACCGGAGTTCTCGTGCGCTTCGATGATGGTGTTGAGGTCCATGTTAAAGATGATGTTGGTGCCCATCATCACGACATAGGGCTTCTCCGAGCGCTGGAACAGCGTCTTGTTGGAGATGATGTCGCGCAGCAAGAAGCGCATGCCGCCCTTGGTGGTGCCATACGCGTTGCCGGGGACCATGAACAGGCCGCCCTTCTTGCGGTCCAGGCCCCAGTCCTTGCCCGAGCCCACGTGGTCGATCAGCGAGCGGTAGTTACCCGGCATGACGACGCCGACGGTCTTAATGCCGGCATTCATCATGTTGGACAGCGGGAAGTCGATCAGGCGGTAGCGGCCCAAAAACGGAACGGACGCGATGGGGCGGTCCTTGAGCAGGACACTGCCGTAGGACGAAGAGTAGTTAGCGGTGATATAACCGATGGCCTTGCGATTAATCATCGGATCATTCCCCCTTCCCGATAACGACGTCATTTCCAACGACGGCCGTATCCTTGGTGGTATCGACAGAGCCGAGCTTCACGCCCTCTTCGACCGTGGAGTTCTCGCCCAAAATAGCGCGGCAGATGTGTGCGCCGCTCTTAACGTGCGCACCCGGCAGCAGCACGGAGTCCTCGACCACGGCGCGCTCCTCGATGATGACATCGGTCGAAAGGATCGAGTGGCGAGCGGTGCCGTAGATCTTGCAGCCGTTGGAGACCAGGCAGTCGTCCAGGCGGCCGTCCGGGCCAATGTAGTGCGGCGGGCGCGTGGTGATGTTGGACATGATGGGGAAGTTCTTGTCAAACAGATCAAACTCGGGGTTGTTACCCAGCAGGTCCATCGAGGTCTCATGGAAGCTGGCGATGGTGCCGACGTCCTTCCAGAAGCCGTGGAACTCGTAGCTGTACAGGCGCTTGTTCTCACCGAGCAGCTTGGGGATGATGTCCTTGCCAAAGTCGTGGCTCGAGCGCTGGTCCAGAGCATCCTCCTCGAGCGCCTCGATCAGCACGTCGGCCGAGAAGATGTAGATGCCCATGGAAGCGAGGTTCGAATCGGGCTTCTCGGGCTTCTCGGTGAACTTGGTGATGCGGCCGTCCTCGGGATCGGTGGTCAGGATGCCAAAGCGGCTGGCCTCCTCCCACGGCACGGGCATAACGCTCACGGTGAGGTCGGCGTTGTTCTCAATGTGCGTCTTGAGCATCTTGCGGTAGTCCATGCGATACAGGTGATCGCCCGAAAGAATCAGGACGTACTTGGGGTCGTTGGCCTTGATGTAGTCGAGGTTCTGCGTAATGGCGTCGGCCGTGCCCGCATACCAGGCGCCGCCGGTCTGCGTCTCGTACGGCGGCAGGATCGACACGCCGCCGTCGCGGCTGTCCAGATCCCACGCCTCGCCGGAGCCCACGTAGGCATGCAGCAGGTAGGGACGGTACTGCGTCAGAACGCCCACCGTGTCGATGCCCGAGTTGGAGCAGTTGGACAGCGAAAAGTCGATAATGCGGAACTTGCCACCAAAGCTAACCGCCGGCTTGGCGATCTTTTGGGTGAGTGCCCCCAATCGGCTGCCCTGTCCTCCTGCGAGGAGCATCGCGATGCATTCTTTCTTACTCATCGATTTCTCCTTCTGTCATCGATGTTCCTAACCCATTAGCGACGGGCGCGGCGCACTGTCACGCCCGTCGAGTAATGCCGTGCGGCAAAGGGAGCTCGCGCGCTTTATGCGTGCCAGATCTCGTCGCGATACTCGCGAATGGTGCGGTCGGACGAGAACCAGCCACTCGAGGCGGTGTTGAGCAGGGCCTTGCGGTTCCAGGTCTCCTGGTCGCCGTAGCTGCCCGTGAGGTTCTCCCATGCATCCACGTAGCTACGGAAGTCAGCCATGACTAGGTCGGGGTCGTTGTTGTTCATGAGCTCGTTGTAGATGCTCTCGAAGTTGCCCGAAAGACCCGCAAAGGTGTTGTCCTTGAGCTCGTCCATCACGCGGCCCAGACGCTCGCGATCGTTGTTGAGCGTATCCCAAGCAAAGTAGCTGTTGGATGCCCAGAGCTGCTCGACCTCGGGGGCGGTCAGGCCAAAGATGGCCTCGTTCTCGCGGCCGGCCAGGTCGGCGATCTCGATGTTGGCGCCGTCGAGGGTACCCAGCGTAATGGCGCCGTTCATCATGAGCTTCATGTTGGACGTGCCCGAGGCCTCCTTGCCGGCCGTGGAGATCTGCTCCGAGATCTCGGCGGCTGGGTAAATGAGCTGAGCGTTGCTCACACGGAAGTTGGGGATAAAGCAGACCTTCATGACCTCGTTGACGCGGGCGTCGTTGTTGATGACGTCGGCCACGGAGTTAATGAGGCGGATGGTCTCCTTGGCAAAGGTGTAGCTCGAGGCAGCCTTGCCGCTAAAGATGAAGGTTGTCGGCGTCACGTGGAAGTTGGGATCGGCGATGCGACGGTTGTAGATGTCCATCACCTTCATGATGTTCATGAGCTGGCGCTTGTAGGCATGGAAGCGCTTTACCTGGACATCGAAGACGGTGTTGGGGTCAATAACCAGACCGGTCTCGGCCTTGACGTAGGCGGCCAGACGCTCCTTGTTGGCGCGCTTGGAGGCACCCACGGCCTTCAGGAACTCGGTGTCGTCCTTAAACTCCTTGAGTTTCTCAAGCTCAAAGGCGTCTTTGAGCCAGCCATCGCTAATGGCCTCGGTCACGAGCCTGGCGTAGGTGGGGTTGGCCTCGGCAAAGAAGCGACGGTGCGAGATGCCGTTGGTCTTGTTGTTGAACTTCTCGGGCGTCAGGGCATAGAAGTCCTTGAGCACGATGTTCTTGATGATGTCGGAATGGATCTTGGCCACGCCGTTGACGCTGTGGCTGCAGATCACAGACAGGTTGGCCATGCGAATCTCGCCGTCCCACAGGATGGCGGTCTGGCGCAGACGCTCCTGCCAGCCCTCCTGCGTGGTGTCGAAAGACTCGTGCCAACGACGGCTGATCTCGTCGATGATCTGGTACACGCGGGGGAGGAGCTTGGAGAACGTGCCGATTGGCCACTTCTCCAGGGCCTCGGGCAGGATGGTGTGGTTGGTGTAGCTCACGACCTGCGTCACGATGTTCCAGGCGTCATCCCACTCGAGCTTCTTCTCGTCGATGAGGATACGCATGAGCTCGGGGCCGCACATGGCGGGGTGGGTATCGTTGGTGTGGATGGCTACAAACTGCGGCAGCAGCTCCCAGTTCGCGCCGTGCTCCTTCTCAAAGGTGTCGAGCAGGCTGTAGATACCGGCCGAAACAAACAGGTACTCCTGCTTCAGGCGCAGCAGACGGCCGTGCTCGCCGGCGTCGTTAGGGTAGAGGATGGCGCTGATGGCCTCGGCCTCAGCGCGCTCGGCATCGGCCTGGGCATAGTCGCCGCGGTTGAAGGCCTCCAGATCAAAGTGCTCCTCGACCGGCTCGGCGGCCCAGACGCGCAGCTTGTTGACGGTCTCGCCGGCATAGCCCACGACGGGGATGTCATAAGGGACGGCCAGGATGTCCTGCGTGTCTACCGTGCGGTAGAACGTGCGGCCGTTCTCCTCAAAGCCCTCGACGCGGCCGCCAAACTTAATGGTCACGGCCTTATCCTGACGACGGACCTCCCAGGGATAGCCGTGGGTGAGCCACTCGTCGGTGGCCTCGACCTGGCTGCCGTTGACGATCTCCTGCTTAAACAGACCGTAACGGTAGCGCATGCCGTTGCCGTAGCCGGCGATGCCCTCGGCTGCCATCGAATCCAGGAAGCATGCGGCCAGGCGGCCCAGGCCACCGTTGCCCAGCGCCGGATCGGGCTCCTGGTTCTCGATGACGGACAGATCGAAGCCCATGTCGTCGAGCGCCTCGGCGACCATGTCGCGCACGCCAAAGTTGAGCAAGTAGTTGTCGAGCAGTCGGCCGATCAAAAACTCGATCGAGAAGTAGTACACGCGCTTTTTGCCCTCGGCGGTGACGCGGGCGTCACTCTTGGTGGCAACGGTGCGCGCCTTCTCGGCCACGAGCTTGGCCAGGGCATTAAAGCGGTCGAGGTCGCTGGCGGCCTCGACGCTCTTGCCGCTGATGCTCATGACGGCATCGCGATAGAGCTCGGTAAACTCCTGCTTGTTGTCGAAGATTATATTCATACGTTCCTTTCCCCCGGGGATGTTTCTCCCGGAACGGTTATGACATGTATCCTACGCCCTCGCGGGGCGGGTAATTACAGCTGTAACGGTTTTGTTACGCATCCTTGGCAGACGGCTTAGCAGAAGCAGACTTGGCCTTGGTAGCGGCCTTTTTGGCAGCCGGTTTCTTGGCTGCGGCCTTAGCAGCGGGCTTTGCGGTAGCCTTGGCCTTGGCCTTGGTCGTCGTGGCCTTCGCCTTAGCCGGAGCCTTCTTGGCAGCCGCAGGCTTAGGCTTCACCGAGGACGTGCGCTTTTTGGGCGCAGCCTTGGGCTCCTCGACCACCGGCGGCTTGTAGCTGCTGGGACCGCGGCGCTTGAGCACCACGCCTGCCAGGCCGGGCACCTTAATCTCGATGGAGTCCATCTGCCCGTTCCAGGGATAGGGCTCGCTCGAGCAAGTGTAGGGTTCCTCGCCGGCATAGCCGCTGCCACCGAACTCTGGACGGTCGGAATCGAAGATGACCTCCCAGTCACCCTCGCGCGGCACGCCCACGCGGAAGCTCTCGTAGCTCGCCGGGTCAAAGTTAATCAGGATCACCAGGTCGTCGTCGACGTCCTCGCCCTGGCGCACAAAGCTCACGATGGATTGCTTGGAGTTGTCCGCATCGATCCAGGTAAAGCCGTCGTCGGTGTAGCCGCGCTCGTACAGGGCCGGCTCGGCAGTGTACAGGTGGTTAAGCGCCTTGATAAACGCCTGATGATGACGGTGGGTCTCGTACTCCTCGGTCAGGAACCACTGGATGGACTCGTAGTAGCGCCACTCAATAAACTGGCCGATCTCGTTGCCCATAAAGTTGAGCTTGGCGCCGGGGTGCGTCATTTGGTAGAAAGCCAGCGTGCGCAGGCCGGCAAACTGACGCCACCAGTCGCCCGGCATGCGGCCGATGAGCGAGCACTTGCCGTGGACGACCTCGTCGTGGCTCAGCGGGCAAATAAAGTTCTCGGTAAAGGCGTACATGATGGAGAACGTGAGCAGCCCGTGGTTGCCGGGGCGCCACGGAAAATCGGTCTGCATGTAGTGCAGGGTGTCGTTCATCCAGCCCATGTCCCACTTGTAGTGGAAGCCCAGGCCGCCGTCCTGCGGCGGGTAGGTCACGAGCGGCCACGCGGTGGACTCCTCGGCCATCATCATCACGTCGGGGTAGTGGGCCTCCACGGCGCAGTTGACCTGGCGGATAAACGCGCTGGCGTCCAGGTCCTCCTCGGTACCGTACTTGTTGAACTTCTTTTGGCCCGGATCGTCGATGCCAAAATTGAGGTACAGCATGCTGGACACGCCATCCATGCGGATGCCGTCAACGTGGAAGTTCTCGAGCCAGTACAGCACGTTGGAGACCAGGAAGGAGCGGACCTCGCCGCGGGCGAAGTCAAACTTGTGCGTGCCCCAGTTGGGGTGAATCTCGTGCTCAAACAGCATGTGGCCGTTAAAGGTGGCAAGGCCGTGGGAGTCGGCGCAAAAACCGCCGGGCACCCAGTCCATGATCACGCCGATGCCTGCCTCGTGGCATGCATCGATAAAGTGCATGAGTTGCTGCGGGTCGCCATAGCGCGACGTGGCGGCATAGTAGCCGGTCGTCTGGTAGCCCCAGGAGCCATCGAAGGGATGCTCCATAAGCGGCATGACCTCGATATGCGTATAGCCCATGTCGCGCACGTAGTCCACGAGCTCCACCGACAGGTCGTCGTAGGTGTAAAACTCACCGCGCTGCGCGGGGAAGGGATCCATGGGGCCGGGGTAGTTGCCGTACTCGTCCGGCTCGCCCTGCGGCGCGTCGCCGTGGCGCTTCCACGAGCCAATATGCACCTCGTAGATGTTGAGCGGCTGCGACATGTGGTTGTGGCCGGCGCGGCGCTTGAGCCAAGCGGCGTCGTTCCACTTATAGCCGTCGAGGGTCCACAGCACGCTGGCGGTACCCGGAGGGCACTCGGCCTTAAAGGCATACGGATCGGCCTTATAGAGCTTTTCGCCCTCGTTGGTCTCGATGAGATATTTATAGAGCTGGCCCTGCTCGGCACCAGGAATAAAGCCTTCCCAAATAGCGCTCGTATGCACGGGCACCAGAGGGTTGGCTTCCTCATCCCAGTCGTTAAATTCACCAATGACATGCACGCTCTTTACATCAGGCGCCCAAACGCAAAAGCGCCAGCCACGTGTACGGTTCTGCGTGTCGGTGTGCGCGCCCATCTTTTCCCAGCTGCGCTCCCACGTGCCGATGCCAAATAGATAGACATCGTCCTTGGTGAGCTCCGGTGCGTGCGGGGCGGCTTTACGGGTTGCGGGCTTTTTAGCCGTTGGCTTTAGCTTTGTATCGCTCACGTTTGATCCCATCATGACGCGGCAGCGTGTTGCCTTGGTGACTAGATGCGAAAGGTCCAAGGCTGCACGAATCGAAGGGACGGCGATAGTTCTATGATTCGTTCCACCTCGCGTGCTCGGTGGAACTTTCGGCACGAAATACGATAACACCTGTACGTTACTTTTATGAAGGAAAGTGGTTTTTGGGCGGCGTTTAATCGGTAAGCGCCATGTTTAGACCACTGGCAGAATTGCGATGGTAAAACTCTTGACAGTTTTACCAATAAGGGTTTTTTGATTGTTGGCTTGACGTTTGGTAAAACGTTTTTAGCAGGTTGTTTACCATTTGACATCGAAAGGTACATTTATGTCCCAGACCGCCGCTCCCAATGTCGCTTTTATTTTCGATTGCGACGGCACGCTGGTTAATAGCACCCCCGTTTGGGCCTATGCCCAGCCCGAGTTATTGCACCGCCACGGAGTTGACGTGACGGTCGACGATTTTGCCCAGTTTGAGCATTTGTCGCTCGAGGACGAGTGCCAGGCCTACCACGACACCTGGGGCATTGGCGCAAATGGCGAGGAGCTCTATCGCGAGCTGAGCGACATTCTGATCGATGGTTACTCCAAGGTGCCGCCGCGCGAGGGGATCATGGCATTTTTGGAGCAGGCAAAGGCGGCCGGCATTTCCATGTGCGTCGCCACGTCCACGCCGGCCGAGCTGGTGCAGTCCGCGCTCGCTGGTGCCGGGCTCGACGCATACATGGAGTTTGTTACCACGACGGGCGAGGCGGGGCGCTCCAAGCAGTTCCCCGATGTGTACGAGTTGGCGCTGCGCCGCCTGGAGGAGCGTCATGGGTGTAGGTTTGAGCGCGCCTGGGTGTTTGAGGACGCCGTTTTTGGCCTAAAGAGCTCTGGGGTCGCTGGCTTTAAGCGCGTGGGCATCTATGACCCGCACGGCCGCATGAAGCGCGACGAAGTGCGTGGCAACTGCGATATCTTTATCGACAGCTACGAGGAGCTTGACCTTGCCCGTGTGCTTACTTTTGAGGGATAGGCGAGGGCTGTGGTTTGTAAGGTATTAGTGGTCTGCGGCTCGCCCGTGGTGGCGAGCGCGGATCTGTTGCGTAGGCTAGCAGGGGAGTGCGACCACGTCATCGCTGTGGACCGCGGCCTGGATGCTCTGCTGGGTGCCGGTTTGAGCTGCGACGTATATGTGGGGGATGCCGACACGGTGAGCGACGCAGGCCGCGCGCTGGTCGATGCCGCCACCGACTTTGAAGTTGAGCGCCACGACCCGTACAAGGACTATACCGACCTGGCGCTGGCGCTCGATTCCGTCCGACGCCGCTGTCCGGGTGCCGAAGTGGTTGCGACCTGCGCCACGGGCGGCCGCCCGGATATGGCCCTATCCGTGCTGGGCTTGCTTGCAGGCTATGATGACGCCCCAGTCTGGATTGCCGAGGACAAGGTGGTTTCCCGCATCCTTCGCGCAGGCGAGTCGTGGACCATCGAAGGCGCCGAGGGCAAGACGTTCTCCATCATCGCAATTGCCCCCAACACCAAGGTAAGCGAACACGGCCTAGAATGGGAGCTAGACCACAGCCCCCTGGGCCTGTTGGCCGACACGGGCATCAGCAACGTCGTCAGGTCAACAGCCACGATCCAAGTCCACCAAGGCGTCGCAATCGGCTATTTGCTTGCGTGAGGGTTTTATCGGGACGGGGCTGAATTAGCTAATTCTGGCAACGCCAAAAAGGGTATGTAAAATAAGTATTTGGATGTTGTTAAACGATTGGCTGGTTTCTGCAAACGGGATTCTGTTTAATCCAACCACTTATCTAACAACCCGTTCGTATGCAAATCCAACCGCTTGCTTAACAACTTTGCTTTTTGATTAAAGGCCTGAAGTCCACCACGCCTTGGCGGTAGAGTCCTTTCCCCGTCGAGTATTCTCGATCGCGCGCGGGGTCTTCCTCGACGAATTTGCACACACCCTTTGCTATGAGAGAGATGAGCCCTTCAAGCTTGATGACGCAATCGAACTCGCAGTCCTGTTGGCTTCCATGGCCGATTCCTTTATGCCCATAACTCGCGATAATCCCGCGCGCATCGCCCTGTACGCAAACCCCGATGGCTTTGTAGGGGCTATACGCTTCGCCCCTTCCTTCGATGACCGATGACCCCGCATGGATCACCGCGCAGCGAAGCTGGTAGAGATCCGATGCCGTAAAGATGCCTCGCTTCTCTATCGTCTCGAACCCCTCTTTTATCTCATCCGGGCGCTTCTCGCCCTTGCGTGCATTGGTCATTTTTCTTCCATCGTTTGGGAGTCCCAGGTACTCCTTGCACCATTTCCGGTAATCCGTCCCGCCGATGTTCGCGCATACGTCTGGGATGGTCACTACGAGAGTCAAAGCGGCGAGCAGCAGCCCTGCGTCGAAGGCGTTTTCGCACTCTTCCACAAGTCTGCTGGGCGTACGGCAGACGACGGTGGGGAACCCGTATTCGTTGTCGCTGCATTTTAAACACGCAGAGGGCATGGGCTCCCAATCGGCAATTGCTGTCATGCTCATAACACCTCCCTCGTTTCTGCGTCGATTCTCAGACCTGTCCTCGGTTCGATGAACTCGACCACCATCTCTTCATCGCGGTCGGGCTCGGTCACGAAAAGCGGTCCCGGGACGTCGATGCGCGGGCCAATCGTCAGACTGCTGCTCGCGATGATGCGATCGTGATGCGGCTTGGGCAGTCCCGGTAGTGTAGGCGGGGTGTAATACTTCGCGCACGTAGTTGACGATACCCAAAATCTCGTTCACGTAGTTGAACGAGAGCTCCTCGGCCTGGTCGGTCCTCCCCGGCAAAGACTATTTCAACCAGAGATTTTACAACTTCAATGAGTTGCTTCGCTTTAAATCCAACCATTGGATTAACAAATTGGTAGGAGACTTTCTTCAACCAGAAAACTAACAAAACCAACCAGTTGTTTTACATACCCGTCAAAAATAGCTGTAGAGCTACGTCCCAGAAAAACCCGTAAGTAAGACAATCAATCAAAACTCCCCCTTGCATCAAGCTAAACATTCCCCTATAGTATCTCCCGTCACGGGGGCGTAGCTCAGCTGGGAGAGCGCTTGACTGGCAGTCAAGAGGTCAGGGGTTCGATCCCCCTCGTCTCCACCATCGTGAATGCAAAGGCCTTCGGAATTCCGAAGGCCTTTTTTCATGCGAAAACACCACACGCCACTAACCCCACCTACGCCAACAAAATGTTGCACAATTTATTTCCCATGTCTGTACATAGTTTGTTAGACAAACGCAATTACCAGTGCAGCTCGACGTTCCATTTGTGCTTCAGGAGCATCCCTAACCACCGCTCGCACCCTAATAACCAGCAGCAACGTGAACAACATCCCAAAACAACCCCCTTAAGCACGTCAAATGAACGATATGTTGTCCAACACAACCCAAATCAGTTTCGCTATCAGCTTGTGCTAGGATACTTAGCGTTACATGAGTTCAACTGCGCTCACGGCTTCAGCAAGCCGTAAAGCGCAGGGTCGATCAGCATCCGGCCGTAACGGCGGTGCCAGAAACACCACGAGCTCCAATAAAGAAGTCATGCGACCTAAATTGTTTGCATTAAGTTATGTCTAAGGTGTAAATGAGTAGTGGTTTGCGTGTCAATGCGTAGCAGTCCTACAGCTGTTTGCGTGCGGTCCAGTTTTGTACCCGCTTGACTGGCTCGCACGAAGCCAGCTGGGGTCGCGGTCATTTTTGCGATACACGTCCGCGACTCTAGCAGCTGCACTTATACATACCGTTCACGGTGGGGCAGAGCCACGTGCTTGTCTAACTGGGCTCAGGGTTTGAATATGGAGCGCCTTCGCGCACAAGCGCCCTGGCGAAGCCATACCCAAACCCCGTGAGCCACACGTAAGACAGCAAGGGGGTGGTGCTCGTGTGGTATGTGATCCAGGTCATTAACGGTCGCGAAGACGTAATGCGCGAGCGCATCGAGCGCGTGGTGCCGGCGAGTGCCATGCAAGAGCTCTTTTATCCCCAATATCAAACCGAGATTAAGATACACGACGAATGGGTCAATACGACCAAGCCACTCTTTCCCGGTTACCTTATCTGCGACACGGCAGATCCCCGCACCGTGCAACAGTATCTGCTGCGCATGGACGACTTTGCCCGGGTGTTATCCCAGGACGGTCAGTTTGTGCCGCTGGCAAAAGAAGAGACCCAGCTCATTGGCAGTTTTACCAATAGAGGAGACCGTGTAGTGCCCATGAGCGAGGCCTTAAAAGACGGCGACCAGGTCGTAGTGACGGCAGGTCCACTGTTGGGCCACGAGGGCCTCATCAAAACCATTAACAGACGCAAGAGCACTGCTTATCTGGAGCTCAACCTGTGCGGCCGACGCGTAACTACGCGCGTTGGCCTTGCCGTGCTTTCAAACGAGCAGCGCGTCATGCGCAACCTCAAAAAGGTAATCGCCTAGCTGCTGGCGATTTCCGCAAAGGACAGGGAGGATCCCCGACCCGGGGACGAAATCTTGGAAGAGAACGTGTCAGATAAAACAGAATATGTAATGGACTTGCCCAAAGTCACAAGATTTCCTAGGGCAACAGAGTTTCCGCCTCCTGTCGAGAACCCAGCTCCTGCTATGGGTTTCGTTGCAACTGGCACTTATAAGGCGCCTGCGCCGGACTCGTCGTGTGCCGCCCCCAAGAAAGGTGGGCCGGCCTACCTCGCTATTAAGCGTGCATTTGATATTGTTTTCTCGGCGGGTGTTTGCGCAGTTCTTTTAATCCCCGTTGCGACTGCATGCGTTGCAATTGAGATCGACACCCCCGGCAAGCCGTTCTTCCGCCAGGAGCGTATCGGCAAGAATGGAAAACCGATATACATATTTAAGTTGCGCACCATGGTGTCGGATGCCCATGAGCATCCCGAGAAGTATATGACTTCCGAACAGCTGGCTCAGTGGAAACGCGAGCAGAAGGTCGACGATGACCCACGCATTACGCGCGTTGGTCGCTTCCTGCGACGCACCTCACTCGATGAGTTGCCGCAGTTTATCAACGTGCTCATGGGTGACCTCTCTGTCATTGGCCCCAGACCGGTGACGCTCGAAGAGACGTACGAGTATGGAGATGCCCGTGATGAAGTGCTCTCCTGCAAACCGGGGATCACCGGCTGGTGGGCTGCCACTGACCGCAATGACTCAACGTGGGCTAGTGGCCAGAGGCAGGCTCGCGAGTTATTTTATGTGCGCCATCAATCGGTTGGCCTAGACGCCCGCGTGTTTGTTAAGACCTTCAAGGCAATGAGGAAGGGCAAGTGATGGCTCCCTCCTTGAGCGTAGTCATACCAACCCTAAATGCGGCGGGCGAGATCGATGAGCTCTTGACCCTCATCGAAACTCAGACTCTCAGGCCCTTCGATATCTTGGTGGTTGACTCATCCTCCGAAGATGGCACCGTTGACGAGGTCGCCAAGCATCCTCGGGTTAACTTCGTTCGCATAGAACGTAAGGAATTCAATCACGGTTCGACCCGCGACATAGCTTTGAGGCGCACTGCGGGTGATTTCGTTTGTTTTCTCACACAGGATGCTGTGCCCGCTTCCAGTCGCTACCTGGAAACGCTTGTCGAACCGTTACTGGTCGATAACTCTATCGCGCTTGTAAGCGGAAGGCAGCTTCCCAAGGCCAATGCCCGTCGTTTTGAACAATTGGTTCGTGATTTCAACTATCCCGACGCACCGTCTGTTCGGTCTAAAGGCGATCTCGAGAAATTTGGGATTAAGACGTTCTTTGCATCTGACACCTGTTCTGCCTATCGACGGACCGCATATCTCGAATGCGGCGGATTCGATCATGTCAACACCAACGAGGACATGCTCATGGCCGCCAAGTTTATCGCCTCGGGTATGAAGGTCGCTTACGAGCCGCGTGCAGAGGTCTATCACTCGCATAACTTGACGCCATCCCAACAGTTTGCCCGCAATCGTGCCGTCGGTTTCTTTCTCGAAACGCATGCGGACGACCTCATGCATGCAAGTGAGATCGGTGAAGGGGGCCGGCTCGTCAAAGCGGTCTCCTCCCAGCTCCTTCGGGAGGGCAATCTGGTCGAGTTTATCGCCTTCGGCGTCGACTGCTGCGCGCGCCTTCTTGGTAACCGCGCCGGACGCAGGGTCGCTAGAAAAGAAAGGCCATAGCCAGTGAAAGGCATCATCCTCGCCGGCGGGTCCGGCACGCGCCTGTACCCGCTCACGCTCGTGACCTCCAAGCAGCTGCTGCCGGTCTACGACAAGCCCATGATCTACTACCCGCTGTCCACCCTCATGCTGGCGGGCATCCGGGACATCCTGGTCATCTCCACGCCGACGGACCTCCCCAACTTCGAGCGCCTGCTCGGGGACGGCTCGCGCTACGGCGTGAACCTGTCCTACGCAGAGCAGCCGAGCCCGGACGGCCTGGCGCAGGCCTTCACCATCGGCGAGGGGTTCATCGCCGGCGAGCCGTGCGCGCTCGTGCTCGGCGACAACATCTTCTACGGCAACGGCCTCAGCCGCCACCTCAAGAAGGCCGTCGAGAACGCGCAGTCGGGCCGCGCCACGGTCTTCGGCTACCACGTGGACGACCCCGAGCGCTTCGGCGTCGTGGAGTTCGACGGTGAGGGCCGTGCCGTCTCCATCGAGGAGAAGCCCGCCGAGCCCAAGAGCTCCTACGCCGTCACCGGCCTGTACTTCTACCCGGGCGACGTCGCCGCCAAGGCGCATGGGGTCAAGCCGTCCGCGCGCGGCGAGCTGGAGATCACCGACCTCAACCGGATGTACCTGGAGGAGGGGACGCTCTCCGTGGTGACGCTGGGCCGCGGGTACGCGTGGCTGGACACCGGCACCATGGAGAGCCTGCACGAGGCCGCGGAGTTCGTCCGCGCCGTCGAGCACTCCCAGGACCTTCCCGTGTCCGTGCCCGAGGAGATCGCCTGGGAGAACGGCTGGATCACGACCGCCGAGCTGGAGGAGGCCGCGAAGGCCTACGGCAAGTCGGTCTACGGGCAGCACCTGAAGAAGGTCGCCGCCGGCGAGATCGTCAACAGCCCGCGCGAGTACTAATCCGATCCAATGGGAGATAGAAACATGTCTGAAGAGCTCTTCGAACCCCACAACATCATCGTCACGGGCGGCTGCGGCTTCATCGGGAGCAACTTCGTGCACTACGTGGTCAACAACCACCCCGGGGTGCACGTGACCGTCCTGGACAAGCTGACCTACGCCGGCAACCCCGAGAACATCGCGGGCCTGCCCGAGGATAGGGTCGAGCTCGTCGTCGGCGACATCTGCGACGCCGGGCTGCTGGACAGGCTGGTGCCGGGCCACGACGCGATCGTGCACTACGCGGCCGAGAGCCACAACGACAACTCCATCGCCGACCCGGAGCCGTTCCTTCGCACCAACGTCGAGGGCACCTTCCGCCTGCTGGAGGCCGTCCGCAAGCACGGCATCCGCTACCACCACGTCTCCACCGACGAGGTCTACGGCGACCTGGCACTCGACGACCCCGCCAAGTTCACCGAGGAGACGCCGTATAAGCCCTCGAGCCCTTACAGCTCGACCAAGGCCAGCTCCGACATGCTCGTGCGCGCCTGGACCCGCACCTACGGGCTTCGCACCACGATCTCCAACTGCTCCAACAACTACGGCCCCTACCAGCACGTGGAGAAGTTCATCCCCAGGCAGATCACGAACATCGTCGACGGCGTGAGGCCGAAGCTCTACGGAAAGGGCGAGAACGTCCGCGACTGGATCCACACCGAGGACCACAGTTCCGCCGTCTGGACCATCTTGACCCGCGGCCGCATGGGGGAGACCTACCTCATCGGCGCGGACGGCGAGAGGGACAACATCACCGTGCTGCGCATGATCCTTGCGGCCATGGGGCGCGACCCCGAGGACTTCGACTGGGTCGCCGACCGCCCCGGCCACGACCGCCGCTACGCCATCGACTCCACCAAGCTCCAGCGCGAGCTCGGCTGGAGGCCGGCGCACACCGACTTCGCCGAGGGCCTGAAGGCCACCATCGACTGGTACGTCGAGAACGAGTCCTGGTGGCGCCCGGCCAAGGAGGCCACCGAGGCGCGCTACCGCGCCCAGGGGCAGTAGGAGAGGAGAGCCAGATGGCAGACATCGCATTCGAGAAGGACCTCTCCGTCGCGGAGACCGGCATCGAGGGCCTGAAGGTCGTCGACCTCGCCGTCCACGGCGACTCGCGCGGCTGGTTCAAGGAGAACTGGCAGCGCGCCAAGATGACCGGGCTCGGCATCCCGGACCTCCGCGTCGTCCAGAACAACATCTCCTACAACGACAGCCGCGGCGTCACCCGCGGCATCCACGCCGAGCCCTGGGACAAGTTCATCTCCGTGGCCCGCGGCTCGGTCTTCGGCGCCTGGGTGGACCTTCGCGAGGGCAGCGCCACCTACGGCAAGGTGTTCACCTGCACGCTCGACCCGTCCAGGGCCATCTACGTCCCGCGCGGCGTGGGCAACTCCTTCCAGGCGCTGGAGGACGGCACCGCCTACACCTACCTGGTGGACGCCCACTGGTCGCTGGAGCTGAAGAGGACCTACACCTTCGTGAACCTCGCCGACCCCGAGCTCGCCATCGGGTGGCCGATCCCGCTGGTTGAGGCCACCGTCTCCGAGGCCGACCTCAACCACCCGATGCTGAAGGACGTCGTACCCATGGCGCCCAGGCGCACCCTCGTCACCGGCTGCAACGGCCAGCTGGGGCATGCCGTGCTCGCGCTTGCCGAGGAGCGCGGCGTGGCGAAGGACTTCGACTTCTGCGACATCGATACCTTCGACATGTCCGACCCGGAGGCCTATTCGCAGTACGACTGGTCGCTCTACGGCACCGTGATCAACTGCGGTGCCTATACCGCCGTGGACAGGGCCGAGACCCCCGAGGGCCGCGTGACCGCCTGGAAGGCCAACGCGACGGGGCCCGCCCTTCTCGCCCGCACCTGCGCCGGGCACGGCATCACCCTGGTCCACGTGTCCTCCGACTACGTCTTCGACGGCACCGCCGAAGTGCATGACGAGGACGAACCCTTCAGCCCCCTGTCCGTCTACGGCCAGACCAAGGCCGCCGGCGACATCGCCGTGGCAGGGTGCCCCCGCCACTACATCATGCGCAGCTCCTGGGTCATCGGCGAGGGGCACAACTTCGTGAAGACCATGAAGGCGCTCTCCGACCGTGTAGCCGACCCCGAGGATAAGCTCATGCAAGTCACGGTCGTGGACGACCAGCTGGGACGCCTGACCTTCACGCGCGACATGGCCGAGGCCATCTTCCACGTGCTGGACTCGAAGGCCCCCTACGGCACCTATAACTGCACCGGCTCCGGCGCCGTGAAGTCCTGGGCGGACATCGCCCGCGCCGTCTTCGAGGCAGCCAACGGCAACGGGGACAAGGTCGTGCCGGTGTCGACCGCCGACTACTACGCGAACGCCGAGGGCCCCATTGCCCCGCGCCCGGTCCACTCCGCGCTCGTCCTGTCCAAGCTTGAGGCCGCCGGCTTCCACATGCCCGGCTGGGAGGAAGAGCTTGAGGAGTACATTAAGGGGTTGTTATCCTAGTGAACATCGGAATGCAAAATAAGCCCATCGTTGTCGTTAGCGACTTTGGTTATATCGAAGGTGGGGCTGTTGCTGTTGCGGTTAAAACCGCCCTACTTCTTGCGTCCAAGGGACGTAAGGTGATTTTCTTCTGCGGTGAAGGACCTGTTTGCGATGAGCTTGCTGCTTCCGATGTCGAAACTATTTGTCTTGGCATGCCGTCCATTAACAGCAACCCGTCTAAATTCGATGCCATTCGCAAAGGCGTCTGGAACACGTATGTCTATAAGTCATTCAGCGATCTTCTAAATCGCAATGATCTGAAGGGCGCCATCATCCATATACATACGTGGACAAAGGTTTTGAGCAGTGCTGTTTTTGCCGCGGCAACTGAGAAAGGCAACCCAGTTCTTCTAACTGTCCATGATTACTTCTCCGTTTGTCCCAACGGTGGTTTTTATGATTATAACGAGAAACGTATCTGTGAGCGTAAACCCATGTCGGGCGCTTGCGTTTGCCACAACTGTGACAAACGCTCTTATGCTCAAAAGCTATGGCGGGTTGCTCGTCAGGCACAGCAGGACCGTTGGGTTCGCAACAATCGAAACATTCACTATGCGTTTGTGTCTGAATATTGCCGCGATATTCTTATTCCGTTCCTGCACAGCAAGTATCCCTATGAGGTCCTGCGCAATCCAGTTGATCATATTAAGTTCGATAACAGTGGTACTCAACAAGTTCGTGACCGCTTCTTGTATATAGGTCGAATCAGCCCAGAAAAGGGGGCTGATTTATTCTGTGAAGCAGTTACCGCTATTGGCGCCAGAGGCATCGTTATTGGTGACGGTGAAATGCTGTCCGACCTTAAGAAACGATTCTCTTATAACGTAGAGTTCACTGGTTGGCTTAAGCCCGAAGAAATGGGATTGCGCGGGGCCGCTCGTGCCATCGCGATGGTGCAACCGTCGCGATGGCACGAAGCGGCCCCGCTCACCCCCCTTCAGATGCTTGAGCAGGGTGTTCCATGCATCGTGCCGGATTGCTGTGCTGCCCGAGACTATGTCATAGAAGGTGTAAACGGCCTTCTGTTCAAAACTGGGGATGTTGAGGATCTTGAACGCGCGATGAAGAAGATGCTGGAGCGACCTCTGAGGCCGAAGCCGAAGATTCTCTCGGACGAAGTTTATTATCGAAATTTAATAGCCCTATATGAGAACTGTCTTTAGTCAAAACAATTGCAGATTGTTAACTAGGGATTTTTAGCGAGCCATTACATACGGTGATTAGTTTGTTTTTCGTTGCTTTTATATGGATTATTGTATTCATTTTGATTTGCTATAACTGGTATCAAGATGATGGCGTTCTTTTCTTTCTAGATTTGAATCGAATCGGAATGATGATCTGGAGTTTAGGAACGGGGCTCTATGATTTCGCCTTATCAGATTTATATCATCCCAGTTTATTAATCAATGCTGTCTCGCTAATTGTATTCGTTATATTTTGGTTTTTCGCATCCAACAGTCGGAAGGATGTCTCTTTATTGAAAGAGTGTTTCGGAGAGTTAAAAATCCCAAACAATATCATTTATTGGTTTTTTTTAGCGTTAATTGCAATATTGGCCTTTTTTGCTTTTAAGGCTAATGCTGACGCAGGGCAACTTAGAGGGTTGAGCAACAATGCTGGCATGAAAGTAGATTTCAAAGGGGGCTATTTTTACAGACTCTCTGTACCAATTGCGATTTGTTTTTATCTTGTGGGAAGAATGGCAAAACAAAAGCTGTCAAAATTTTTTAGCCTATTGCTGTTTGTAGCCTTTCTTTATTTTACTGCCTGTGATTTGAGTCGTGGGCCTATCGTTTGGATTCTTACAGGCTGCCTTTTGTTTGAATTGCTTTTATACGTAAAACGCACTGGGAAAACAAAGGTTTCCGGTAAAACTTTTCTTCTTCTTGTCGGTGTATTTGTCGCTGTCGTATTTGCATTTGATTACTTTGGCTCGATTAGAACTGCGACCCTTTTTTCGAGCGTGTCTAGTCAATACAAGATGAACGTTGATGTACCTGATGGCTTTACCTGGTTATATATTTATATCAGTTCACCACTTGAAAACGCTCGCTATGCCCTCGACAACATCGTTGTCAAAACACCAACATTTGGTGCGCATCTGTTTTATCCATTTATCAAATTGTTCTCTAACTTTCTCGGATTCGATACGACTTTTTCCTCGTGGTTAGGGTCAAGTACTGTTGTCTATTCGTACATGGCAACAGATCCTGGCTTAACTGTTGGCTCTTTTTTAATGGATGCTTTCCAGGATTTTTCAATTTTAGGCATTGTAATTTACCCCCTTTTTTACGGTCTTGTCTCTCTACTTGTAAAGGCAATGCTGAATTGGCAGCGCCTTTCATCACTTACTAAGCTAATTACATATTCTCTTGCAATCCAAGGACCACTTTGGAGCATTTTCGATGACACGGTATTTTCCGGCCCACTTTGGGTCTGTGCCTTCGCGGTAATTGCTATCGATCTCCTGACCACATTTTTTACGACAAGGACTAGGGGTAATGAAAAAAAAGAAACGGAGAGCCGGTTGTACATTGAGGAAAGGGGTTAGTGACTTTGCGTATCTCTCTTGTACTCTCAAGTTATAACGGTTCTGAATATATCGATGAGCAGCTTGATTCACTTAGGCTTCAAGATAGGACCTTTGACGAAGTATTAATATGTGATGACTGCTCGACAGACGGAACATATGACATTATTCGCAGTTATATTGATCGTTTTAAGCTTGAAAAGTGGTCAGTTGCGGTAAACGCAGTAAACAATGGATGGAAGGTCAACTTCCATAAGCTAATTATGCATGCAACCGGCGATTTAATTTTCTTGTGCGACCAAGATGATGTTTGGCTACCCTCTAAAGTATCCGAGATGGCATTTCTGATGGAAAACCATCCAGAAATTGACGTCTTAGCATGCGATGTCGAGCCCTTCTATGAAACCGGATCAAAAAAGGTTCCAAATGTCGGAAACGGCGCCAATGATGGTGCTCTCCTGCACGAGCAAATTAATGCTAAATCGATATACGTTACCCGACCTGGCTGCGCTTATTGTATTCGCAAGACTTTCGCAAACGAAATTGAACCGTTCTGGAAAGAATCTTGGGCTCACGACGCCATGCTTTGGGAGCTGTCCCAGGTAAAAGGCACATTAGCTTTGTATGACAAAAGGCTCGTAAAGTTTCGCCGACATGCAGCCAACGCGTCTGCTAGAAAGAAGATGACGCGTGAAGACAGAATACATGATGTCGAGGATTTAATTGATCGAGTCCGATTAATGAAGCGATTTGGCCTTGAAAAAAAGACCTTGGAAAAAGCGGATGAATTACTATTGGACGATATAAATTCATGGTTGAACTTCAGAATCTCATTCCTTACATCAAGAGGGCTGAGAGAATTCTCCTCCATTTTACGGCACAGGTCTTTTTATGCCACATGGAAAGGCTTGCTTGTTGACGCGGTGCTTGCCTGCAGGGGGTGATAGCTTCAATTTAATACGCTTAGTCTGGCTCGATCAAAAACATGAGAGCGTTCATGGCTATTCGACTTGCTTGATTTAATTATTAATTATTAATAATTTGGATTCCTTTTGAACAAGAAAACTATTTTGCAAAACATGAGTGTCGCTTTTCTGGCCCAAGGCGTTACTCTTGCTTTATCAGTTATTCAGACGATGATTGTCCCGAAGCTGCTTGGTGTTGAGCAGTTTGGTTACTGGCAGTTATATATCTTCTACGTAAGCTATGTTGGATTTTTCCACTTGGGTCTTTCCTCGGGAGTCTACCTGACGACCGGTGGTCAGAAGCGAGAAGAGATGGACAAGGCATCGATTAAGAGCCAGATGCTCTTCGGTGTCTTTTACCAGACATTCATGGCCATCGTAATCGTCTCTTTGTCCAGCTTCTTACAAACCGGTGCTGAGCGTACGTTCGTTGTGGTTATGACCGCAATTTACCTAGTACTTCAGAACTTGGCGACTTTCATGATGAATGAGCTGCAGTGCATGAACGAGACGAAGAAGTCGTCGTTCTCAACGATTATAGAGCGCTTGGCGTTCTTGGTGCCACTATTGGTACTGCTGGTTTTGAGGATAGACTCGTTTTATCCCTACGTATTTGCTTATACGGCTTCCACTTTGATGCAGCTGGGCTACTGCGCATGGAACCTGCGCGACTTTTGGGAAGCTGAGTGGCTTGGCCTTCGCCGGGCGGCGCGGCTTGGATGGGCGAGCATCAAGATCGGCTTTCCAATGATGCTCGCGAATGTGATGAGCATGTTAATCCTTGGTATCGGTCGTGTTTTCATCGATGCGCGGTGGGGGATTGAGACATTCGGCAAGCTGTCGCTCGCCCTTTCTCTTGTGAGCTTCTTCCTTGCGTTCGTTTCGCAAGCCTCCATGGTTCTTTTCCCCTCGTTGCGGCAAGCGACACTTGATGAGGTTCGAAGGTTCTACCGCGCCGCGCGTGACGCCATGGGGCTTTTATTTCCGGGTGTTTACGCTCTGTACTTCCCGATGGTCTGGTTGCTATCGATGTGGCTGCCCGACTACTCAAGTACATTTACTTACCTGATATTCCTTCTGCCCATCTGTGTTTTTGACAGCAAGTACAACATCACTGGCGTGACTTACTATAACGTTCTTCGGCGAGAACGCGTGATGCTGCTTGTAAACATGGTATCCGCATTTACCTGCTTAATCCTTACCCTATTAGCTGTCTACGCTTTTGGTTCCGTCTTTGCAGTCATTTCGGTTATGACAGTAGTGATTGTCGCCCGAAGCCTGTGGTCAGAGTTCTACATGAACCGTCTGATGAAGGTCCCTGCAAGCTCCATCGGTGCTGCTGAGATCATGCTGACTGTTGGTTTCATCCTGTCGGCATTTTTACTATCACCAGTGCCGGCTTTCTGCTTGTATTCTGCGATTTATTTGGCGTTTCTGACCTTTTTCCGCCACGAACTGGTAGGGACCATGAAAAAACTAAGGCCGTAGGTGACGGTGTCCCGCACGTTGCATTTTCATAATAACTGTGAAAGGAAATGATTTTTATGGGACTTATGCAGTCCAGCGCACCGCATGTTGAGGGGGAGCTCGAGCTAAGGGATATTCAGCTAGAGTCCCTAAAGATTCTGAAAGATATCGATACTGTTTGCAGACGCGAAGGTATTACGTATTGGCTGATGTACGGAAGCCTCATCGGCGTTGTGAGACATCAAGGGTTTATTCCCTGGGATGATGACTTAGATATCGCGATGCCCCGTTCAGACTACGAGCGGTTCTTAGCTTGCTTCGATGGACGCTTCCCAGAACTCGACAAGTACACGCCCGTGAAACCGGAGATCGGTTTGAGAAGGCCGTTCCTTATAACGCGCATCTCTAATCCTGAATACAAGATGGTAGGGGAGTACGGCAACGAGGTCGATGAACTTGGGACTTTCATCGATATTTACCCGTTGGACGGCCTAGCCGACAACATGAGCGAAGCTCTGGATAAAAAGAGAGCAGCACACAAGCTGATGTTGCGCTATCTACAGGCGTGCAATTTTGATTGTTGCAACAGAGATATCAATCCAGCAAAAAAACTAGCTAAGTATATTTTGAGCCGAATGCTAGGAAAGCCTGAGAGGTACCAGGAACAACTTAATACTCTGTGCACGGAGTCTTCGTTCGATTCCAGAAAGTACGTTGGCCTTATCTCATGGGCCGGAACTCCGGAATCGAGCATCTTTGAGCGAACGTGGTTCGAAGACACCGTGTATATGCCTTTTGAGGATATGGACGTACCCGTGCCTAGCGGCTATGACCCGCTGCTGAGGTCTTGCTTTGGTGATTATATGCAGCTGCCGCCAAAAGAGGAGCGTATGGGGCACCACGTTTACTCAATCATTAGGCGTGTTTAGAGCTGCCGCCATTGGTTTCGGGTGATGGTTTCACCTTTTAATTGAAATCTGAATTAACTAGAGATTTGGAGAATGCAGATGCTTAACTTTACTGTGGGACCGGTTATGAGCCCTAGCGAGGTACTGGAAGTTTCAGCCAAGAACGCGCCCTATTTCCGTACGCCAGAGTTCTCTCAGGTGATGCTGGAGAACGAGCGCATCATGCTGGGCTTGCTGTCCGCTCCTAGGAACTCGCGCTGTGTGTTCCTGACGGCTTCGGGCACAGGTGCCATGGAGGCCGCTGTGATGAGTGTCTTAGCACCCGCTGAGCGTGTTGCCGTCGTCAATGGCGGTAGTTTCGGGCAGAGGTTCGTCGACTTATGCCAACTTCACGGGCACAACGTCAACGAGATTAGGCTTGAGTTCGGGCGTCAGGTCACGCGGAAAAACCTCGAGGATGCGGTGGAATCCGGCTGCGGTGCGTTGCTCGTGAACATGCATGAGACCTCGTCGGGACTATTGTACGACATGAGGCTCCTATCCAAGTTTTGCCGCGAACGCGAGATGCTCTTGATCGTCGACGCAGTGAGCGCGTTCATCGCCGAAGAGATTGACATGGCGGCTCTCGGCGCCGACGTGGTGCTGACGGGTTCGCAAAAGGCGCTAGCTTGCCACCCGGGCATCTCCCTCATGGCCCTCTCGCCGCGCGGACAGGAAAGGGTAGCGGAGAATCCCGAGGTTTGCTCCTACTTGAGCCTAAAGGAAGCCCTGCGCAACGGCGAGCGTGGGCAGACTCCCTGGACGCCTGCTGTCAACACGCTGCTTGAGATCAATGCGCGTTTGAGGTCGATCGAGGCGCGCGGGATCGACGCGGAGCGCGCCGAGATCGCGTCGCGCGCGAAGGCCGTGCGTGACGCCCTGACGAGCACCACACTCGAGATGGTCCCCGAGAACCCCTCCAATGCAGTGACGGCGCTCCGTTGCCCCGCGAGCAACGCAAAGGCAATCATCGAGCGCGCCAAAACCGGGTACGGCATGTGGCTGTGCCCAAACGGAGGCGCGCTGTGCGACGAGGTATTCCGCATCGGGCACATCGGTGCCATCACAGAGGAGGACAACGACAGGCTTATCGACTGCCTGACCTCGCTATCGGCCGAGGGTCTGTTCTAGGTGGGGGCGCAGATGAAACAGGTAAAGGTCATAGAAGGAGAGGACTTCCGACGCATGCAGCTATTGGAGCTCGACATGCTCGTGGAGTTCGACCGCGTGTGTCGCGCTCACGGGATTGCGTACACAATCTTCGGCGGGACGCTCCTTGGCGCAGTGCGCCACAAGGGCTATATCCCCTGGGATGATGATGCTGATATTGCAATGCTTCGTGAGGACTACGAGAGGTTCCGTTCTGTCGCCCATGAGATGGACCCGTCCATCTGTTTCTTCCAGGACCATCTGAGCGATCCTGAATACAGGTGGGGGTACGGCAAGCTCAGGCGCACCGGAACGAAGTACGTGAGGGTCGGACAGGAGCACTTGAAGTGCAAAACAGGAGTCTTTGTCGACGTGTTCCCCATGGACGACGTGCCTCTTGGTGTGGGCGGCCAAATTCTGCAGGACTTCTGGTGCATGTGCCTGCGCAAGGTCCTATGGTCTGAGGTCGGCAGACTCGACCCCCGCGTGTCGGCTCCGCTCAGGGCCTGGTTCTCGCTGTTGTCCAAGATACCCGCAAAGGCGGTTTATGCTCTAGCCGCTCCAATGGAGCGCAAGAGCACGGACGACAGCCCCAACCGCGTAAGGACGCTGCTGTTTCCAGCTACCGGTACCCTCTATCGAGAAAATCCGCTCGAAGAGCGTTACGCGATGCCTAAGGAGTGGTTTAAGGACCTGTCGGAGTACGAGTTCGAAGGGAAACGTTTGATGGGGACACGTGACTTCGACGCGATCCTCACTTACATCTATGGCGACTACATGCAGTTGCCGCCCGAGGACCGCCGAGGGCAGCACTCTCCGGTATCGAGCTACGAGTTTTAAGGAAAACGAACGTGAATGTGAAGAAAGTGGCCTGCTGGGACGAGGGCCTGCGGCGTGTTCTGGAAGGTCAGCGCGTTGAAAACCCCTACGCACTTATCGATGCGCTGACCTACGGGTTCGAGGGCGACAACGTTGCGTGCTGGGAGGTCTTCGACGAAAGCCGACTCGAGGCGGTCGTTTACCGATATTATGACGGACTCCAGGTCGTCTTCTGCGGGCAGGCAGGCCACCGCGCAATCCGGGCCGTCGCGACCCTCGTTGAGAAAATGGACCCCTCCATGGTCCAGACCTCTTACAGTGCAGCGGCAGAGCTCGCCACCGTGCTCGCCGACTACAGTTTGTCTGAGGGGTGGGTTATGCGGGCTGACGGAACTCAGGTACCAGACCCCGCGGCGGTCAGGGCGACCGAGGCCGACTATCCTGAGATAGCCAGGCTCATCTGCGGCGACGAGGAGATTGGCAAGCACTACGACGTCAGCGCGCTCGTGGCTCAGTTGCGTGAGAGAGAGCGGCTTCAGGGCTGCAGGAGCATAGTCATTAGGGATAGCGAAGGAATTGCTGCGCATATGGCAACCTATGCCGAGTCCGACGATGTTGCCGTCTGCGCCGGGCTCAAGGCTCGCCCTGGCGCGGAGAAGGGTGTCGGGGCGCGGGTGCTCTCATCGCTGGCCGTCGAAGTGGCCGCGCGCGGCCTCATACCTTTGCTGTACTGCTACATAGAGCCACTGTGGCCTTGGTACGAGGCCCATGGGTGGGAGAAAGCCTTCCACGTTGCGAAGCTCGAGCACTGCGGCAATTACTAAACAAGCCACGAAAGGGAAGGTGAGGCCCATGAGGAAAGTGATCACATATGGAACGTACGACCTTCTGCACCGGGGCCATGTGCGCCTGCTGGAACGCGCCAAGGCGCTCGGCGACTACCTGGTCGTGGGCGTAACCGCCGATGGCTTCGACAAGGTGCGCGGGAAGATTAACGTTTCCCAAACCCTCAACGAGCGCATGCGTTCTGTCCAAGAGCTCGGGATTGCTGACGAAGTAATCGTTGAAGAGTACGAGGGCCAGAAGATTGACGACATCAGACGCATGGGAATTGATGTGTTCACCGTAGGCTCTGACTGGGTTGGTAAGTTCGACTATCTCAGGGAATACTGTGAGGTAGTCTACCTTGATCGCACGCAAGGCGTCTCGAGCACCGAGCTTCGCGCCGAAAGTGGACATCTACGAATGGGGTACGTGGGCAAGCGTGTGCTAGTGGATAAGTATCTGCGTGAAAGTGCCTTCGTGAATGGCGTTGACCCCACCTGCGCGATGATCGACAGTGATGGAAGCCTCGCAGGCTGTGGCTTAGTCGAACAGGTTAATGATTTCGATGAGATAGTCGGTCGATGCGACGCAATCTACCTTGCATCGCATCCCAATCAGCACTATGGACAGATTAAGCGAGCGCTTGAGGCGGGCAAACATGTTCTATGTGAGAGCCCCATTGCCTCAACGCGTGAGGCGTGCCAGGAACTGCAGGCGCTCGCACGCTCAAAGGGCCTCGTTTTGGCCGACGCGATCAAGACGGCGTATTCAACGGCCTACCATCGACTGCTTCTGCTCGCCAAGAGTGGTCACATTGGACGAGTTCTGTCGGTGCGCGCTGTATGCACCAGCCTTGTTGATCTTGGCAGTGAGGACATCTCGAGCGTTGAGGGCAAGTGGTCGAGCTCCAAAGCCTGGGGTCCAGCAGCGTTGCTGCCCATCTTGCAGCTACTCGGAACTAATTATCAATCAGCCGATTTTGTAAGGGCCGACCTTGAAGGTCACGCTGGCTTTGACGCGTTTGGTGAGATCCGACTGGCATTCGAGGATGGCTACGGCGAGGCGGTTTTCGGCAAGGCGGCTAAATCTGAGGGGTCGCTTGTGGTTTCCGGCACGGATGGCTACATTTACGTACCCGCTCCCTGGTGGAAAACAGACTACTTCGAGGTACGCAAAGAGGATCCTTCTCAAAACAAGCGGTATTTCTTCCAGCTTGACGGCGAGGGAATTCGCAACGAGCTCGTCGAGTTCGCGCGAGCAGCTGAGCGTGGAGGCAAATGCGGTCTTTACATCGATGATAGTGTGTCCGCCGCCATAGCTGGCCTGCTGGGCCAATTCGACGCAAGTAAAGACCACATCGAACTGTCGCCTATCAAGCTCGGGAGCGACACCTGTGGTGAAGGCGTAGCGAGGTAGACTCGTTTAGATATACACTCGACCCATTAATCATGCTGTAATCTGAAGCATGGGGGAGTGGTGACTATCATTCGTCTAGGTGATAGCGGTCAGTATCTCAATTGCATGCTTATCTTTCATTGATTTAATTACAACGCAAGCAGCAACTTGCGAATAACGGAAGCCGAAATTTAGCTACTTCCACGTAAACTCTCTCCATGAGTTTTGACTTAGGTTGGTCCAAAAAATGACTACGTCAACTTGCGATCCAACCTAAACCTACCGTAGGCACTTGAATGCGTCTTCGCTATTTGGTATTTGACTAAACAAAACAAATGAAGGACCCTTTGCTAGGGTCATGATGATTACATAATTTGATTTAGAATCAGGCTCACATTAGTTATGTCTATGTGAGCCTGATTTTTTAGCAAGTGCCTGCAAGTCTCTATACGGGCAGTCATGCAAATAAGAATCTGTATCATTTATTTGTATTTCTAACGGTTTAGATATCGTGCGACAACGCGCCTGCCCTAAGCTGCGGTAGGTCGCGTCGGTCATTAGGATATGGCGCACCACCCTTGCGATCGGGTACCATCTGTCCCAGGCCAGGTTGACCCGGAACTTCCAGGCGCGTCAGTGATCGCATAGTCCCACTATTTGGGAGCTGAATTAAAGAATCCTGAATGCAGAACGATAATTGTAGTATTGCCAATTGATTTTTGATTGCGGAGGAGACGATAGATCTAATGAATCTACCTGAGTACATCTCAGCGATTGAGGCAATCATCGCGTTGCTCATTTCTTGTTACCAAGCTCGTCTCAGCAATAAACAGTCTCTATTCAATCGACGTTTAAATATATGGATAACCGTCGATAAACTCATGAGTGTTTACGCAAAAAACGCGAAGAACTTGGAACATGATGACGAACCGCAAATGGCTATCGACCTACTATTTGTATGGCTGACTAACACTACGTACCTGCAATCAATTTCAGCCTCAATTAATAAGGTGTTAGATGCCGACCTTCAACTCAAATTGCATTTAAAGCTTGATGAAATGAGATCGATCGCCATGGAGGCGAGATTTTGCTTCAAGGGAAAGAGCGGAGAGGCAATTGCCGAATTCATAGAAGCTTACCAATCCCTTTTGTTTTCAATGTATCAGTATCAGATTCTATTTAATAAGATGCTCCAGAATGCAAGGGAATATCAATGGACGCTTGAACAGGCTTATGAAAGGTTAGATGAGCCCAATCAACGGAAAGAACTCTTTGAGAAAGAAAATGCTCTTGCCGCTTCATACAAGACTCTATGTCAGCAAAAGATACGAGGTGCGATTCAGCACCAAATAAAACTAACAAGCTCTATATGGCGCTGAGAGAATCGATGGATTACGTGATGATTAGTAATGCAACGGTTCAGATAACGCGACTTACCGCACCTACCCCAAGCTGCGGTAAGTCGCGTCGGCCATCAGGATATGGCGCACCACCCTTTCGGTCGGGTCCCATGTGTCCCTGGCCTGGTTGACCCGGAAGAGGTAGACGTACCAGTTGAGGTGGGCCTGCAGGTTCCGCGGCGACATTCCCGTAAAGCGCCAAAGATAGCGCTTGAGCCAAGAGCACGGGTCGTTCGCCATCTCCATCCGCTCCAGGTAGACCGGGTCGTTCACGTCGGCCCTGTGTGCCTCGCTCTCGAGCCCGCCGTCCCTGACCAACGCGTTGTGCGCCTTCTCAAGGTCGTGGATGGGCAGCGACCCGGGCAACATTCTGCTGCCCATGGCTTTCCTTGCGCGCGACGAGCTGGGCTTCCCGTGGCCGAGAACGACCGCGACGGGGTTCTTATGGACATCGAAGGCGACTCAGACGCACGGCTTTTGTCGGGATAGACCACGCTTATGCACCTGTTCGTAACCCTTGGAGGGGTCTGTGACGTTGATGTGGGTCTCGTCAATCCAGAAGGTGTCGCACAGTACAAACCGGTCCTGGTAGCCGGTTACCGTGGCGAGCGCGCGGCGCCGCCACTCGAAGTCCGTCTTGTGGCTGACGCCGCATAGCTCGGCCGCGCACTCGACGGGGACGATGGAGCGCATAAGTCTAATGAAAGTGACCCAGACAAGGAGCACCTTTCGGCAGTGCTCAGGGATGGCGCTCGTGAGGGAGGTGAGCCTCCCGCCGCAGCGGCGCGTCTCGTCGACGGCTTCTCAGTACAGCAGGAACTCGTCGGCGGGGAGGCCCGCCACGAGCGTCCCGAAGGGGTTTGCCTTTCCCATGTGGATCTGCCCCATCGGCCCGAACGCCCGCCCGGAGGGATTGTCGCCAAACAAAGATCCGGGTTGGCACTCGGGCAAATTCACTGTTTGGCTCGAAAGGACATAGCATTCGGGGGCCTTGCGGTCCCCGACTCATCACCTGTTATCTAAACTGTTATAAAGTCAATAATAACGAATTAATCGATCCCTGGGGACAATATTAGTTCCCTAGGGGGCGATTTCAATTATTGCGCTAATTTTTGTAGTTGAAGCATCAGTACGTTTGTAACCAGAAGCAAATGTTACTTCTAATGCACTATCTATTCCATATGTTTAGCATGACAATTGGCATAAACAATCGAACGTGAAAGAGGACATGAAGATGGAGAAGGGGATTGGCTATTACGAACATGATATCAAGGTTAGGTTTACAGAAGAACGGATAAACAGATCATCGAATTGGCAGTGGCTAATTGAATGCACTGAAGAGCGCTTCTCTGCACCCAAAGAAATCACTTCAGTAAATGAATTTCCAAGCGTATTGAGAACGCTTCATGAACCCTTTGAGTTTCTTGCTAGCATCGTCGATTTGGTTGGCGATTTCAAACCAGATATTTCATCAATGTGGCTGGTGAAGTTGTACGATTGCGTTCTCCTTAGAAGCGGAATGACCAAGCCAGAAGATTTTGATGAACATGTTGGGTTTTTCGGCATGCTTGGCGTAGCGTCCTATGCAACTTTCCTTTTCAATAAATTGACTGGCAGAAATGCCCTTATTGATACCCATCCCATTTTTTATTCAAATCTCCACCAGCTGTATGACTTAACTGCGCTAAACGATGAATGGTCAAAACTTGAATACTTAACCGGGAGAATCAATTTATCGGGAATTGAACTAGTTACCGAAACGCTTCGGCGCAATTTTAAGTGCGTCGATGTACCAATCAAATGCGATAGCGTTATTAAACTGATGGATGACAACTTTGATGCTGATTTCCTCAGTTTTAAAGACGTTGATCGGGAGCTATTTCAAACATGGCAAGAGGCTCTTCTTTGCGATGCTTTTAGGAGTTCTTACCGAAATGGAAAACTGACTCCATTGATTGGCCTTGGTGATGGTGAAGAATCGTCATATAGCTCTGTATGGACAGAAGGCATGTTCCTAAAAGCAAAGGATATCTTTGAAGATGATCGTGCGATATGCTTAATTGAGTCTATAGAATTTGCGAAATGGAATAAGATTCCTTCGACCCGTAGCCAAAGCATTTTAGTCGAACTAGCCACAAACAACGCCAAGCGAATAGTAGAAAATAGCGAACCATTGTACCGTCTTCAGTGCACAGCAATTGATCTTGTCACTCAGCTAAAGAAGGAATCGATATGTTGCAAAGAAGCTCAGACAGCTTATTTTCGAAGCATGAATGAGCTTCTAAAAGATCGCACCGATTACAACGATCTTCGTTATATGTCGGAACATTCAATTCCGATGACAAGGGAACAAAAAGGTCTTTTAAAAACGAAATGCCAAGCTTTCTTTGCCGAAAACTTAAAGAAGGTCAATACTACACACGACTTGGTAGCCCTATTTGAAAACCCTCTAAGCGCAAAGTACTGCAATCAGAAGGATGCGGCGTACGCATTCGATTTGTTCTATAAGCACGCAGAACATAGCGACATTGAAACTGCGGAGCTGTTCTATTCCGCAATGATGTTTTTATTAGATGTTTTGAGCAACCCTGAAGTAAATAACAATTGGGCTAAAAATGTAATTATTGCTCTTAGACATACTTGGCAAGATAAATACTACAGTCAAGTTGTATCAGAAATGCATTGTTTTACGCGAGAATTCTCCATTCCAAACACTGAAATCAAAATGCTAAATAAGCAGTTCCTAGAATCACCCCACGGATTTGCACAATCTTTATTACAACTTTCCGATGATTCAATTTCATCCAGCTTAGAGGACATGTCTAAGAAGATAATTGTTTACCTTTTTGGCAAGACAACAGTCAGTGAATTCTATCCCAATCACGTTCACGTAATGATAGAAGATGATGCGCGCTCGATCGACAAAATGATTGCAGATGAAGTCAAACGGGTTTACAAGGAGCGTTCTTATCGCTTCATCAATCGTCTTGGCGAGCAAGTTATGCTTGACGGTTTCTTTGAAAAGCTCAACAAGAATATCCAGTTGGTTTGCAGCATGGTTGTCATAGAGCCCGTTTATGACAAGGTGGTTACACTTGCTCCAAGTCAATACGAGCTTTTGCCCAATCCTGGCAACAGGCCGACCCTCGGTCATCTTACGCAGCTATTTCCTATTCTTGAAAATACTATTAGAAACATAGGAGAGATGTTTTCCATTGTTCCCTTCCAAGCAAATAGGGATTCCTTTAACAAGCTTAGGGAAGTATCAGGAGTCTTGGCTGACCTCATAGGAAGCGTTCGTGAACTTACGGGAACTATCCAAGGATGCGGAGAGTTCCTATTTGTCTACTTAGTTATGTACTCTCCTAACGGATATAACATCAGAAACGATTGCATCCATGGTCGTCAATACCAAGGTTCCGCAGATGTCGCTTTCGCCTACAGACTTACCGTGATCTGCACCTATATGATGCTAAAAAGGCTGCAGGGGCTTGAAACAATTGTAGAGAATGAGGTAGACAGCAAAGACCAGGAGGAGATCGTATGTCACGGTCGACGATTTTTTGGATGGGCAGCTTTTAGAGCGATATGCTCTTCTCTCAAAAAATTCATGAGCCGCCTCAGGATTCCGAAAACTTCAGAACGGTAATTGCCTCGAGAGTGAAGACTAATGCGGCCGTATGATGTTACGAAGTGGATTATGGGCCTTACTGACAGCTGGCCTATACTGAAGACCCCTCCTTTCACCGATTGGCAAAACGATTTACACCTAATTATTGGCACTGTTCAGGGGCATTTTCTTTGTTCTCGGCTTGATCTCGCTAAACTAATAGCTGCTGCTACCAGGGCATTTTCTGGTGCACATTCTATTGGCTCCTGCGAAGATCGGAGCGGGTATGTTTGCTGCCGAGTCCTACACCAGCCGTCATTACATTGCGATTGTTGCCATGGCCTGCCTATGCGTTTTGCTGGGCGGGCCTTCTTATGCCGCGGGCGCGGAGAGCCTCATCATTGCGGGCGCGACGTACTACGAGCCGGGCGCGTCGGGCCCCGGCTGGGCCTGGACCGATGCCGACCACCTGGAGCTTAACGGCTACGCGGGCGAGGCCATCGGCGCCGAGGGCGACCTGGTGCTGACGCTTGCCGGGCAAAACTCCGTCACGGAGTCGCATGCGCCTGATGCGGACATCACGCTGTGCGGCATGGAGGTGTGGGGCAACCTGACGCTTCGCGGCTCCGGGACCCTGACCGCGACGGGCTCGCAGTGCGGGATCCACGTTTCGCGGGCGCTCGTGGTGGACGGCTGCACCGTCGACGCCCGGGCAGACGGCGCCAATATCACGGACGAGGCGGTTGCCGGCGCAATCGCAGGCGACATGGCCGTGCGCGGCGGCGGGCGCGTCGTTGCCGCGAGCGCCGGGTCCGGAGCGGGCGTGCGCGCCTACGGCGTGTATCTGCAGGATGCGGGCCTTGGCGATGGCGCGGCCGGCTGTCGGCTTTCCGTCGACGCCTCGTGGCTCGATGCGGCCGGTGCCGACGGCGGCGTTGCGTGCACGGGCGGGTCGCTTGTGTCCGCTCGGTTTGTGACGCCTGCTGGTGGGGTCTTTGGTGCTGGTAGCGTGGTGGATGCCGTAGGGGCCGTGGCACCGCATGTGATGATTGAGCCCGAAGTCGCCACTCCACCGGCGGGGGAGACTGACAAGGGCAAGGTGACGGGCGATAACGCGGACAAGTCTCCCGCCGATGCTACCCCCGCTGCCGGAGAGCCCACCACAGGACCCACGGCAAATCCCTCGCTGAAACCCGCGGCCACGACAACCAAAACAACAACGACAGTAACCATGACCACGGTCGCCAAGACAACCAAGCCCAAGGCTGCCACCGCGACAACTGAGGCACTCCCCAAGACCGGCGACAACAACTGGGTCGTCGCGTCCGTAGCGCTTTTCCTACTGGGAACAGTGCTGTTAGGTGCAGCATTTCGCTGCTGAGACCCCGTTTAAGCGAAACCAGGGGAGAGGTAAAGCAGCTATTTCAGAAGCCTTTAGCCTTTTTCAAATTCATTTTCTTAGAGATTGGTGCCGTACCAGCCACCGCTGAGACGGCACTATTTAGTTTTGCTCTACAGCTTCACAATCTGTTACCGATGTTGAGCCTTACACCCTATCTGCCAGAGCGATAAGATAATTGCAATCCAAATGCTGCCGTTTATAAAGCTCCATTTAGATCCAATTGTCTATATCACTGGAGTCATACCATGAGGAACTACTATCAAATCAAAACCGTCGCATCGGCCCCTCCAAGAAGGCTCATCCCGATTGGAAAAGTCTTCAGCGCTACTGGTCTTGCATTGGCAATTGTCGGTCTCTTTTCCGCCCTGTCATCGAGTGCCAACATATTTGGTTCGCTTTCTTTTCCTTTCTTGCTCTTTGGCTTGTTCTTTTTTGTGGACGGGCTCCTTCTTGTTATTACGGCATCAAAGCAACAAGAAAAACTACTGGGGCTACGCCAATCGCTCCTAGAAGATGATCCTCAAATCGTCGCAAGCGCCGAAGAGTTTATGGCTCAGCGAAAGGCCCTGACACAGCAAGGCGAAATTACTGGCATCTTCATTGTTCATAATGCAACCAAAGATCTGTACTACGTAGGCCAAAGCGCAAAGGCAATTGATCGGGCGGCCATACAGTTTCTCGGTAGGGGCAATTGCGATGTGTACGCCGACTACAAGTACGGTGACTCATTCAACGTGCGAATAATCCCGCTGACGGGAAGCAGCTACGAAAGTCTCAGCGAGCTAAAACGCGCAGCGATACAAGCACTCGAGGCTGCTGGCGAGGAGCTTTATTAAGGGCGACTGTTAGGATAAATGAAATGGCAAGCTCAAATAACACAGGCAACAACGAGGAATTAACGCCGTCCGTCGAAGAAACGCTTCTTAACGAATCCTGCTCGATTGCCAGGGTCAAATCGTTCTCATGGATTTGGTTTATCAATAAGGAGCGAATCCACGACATAGATCCCGTCCAATGCGGCAAATGGATGTTCTTCTTCTCTCCTTTCAAAACCGCCCTCATGGACGACATTGTCGGAACCGCAGTTCTTGACGGCGTCGTCGTAGAGGCCAAATACTCGAATCCCGAAACGCTCATCGCGGCGGGCTCGAAACAAGGTGTCTGCTGCTTTTACCTAAACGGCAACGATAAAGAAAGCCATAAGAGGGTACTGAGCTACATGCTGGAAAACGGGCTAATCAGGAAGACAAAGACTGGAAAGCTGTATAACATTTCGTTCAAGTTCGACTCTGAGACGTATGCAGGAAAGTACAAGGGGAGCGGCTTCTCCGGAAAGATAAAGCTCGCGAACTTCGTAGACCTGGAGACGGGAGAGTTTATCTAGGACAGCGGGGCGGAGTAATGAACTCTGCTTATGCTAGGGATGACGGGACCGTTCGCGTAGCCGTCGAGCGTCCGGTTGACCTTGGCTCTGACCATGCGGAATGCTTCTTGCCTGTGACCAAATGGTTCAACGTCGAAGGATTTTCTACCGACGATCTGGATTTTTTGACCGAGTTCGCTAGATCAAACGCTCCGTTTATCTTCGAGCTTGCAGAACGGTAAAAGCCAGACCGGCGGTTTCGGCGCTGGCCCTCGGACGTTCTACTGTTAATCGCCCAATTGAGACATGATTTCATTTGATTACATATCATCCGCGGTATCCCGCGTGCTGGCTCAATACGACGTCAGCGAAGCCTATTTATTTGGCTCGTTTGCCCGAGGCGAACAAACGCCCGATAGCGATATTGACTTGCGCCTAGTCTGCGGCAACACCATGACGTTCGGCACGCTTTACGAACTCTCCCATGAGCTCGAGAGGGAACTTGGGCGAAAGGTTGATATCGTCACCAACCCACCAGCGCACATGCGCCCGGCATTCCGCAAAAGCATCGAGAAAGATGAGGTGCGTGTCTATGAAGCTCTGTAAGCAGGACGAGGCGTTAGTGTGCTCCGGCATGATCAGCAAGTCTGAATTTTGTCGCATACTTCCGGACTCGGCGAGCCTTAGAAGCAAGTATTGAACTCAAACTCGGTTCCAGACACCCTCTTGCTATTTGAATACAGGTATCGCCCTAGCGATAGTATGTTATACTATCGCTAGGGCGATACCTGTTAGGAGACTCGCGTGGAACTATGGCATGGTTCTCAGAAAATCATTGAGGCTCCCCAGCTTGGCCTGGGGAAAATCCATAACGACTATGGACAGGGATTCTATTGCACAGAGAGCCTCGACCTTGCAAGGGAATGGGCATGCTCGCGCGATGCCGATGGCTTTGCGAATCGCTATGAACTCGATATAGCCGATCTCAAAGTTCTCGACTTGCTATCGCCGCAATATTGCGTCCTGCATTGGATAGCGTTGCTCGTTG
This sequence comes from Coriobacteriaceae bacterium, assembly GCA_905209215.1. Classification (GTDB taxonomy): domain Bacteria; phylum Actinomycetota; class Coriobacteriia; order Coriobacteriales; family Coriobacteriaceae; genus Collinsella. The sequence continues at coordinate 17,510 of CAJLRY010000006.1, read as the reverse complement.
AGCATCGTTCTTTTCACAAAGATACCGCCATTGCCGCGGGGGCGTGCGAATATCTCCATGATCACTTTCTACCTCGGACGAGCACTTGCGACGTAATAAGGGGGTGGCGTGCGGACGACTCGTACTTTAGCTATGCCAGAGCTTTTGTAAACAATACGATCACCGTCGATCAGCTTGGACGATCTATGAGGCTCGGTAACCTGGGGGAGCAGATTGTGCTCAAAAGCGAGCGTGCGTTTAAGAGCGTTCGTTTTGCTGGATTTGAACGTGCGCAGCAAGCTCTGTATGGTCCATTGGCCAAGGAACGAGATGAAGCGGCAAGAGCGCACTACCGGGAGCTACTTGGCGAAAATCCATTTGAGGGAATTCGTATCGTCGATATCATTCGAGAGGGGATGACGGGCGATGACCCACGCCTACAGTGAGATATATCTCGAGGATGCCATGAGAACGCTGGGCGAGGCGGTCGATTTTGCCCTCTGTGACCAAGGGCTGACTCCAGCCGAGTTGACGGCGATCCTGTCGAACGCTCTTGAGATGAAACAGTTTGAGCGCGGTATGCCTCGCGTCGTCTGCGGCATGGCGGGCGACGAGCTCGCGCGCGATATTATTGCCCATGCGGGACTGACTCCCGTCGAATGCAGGGAGACCTATCCGTTCGACCGTTCGCCTCAGTATTGGGCGGGCTGGGTTTTGGCCTATACGCAATGGATGAGCAGCTTGGGCTTTAATAAGCTACTCGAAGTCGCTCCGCTCGATTGGATCATCGGCTCGTACCATCCGCTCCACGAGGCCTCCGAAGATAAATTCGCCCAGATTGTCATCGAAAAATGGAACAACGCCCAGGCAGACAAAAAGGGCCTCAAGGCGGCACGAAAGGCTGCCGGACTAACGCAAAAACAGCTCGCCGCCCAATCGGGGGTTAAGCTTCGCGCCATACAACTCTACGAGCAGAACCAGCTCGACCTACGCCGTGCCTCGGTTTCCTCGGCATTGGCGCTTGCAGACACCCTAAACTGCACCATCGAAGACCTCGTCTGGCAACCGATTGCTCTGGAGTACGACTCGCAGGCTATTTCGTCTGTAAAGCTATAGAGGAGTCAGACATGCCTTGGAGCTATGTTCAACAAGATGACGGCGCTGATTGCGTTGCTCAAGAAGATCATTCAACTGCGCACGTGGCAAATTCAGCATCACCGATTTTGCTCGGCGGTACCACGTCAATCGACGAAGCTATTCGGCTGACCATTTCGAACATGCCCAACGCGCTCAGGCTCTTAGAGAACTCATGATGGCGGACACGAAGCGGGGAGCGCATCCGTTCGCGCCGCTCGTGCTCGATGATGCCGGTTCGCTCGAAGATATGGCCGCGGCCGTGATGCGCCTGCACAGCACGCTGATGACGGTCGGGCGCTGCTAAACAACCGACGCCACAGGCGACCGAGCCGCGCTTGAGCTTGGACGCGTCGAGTCCGTGCTTGCGGGTGCATTCTGTACGATATTCGGTCAATCGCCGGCCGATCGCTTCGCAGACATCTTTGACCAGGTCACCTACGTGGCCGAGCACATGGTCAAGGACCACATCTTTGAAGACGGTAACAAACGAACCAGCCTTGTCTTTGCGTTGTCCGTCTTAAGGTTCGCAGGCACTCCGGTCGTGCTGTCTGACAGCCCCGAACCAAAAGACAACCAGTACTACGCCTGGATCCAGGACCTCGTTTCCAGTCGCCGCACGAACAGCGAGATAGCCGAAGAGCTGCGCTGCGGATTCGTTGCGGGCACTGGCGATCTGTCGCTCGTATAGAATCTAAGCATCCGCACGCCGGTTAATGAATTGATTGGACACCACATGGAGATCCCCAGCACTCTGTGCAGCAATGTGTACGACTTCGCGTTTTGCCCCGAGCCCTGCTACGACCGCTTGGTCGCCTCGCCGACCCCGAGGACTGGGGTCCCAGTAACCGCATCCTCAAAAACTACCTGTCGTTCTCGTTTAGCCGCGCGGTGTTCCTGACCGAGCGCGACGTGGACCAGACCGCGCCGTCCAACCTGCCGTTGGTGTTCGACGACGATCGCTGCCTATTCAACACCGGCCTGTACACGCGCCGCTACGAGACCATCTACGGCCTGTTTGAGCCCAATACCAAACCCGACGCGCGCCAGCGCTGGTTTTTGAAGGGCTTCTTTAAGGAGAGCGACCCCATGCTGGTCTCGTTTGAGTACCTGCCGTGCCGCGTGCGCTTTGCCGAGGACCCCTCCGAGCTGGTCTTTGACTATCGACTGCCCATCCGTTCCAACATCGACCACATTCTGGGCGACGAGGAGAATCTTACGCGCATCCCCGCCAGCCTGATGGGGGAGGACAACTCGCTGCTGCTGCGCCGCGCTTTTGAGGGCGCCGTCGTCGAGGCCGCCCGCCGCGCCGCCGCAAACTACACGCTCGCTGCGCCGCAGTTCTACGGCGGCCGGATCCAGCTGCTCTTGCCGCTGTGCCTGACCGGCGACAAGCCCGAGCTGGCGCTGACCATCCAGCGCGAGGACGGCTTCTACGCCGCGCGCACCTGCCTCACGCTCGACATGGCCTATAACAATGCTCGACTTATCTGCCGTCCCGAGACCTCGTGGATTAAGCGATAAAGGGTGGCTTAACTGCGGTTTTGCCGATTGCCTTGGTTGTTTTGGCTTGGCTAGCACCCACGAATTTAAAATCGAGGGCAAAAAGTTCTTGGTAAACCGCGCGCGGCTATGTTAGTATCTCTTTTGCCGAAAGGCGACGGGCGATTGGCTCAGGGGTAGAGCATATCCTTCACACGGATGGGGTCACAAGTTCGAATCTTGTATCGCCCACCATCTAAAGCACAGGTCAGAGGTGTTAAGCCTCTGGCCTTTTTCTATTTGATACCAAGGGTGACACCAAAAGTGACACCAAATTTTCGATTTTTATTAGCATGGGGTCCTATTTTTTATTGATCGCAAACCCTTCATAGTTCCTACATATTGAATATTATTTTCGTTCGTTGACCAACTATAGAGTGACGTCGTCGAACATTTTGAAAATAGTTCACGCGATCTTTCAATGAATTCTTTGCATGATTCATACGCAATTGTGGAGAAAAAGACCACTGGCTCACAGCTCGTACCAGCACATTCACGCCTCGTGACAACCTTTCAACACATCCCATCCATTTTTTGGTCAGCGTTTGGTCAGCTTCCGGTACTTACCCGCATGATGCCCCAGTAGATAATCGTCCACGACCACAACCGCATGGCCTACGGCCGATACCAAGGGAGGCGCAAATGGACGAAATCGTCTGCGCAAACACCGCATTCCGCTATTGGCGCTGCCCACCGCAGGTGCGCGACCTCTACCCGCGCCTACCCAACTCCGAAGAAGGCTGGCGAGCTCTATCCCAAGCCCCATTCGTAACCGACGTCCTCAAGACCCCGATTATCGCTGTTGCTTCGCCAGGTTATTGCAATCACCACTCGGGATTGCGCTCCACTATTCGCTGGGAAGGGACATCGGATGTCAGCACAACAATCGACACTAATTTAGGCTTTAGTGTTACCAATCCGCTTAACACATTATTTACTATGACACGCTTTGTGTCCCAAATAGATCTCGTACTGGCTATGTACGAACTTTGCGGTTGGTTTTCCGTTTTCGAGCTTGCTCCCGCTGCCGAAATGCAGTTAAAAATGGCGGTAGAGGAGAATCGCAATTCCAGCACGCAGGATCTGTTCGAACTTGGAGAAGGCGAAGACGAGGTTCCTTGGAAACGAGTTTACGCCCGCGCAACCGTAAAGGCCACAGATAAAGAAGGCCAAACGAACAAGCGTGAGGATGGAAGAGAGGTTACGAAACTCAAAGGCACTTCTCTTTGGATGAGAAAGCCGCTCATCGAGCTAAGCGATCTACATCGATTCGCCGACAAGGTCAAAAGTCAAATGTGGGGAAAGCAGTTTTATGATGCCGCTCAGCAGGTTATCGGCATTGCTGCGTCTCCGCTCGAGGTCGCGGGGGTACTGCTTCTAAGTCGTTCTCGACGTCTAGGTGGTTCAGGATTCAGATACGTGTACCTCAACGATTTAACCCCTCTATCCGTGGCAGCCCAAAGCATCGCAGGCCAAAAGGTCTGCTACGGCGACATCGTGATCGTAAACCCAATCCTAATGAAGGCAGTTATTATCGAGATCCAAGGTGAGGTCATTCATGGCTCAGGTGCAATACTTGACCACGATGCGGAGCGCATGACTGCGTTGCAGAGCATGGGATTCGATGTATTCCTGGTGACTCACGATATGCTCAACGATTCAAAGCTGCTAGACACCATAGTCAGAAGTGTCTGCGACCGTTTAGGGATTCGCTATAAAGCCAAAACTGAGGCAATGAAGTGCGCCGAGACGAGACTGCGAGCAAATGTTTTGTGCAACTGGTTGGAAATCGGAAATTAGTCGGCGACAAGGCGCTAGAACTACCTAGTTTGCCTGTTAGTGAAATAATGTCATTTCAAAACTATGCCGGATTACGGGGCTGGACCCGGACTGGCCGTCCATACCCTGCATTTCACGGAATACGCAAGCCGTCTACCTGCGGTTTTGATTTTACCGATTACGGCATGCTCGGGGGTTCCCGGCCTGGCCCCGTAAACCGGCATAGTTTTGAAATCGCCGGGTCGGCGGGAGCGCGATTGGCCCCGGTAATGGGCCTGGCGCCGGCAAGACGGCCGTTGGGCGGATGGCGGCCCGCGCCGCGACTGCGAAATTTTCCAAAAATGTCCTTGCATCGCCGTCCGAGTTCCCGTATAGTACTTTCTCGCACGGGGGCGTAGCTCAGCTGGGAGAGCGCTTGACTGGCAGTCAAGAGGTCAGGGGTTCGATCCCCCTCGTCTCCACCCGAGCATTGAATGAGGCTCCAACGCAAGTTGGGGCCTTTTTTCTTATCTAACGATTGAAGCCATGTGTTGGTTGGGTAGCATCTTGGCGACATTCCCATTGTTAATTACGAATATGAATGTTAATAACTTTACGTCTCTGGATGGCAAAGCTAGTTTGCAGCGCTAACAACAAAGAGGCCGGGCGTAATGCCCGGCCTAAAATACTCTGGTGGGCCCTCCGGGATTCGAACCCAGAACCCAGGGATTATGAGTCCATAATTAAAACCGAGATTAAGTGTAGAAATAATACTAATAGTGTGGATAGAAGCGGATAGCGGTTTTGACGATCGTTAGTTTTATCCTGTGTAGTCAATTTATGCGCTATTGCGACCTACTTTGTCTGCAGTGATGAGTTATGCCCGGCCTGCGCTGTCGTTGTCAAACAGGTTGAGTCTCTTGGCGTTGAGCCAGTTACGGTGCCGATTACGTACTATCGCGACCAGGTGATGTATGACGAGTTCGGTCGTGGTCCGGGTCCCTATGGCCAGGCCAACGCCAACGCCCGCGCGATGGCCTATGAGCTGGAGCGTCGCGGCATCAAGGTAGAGTTCCGCTATCCGTCCGATGGCGCGGTCAGTACGCCGGGCAGCAGGTACTAATTGGCCCGTGGTCTGACTCTGGTGTCCAATGTTCCTCGATAAGCCTCGGCCCACACTCATAATCCCTGGGTTCTGGGTTCGAATCCCGGAGGGCCCACCACTATCTACCAGCGGTTTCCCTGATATTCAGTCAATCAGGGGAACCGCTTTACTATTGGCTATTCCTTCTCGAATCCTCGTGTTTCTTCTGGCTATCCACCACTATCCACCACTGATTAGTGCATAGATATGGGTCCCGTCTGTATCAGTAGATTTAAAATGAGCTATACGATCTACCGATCGATGCGTTTGCTTTCGCCAAAAAAGATGGAAGTGTAATGAATCGATGGTCGCAGTTTTTCGGCAGTCTGGATGGGCCAAGCGTTCAGACGCGATTTAAGACCAGCTGAAAGTCTGGTACTCATCTGTGTTACTAAGATATCGATTCGGCGCTCTATTTCGCCTCTCATTGCCTCAGGCGTAGTTTGTATTGACTTGTATAGAAACTACTCGCGTTTGGCTTTTGAACATCTTCTAGAAGTCCTGTTTCTCAATAAGCGATTCGAGAGTGAAGCCGCCACTTGCCATGTCTGAAGCCATGAATGTGTCGACCTTATCGGCGGCATCAAGGATCGCCTCGACATTTAGGTCGATATAGTGCTGGAAATCCGTCTTAAACTGCGTATGTCCGTGCATGCTTGAAATTGTCGGAGTCGAAACTCCGCTGGCGGCCATGAGCGTCTCTGAGGTATGTCTCAGGTTATTCACGGGGATAAACCTCAGGCCATGCTTCCTCAGCGCGGTTTCCCAATGGCCTCGCAGTGTTTCGCCGGCACATGGAAGAATTCGCCGGTTGCTCCACTGCTCCAGGGCGTGTCGCGTTGCATCTTGTTCGGTTCCAATAAACGCCTCTGGCGCGATGGTCCTCTCCATGGTGTCGACATATCCGTTAAAAACGGTGACAGTCCAAATTCCATCTGCAACTTCTTTCAGTTTTGGGTTTGACCCCAACTTATACTTTGCTGCCGTTTCTGCGGCCAACCGACTTGCAACTGCCTGGGCATCTTTTCGATTTCCCATGACGGTTTCGATCCTATATTTGGCTTTTCTGGACTTGTGCCAGCTTGTTTTGTGCCTGATGAGCCAGCATCCCTCAACTTGCTCGATTGAGGGCTTCGTGTCCTCGAGAGCTGAAAGAAACCTTTCCGTAAACTCTGGAAGAACCAGAGCGTGCCTATTAGACTCTTCTGTTTTGGTGACCTTAAGTCCGTCCTCGTCGGTATAGGCCGCATGGACGTTCAGGAGCACATACTTTTTTACGCCCTGGGAAGTCGGCATTTTCAATATCTGTACGTCGGCTGGCGTGATTGCAAGGTTCTCTTCTTTGCGAAGGCCCGCACTGCCGACCAGCAGGGTTAGGTATGCCATCTCATCGTCAACTAGTGCGTCGGCAGCGTGCTTTAATTCCAGGGGTGACCATGGTGCGGGGCGTTTCTGTTTCTTTGCCCTGGCATCGAGTCCCGTTAGATCCATTTTATGGCGTATGAAACCATCCGATTTGGCCCTGTTCAAGATCGCCCTGTACGTCCGCAGCGTGTTTCTCGGGGTCCCAGATTGCTCGATGAGATTTCGGACATTGTTCTCGTCTAGATTCAAGAGGACTCGTTCGCCATGATTCGGGGAGATCCATTTTAGGTAGTTTTTGACATATCCGTCGATTGTGCTGTTGGTCTTACCTTCTTTTTCCAGGGCTGGGATAAACCTGCCATAAAAGTATTGATTCAGCGTAATCTCAGGAATGTCGCGTTCGGAAAGGCTGGAATTCAACTCGACATAGAGCATAGATGCAGCTGCTTGGGCATCTCTCATGGTTCCATGAATCGTTACCCTCTTTGTGGTACGCTTTTTACGAGTGCCGGCTTCGACCCTAACCCTGAATATCTCTAAGCCGTCGGCGTCGACACCTATTTTCTCAATTACGCCAATTTTGTTTTTAGGCATTATGACTACCTCGTATTGTTTTCCAGTCAGGACAAAGAACTCTTGTGTTGAAAGCTCCGTTAAGTTGTTTAGGCGGTTTTGGCTCTACTGTGAGAACTAGCTGAGGCGTTGCTTTTAGCAATATTTCCAAATCTCTTGTATTTACCAGAACGGTTCATAGTGTCTGCACTATCAGCCAGCTGCTTTCTTCCAGTTGAGCTGAGGGCCATATAGCTTTCCAACAGCTTTCTGAACTGATGCCTATCTTCTTTATTCATTTCTGAGACTGCGGCGTTAACTATTGAACGCATTTCGGAGTCTTCGAGAAATGAAGGTGAAGAAAGCGATGCTGAGAATTTAGAGCCAAGTATTGAATCAACTGAAACAGAGAAATATGTCGAGAGCTGGAGTAAAAGCTCATCCGTGAGACGTCTTGTCCCCTGTTCATACGTTCTGTAAGCAGAGAGCGAAATACCGAGCTCTTCAGCTACTTGTTTTTGGGTCTTTCCACTATTGGAGCGAATGATTTTCAGATTGTTCGCGGAGCGCTTTTCGCGAGTGCCGGCCTCAGTTCTGTCCCTGAAGACCTCTAACGCTTCGGCGTCGACTCCTCTTTTCTGAATTTCGCCGAGTTTGTTTTTAGGCATAGGTCAATCTTGCCTCCAGCTGCAATTTATTCGTTATGCTGATTGGGTCACGGAGGAGTGAGAATTATCGTTTGAAAAGGCCGGTTCAGAGTCATTTAGCAATAGGTCGTTTCCTAGCAGGCTTTCAATTAGCGAAAGTGCAATGCCTTTCCCGTTGTCATTTAAACGAACCCAAGCAGATCGAAGTTTTTCAAAGGAGTGATCGTTTACTTCCGCTGGTTTTGTCGCGGCTTTTTCCAATTCCGTAAGCGTTATTAAAGATTTTGCAGGGGAAATAGCGTGAAGATTGCGCCAAGATGGGTCGACAAGGTCAGATAACCGCACGTTTAGCGCTTTGCAGATGGCCTCTAAGGTCTCGTTTGACGGAAACCTTCGACCCTGCTCGTATGACTGGTAGGTGACAAGCTCAACACCAATTCTGCGGGCTGCAACAGTCTGATTGATTTTTAGCTGGTTTCTGGCCTGCTTGAGATTTTGACCAAATAGACGATTGATCTCAATCTCCTGCGGACTCTTTTTTCTAGTCATCCTACCTCCCTTTTAGCAAATGAGATTTCGGAGGATAATCTCGTCATGATTCGTGAATCGTGACCCTTTTCGCAGTGCGCTTTTCGCGAGTGCCGACCTCGACTCTGACCCTGAAGATCTCTAACCCTTCGGCGTCAACTCCTAATTTCTGAATTTCACCGAATTTGTTTTTAGACATCTGGCCCTCTTTGAATCAAGCTCCAATCTGGAGTTAAAACTATTGTGTTAAGGCTGCTTCTTGTCTTTTTAAGCAATTTCTTTCGCACCTGAAAATTGAGAACGGGCGCCAAAATTTTCAAACTTTCCAGATCGAACCATCGTGTCAGATTCTTCAACAAGCTTTGACTTGCCGCTTTCGTTCAGTCTAGAAAAATTTGAAAGCAATTCATGTAAAAGCGATCTTTCATCTGGGGTAAGAATCGTTACGATCGCATTGAGGAATGACCGTGTTTTTGCATCTTTCTGGAATTGTGGGGATGTTGGGTCTACTTTGTAGGCCGTACCAAGAATCACATCAATGGAGACATTGAAATAGGCAGATAGCTGCACGAGTTTTTCGTCAGAGATTCGCCTGGTCCCATTTTCATATTTACGGTACGTGGACAAGCCATACCCTAAGTCTTCCGCAGCTTTAGGTTGCGAGATGTTCTGACTCTCTCGAATCTGTTTGAGATTATTTTGCACCTGCATCACCCCTCAATATGAGCCTAGGTGGTACAAAATGTTGTCCCATGGTACAAATTGGGTTATAGTATGTATGCGTAGTACAAATAGGGTCATATAAGGAGGGTTTTATGCCGAATTGTATCGGAGCGGAACGAGTGAGGCTTCGCCTTTCGCAAACCGATCTTGGCGACAAGCTCGGCGTCAGCAGAAGCATTATCGTTCGAATCGAACGCGATCCGAAGTCGGCAACTTACGATCAACTCGAGAAGATGTCTCAATTGTTCGGTTGCTCCATCCAATACCTGCTTGGCGAAACCGATGATCGTCTTCCCCAGAAGGATGAGGTTGCGTAATGAGCGGCAAAGAGAGGCTGGAGCCGTGGGCGAGTAGCAAATGGCTTTCCAAATCCGCGGCAGCAAAATATATCCATCGCCATGTCGATGCAGTTCAGGAACTCATTGAGTCTGGTGAGATCCCCGCCGTCTACGGCGCGTTCAACCGTGGTGGATCGCGGACCATCTACATCAACATAGACGACCTCGACGCCTATATGCGCAGGACGCCTTTCATTAAGGAGTCGAGCCATGAGATGCCGTACGAGGAATACGCCTCTCTGCAGTCCCTGCAAGAGAGCATGTCAAAGAGCATGGCCCTTGACGGCCGTAAGGGGGCCGCATGATGGTTCCTGCATCGTTCTCGAAGACTGTTCAATTTAGGGTGTCAGAAAAAAAGTGCGACTGGGAAATTAAGGAAGAGCCCCAGCCGCACCCGAAACGTGAGACCGTAGAAGAAGGGAGTTCACGGATGTGGAAAGGTGAACAGCGTCAACACGATCTCGACGACATAGGACGGTATCGCGCCCTCGTCGGTCAAGTTGATTCTACCATCGAAGTAGAGGGTCTAAACAATCAAGATCTAGCCGAATACGCGAATTCATGCCGAATGTGGACTGGATTCGCCGAAATTGCTAAGGCGAGGGGCCGGGGCTATAACCGACAGGCGCCTGTGTCCGTTCTCCCCGAAACTCCGAGGGCGCTTCTGGCGGCGGGGATTCCCAACCTGCCTATCTGCCACACCGTGCGGCATATCGTTCGGGAGACAACGATCTCCAAACGCTCACACAGGCACGGCATCGAGCCTTCACTGCTTGCATCGGTTCCCGAACTCCTTCAGTCTCCTGTTGCTATCTTTAAGGCGGGTGCAGGCAGGGTGGCGGTTGCGCTGGATGCGGTCGATACCATCGGACAGCCGCTTGTCGCCTATTTCGACCTAGCGGTTCCCCTGTCTGTCGGCGGTGGTCAGTTCCGCTCCGGTGATCTCGTCAACTTCATGCTGTCCGTTTACGGACGCGAGTCCCTGATAAGTGAAATCGAATCCGCGCGGGCGGCAGGGGAGTGCAATGTCTTCAACGAAGAAGCGTTGTTCTCCCTGGCGGTCCGGGCGCTGCAAAGGAGAAAGGCCGCATAGTGTCGAAGATTCTCGAGACAGAGACCGAAGGCTACGGTCCTTCGTTCGCCATACACGGCTTCATGCGCTATTTGGGCCTTAGGCCCGCACAGCTCGTGGCATATGCCCTGATCTACTCCTGCACGGTAGATAAGGGTTGCTACGATTTTGGAGCCGCCGTTCTCGCGGACTGGTCCGGCACGAGCGAGCGCACTGCCCGCACGACCATCGCCTCCCTTCTCGAGATGGGCCTTATCGTTGAGCGCGGATCCCATGTCCATGGAATGAATACTGTCGGCAGGTCCCTTGTTGCAGCTGCGGATCCAATTTCCCGCGCCAGGGAGGCTTGGCTGGCGGACCATCCGGACGCCGGAAGGTCTTGTTTCCGAATCTCACCAGAAGAAATTTCACGTGAAAATACTTCCTCACCTGAAATTTCTTCACGTGAAGATTTCTCCTCACCTGCAAAAGTTTCACGTGATGTTTCTTCACCTGAAGTTTCCTCACCTGAAAAAACTTCCTCACCGGAAACTATTTCACGTGAAAATACTTCCTCACCTGAAATTTCTTCACGTGAAGATTTCTCCTCACCTGCAAAAGTTTCACGTGATGTTTCTTCACCTGAAGTTTCCTCACCTGAAAAAACTTCCTCACCGGAAACTATTTCACGTGAAAATACTTCCTCACCTGAAATTTCTTCACGTGAAGATTCTTCCTCACCTGCAATTTTTTCAGGTGAATCCCCCTATATACCTATAAGTAATGACTATCCAGAAGATTGGACGGATGGATGGATGGATTTTCAAACCGACCAACCGGACGTCTATCCCGGAATGGACTCTCAGGTCGATACCGCAAGTGATTTCAGGAAAATCGCCGACGAAACGATCAACCGCAACAAGCTCGACGCCGCACGCCAGCCCTACGATGAGCTGCGAAATCTCGGTTTCGGGGCCGACGAGATCGGCGCTGCGTGGGCTCGCCGGCAGGCCGAGGCCAAAAATGCCGGCTGCGAGGATAAATTCATGCCTCAGCTGCGGAAATGGCTTCTCGACACGAGCGTCAAAGGCTGCCGGAAGATGGTCGAGGCCGCACGCCAGCGAACAGGCCGCGGCGAAAAGCACCTGCGAAGGGCTCCCGACGGCGCCTGGCTCACCATCGGCGACGGGCCGGTCCATCCGGTTGTGGATGCGAACGGAATCGTCTATCGCGGCGACAACAAGGAGGCCGCGATAGACCTGGCCCGCAAACAGGCCACATCTTCGCTGTGAGCTGCTGAACGAACGATTGAATAAATGTCGAAAGGGGAAGTGACATGGAAGGGAACTCGTGGGAAAGGCTGATTAGAACCGAGCGTAATGGACAATCTGCAATCGTCGGGATCGAGGGCGAGAACCATGACTCGTCTCTTTCCTCAGACGATGGCGGCATCGGCGCTCGAGAGGAGCGCGTCAGATGCGTTCTGTCCGAGCTGAGACATCTAGCCTCGATCAGAAGCCAGTGCGAGACAGCGCTCAGGCAGCTGCCGTCCCGATCGAATGAAAGGGAGCGGATGAGGAACCGCGTCCTGCATATCGATTCGACATTGAATCTCGTAATGGTCGTCGTCGAGGCGCTGGACGATTGCGAGCCGGGACTCGGATCTATCTTCCAGCTGTCCTATATCGACAACCTGACATGCGAGAGGATCGGCGCGCTCTTGGGCGTCTCCAAGAGGACTGTCATCAGGAGGAGAAACCATATCGTCGCGCTGATAGCGTCAGATGACGAACTCTACAGCATCATCGTTGGTGATGCCGCGTGAGCGCCGTAATCCTTTGGCGGGTACGCATATGACCCGGATTATTATCCTACTTGCATCTGTACTACTTCTTGCACTCGCCGGCTTGAGCTACCTTCTCCAGCTAGATGGGTTGGCTTTACTGCTTCTTATTACTTCCGCTGCGATCGTGCTCCAACTATTCGACAATGGTGATGAGGACGATTCCGGGTGGAGGCCTTTATAGGAAAGCCCCCCAAGGAAAAGTTGCAAGTCGCGACTGCAATGAAGTGTCATTACGCAATGACACAGTTACGCAATGACACAGTTACGCAATGACACAGTTACGCAATGACACAGTTACGTACTTCTTTAGTTCATTGATTACGCTTTCCTCTTCATCGTGTTTTCTCAAAATCGGTTATTCCGTCGTTGCACTTTTATTTTCTTCTTTAATTCTTTTATTCATCTATTCCGCAGTTCATTAATGACATAATTCTGTTATTATTAAATAATAACCTTCAATGCGGAGTTTCCGCCATCGGTCCAATAAGGGCATTGGAGGGTCTATGTCTTCTTATCCTGATTACATTCCAATCATCAAATTCATCTTGGGGATTGTCGCGCTCGTAGCCTTTTTTGCAAGCGGGCTCGCCTACGCCGTCCTTCAGTTTATTGTCGGCGCGGCAGCGTGCCTCATCGCCATCCCGATCGCTCTTGTGGTCATGAGCATCGCCAGCCGCTCCTAGGCATTTTCTGTCTCTAATGTTTTCAATTTCAATTTGAAAGGAATCACTATGCCGAATTTCACCCCTGTGATCGTGTTCACCAACCAGAAGGGAGGCGTCGGCAAGACGACATCCGCAGATGCCATCGCCGACGGACTTCGCCGCCGCGGCCTTAAGGTCCTAGCCGTGGACATGGATCCCCAGGGCTCGCTTGGGCGAATCGAGTCGGATTGCGTCGCGAAAGGCACCTGCTGCAGTTCTAGCTTCCTCAAGGGCGTCCAAGTGGTCTGCACCGAGGACGGGCAGGCGACCGTCCCCGGTGATCTTGATCTGGCAAACGTCGCAGACGAGAGGGACCTCGAGGGTAACGAGATCAATGAGTACTCCCTGACGCGCGCAATAGAGTCGGCAGTATCCCAGCACAACTTCGACGCTGTCGTAGTCGACACGCAGCCGGGCATGACCTTCTCGACGATCTCCTCCACCATCGCCGCCACCCATCTCGTCATCCCGACTACCGCCGACAGGCTCGGCACCGAGGCCGTCGAGCAGACCCTCGAGCTCCTCAGCGCGGTATCTGATTCCTATGAGGTCGCGTGGATGAGCGCCCCTGCCGTCCTCATCACGCTCTATCGCGGTATCGCCAAGCTCGCGAGGGCTTTTGCCGCTCAGATGGTCGAGGAGTTCCCGAAAATGGGCCTTAAGGTCTTCCAGCGCCGAATCGGTATAACTGTTGCAATCCAGGATGCGCAGGCGAACGGTCGCAGCATCTACGAGATGAACGTCCTCAAAGGTGCGGCATTCGAGTACGACGTCCTTGTGGGCAACATCGTGAACTGGTGCGAGCTCAAGCCCGCCGCCGGCGATACCGAAGGAGTTGAGTAACTGTGGCTTCCAATCTGCCCGAGAACCTTGTCGGCGACATGATGAGCAATGCCCCTCGCTTTACCTTGCCTAATTTTGGGGCACAGAACCGTCCTGCACCCCGTCCTGCGGCACCCGCCCCGCAAAAGCCTGTTCAGGACAGCGTCGCCGCATCGCTCGCTTCCCCCACGAGTGTCCGCAAATCCAAACCTGCGACGGCTCCCGCTGCCAGCAAGGTATCTTCGGGATCCAAAAAAGAGAGGGTCACCTTCTCGACTTCGCCGCTTGAGGCTGAAATCCTTGAGCGGCGCGTTCTCGAGCTCAAACTGAAAGGCGGCCCCAGGAGGGACGCCAATGTCAGCCGTGTCGTCGAGGATGCACTTCGCGACCGAATCAGCGGAGGGGAGCTCGATCTTTCCGTTTTGGACAATCCTAAGCGATCTATGAGTGCCACGCGCTATAGCCGAACGGCTCTCGTCCACTATGAGGTTTACAAGGACCTGATGACCGGACTCGTGAGCGCCCGCGCGGCACACCCGGAGATCCTGCCCTCAAACCTCACGGCCAGCGCATATATCAGAGCGTGCATCCTTGCCTTGGAAAACTAGCCCAAGCATACTCTGCGTGTATTAAATCGGATGCATTCCCCGGGGCGGCGCCGCTCTGAGAAACGCCTCTTCTCACGGGCGAAGGTCGGGCGGCGAATAATCGTGAAGCATTCTGAGCCCGAACACCTTCTAGTTTCACAGGAGTGATAGATGCACGTTATCGAGAAACTTCGCAATATCTGGACGAGATACGGCGGCGGGTTCAATAGCCTGAGCCCTTACGAGCAGGACGAGTTCATACACAGCGCATGGATCCTCGTTCTCCTTGGTGGCGTCCTCGCATGCCTCGTCACACTTCTCATGGTTTTGGAACCATGAATTGCTCACGAACTTGAGCAGTTCCAGCGAATGATTCTGAGCAATCTGAACCCGAACACTTTCTAGTTTCACAGGAGTGCTAGATGCCCATCATCAACATACTTCGCAATATTTGGACGAGATACGGTGGCGGGCTCAATAACTTGAGCTGCTCCGATCAGGTCGATATCCTGCACGGTGCATGGACCTTCTCGCTCGCTCTCGGTGTTTTCGCCTGCATCGCCACGCTTGTCGTGATGCTCGCACGTCTGATTGATTTATTGGCGTAATTCCCCTCACAAGCAACTGTTTATTACTGGGCGGCCCTGTCAGAGCCGCCCTTGAAGAAAGGAAGCTATATGTTCTTCGAATCTTTGATCTTCAACCTGCTCCCCATCATCGTCGGCCTCCTGGTCGTGGCGATGGTGTTCGAGAGCTGCTGGCGCAAATGCCCACCGGACAAACTGATGATCGTATCTGGATTCGGGCAGATGCGCAGCGTCTCCGGCAAGGGCACGTTCGTTATCCCGCTCCTTCAGCGCGTGGATACCCTGTCCCTTGGTGCCGTGCAGGTGCAGCTGACCACCGAGAACGAAATCCCCACTCAGGACGCGATCCTCATCCACGCCTGCGCGGTCGCCAACTTCCAGATCGGCCAGACCCCAGAGCTGATTGAGACCGCGTCCAAGAACTACTTGAATCTCGACAAGGAGGAGATGACCCGCCAGGTCACCGAGGTCATGCTGGGCAAGATGCGCGAGGTCATCGGCCAGATGGACCTCAAAGAGCTCATGCGTGACCGCGAGAGCTTCAACGCCAAGGTCTTCGGTGGCTCCAAGGATGATCTCGCCAACCTCGGCCTCGAGCTGCGTACCTTCAACGTGCAGGACTTCTCCGACTCCCAGGGCATCATCCGCTCCATGGGCGCCGACCAGGCCGCAGAGATCAAGAAGGAGGCCGAGTTGGCGCAGATCAAGGCGGCCGAGGAGGTCGCCATCCGCCAGAACCAGCTCGACTTGAAGCAGGCCGACCTCAAGAAGCAGGCCGACAAGGCGAAGGCCGAGGCCGATATGGTGAAGGCAACCGTCACGGCCGAGAAGCAGCGCGAGCTCTATATCGCCCAGCAGGAGGCCGAGATCGCCGCGGAGACCAAGAAGGTCGAGCTCGCCGAGCGCCAGGCGGACGTGAGGGAGCGCGAGCTGAACGCGACCGTGAAGAAGCAGGCCGAAGCCGACCGCTATGCAGCTGAGCAGGCGGCCGAAGCCGACCTCTACAAGCGCACGAAGCAGGCCGAGGCCGCCCGTATCGAGCGCCAGAACCAATCCGACGCCGAGCTGTATTCCGCCCAAAAGGACGCCGAGGGCATCCAGGCCCGAGCGAAGGCCGAGGCCGAAGCTACGCGCTTGAAGGGCGAGTCCGAGGGTGCGGCCGAGAAGGCCCACGGCGAGGGCGTCGCGGCGGGCATCAAGGCCCAAGCCGAGGCGTACAACGGCATGGATAACCCCTACCTGCTCGCCAACCGCTACATCGACATCATGCCCAAGGTAGCCGAGCAGGTTGCGAAGCCCCTCACCGCCGTCGATTCCATCAAGATGTACGGATCGGGCAACGCGCAGAAACTCGTAAAGGAGACCACCTCGATTGTCGACCAGGTCGCATCCGGTATGAAGGACAGCACGGGAATCGACCTGCCGTCCCTGCTGAACGGCCTGCTCTCGAACCCCGATATCGATGCCGACTCCGTCGAGAACTCGGTGGAGTGATGGTCGTCCCGCTGATCGCCTCGGCCTTGCTGCTCGATTTCTTCGGCTGCATGATGCCCCTGGCATTGGTCGAGGACACCAAGGCATTTAAGGTCGGCGTGTTCCTGATTTGGGCGGCGCTGGTGGCGGATTCCGTCCTGATGGGCTTGTTCTATCCGAGGGAGCTGGCGGGGGTGAATCCCCTGTTGGCGGCAGGTCTCGAATCGATATGCCTTATCTGTGCCATGTATCCCCTGCATGGGTTCGCATCGAACATGGCTCCCTGTGGCATCCGGGTCGATACTGCCGCGGCCCTCGCCTTTATAGACTTCCTCGTGACCGCCGTGGGATATGTCTCCCTGCTCTTGGGTACGATCTGGCTTATTTTCTTCTAGGCTCGCAGGCATATGGACCTGTCGACCATCAAGCCGGAGGGTTCCGAGGAGTAGCGCCGACGCAGGCCGCCTACATATCACGCCCGCTGTCGGCCTGTACGACGAGGATATCCCGTTCTAGCAAGTAGATCTCGCCAGAGCCCGCCCCGACCCGGCGGGCTTTTCCATCCCCCGGCTCCCGCCCAGGGGGAGCGCTCCGGCGCCGCCTCCCCCTGGACCCCCGCGGGCCCTCTCCCGTCGCTCGCGTTTCACTCCCTTTCGACAGCCTGGGGCTACATAGGGAGCCCCTACGGCCGTCGAAAGCGCGCACAACGCTCGCTCGTCCGCAGGGGGAC
>CAJLRY010000005.1:0-125170 GCA_905209215.1 Coriobacteriaceae bacterium | reverse complement strand
GGCCCTCGCGGCCTAGTCGCTATTTAGGGCGTCCAAGATTTGGGACGCAGTTCAAGTGCGCAGCGGGGGCTTCCGACATGTCCGAGGACGATTGTGGGGCTAACGGGCAGGGGCCCGCCGAACCAAGTTAGGCAGCCGGGCAGATCTTCTTGAAGAGCTCGATGACGTCGTCGAGCGTCGCCTCGCGCGGGTTACCCGGGAAGCAGGCGTCAGCCATGGCGTCCTTGGCCAGGACCTCGATCTCGTCAGCCTTCATGGCCTCGCAGACGTGCGGGATGTTCACGTCGGCAGAGAGCTGCTTGACGGCGGCGATGGCGGCGTCGGCGGCCTCGTCGGTGCTCATGCCCGTGGTGTCAACGCCCATGGCGACGGCAACCTTGGCCAGACGCTCGGCGCAAACCGGCTTGTTGAACTCCATGGCGATCGGCAGCAGCATGGCGCAAGCGACGCCGTGCGGGGTATCGTAGTGAGCGGACAGGGTGTGGGCCATGGCGTGATCGATGCCCAAGCCGACATTGGAGAAGCCCATGCCGGCGACATACTGGCCAAGAGCCATGCCCTCGCGGCCGGAGCCGGGCTGGCCGGACTTGGCCTCGGCGACGGAGTCGCGCAGGTTCTCGCTGATCAGCTTAATAGCCTCAAAGTGGAACATGTCGGAGAGCTCCCAAGCGCCCTTGGTGGTGTAGCCCTCGATGGCGTGGGTCAGGGCGTCCATGCCAGTGGAAGCGGTAAGGCCGGCGGGCATGGAAGCCATCATGTCGGGGTCGACGACGGCGACCTCGGGGGCGTCGTTGGTGTCGACGCACACGAACTTGCGGACCTTCTCGGGGTCGGTGATGACGTAGTTGATGGTCACCTCAGCAGCGGTACCGGCGGTCGTCGGCACGGCGATAGTGAACACGGCATGGTTCTTGGTGGGAGCAACGCCCTCGAGGCTGCGGACATCGGCGAACTCAGGGTTGTTGATGATGATGCCGATGGCCTTGGCGGTGTCCATGGAAGAGCCGCCACCGATGGTCACGATAGCGTCAGCCTCGGCGGCCTTGAAGGCCTCGACGCCGTCCTTGACGTTCTGGATGGTGGGGTTGGGCTTGATCTCGGAGTAGAGGCTCCAAGCGATGCCGGCGGCGTCGAGCTCGTCGGTCACCTTAGAGGTAACGCCAAACTTGACCAGGTCGGGATCAGAGCAGACGAAGATCTTCTTGTAGCCGCGACGCTGGAGCTCGCCGGGGATCTCCTTGATGGCGCCGGAACCATGATAAGAGATGGTATTGAGAACGAAACGATTAGCCATTGATAGCCTCCTATCGTGTGCGGGGCACCCATTACGCCCCGCGCTATGAGTCCCATCCTAACGCTTTTGTAACAAAAAACACGCGAGAACATCAAAAGTGTTAAAGCGTTTCAACATATGATGAAAAATAATGCGGCGAAGGGACAGCCCCTTTGCCGCATTCGGTTACTTTCGGCAGCCCTCTTTCCAAGCCTCGGCCGCAACCTTCCAGCGTAAGCGCAAGTCGCGCTCGCGGTCGATGAACATGATGGCAAACGCGACAAACAGCAGCAAGCTCGCCACGACGATGGCGTGCAGGCCCATGCGCTCAATGCACCAGTTGCCCAACACGGCGCCAAACACAAAGGTAAAGATCACGCCAAAGTACAGCAGGCCGTTTTCCAAAAAGCCGCGCCTGTGGGTGATGATGTAATCATCCACGTTTTGTAGCGCGTTGCGCAAGTTGCCGATGCACATGGTCGTAGCGATGCCGTGACCGTGGATCTTGCGGAAGCTCTCTACCTGCATACCGCAGGCAAACGAAGTGAGGCAGTTGGCGAGCAGGTTGTAACCGCCGCCCGGGATAAAGCTCACGCCCAGCAAGATAACGGCTTCAAAAAACACCGTCACCTGGCGCCAGTGAATCACACTGCCAAACCGCTCGTGAACCAGGTCGGCAAGCATAATACCCACAGCAAACGACACCACAGGGAAGAAGTAGCGCCCCGCCAGCGCCCAGTTGCCCTCCGAGATGCTCACGCCCACGAGCAGGATATTGCCCGTCTGCGCGTTTGCGAAAACATGATCGCGCCCAATGTACGAATAAACGTCCATAAAGCCACCGGCGAGCGCCAAGATGATGCCCAGCTCGATGGACTCCGATATCTGTTTGGCACGCTGCATCGTCGTGCATCCTCCTTGTTGACGACTCTCTCGTGCGTTGGCGGAAACATAGCCGCCGTTCATACTGTAACCCATTGACAACATGGCATGCGCGCGAGACGGGCTCCCCAACGCGCAGATACACAGTCTGGAAACAAACGGCACCCGCATCGATACGCCGATCCGCCAACCCATGTACTCCACCAGTCTTTTTAGCCCCGTCCCAAAAAGACTGGTTACAATTACGTGCAGCATACAAACACCGGGAGGGATCGTGGCAAAAAAGCCTCAGCACGCTCAGAACAACCAGCGCAGTCAGCAGGGCAAACAGGGCCAGCAGCAAAAGCGCGGCGGTAAGGCGCAGGCCACGGTCGCCCGCACCAAGCATTCCCAAGCGACGCCCGCCCGCCCCTGGCGTCCGGGCCGCGATAAGTTTCTCCCCGTCAGTCGCGCCGACATGGATGCGCGCGGCTGGGACCAGTGCGACTTTGTCTACATCTGCGGCGACGCCTACGTGGACCATCCCAGCTTTGGCATGGCCATCGTCAGCCGCGTGCTCGACGCGCACGGCTACAAAGTGGGCATTATCTGTCAGCCCGACTGGACCGACCCCGCCAGCATCACCGTGCTCGGCGAGCCGCGCCTGGGCTTTCTCGTCAGTGCCGGCAACATGGACTCCATGGTCAACCACTACTCGGTGACCAAGCATCGTCGCCACACCGATGCCTACACCCCTGGCGGTAAAGAGGGGCACCGCCCCAACCGCGCCGTCACGGTCTACGGCAACCTCATCCGCCAAACGTTCAAGGACGCGCCCATCATCATCGGCGGCATCGAGGCGAGCCTGCGTCGTCTGGCCCACTACGACTACTGGCAGGACAAGCTCAAGCGCTCGGTACTGCTCGACTCGGGCGCCGACATCCTCATCTACGGCATGGGCGAGCACGCGATCGTCGAGATCGCCGACGCGCTCGACGCGGGACTGCCCGTCGATCAGATCACCTATATCAACGGCACCGTCTACCGTACCAACTCGCTCGACGAGGTCTACGACTACGACCTGCTGCCCAGCTGGGACGACCTTGCTGCCGACAAGCTCAACTACGCCCGCAGCTTTAACGTGCAGCAGCAGAACATGGATCCCATCACCGGGCATCGCCTGGTAGAACCCTACCCCAACAGCGTCTATGTGGTGCAAAACCCGCCGTCGGCGACACTCACCACCGACGAGATGGACGAGGTCGCCGAACTCCCCTACGCACGCGATTGGCACCCCGACTACGACGCCGCGGGCGGCGTGCCGGCCTTTGCCGAGATCAAGTTTTCCATCAGCTCTAACCGCGGCTGCTTTGGCGAGTGCTCGTTTTGCGCGCTCACCTTCCACCAGGGCCGCGTGCTGCAGATGCGCAGCCACGACTCGATCATGCGCGAGGCCGAGCTGCTCACGCGCGATCCCGAGTTTAAGGGCTACATCAACGACGTTGGCGGACCGACGGCTAACTTTAGCCGCCCGGCCTGTGACAAGCAGCTCAAGCACGGCGTGTGCAAGAACAAGCGCTGCCTATGGCCGAGCGTGTGCAAGAACATGGTGGTCGACGAAAGCGGCTACACGCAGCTGTTGCGCGATCTGCGCCAGTTGCCGGGCGTCAAAAAGGTCTTCGTCCGCAGCGGCATCCGCTTTGACTACACCATGGCCGACGCCTCGGACGAGTTTTTGCGCGAGCTGTTGGAGCACCATGTCTCGGGCCAGCTACGCGTGGCACCCGAGCACGTGAGCGATGCGGTGCTCTCCGTAATGGGCAAACCGAGCCGCGCCGTCTACGATGCGTTCTGTCGTAAATTTGAACGCTTGAACCGCGAATACGGACTCAAGCAGTACGTAGTACCGTATCTGATCTCGAGCCACCCCGGCTCGACGATGAAGGAAGCGGTGGAGCTTGCCGAGGCTGTGCGCGACATGGGCTACATGCCCGAGCAGGTACAGGACTTCTACCCCACCCCGTCCACGATGAGCACCTGCATGTACTACACCGGCGTTGACCCGCGCACCATGCAGTCGATCTATGTGGCGCGCGACCCGCACGAGAAGGCTATGCAGCGCGCGCTCATCCAATATCGCAAGCCCGAGAACTACAAGCTCGTGCGCGAGGCACTGGAAAAGGCTGGCCGTCGCGATCTGATCGGCTACACCAAGCATTGCCTGATTCGCCCCGTGCCGCCACGCCCGGGCGAGACCTCTGCCGGCGGCGGGCATGGCACCGGCAAGAAGGGCGGCAAGGCCCACGGTGGCGCCGGCAAGGGCCCCAAGGGCAGCAAGGGGCACGGCGGCATGTCGCGTGCGCAGAACACCGCCGGCCGCAACCGTGCAGCTCAGGGGCGTCAGGGCGCCAACGGAGGCGGACGCCGCAATTAGGGCAGCGGTGCTGTCGCTATGCCCATCTCGCATGCGTGGCGCAGTGAGCGCATCGCCTCCACGAGGATGATGCCGGCGATGGTGACCGTGATTACCACGTCGAACGGCGTGTTCACAAACCAGAGCAACGTCATGAGATACGACCCGGCATTAAAGGCAAAGTGTAGCAGGATCGTGTAGCGGAGCTTCCCGGTCGTCACGAGCACCCAGCCAAAAATGAGGCCGGCAGCGCCCGCATAGCAGCCCTGCACCCAGTTCATGTGCATAAAACCGAAGATCGCCGCCTGCAGCACGACCGCCGCGGCGATACCCCACGTGCTCGGGGCCGCCCAGGGCACCATGGCGCCGTCCTGCGCGCTCGCATGACGCCGCCGCTTCCAAAGTGGGCGACATTGGGAGTTAAACGCCCGGAGTGAAAACTCAAAGATGACGCCGCGTACCAGGAGCTCTTCACAAAACGGCGCACCAAGCACCGTGGTCAGGACGGCAAGAAGGTTGGTATCGCCCATGCCTGTTTCCTCGACGAGCTCGCTATAGTCTGCCGCAACCTCGGGCAGCAGCGACAGCACGCCGTCGCATAGGTAGCTAATGACCACCTGCATGGATAGGCCGATCACGACAACGCATGCGATGCGCTTCCATGCAGCATTTGCTCCCCCGCCGAGCGGGCGCTCACCTTGCCGGCGCGCCATGAAGGAGCGGGGCCACAGATAGCGCCACCACAGCAGCGCCATCAAAAACGACGCCGTCTGAGCGGCGGCCTGAAACCATTGAATATCGAGATTGTCGATCGGGAAACCCGTCAGTGCCGACACGATGTCCAGCGCGGAGAACAAAACAATGCTCAGGGCAATATCGGCAGCGACGACACCAAAACAGGCAAGCGCCCAAACCAGCGCATTGAGCATGCCAACCTCCTCAAAACCCGGCACTTGGGGACAGTCATTGTTGATGAGAATCGGGCGCAGCGCCAAAAGCCCCGTTGGGCGAAATGTCGAACGGGAAGGTGCCGCAGCGATTGAACGCGGCGATAAACATGCGGATGGCGTTGGACGGCGTGGTGCCCACGAGCTGAGTTGCCGCCGCGAAGGCCGCCTTTTCCTCGGGCAAGACCTTCGCGACAACCGGGGTCATGTGTTCTGCCATGGCGCTTCCTTTTTGAAACGACGGTGGTGCGGATAGATGCGGGCCACGCGGCTGGGCGACGGACTGTGAAGGCAACCCGATTGGCCCGCATCCTGAGTTTGTTTCTACGGCATTGGTATTACTTGGTATTCCTAAGTATTACCCCGCAGATAGAATACCACACCCGCCCCATGGGGACGGAGAAAAACGGATTATTATGTTGCTGAGTAAGTATTTAGAGCGTGATGATGTCCGAGATATTGAGGGCCCGAGCGTCAGCGGCATCGTGTGTGGCGAGTAGGAGCGTGCGACCGTCGAGCAGATCGAGCACGACCTCGGCCGTCGCATCGCGCGCGACGACATCCAGGCCGGTAAAGGGCTCGTCCAGAATCACCGCGCCGCCCGGGCACAGCAGTGCTCGGGCAATCTCGACGCGACGACGCTGCCCACCCGAGAGCTCGGCCACGCGAGCATGCAAATCGACCCCCGGCACCAACAGGCGCAGCAGGGCCGCGGCACCCGAGGCGTCCACGCGCGCGTCGGCGCACACCAGCACGTTTTCCAAAGCCGAAACGTCCTCAACCAAGCGCACGTCCTGAAACACCATGGAGCACGGCGCGCACTCCCCCGCAGCCAGCGCAAGCAACGTCGACTTGCCCACACCCGAGGCGCCCATCACGCAGGCGCGCCCACCGGCGGGCACACGGAGTGTCAGTCCGTCGAGCGCCGGAGCCCAGGGCGCCCGCTCGCCCACGGCGAGCGCAAGCTCCGCCGCAGCGCCGCCCCCGGCAGCCCCCGCACGCCCGCGAGCGCCGCGCCCATGCGCCCGCACGGCCACGCGCCACGCCACGGGTCCCGAAACCCGCAGCAGCCACACCAGCACGCGCTCACACGCCCACGAGACGGCAACGACCAGCACGGTCCACGCCAGCAGATCAGCCGTCTCGATCAAAAGCTTCGCCTGATAGATGCGCTCACCCACGGTGCCCACCGCCATGCCGATGAGCTCGGCTGCCACGCCGGCCTTCCAGCTCATGCCAATCACGGCACGCGCACACGAAAGCACAAACGGCAGGACTTCGCGCCAGGTATGGGCGCAAAACAGTCGCCAGCCGCGCACGCCATGCAGACGGAACATCTGCTCCAGCGGTTTATTCACCTGTGCCAAGCCCTCGGCCAGCGAAAAATACACGCCCGGCAGCGCCATCAAAAAGACTGCCGCGATGCTCACGCGCGCCGACCCCAGCCAGATTAGCAACAGGACCACCACGCAGGCGACCGGTGTCGCCTTTACAAACGACAGCGCCGGAGCCACCAGGTGCGCAAACGCCCGCGAACGTGACGAAATCCCGGCAAGCACACCACCACACACCGCGGCAAGCGCCAGCCCGCCCAGTATCCGCGCGCCCGAGCCCGCCAAAATCGCCCAGGTACCGCCATCGCACACCAGGCGCAGAAGCGCCAAGGCAACAGCACCCGGCCCCGGCAAGATCAGCGGCTGCGCCACCAGCGACGCCGCAAAGATCCACACGGCAAGCCAAAAGGCGGCGACGGCACCTGCTGCCGCCACCGCCTTCATACGCTCTGTCATTTGTCGAGCAAACGCACGCACGGGCTACTCCAAGTAGCAGAAATCGTCAGCCGGAAGTTTACCACCCACGGCACTCGCGTCCGCGTCGGACAGCACCTGCAGATACCCGCTAAGTGCCGCCTTCATATCCTTGCCCGTCTGGCAGACAAGCATGCACCCGGGAATCGCCTTCTCGGCGATCTTGGCATTGTCCACGATGCCGGCATCGACCACGGCCTGCGCCCAGTCTGACGGCGCCGCATTGACAGCCTTCACGCTCGCCTCGTGGCAGCTCAGGAATTCCGCCACGGCCTCGGGATGTTCCTCGGCAAACGCGCGGCGCACCACGGTCACACCCGTCAGCAAGCGCGAGCC
The DNA here is from genome assembly GCA_905209215.1 of Coriobacteriaceae bacterium. Classification (GTDB taxonomy): domain Bacteria; phylum Actinomycetota; class Coriobacteriia; order Coriobacteriales; family Coriobacteriaceae; genus Collinsella. The sequence continues at coordinate 117,532 of CAJLRY010000005.1, read as the reverse complement.
CGTGTCTCCTGCCAGCTCGTCCCACACATCGGTCAGGCTCACCGGTGCCGACAGCTTGCCCTCGCTCTTGGCGATAGCAGCGGTCTTGAACGGCTCCGGCAGCACGCCCACGGCAGACGGATCGGCAAGCAACGCCGACAGCACCTCGGTGGGCTCGCTCTTAAACTCGAGCGTCACCTGGCCGGTCAGGCCCGCGCGCTCCAGCAGGTAGTTCATGACGTACTCCGGCGTCGTGCCCTTGCCCGTCATGTAGACGGTGCGACCCGCCAGGTCGCCAAACGAGGCCACACTCGCATCGCCCGTCACAACGTTCAGCACGCCCAGCGTGTTGATGTCGATGACCTGCACCGCGCCCTCGGTCTTGTTGTAGAGCGCGCTCGCCACGTTGGCTGGCACCAGGGCAATGTCGATATCGCCCTGAATGACCTTGGGCACGATCTCGTCGGCGGCGGTGTTGATCGCAAAGTCGAACTCGTTGTCCGTCTCGCCGCTCGCCGCCTGGTCCATAAACCTCACCAGACCGATCGACGTCGGGCCCTTGAGCGAGGCGACGTGCACCTCGACCGGCCCCGCGGCGCCCGCAGCCCCGCCGGCAGCCGAGCCCGCGGCGGACCCGGCACCGGCAGACCCGCCACCACAGCCAACCAGCGCAAGCGACAACGCACCCGCGGCAAGCGCCGAGGCAAACCCCCGGCGCGTCATCTCAACAGTAAACGCGCGCATCGTTAGCACGTCCCTTCGTTAGGCATCGTCCATGCGTGATGGTCGGTGTGCAGCAGCTCCTCGGCCAGCGGCGAGAGTGGCTCGCCCAAGAACTCGCGGTAGCACGCCTGGACATCGGGATTCTCGTGCGAGAAGCGAATGTCCGCAGCGGCATCCAGGCCCCACAGCACCTGGCCGCGCTCAGCTGCCAGCTCGCAGCCGTCGTGGATGGGCTGACCGCCGCCACCGACGCAGCCGCCAGGACACGCCATGACCTCGACAAAGTCATAGCTCACGCAACCGTCGCGAATCGCGTCGAGCAGGCGGGCGGCATTGCCCAGTCCGTGCGCCACGGCGACGCGCACCCTGGTGCCCTCGATATCGGCCACTGCTTCCTTCCAGCCGTCCAGACCGCGCACGTCGGTGAAGAAGTCGGCGTCGGGGTTCTTGCCCGTCACCAGGTAATAGGCCGAGCGCACGGCGGCCTCCATCACGCCGCCCGTGGCGCCAAAGATCACACCCGCGCCCGTGCCAAAGCCCAGCGGCGTATCAAGCGGCTCCTCGGTAAGCGTGTCCACGCTCACGTGGCTCGCGCGGATCATGCGCACCATCTCGCGCACCGTCAGTGCAACGTCCACGTCGGGCGCGCCGCCCTCGCCCATCATGCTCGGCAGCGCACGCTCGGCCTTCTTGGCCGTGCACGGCATAACGGACACCACGAACAGACGCTCGGGCTCCACGCCCAGCACCTTGGCGTAGTAGGTCTTGGCGATGGCGCCGAACATCTGCTGCGGCGACTTTGACGTGGACAGGCTGTCGACAAACTCGGGGTAACGTGCCTTCACAAAGCGTACCCAGCCCGGGCAGCAGCTCGTGAACATGGGCCAGCCGTGGGTGTCGCCCTCGCCCTTGACGGCCTTCCCTAGGCGCTCGAGCAGTTCGGAGCCCTCCTCCATAATGGTGAGGTCGGCCGAGAAATCGGTGTCGAACACGTACTCAAAGCCAACGCGGCGCAGGGCGCAAGCCAGGCGCTCAACGGTGGCCTCCTCGCGCGGAATGCCGAGCTCCTCGCCCCAGGCGCTACGCACGGCCGGCGCAATCTGCACCAGTACGATCTTGTCGGGATCGGCGATGGCGTCGAACACGGTCTCGGTATCGTCACGCTCGCGCAGGGCGCCCGTCGGGCAATGCGTGATGCACTGACCGCACGCGACGCAATCGGTCTTGCCGATCGGCGCACGCCCGCGGGTGCCCACGGCGGTATGCGTGGCGCGGTTGGTCAGGTCCCAAATCCCTAAGCCCTGCACGCTCTCGCACACCTTGATGCAGCGCATGCATTTGATGCACTTGTCGTTATCGCGGATGATGGGGAAATCGAAGTCCCAGCCCTCGCGCGCCAGGTGCTGCTCGTACGGCAGATAGAAGATACCCAGGTCGTTGGCGATGGTCTGCAGGTTGCAGTTACCACTGCGCACGCAGCTCGTACAGCGCGAGTCGTGCTGGGACAGCAGCAGCTGCACGTTGGTGCGACGCGCCTCGCGGGCCTTGGGGCTGTTGGTGTGGACCACCATGCCGTCGAGCACGTAGTTGTTGCAGGCGGCAACCAGCTGGTCGCAGCCCTCAACCTCGACCACGCATACGCGGCAGCCGCCGATCTCGTTTAGATCGCGCAGGTAGCACAGGGTGGGAATCTGGATGCTGACGGACTTGGCCGCATCCAGGATCGTGGTGTGCTCGGGAACCACGACCTCGCAATTATCGATAGTGAGCTTGACCATGTTATGCGCTCCGTTTTCGGTGTTGTCGCTGACGGTGGTGTTGTTGGGCTCTACCATTCCAGGTTCCTCCCTCCGCGGAACGCGCCAAAGCCAAAGTGATCGCAACGCAGGCAGCGGCTCGCCTCCTGGCGCGCCTCCTGCTCGGTGAGACCCTGCTCGACCAGATCCCAATCGTGAATACGCTCGCCGGCCTCGCGCTCGCCCAGCTCGCAGCGGCCGCACTCATGCTTGCCCTTAAACTGGACGGTCGGCAGCTCGACCTCGAGCTTGATCTTGTGGTCAAAGCCCAGGTAGCGGTCGATATTTGCCGAAGCCACGCGGCCGGCGTTGATGGCACGGATGACGGTGGCGGGACCGGTCTGGCAGTCACCGCCGCTAAAGAGGCCATCGAAGTTGGGCACGGCGCCATCCGAATCGGTGACCACGCAGCCCCACTTACAAGCGATGCCCATGTCCTCAAACGGCCTGGAATCGATGTCCTGGCCAATGGCCACAAACACGCGCTCGCAGGGAATGACGCGCTCGGGCGTGGCGGCGGCACGCGGGGCCGGACGCCCACGACGGGGCTCGCCGATAATCTGCGGCTGCACGCGCAGGCCACTCACGCGACCTTCCTCGCCCGTCTCGATAGCGAGCGGGGCGGTCAACTCCAGCACCTCGCAGCCCTCGGCCTGGGCGCCGGCGATCTCGGCGTCCTGGGCCGTCATGTCGCAGATGCGACGGCGGTAGACGATGCTCACCTTTTCGGCACGGCAGCGCACGGCGGAGCGCGCCACGTCCATGGCCACGTTGCCGCCGCCGATGACGCACACGCGCTGGCCGCTCAGGTCGGGCAGCTCGTCGTCGCCGATGGCGCGCAGCATCTTGACGGCCGACTCCACGCCGAGCGCTTCCTCGCCCGGAAGGCCGAGCTTCTTATCGCTGTGGGCGCCAATGGCCAGGTAGACGGCATCGAACTCGTCGCGCAGGCGGGCAAGTTCCTCGCCGTTGACGGAGTGATCGAGCTCAACGTCGATGCCGGCGCTCAAGATCCAGTCGATCTCGGCCTGCAGGCGCTCGCGCGGCAGACGATAGCTGGGGATGCCATAGCGCAGCATGCCGCCCAGGTGGTGGCGCTGCTCAAAGATGGTCACCTTATGGCCCATCACGGCCAGGTAGTAGGCGCAGGAAAGGCCGGCCGGGCCGCCGCCGATCACGGCGACGCGCTTGCCGGTGTTGTCCACTACATGCGGCTTGTGGTCGTTGAGGTCACTGTGCTCGACGGCAAAACGCTTGAGGGCGAGGATGTTCATGGGGTCGTCGACCATGCCACGGCGGCAGTGCATCTCGCAGGGATGCTCGCACACCAGGCCGCAGACGAGCGGCAGCGGATTGTTCTTGCGGATGACCTTGACGGCGTCGGCATAGCGGCCGGCCTCGACCAGCGAAATGTACCCGGGAATGTCGACGTGCGCCGGGCAGCCCGAAACGCACGGGACGCGGGCCTCGCGGTCAAAGCCGCAGGAGTGCTCGCGGATGTGATGCTCAAAATCGTCGCGGAAGCCGCGAATGGCCGTGAGTGCCATGGCGCCAGCTTCGTAGCCGATGGCGCAGTCGCTCGAAAGGTAGATGGTGCGGGCGGTGCGCTCAATCAAGTTGAGCGTGGACTCGTCGGCGCGGCCCTCGAGCACATCGGCGAGCAGGTCGCTCAGCGCGCTCAGGCCCACGCGGCAGGGCGTGCACTTGCCGCAGCTCTGGGTGGAGCACAGATTGACGAGCGCTGCCGTAAACTCAACGGGGCACGGGGCGAGCGAACTCACCGCCAGACGGCGTCCGAGCGCATCGTGCAGGTCGTCCATGACGGCCTGAGCGTGGCTGCGTTCCATTACGTGCAGTCGAGCCATAAGATCCCCTCTCACATGGCAGCCCGGAGGCGAGGCCGGGCGAAGTTGCTACACGCACAACACTGACCTAAAAAGTTGTTAGGTCTCCATGCAGTTCGGCAGGCGGTATGAAATGTCACCCTCGGCGGTGAAATAGAACATTACCGCAGATAAATGCCATATTTGGTAAAACGCGTTACCAAATGACAATGCCCCGCCCACGCAATCACGTGGACGGGGCATTGCTCCAGGTATGCGGCCAGCGACCCTGTTGCTTTTACTTAAGCTCGGGCCAGTAACCCTTGTTGGCCTCGATCATGTCGTCGAGAACCTCCTTGGCGACCTTCATCGAAGGCACGGTCTTGTTCAGCGTAAAGGCCTTGAGCGCCTTCTCGTAAGAACCCTCGATCGTAGCCTCGACCACGAGCTTCTCGGAGTTCAGCTGCTGCATCATGAGGCCCTGTTGGAACAGAGGAATGTTGTCGCGGCTGATGACCTCGGGGCCATTCTTGCCAATGTAGGCAGGCAGCTCGACCATAGCGTCGTAGGGCATGTTGGGGATAGCGCCCTTGTTCTCGCAAATGACCAGGAAGCGCTGCTTGGTGTCGTTCTTCAGAGCGATAGCCAGATCGGCAATCCAGTCGCCGTGGCTGCCCGCATAGAACGTGCTCTCGTCGATCTCGCCCGTCTTCTCGTAGTGGTCGATGCCGTCGAAGAGGTTCTTCTCACGCGTCTCCTCAACCTCGTTAGCACGGGTGCGCTCGGGGTTGGAATGCTCGACGAACTCCTTCTGCTGCAGGTAGTAGTTCAGATACGTGTTGGGCAGGTACTCCGGGAAGCACTCCATGATCTCGTACTCGCCCTTCCAGACGTAGTACCAGCTGCCCTTGGTGTGGCGGTTCTGCTCGGGGTGCTCGTCAGTGGCCTCCTCGGGCTTCTTTGCCATGAGCGAGCCCATGCCCTTGAGGTAGGAGTCGGGCAGCAGAATCTCATGCTCCTTGATGTACTCGCGCAGCTGCGGGAGCACCTCCTCGCCCTTGTGGCGGATCGAGGTGAACCAACCAAAGTGGTTGAGACCAAAGTAATCGTACTCGACATCCTTCTTGTCGATATCGAGTGCGGCGCAAACCACATCGATGATCGCGATCGGCATGTCGCAGATGTTGATGATGCGAGCATTAGGACGCAGCACGCGGCAGCCCTCGGACACGATGGCGGCAGGGTTGGAGTAGTTGAGAATCCAGTAGTCCTTCTTGGCGTACTTCTCAACGTCATCGATCAGCTCGACCATGGGGAAGATGGTGCGCATGCCGTAGGCAAGGCCGCCGCAACCGCAGGTCTCCTGGCCCACGCAGCCATGGCGCAGCGGAATCTTCTCGTCCTGCTCGCGCATGGCGTAGCCGCCCACGCGCATCTGGGCAAACACGAAGCTCGCGTCGGCAAAAGCCGTCTCCTTGTCGGTGGTCACCGTGAGCTTGATGTCCAGGCCGAGGTCCTCGTGCAGAATCCAGTCCACGAGCACGCCGATCTTGCGCTGGCGCTCCTCGTTGATGTCGTACAGACGAATCTCGTCAACGTCGAGTTCGTCCTTGCGCAGAGCGATGGACTTGACGATGCCAGGGGTAAAGGTGGATCCGCCACCACACAGAGTAATGATCATTGTTTACTGCTCCTTCTCAATTGCGTTTTCGACCTTGTCGCGCATCTCGGCGACCTTCATGCCAAAGATGATCTGGATATTGTTGCCGTTGCGGTTGATGCCGCTGTTGGGCACGTGGTTGATGAGGTTCTCATCGATGAGGTCCGGGTTCTTAACGTTCACGCGAAGACGTGTAAAGCAGTTCTCGAGCTCCTCGATGTTGTCCTTGCCGCCAAGACCTGCGACCAGGTCGGCAATACCTGCATCGACGCCCTCTGCGGGAGCTGCGGCAACAGCGCCCTGCTTCACCGCGACAGACGCGGCGGCCTCGCCCTCGGCAACGGACTCGGCGAGCTCGGACTCCTCCTCGCGGCCAGGCGTGTGGAGGTTGAGCTTCTTAATAAGGAAGGTGAAGAGGAAGAAGTACAGAGCGGCGTTGACGACTCCGAGCACGAGCATCATCGGCCAGTTGGTCTTATCGACACCAAGGACCAGGTTGGAAACCACGATGTTGATGATGCCGCCTGCAGTCGAAGCGGGCACGGAGAGGACCTTGAGCAGGACCAGGAAGATACCGGAAAGAACCGAGTGAACAACAAAGAGCACGGGAGCGGCAAAGACAAAGAGGAAGTCCATGGGCTCGGTGACACAGGAGAGCACGGCGGTGATGATCAGCGGGATGATAACGGCCTTGGTCTTATCCTTGTTCCCCTTGTAAGCGGTGAAGATAAAGGCGAGACCGATACCGATGTAGGGCCACAGGTTGTTGAAGGTGTAGCTGTTGAAATAGGTGCTATCGGAGAAGGGCTGGCCCGTCATTGCCATCTCGGCAACACGGATGGGATAGGCGCCGGCGATAACCTGATCGCCCAGCGTCAGGGTGCCGCCCACATCGGAGAACTGGAACGGGGTGTAGATGAGGTGATGCAGACCGGTAGGAACGAGCAGCTTGTTGAGCATGCCGTAGATAAACAGACCGATGTTGCCCGACTCCTTAATGATGCCGGCAACGGAGGAGATGGCACCCTGAACCGGAGGCCAAACGATGCAGAAGCCAGCACCCATGATCCAGGAAATGATGATCATGATCAGGAACGGAAAACGAACGCCCGAGAACATCGAAAGGGCAATGGGGAACTGCTTGTTCGAGTACTTGTTGAACACGGCACCGGTGATGCAACCAAGAATGATGCCGCCAAACACGCCGGTATCGAGCACCTGAATGCCCATAACGGTGCTCTGGCCGGTTCCGGTAAGACCGAGCATGCCGCTCGCTTCGGCAAGAGAGCCGGTGGCGTTGAGCACGATGTTGTTAGCCTGCAGGAACAGGAAGAACGACATCAGGGCAATCAGCGAAGCATGGCCCTTGTTCTTCTTTGCCATGGCGCCGGCGATGCCCACGCAGAACAGAATCGAGAGGTTGTTGATGATAAACATCAGCGACTGATAGACAACGGTGCCCACAAGCTGGAACGGACCGGAGCCCAGTACGGGGATCAAGGCGCAAATGGTCTTGTTGGTCAGAATAATGCCCACGATGAGCAGAATGCCGGCAACCGAGAGATACATCATCGGCTGGACGATTGACTTCGCGAACACCTCCAACGGCGCTTTGAAATTGAACTTCTTTTTTGCGGTCATAGCGGTACTCCCCTTCCTTTTCCGCAAATTAAGACAGATGTGCCCTAGACAAGACCGTGAGCCCTGCCTTATATCAATCGATGTGTGGGCACGTTATGCCTAGAGACCAGGTTCTCCAAGCAGGTTAACAATGTGATATGCGAGATAACTCTTCTCGGCATCGGTAACGACAACGTTATAGGTAGACGACAAGTGGGCAGCTATGGCGTCCGCGCACGAGAATGCGCACGGATACGCCGTTTCATCGATTCGGAACAGCGCGTCGCCATTGATTTGCCCGGCCGCAGGATCGAGCGCTCGCTGTGCGAAAAACTGCAGGTGACGAACGAAACGCTCATAGGGCAGCGAGGTGTCATCGAGGGTCGTAGCATAGCGCTCGGAAACAATCGTGAGCACGTCGCGAACAAGCTGGACCGAGATGATGAGACGGTCGGAGCGTTGCGGCATGGTGGCGTTGACGATATGCAGCGTAATAAAACCCTGCTCTTCTTCGCTCATCTGGATGCCCATATACTCCTTGACAATCTGCAGCGCACGGCCCGCAAGCGCATACTCCTTGCGATAGAACTGCTGGATCTCGAGCAGCAACGGATTCTCGCAGGGGACGCCCTTGCGCTCGCGCTCCAAAGCAAGGCTGATATGGTCTGCGAGAGCAATGAGAATCTTGTCGTTGATATCAACATTGAGCTCTCGACGAAGCATCTGAACGATGTCCTCGGAAATCACGAGGTTGACGGTGGGGATGGACTCTAAAAGATGTGCCAAGCGGTCAATCGTACGCGAATCCTGAGAAGTTCCCTCCTGCAACGCGTAGGTCTTTTCGACCGATGCCTCGTCGATGGCATCGCCGGCATGACGGCCAAAGCAGAGGCCTCGACCGATGACGATGAGCTCAGAGCCATCGTCCGAAGTGACCATTGCGACGTTGTTGTTGAAAACTCGCTTGATAACCACGGTACCCACCACAAGAATTTACTCGGAAAGCCAGACGACAGGCTCTTTAACAGCAACAGGGCCGGAAGCGTGCTCACGAAGAGTCGAGTTCTCCGAACGCTCGCACACGATAACGAAGACCGTGGGATCGAAGCCGGCGGCGCGGACCGCGTCGAAATCGACCTCGACGAGGGGCTGGCCCGCGTCGACATGGTCACCCTGAGCAACAAGCGCATGGAAGCCCTTGCCCTCAAGTTTAACAGTGTCGATTCCGATATGCAGCATCACCTGAGCAGAGCTGTCGTCGGACATGATACCCAGCGCGTGCTCGGTCGGGAACAGCGCCGCGACGGTACCGGAGACAGGAGCGCACACCGTTCCCTCTTGGGGAACCACGGCAACGCCATCGCCCACGGCACGGCTGCTAAAAGCGGGGTCATTGGTTTTTTCCAGATGAACAAGCTCGCCGGAAACGGGAGCGAGGATTTCGAACTCGGAAGTTGCAGTCTTCTGCTCATCCGAACCGCCCATCAGGCGAGAAAAGAAACCCATGGTGGCATGTCCCTTCATAAATATAGCCCAACCAAAATCAAGCGAATGCGTCCATAGAGACACATCCGTTCAAAGACTTTGGTTAGGCCCACGTCCGAGGGACTCGGTAACCTTCCGCATTTCTTTTTACGGGAGCTATTGTAGACAAGCCCAAAGCCAGAACAATCATTATGACCGGTGAGCGGTATTTTTTCTTCGATAAACGGTATTTAAGCGGCACTTGGGGACGTTCCTTTTCTGCCGGCACCCAGGGACACTCCTTGCTCTGGCCCCATTGCACCAATTTCGTATGCGCTAGATGAAGAGTTCGCATTCCTTCCGCACGACGCAAACCTTGCTCAGCATCTGGGAAACAGCGGATAGCTTGTTGGGATCAAGCTTGCGAGCGCCTCGCGGACATACGGCGATGCAGCGCATGCAGGAGATACACGCCTCGTCAGCTGCTCGCTTGGGGTCGCCCTTGTCGATAGCGCAAACGGGGCACGCCGCGGCGCATGCACCGCAGGAGACGCAATCCTCTGTTGCCTCGGGTGCCATGCGGTGACCTCCAGCTTGTTTATAAGGACGATTGCCGGGAATAGAGGGCTCGGATGCATCCTCAGCCAACAGCTTCTGCTGAATTTGCTGCGCAAACTCTGCGAGCTGCGCCGCATCCTGCGCATCCGGTCGCCCAGCAGCAAACTGACGAGCAACGGAATGCTCAGCAATAGCAGAAACCGCTGCGACCACCCTAAATCCGGCGCGCTTCGCAACGTCCTCCAACTCTACGAGCGTGTCCTCAAACGCGCGGTTTCCGTATACACAAACCAAAACAGTCCGAGCCCCGTTGCCGCGCACTATGCCCAACCGGTCAGCCACCACAGCCGGGATTCTACCGGCATACGCCGGCACAGAGATTACGGCCACGTCGTCCTCAGTCATCGAGACGGCGCTGAAATCTAGCCCGCTATCGGTCAGATCGACGGTAACGGTATTTTTGTCCAGCGCCCCGGCCACAAGGCCAGACACCTTCCGCGTTCCACCCGTCGGACTAAACACAATTTCGAATACGTCCATCGAGGCACCCTCCCCCTACGCCTGGCGACGCGTCAAGCCGTTTTCACATCCAGCCAGAGTATACGGTACGTGGGATCCACGTTTTGGTGCACCAAACACCCCAATGCACCCACCCTACGCTGTCTGCCTCTTCGTTTTGTATTAATTACGGTACAGATTGTATATATTTACGGGATACCGCCGTGTTCTCCTGAGGTACCCCATCCTGGCCCGTGCAAAAAACGGAGTATTCTGCAACGTGACCGCGCCAGCACCGCCGCGGGTGGGCAAAACTGTAGGGCGCCGTATCATTCTAAGTCCCGACATGGCGAGAATGACGCGCCCCTGCTCCGGAAAACGGCGAAATCTGACTCGGAACGCTCGCTAGGGATATCCGAAGGCCGCCGTTGGCAATACCGAATCGTATGCAACCAACTAGAGCTGCTGAATACTCCAAAAAATGCACGACGCACCCCATGGGACCCATTGCCGCATGACAGAAAATAGGTCCTCGGCATCCCCCAGATGCATTCCCGAGAAAATCACGTTTGGATTAGCGATGGACACGGTAAACAAAAGGGCCCGAGCGTTGTTTGCTCGGGCCCTTTTGTTTGTCTCACGCTAGCGTGCGATGCGTATGTTATCTGCGCTTGCCGCCGCCGTCGCCGGGACGACGGGAGCTGCCGCCGCGATTGCCGCCACGATTGTTACCATAGCTGCCACGGTTATCGCGACCGCCGGCGCGACCGCCGCGGGAACCGGCCTGGTTGTCACCACGCCCGCCGCGGTAGCCGCCACGGCGCTCCTCGCGGGTGTCGTCGTAGTTGCGCCAATCATCGCGACGATCGCGGCTGGCACGCGGGTCGCGACGATCGCGCGACTCATTCGAACGACCGGCGCCGCTGCGGCCACCGTTGCCACGAGCACCCTCGCGACGCTCGCCGCCACGGACGCCGCGCTCGTCACGCGAACCACGGCCTTCGCCGCCACGGCCACTGCGCTCGTCATTGCGACCGGAACGACGACGGTCACCCGAGCCGCGCTTGCCGCCGCGCGAACCGCGGCCCTCGTCCTCGCGCTCAACACGACGACGGCCACCACGGTCCTCGTCCTCGCGGCGACGGCGATGCGCCTCGCCCTGGAACTGCTTGGCACGGCGCTCGGCACGGTTGCCGCGTGGGGTCTGCTCGACGGCAGCAGCACCCCCGCGCTCCTCGGCAGCTACCTCGCGGGCCACGCTCTCCACAGCCTCGTCCACGCGAGCCTGAACGCCCTCGCGCACGCGGGTCTTGCCGCCGCGCTTGGGACGGCCCGGACGCTCGCCGTCGCTGCGGCGCTCGTCGCGACCGCGGTTGGAACGACCGGCAACATCGCCGTAATCGTCGCCGTTGCGCTTGCCGTCGCGACGCGCCTGCTCAAGCTTCTTCTTGCTCTTGGACTTGCCGCGCTTGGTCTTCTTCTTCACCTTAAAGGCGGCAGGGTCGCGCTCGGGGTCAACCGCGGGCGGGTTGGGACCCACATGCAGGTCGCCGGCCCCGTAGATGTCGGCCGTCTTGTCCATGAGCTTCTCGATCTCGTAGAACTCATCGACATCCTGCTCGGTCACAAACGTGATGGCCCACCCCAGCTCGCCGGCGCGGCCCGTACGGCCAATGCGGTGGATATAGTCGGTCGGCTCGGCCGGCACATCAAAGTTCACGACGTAGCGCACGTCGCTGATGTCGATGCCGCGGGCGAGCACGTCGGTCGCCACCAGTACGTCGACGGTGCCGTCGCGGAAGGCCGAAAGCGCGCGCTCGCGCTGCGCCTGGCTGCGGTTGCCGTGAATCGCGGCGGCCTTGATGCCCTTACGCTCCAAGCGACGGCAGCAGCTGTCGGCGCGGTGCTTGGTGCGCATAAAGACGATAGTGCGCTCCGGGCCCTCCTTTTTGAGGAACTCGGGCAGCAGGTTGTTCTTGGCCTCGATGGACACCGGGAACACAAACTGGTCGACGGTGTCGGCGGTCGATGTAGCGGGCGCGATCTCCACGCGGGCCGGGTCGCTCACCAGGTCGGTGATCTCGCCCACGGCCTCCTCGTCGAGCGTAGCCGAGAACAGCAGCGTCTGGCGCTCGGCCGGCGTCTCGCGCACGATGCGGCGGACGGCGGGTAAAAAGCCCATATCGAGCATGCGATCGGCCTCGTCGAGCACCAGCACCTTGACCTCGTCCAGGTGGCAGGCGCCCTGCTCGATCAGGTCGACCAGACGGCCCGGCGTGGCGACCAGGATGTCGCAGCCGTACTTGAGCGCCGCGGTCTGGGGCTTGTAGCTCACGCCGCCCACGACGGTCACGGCAACATGGCCGGTAACGTCGGCGATCTTGCTCGCGACCTCGTCGATCTGCTGGGCAAGCTCGCGCGTGGGGGTGATGACGAGCATCAAGGGACCGCGACCGTTGCCCTCGGGCTTCTTGGCGCCGCGACGGCGGTTGCGGCCTCCGCGCTCGCGCACGGGCTTGGGCGGAGCGATGTGCTCCAGGTTGTTCATGGTCGGCAGCAAAAAGGCAGCCGTCTTGCCGGTGCCGGTCTGAGCGGCGGCAAGCAGGTCGCGGCCCTCGAGCACAACGGGAATCGAGCCAGCCTGGACAGGCGTGGGCGCCGTGTAGCCAAGGTTCTCGATGGCACGAAGCATCTCGTCCGAAAGTCCCAGCTCGTCAAAGGCGGGCAGGCTCTCGGTCGCGGACTCAACGGTCTCGGCGGCGCTGGCCTCGTCGGCAGCATCGAAGGCAGCCTGGGTCATGGCCTCGCGGGCCTCGTCCAGAATCTCGGCGTCCGTGACGTCGGATACAGAATTACGCATATGTTGTTGTTCCTTATCTGCACGCGTTATGGGCACGGCATGCGGCCGCGCGAGCGTGCTTGGTAGTGCGCTAATACATACAAAAACAGGTGCGCACAGAGAGGACGTTGCTCAGCACGCTGGCGATCGCTTTGGCAGCCCTATCACGCGCCGTCCAGACGCAGCGGCCCTAAGCGATGGAGCAGATTCGCCGCCGGTTAGTATACCCGCGCTTCGCATGCCCCCACGTAAACCACAGATGACGGGGCGGGCCCGGACCGATTGTCTCAATCTGTAACAATTACGGAGCAAAACCGGGTCTACATGTTACGGATCGAGACAAACGGTCGGCACGGTTCACAAACGTCTCAATCTGTAACAGTTACGGAGCAAAATCGGTCCCAATTGTTATAGATCAAGACAGAGGGGGATTTCCGTCCAGTCCAAACCAAATCTCTCGCTCTTCCTGCAATTTCGAACATGTGGCCTATAATGTTGCTTTGGTTACGCTACATATTGCGCAGCCATTTAATACGTCGCCCACCGGGGGCCATTAATTCCTATCGCCTTATTGGCCAGGAAGCAATCAAAGGAGGTATCCGTGGCAGCAGAGACGCCTTGCTCGGTCCTCTATAACGATATTCGCTCGTTCGGCGGTCTTAAACATCTCGAGATCGCCCGAATGCTCATCAATGGAAACTCTTATCTCGGCAGTACCCTGCTCGAGAAATGCTCTTCCAACCGCTCGTATCTCACCCGTTACATCGTCCATCGCGAGCCTGACCAGTGCGCGCCCGCCATCTACAGCGACTTTGCCGTCACCACGCTCAATCTTTCCGCGGCAATCTGCAGCAAGCTCGGCGGCGGCGAGTCCGCCTATCAGGCAATCGCCGAGCACTATCGCGGCCCGGCCGCCAACGAAATGATGTCGGCTCTCGCCAGCTACAAGTTGGACAGCCGCCTATATGCAAATGCCCTCAATCACATCGACAACTTTGACGGCAATGCCGTGCGCGAGAAGAGTACGCTTTACCTTATGCTCTTTGTGGCAACGGGGGCGCTCGCCGACCCCATCCAAGGCGTGGCTACCGTCGAGCGCTTTTGCGACAGCAAGACAGGCGGGCACTTTGGCACCACCGAAACTACCGTCGGACGTGGCTTTACTGGCAGCCTGGAGCAGCCGCGCACCGTCGCCCCCAACCTCGGTCTGCTCAGGACACATGCCGACAACTGCGTTGACATGCAGATCCACCCCCTTACGCGTGACCCGCGCGGCACGGTAATTGGGTCCTTGCCCAAAACCTCGCCCAGCATCACCGATGTAGGCGCCGACGCATCGCGCGAGCATCTCCGCATTTGGCTCGAAGGCGGACGCTGGTACGCCCAGGGCCTTGGGTCGACCAACGGCACAGTGCTCGAATCGGGTGCAGGCGACGGCGATATTGTGATTGAGCCGCCGCGCGACCAACGCGAGCCCGGCAAGATCTATCCCCCGGTGGAAATCGAAAACAGCGACAGGCTCCATCTGGGTCTCTATACGACATTCCTTGTCATTGTGGACTAGCGCGGACGGCGATCGAAAGACGGCCGCCGTCCGTCTTTTGTCTTCTACCTTCTGCGTCGTAAACGACAATACTCAGCGGTATACGTGGGCAGTGCGGTTATCATGGTACTTTACCGATATCCGCACTGCTCACGTATACGCGCGGCAACCCATGCCAGACAAAGGAACGCCATGGATACTACCGATAGCGCCTATGGCGACAAACTCATCCGTCTCGACACGTTCGATACCGCCGTGGCAGTCGACCCCAGTGCCGAGGACGACGCCAAGCGCCGGTTTATGACGCTTATTCTTCAGACGGCATACCGTGACGGCGGCAATATCGGGCACGTGCTGCGCGCGACCAACACGAGCGGCGAGGTCTTTGCCGTCAAGCTGCTCAAGGACAACGCCATCCTTTCCGACCAGACGCCCGATCGCTCTGCCGAGCAAGCGGCTGCGCACCTGGCCAGCACCGCCGCGCTGTTCGAGGAGTACCGTCATCTGTGTACCGTCTCGCACCTGCGCGGATTTCCGCGCGTCTATGGCTACGGATCGTGCGAGAACGACCCGCTCATCCTCATGGAGTGGGTCGAGGGCACCTCGCTCAAGCAGGCGCTGCCCTTGCTTCCGCACGACGCCTCGGGCGGGCTGACCACCCAGATGGTCGCCGCCGTCGGAAACGCCGTACTTCGCGCGCTCTTGATGACCCAAGGCCTCGTGAATCCGGTCATCCATCGCGACCTGTCGCCTGCCAATATCATGTTCCGCACCACCAGCCGAACGCTCGAGCAGCAGATTGCCGATTGCTCCTTTGACCCCTGTCTCATCGACATGGGCTCCGCGACCATGGCCCTCGGCGACGACACGATCACCCGGCGCGCCGACATCTGGCGCTTTGCCACGCCCGCATACGCCGCGCCCGAAATGCTCACGCAGGATATCGAAGGCATCGCGGCCCTTCGCCGCTCGCCCGCGATCGACGTCTATGCGCTTTCGAGCATTCTGTACCAGCTCTACAGCGGTCGCAAACCGTTCGATGTCGAGTCGACGGGTGCCGCGGCGACCGGCTCGTTCTACCTCATAAAGACCAAGACCAAACCGGCGCCGCTCGAGCCGCGCTGCGAGGGCGACAAAGCGCTTGTCCAGATCATCATGAAAGGCATCTCGGTCGAACAGGGCGATCGCCCTACCGAGCAGCAGATGCTCGAGGTGCTCTCGACATACCTCCCCGCTGCAGAATCTGAGGACCGCGAGGGTGCAAGAGACGAGGCCGCAATTGATATCGATTCTGGCACGCACCTTAAGGTCGACGTCGCCGGCGAGCGCGCGCGAGAGATCTTGGAGCAGGCCCGGCACGACGCCATGACCCGCCGTCGCTTTATTATCGGCGGCGTCGTTGCGGTCGTTGCGGGGCTCGGCGTCGTTGGCGCGGCAACCCATGGCTTTGGCATCCCCGACTACCTGGACGGCATCCGCGGTTCGCTTGACGACTACACTTGGGACCAGCTGCAGGAGATTTCGCTCAAGATTAAGGCCGCCGAGACCCGTAGCGAGGCACGCGAGATTGCCAAGCGCTACCACCTGCTCGACGCTGATGGGCATATCCCCTATCCGTGCACCAAGCGTGTCACGCTCACCAACGGACTGCAGGTCGGCGCGCAGCTTGTGGGCATCCGCCACGATGAGCTTCTGGACGGGACGGGCAAGGCCGGGCTGACGTTTATGTTCGACGCGGGTATTGCTGAGCGCAACGCTACGGCTGAACCGCCGAGCGCCGGCTGGGCAGATTGCGAGCTGCGGGGATGGCTCAACGGCGACGGCCTTAAGCTGCTACCCAACGAGTTGCGCGCGCTCATCAAGTCTGTCAAGAAGACCTCGAATAACGTTGGCGCCGCCAACAGTGCATCGTGTCTGAGCGAGTTGCCTGCAACCCTTTGGCTGCCCGCCATGGTCGAGCTGTGCGGTACGCAACCGCCCGATTCGTTTGCCGAGGACTATCACTACCTGGCAGACATCTACAACGGCGAGGGCGAGGAGTATCAGCTCTTCCGCGAGCTCAAGGTGAGCCCGTATTCCACGAACGAGACGATGGTCCGCCAGTGGAAGGGCAAGGACACCTGTTGGTGGGAGCGCACGGTGAGCCCTGACACATCGGAGAGTGGAGGCACACTCTATTTGAATCGCGTGGGGCACGACGGCGACGTCTTTACGTACGCAACGCCTGCGGAAAAGCCAAACAAGCTAACCTGTGTGATCCCCGGGTTCTGCATCTAGGCGGCGGGCGTCTTGCCGTGACGGAACCCCTCCCCGGCAATTGTCTCGATCTGTAACACTAGCTCGGCAGATACAGGTCTAGATGTTACAGATCGAGACAAACCCCCGCCCCGCGAGACAACATCTCAATCTGTAACAGTAAGGGGTTAAAAACCTCTCTAGATGTTACAGATCAAGACATTTGAGTTGACCGCGGACAGTCTGTCTCGATCTGTAACAGTTAGAACCCAAAAAACCAGTCTAGATGTTACAGATTAAGACATTGAGTTTCCTGTCAACTGTTTGTCTTGATCTGTAACAAATACTCGGTAAAACGGGGTCTAGTTGTTACAGATCGAGACGTTAGTTTTCGGTTGAAATGTTTGTCTAAATCTGTAACAGCTATGGTTCAAAAACCGGTCCAGACGTTACAGATTGAGATGTTTGGCAGAGACGGCCACCGATTGAGCAGCCACCCTCATCTGTAATGAAAAGTCATACATTCCAACTATTACTGGACACCCCCAGGGGGTATGGGTGTATAGTATCGGCAGGTTAACAATTCCAATACCGAGCCACAGAAAGGAGAAGCCATGGCTCAAGATAAATTCGATGTGGGTGGCATGACATGCGCCGCCTGTCAGGCGCACGTGGACCGTGCCGTGAGCAAGCTCGACGGCGTCGAGAGCGTCGCGGTCAATCTGCTCGCCGGCTCTATGCTGGTGGACTACGACCCCGCGCAGGTCTCCCCCGACGATATCTGCACCGCCGTCGACCGCGCGGGCTACTCGGCCTCGCCCGTCGATGTGAGCACCGGTGCCGCCGGCTCAAACGGCAGCACGCAAGCCAGGTCCGGCGCCGCCCATATGGAGTCGCCCACCAAAAAACTGGAGGCCGCCGCCTCTGCCATGCGCACTCGTCTCATCGTCTCAATCGTATTCCTCATCCCGCTGTTCTACATAGGCATGGGGCACATGCTTGGCTGGCCGCTGCCCGGCGTCTTCACCGACCATACCCACAGCATGACGCTCGCCCTCACCGAGCTCGTCCTGCTCATCCCCATCGTCTATGTCAACGACGCGTACTTTATCAACGGGTTTAAATCGCTCGCGCACGGCGCGCCCACCATGGACGCCCTCATCGCCGTGGGCGCCACCGCCTCCATCGCCTGGTCGCTCTACGCCATGTTCATCATGGCCGACCAGTTAGCCGCGGGTCAGGTCCACGAGGCCATGATGACGGGCATGGACAATCTGTATTTTGAGAGCGCAGGCACGATCCTGTCGCTCGTCACCGTGGGCAAATACCTCGAGACGCGCAGCAAGTCCAAAACCGGCGGCGCTATCGAGGCGCTGATCGACCTGGCGCCCAAGACCGCGACCGTCGTGGCAGAGGACGGCAGCGAGACCACCGTCGACGTCGACAGCATCCTTCCCGGCCAGATCCTGCGCGTACGCCCCGGCGAGTCCATCCCCGTCGATGGCGTGGTGCTCGAGGGCAGCTCGGCCGTGGACGAGAGCGCGCTGACCGGCGAGTCCATCCCCGTGGAAAAGACCGCCGGTGACACCGTCAACGCCGCCACCGTCAACCGCACCGGCTCGTTTACCTTCCGCGCCACGCGTGTGGGTGCCGAGACATCGCTCGCCAAGATCATCAAGCTTGTCGAGGACGCCAACGCCACCAAGGCGCCCATCGCCCGCATGGCCGACAAGGTCGCCGGCGTGTTCGTGCCCGTGGTGTTCGTGATCTCGGCCGTGACCTTCTTGGCGTGGATGACACTGACCGGAAGCGTCAACGAAGCGCTCACCTCCGCCGTCGCTGTGCTGGTGATCAGCTGTCCGTGTGCACTCGGCCTAGCCACGCCCGTCGCCATTATGGTGGGCACCGGCAAGGGCGCCGAGATGGGCATTCTGTTTAAGAGCGCCGAAGCGCTGGAGAATCTGCGCAGCGTGGGCACGGTGGTGCTCGATAAGACGGGCACGGTCACCCGCGGCAAGCCTGCCGTGACCGATATCGTGGTAGCCACGCGTGCTGACGGCTCGCGCGCCATGAGCGAAAAGGCGCTGCTCAAGCTGGCCGCCGCGTTGGAGCGCTCAAGCGAGCACCCGCTGGCCGAGGCGATTATGGCCGAGTGCGAGGCGCGCGGAATTGTCGCGCGCATGGTCGAGGACTTTGCCGCCGTGCCCGGTCGTGGCGTTACGGCGCGCGAGGGACAAAATGTCATCGCAGCCGGCAACGTGCGTCTGATGGACGAGCTGGGCGTTACCGTGCCCGCGGGCCTTGCCGAACAGCTCGCCGCCGAAGGCAAGACACCGCTGTTCTTTGCCAAGAACAGCGAGCTTGTCGGTACCATCGCCGTGGCTGACGAGGTCAAAGAGACGAGCGCCGAGGCCATCGCCGCGCTGCGTTCGCTCGGCGTCGACGTGCGCATGCTCACCGGCGATAACCGTGTGACGGCCGAAGCAATCGCCCGCCGCGTGGGACTGAACAGCAAGCAGGTCATCGCCGACGTCCTCCCCGCCGACAAGGAGCGCCACGTCCGCGAGCTGCAGGATGCGGGCGGCAAGGTCGCCATGGTGGGCGACGGCATCAACGACTCCCCCGCCCTGGCGCGCGCCGACGTGGGCCTTGCCATCGGCACCGGCGCCGACATCGCCAAAGAAGGGGCAGATGTGGTGCTCATGCGCAGCGACCTCATGGACGTCGCCCGCGCCATTGAGCTGTCGCGCGCCACGATTCGCAACATCAAGCAGGACCTATTCTGGGCGCTGTTCTACAACGGCATCGGTATTCCGCTCGCCGCGGGCGTGTTCTTCCCCCTCACCGGTTGGCAACTCTCACCGATGTTTGGCGCCGCGGCGATGAGCCTGTCGAGCGTCTGCGTCGTAAGCAATGCACTGCGCCTGCGAACCTTTAAGCCTAAAGTGGCAAAATAGGCTCACTATTACGTCCATTTAGAACGGGTTTTCCAGGTGCCAGAGATTGACCTGAAAGAGGAGCGACGCGTACTTTGGTACGCGAGCGACGGCTTGAAGGTCAAGGTCGGGTGCCTGGGAAAGCCGACACAACAGAGAGGAATATCCATGCGTTTCACAATTAAGACTTCCGGCCTTATGTGCGGCCACTGCGACGCCACCGTCGAGACGGCGTTGCTCAACGTGGCCGGCGTGACCGACGCCGACGCCGATCACGAGACCCAGACCGTACAGGTGGAGTGTGCCGACACCGTGACCGCCGAGCAGCTCGCCGCCGCCGTCGAGGGCGCCGGCGAGAAGTTCCACGCCCTGTCCGTGACCGCCGCGTAACAACCCGCACGTACCCCCCCCGACCAGAAACGAGGACCCGCCATGATGGCAGACCATAAATCGGTGACCCGCATGCTCAAGACGGCACGCGGCCAGATCGACGGCATCTTGCGGATGGTCGAGGAGGACCGTTATTGCGTCGATATCTCCACGCAGCTCATGGCCACACAGGCGCTCCTCGCGCGCATTAACGCCGACGTGCTCAAGGCGCATATCGAGGGCTGCGTGACTTCGGCAATCGAATCGGGCGACGAAGACCTCAAAGCCGCCAAGCTCGCCGAGATCGAACGCGTCGTCGACAAGCTCTCCAAGTAATTGGGGGCATTGGGGGCAGACTGCTTTGCACCATCTTGGTGTATCGGGGACAGGTACGTTTGCACCACCTTGGTGCAGATTAACCTGTCCCCCTTGCTCTAAATCGGGTATAAAGGCGTGCAGCATATCGAACGAAAGGCAATTTGCATGAATGACTTTATGAAGGGTCGCAATGGCGCTGACGAGCTCACCATCGTAATGGGTTTTGCTGGCATCATCATCGCGATGATCGGATCGATCGCCCGCATCCAGTGGCTCAGCTGGATCGCCATCGCCGTCATCGTGATTGGCGTGCTGCGCGGCCTGTCCAAAAACATCGACGCACGTCGCAAGGAGAACGAGGCCTTTGTCGCCGCGACCGCGAACGTCCCCGGCTTGGGCAAGTTCGTCGCCAGCTTGGGCGGTGGAACTGCAGCGGCCGGCACCTCGCGCGCGGCTGGAACGAGCAAGGAAGACTTTGAGCGTGCCAAACGCACGGCCAAGAAGATGTGGAAGGGCCGCAAGACCACGGCATACCTCAAGTGCCCCAACTGCGGCCAGATGCTCTCCGTCCCCAAGGGCAAAGGCAAGATCCGCGTCACCTGCCCCAAGTGCCACGCCAAGATGGAAACCCGCTCCTAGCGCCCGCACGCGGGACAAATTAATCAGGTTTGTTTGTCCCAAATCTTAAGTATTTGTTCGATAAAAAAGCCGAGGCCTCGTGTTGAGACCTCGGCTTTTTGTATGCGGCAACGGAGCTGCACCTTTGTCACACCTACGCCACGCCGTCGCGGGCCAGCTCCTCGGCAAGCGCTTCTGCAGGCATGGCCATAATCGTGTCGAGCTCGGCGTCCACCTCGGGAATACGTTTCACCTTGAGCTTGCGTACCAGATCACCGCGACACATCACATGCGTCGGCTCACGCAGAGCGCACAGGTCATCGAGCGGATTCTTGCGCGTCACCAGGATATCGGCGGCCTTGCCGCACTCGATCGTACCGGTCTCGCCGCCCAGCCCCAGGAGCTCGGCATTGACCTGCGTAGCCGTATGCAGCGCGAAGGCGTTGCTCACGCCGACATACTTGGCAAAATAGGCCACCTCACGCCACATGTCGTACTGCGTCACGAACGGGCAGCTCGAATCTGTGCCAAGGCCCACCTTAACGCCAGCTTCCAGCGCCGCACGAGCACTCTCGATAATGCCCGAGCACACGATGTCGCCGTTCTTCTTTTGCGTGTCAGTCGAATGGGTCTTCTCCGGATCGAGCAACACAAACGGCAGCGCCGGGCTGATCGTGCAGGTCACGCTCGGCGCGCGTCCCTCGAGCTGTGTGCCCGCGGCGCCGCGATACAGCTCCAGGATCTCGGGCGTCATCGGGGCACCGTGCTCGATCGTGTCGACCCCGGCCTCAAGCGCGGCCTTCACGCCCTCGGTGCTCTCGACATGAGCCATAACCGGCAGACCCACCTCGTGCGCCGCCTTGCACGCCGCCGCGGCAACCTCCACCGGCATACGCAGCACGCCCGGCTCGCCCACCTCGGTCGCATCGAACACACCGCCCGTTACGAACAGCTTAATGACGTCGGCGCCGCGCGCATACAGGTCTCGCACCTGCTCGGCTGCCTCGACGGGGCTGTTGGCCACCTGGGCGAACAAGCCCGCGCCATGGCCGCCCGGCACCGTGACGCCCGTTCCCGGCGCTACCAGGCGCGGACCCTGATACTTGCCGGCGTCGATAGCGTCGCGCACGGCAATGTCGGCAAACAGCGGGTCGCCCGCGCCGCGCACCGTGGTCACGCCGCTTGCCAGCTGCTGCTGGGCACTGCCCTTGAGGATGCGGCGGACGATGGCACGGCCCACGGGATTATCGAGTTTCTTCATCAGCGCTCCCGCATCGCCGGCCGAGACAGGCTTGCCCGAACCGCACAGGTGCACGTGCATATTGATGAGACCGGGCATGAGATACGCACCACCCAGGTCGATAACCTCGGCACCTGCAGGCGCCTGCGCCACAGCACTCGGCCCCATCCAGGTGATGACGCCGCGCTCAACAGTCACGGCCATATCGGGTTGCGGCTCCATATGCTCCGAACCATCCAGAATGGTCGCATTGATAAACAACGTGGAACGATCGGCAGATGCCATATCGAGCTCCTCCCTCACGATTAACTTGAACATTTGTCCATTATCACCTAGTCCCGCTGGATTGCTGCAGACGCATCGGTTAACGGAAGGAAGAGAGGATGTGGGGGACGGAATACGTTGCAGTCCCATCCCAGCGGCACTAGGGAAATCTCTCGATCTATAACAGGTACAGGGTTATTGGGCCCCCTGATGTTACAGATCGAGACATTCGGTCGACGTTTCACCGGCTTGTCTCGATCTGTAACAATTACGAGCTCAAACAACCTCTAAACGTTACAGATCGAGACAAAACCTCTCAGCGCCCATACCACTGGCATCTCCACTCCTCAGCCAATTCAACCTGCCGAGGAATACCCGCCAGCCTCATTTTCTCGACTAGCTTCCCCGGGCCTTTGAGTTCATTAAACGTAAACCGAAGCACCTTATGCCCGAGCATTGTCAGATGAGATTCCCGCTGACGCTCTGCCACGAATGGGTCAACCGACTCCCGACCCTCGCCGCTCTGCAAGGTGTACTTCCCCTTTCCGTCGAGCTCGCCGATGACACACGTCCCGTCCTCGAGCCGCCAAAAATAGTCGACGCGAAACACCTGGCTCGAATCGAGCGGGTCGCGAAACTCCACCTGCAGCTCCGGAACCGGAAAGCCGTACGCAATAAAGAATGCTCGGAACCGAGACTCGCCGCCGTTTTCAGACAGCCCGTCCGCATACGACGCAATCACCTGTGCCCTGCGATACCCTCGCCTGCCCTCGCAATCGGCGCGGAGGCGCTCGCACAAATCCCCACGTGATACGCCTTTCGCCCGCAGTGCAGAATCGGCAATCGCCAACCCGTAGGAGAACGGCGCACGCAGTAGACAATCCTCCACCGTGCGCCAAAACGACGTCACCTGCACGCCGTCGACTTGTTCAAGTGCGCCCGCCGCCTGCGGACGCAACAGCCGACATCCTGCACTCAGTGGCACCGAGCAACCTGTCTTAACAAGGTATCGTGGCCCAAGCAGATCATTCGGCACCTCCAGACCCCACAAAAGCGCCGCGTCATAGCCCCAAAACGCCCAATCGGGATGAAACTCCGCAAGCCCTTTGATGGCCCGCAGCGCTCGCTCCGTCGGCGTCAGCGCATCCCAATCATGTTGAAAACAGAACAAATACGGCTCGGGCTCCGCAATATCATCGGTTCCCACATGACGCCGTAGCCACATGAGCTCGGCATTGTCGTGTGTCACAAGCAGCACGCCTTGTTCAGCCGCCTCCGTGAGCCTGGCAAGCATCCTATTCCGCGCCAACGTGTTACGAGTCGTATGTTTGTGTTTGAGAACGGTATTAGGCACTTCCATCACCACCACATCGGACAAATGGACCATCGTCACCGTTGCCTCCGCCGACAAACGTCTCGACCTGTAACAGTTACGGGCACAAGCGGCCGCCAAACGTTACAGATCGAGACATTCGTGCAGCATTGCACCTCTTTGTCTCGACCTGTAACAGGAAAACCGATTTTTGGCCTGTAGATGTTACAGATTGAGACAAAAAGGCAAAAGGCAGGGCAGGCGACAACTACCCATCCCCTACTCCCACTCCTGTTCGTAGATGTTGAGGGACTTTACGTACCGCCCCTGGGCGCCCATGATGTCGCGGACCAGACGCAAGAAGAAGCTGATGCACGAGGTGTCAAAGCCGTCCTGCAGATCCTCGGGATGCACCGCACCCGGTCCGTCGACCGCCGTGTCGTTCAGGCGCGCGATGTCATACAGGTAGAGCTGTCCCGCCGTAAGCCAGACATCGTCGACGCAGGCGAGGCGCACCGCAATCGCGCCGTCGTTCCAATGCTCCTTCTGCACGATATGCGGGTCGTAGACATCAAAGCGATGATCGGTGCGCGTGTCCTTCAGCACGACCATGCCGGACGCAGGATTCTTGTCCAAAATGCCAAAGCGCGAGAAATACTGCGTGTCGCGTACCCGCTCGAGCCGCTTGAGCGAGGCAGGCGAAAGCGATGCCGGCGGCTCGTCAACATATAGCTCGAGCAGCGTTTTGCCATGGCGATAGGGGCGCTCGAAGAGCAGCCAATCGGTAAACGCCATGTTGTAGGCCATGATTTCGTTTTGAGAAGGTTCCTCGCAATAGCTGAGCCACGGGTCGACGATAATCTCGAACTGTTCGCGTGCCGGCTCCAGGAATTGAAACTTCCGCAGCATCCAAAAGTGAGCCATGTCGGCAATATCGTTGCCGACGGCTTCAGCCAGCTCTGCTCGGTCAAAAGCGTGGTCAGTCATGGCATCCTCCTCAAACTGATGGACCTCAATTTGAGCTTACGAGGAGGGTGGACAGCCACGACCAGCGCGGGCAAAATAGGCCTCCGACTGCAAACCAGATGCTGACCAAACACTTGACGAAAAGCTTGACCGAAAATGCGCACCGCAACAAAACCGCAGGCAAACATAGACGGCCAACCCGCCCTTTTGAGCCAGATGCCTGCAGCCACCACAGAAACAACAGGTGACCACAGCCCAAGAAGTCGACAAATGAACATCCTTACGTCGACAAACGCGCAAACTGCTCGCAAATCCGCAAGGAGTGTCCCCGAATGCCGGCACAAAAGGAACGTCCCTAACTGTCGGCACTTAGGGACGTTCCTTTTGTGCCGGCAGTTAGGGACAGCCCTTGCCGATTCGATTGTTGAATATCTCCGTGACTACTTTACAGTTCCAGTGCCTCGGCGACTTCGGC
Organism: Coriobacteriaceae bacterium; assembly: GCA_905209215.1. Lineage (GTDB taxonomy): Bacteria > Actinomycetota > Coriobacteriia > Coriobacteriales > Coriobacteriaceae > Collinsella. The sequence continues at coordinate 92,296 of CAJLRY010000005.1, read as the reverse complement.
TGCGCAGGCCAGGGCATCGGCCATGGCACTCACCACGAGCGAGCTGCCGTTGCGGGCATCACCCGCCACATACACCGGCGCGGCATCCGCAGCAACGCCATCCACGCGGGCCGCAAGGTGCGAGCCCTCGGAAGCCATCACGGGCAGCGGGCGGCCCGCCGTGGCAACGGGCACGCCGACAGCTTCGAACACGCTGTGTTCCGGACCCGTAAAGCCGCAAGCGATGAGCACCAGCTGCGCCGGCACCTCGTGCTCGGAGCCCGCGATGCGCTCGGGCTTTCCCGCCGACCAGTCCAGATCGACCACGCGCAGACCCGCAGCCGCACCCTTCTTGTCCAGCAGCACCTCGAGTGTATCCACGGCCCAGGCACGCATCTCGCCACCCATCGCAGCGATAGCCTCCTGCTGGCCGTAATCGGTCTTCTTAACGTTGGGCCACTGCGGCCAGGGGTTGCCTGCCGCGCGCTTATCGGGCGCAGCCGGCAAGAACTCAAACTGGCGCACGCTGCGCGCGCCCTGACGCACCGCGGTACCCACGCAGTCGTTGCCGGTATCGCCACCGCCAATGACCACGACGTCCAGGCCGCGTGCGTCAATAGCAGGCTCACCGCCATCGAGCACCGAGACGGTCGAAGCCGTCAGGTAGTCCACAGCGTACACCACGCCGGGCGCATCCACATTCGTAGCCGAAAGCCCACGCGGAGCACGAGCGCCGGCAGCCACCACGACGGCGTCAAAGTCGTCGAGCCTGGCGGTAACCTTGGGATCGCTCACGTCGGCACCAAGCTCAAACACAATGCCCAGCTCACGCATGAGCGCTACACGGCGCTCGACCACAGACTTCTCGAGCTTCATGTTGGGAATGCCGTACATGAGCAGGCCGCCCGAGCGGTCGTCACGCTCAAACACCGTCACGCGGGCACCGCGACGTGCAAGCTCCCATGCAGCCACCAGACCAGCAGGACCGGAGCCCACCACGGCAACCGTGGGTGCGCCCTCCCCCGCCGGCTCAAAGCGACGTGGGCCGCCGTTGGCCCACTCACAGTCGCTGATCGCACGCTCGTTATCGTGAATCGTCGTGGGTTGGCCGTCGACCGAGCCCAGGTTGCACGCGGCCTCGCACAGTGCCGGGCACACGCGGCTCGTGAACTCAGGCATGGGCGAGGTGAGCGACAGGCGCTCGGCAGCCTCATCCCAGCGGCCGCGGTACACCAGCTCGTTCCACTCGGGAATCAAGTTGTGCAGCGGGCAGCCGCTCGGACGTGCCTTGCCAAAGCTCGCGCCCATCTGGCAAAACGCCACGCCGCACATCATGCAGCGGCTCGCCTGGGCGCGACGTGCGTCGTCATCGAGCTCCACATACAGGGGATCAAAATCATGACTGCGCTCCTCCACGGGACGCAGCTCGTGGGTCACGCGATCGATATCAAGAAAAGCACCGGGCTTACCCATGGCACTTACGCCTCCTTCTTGGTCGAAGCAACAGGGCTGGCAGCCACGGACGCAGCGCCCGCAGCACCGCCCGCAGCATCGAAGCGAGCGACATCCGCGGCGCTCGCGCGACCGGTCACGATGTCAAACGCCAGTTCCTCTGCCTGCGCATGTGTCTTGCCGGCAGCCTCGCTCGCGGCGACAATCGCCAGCACACGCTCGTACTCGGTCGGAACGACCTTCACAAAGTGCTTGCTCATCGTCTCAAAGCTGTAGAGCAGCTTGATGCCGCGCGGGCTCTGCGTCGCGTCCACGTGCTCCTGGATGAGCTCGCGAATCTGCGCCAGCTCGCCGGCAGTCGGGGCCTTGAGCTCAACGCTCTCGTGGTTCACGCGGGCATCGAGCGTGCCGTACTGGTCAAAGACATAAGCCACGCCACCCGTCATGCCGGCAGCGAAGTTCTGCCCGACCTCGCCCAGGATGAGCGCCAGGCCACCCGTCATGTACTCGCAACCGTGGTTGCCGCAACCCTCGACCACCACGGTGGCACCGGAGTTGCGTACGCCAAAGCGCTGGCCGGCCAGGCCGTTGATGAAGCCACGGCCGCTCGTGGCGCCAAAGAACGCAACGTTGCCCACGATGATGTTTTCGTCGAACTTATAGGTCGCATGCGGGTTGGGGCGCACCGACACCTCGCCGCCCGAAAGGCCCTTGCCAAAGTAGTCGTTGGCGTCGCCGCACACGTTGAGCGTAATGCCGCGCGGCAGGAAGGCGCCAAAGCTCTGACCGGCCGATCCATCGCAATCGATGGTGATGGAGCCGGCGGGCAGGCCCTCGGGATGTGCCTTGGTCACCGCGTTACCCAGGATGGTGCCCACGCAACGGTTGACGTTGGCGATATCGGCGCGGAAGCGAATCGGGCGCAGGTGCGCGCGGGCGTCGGCCGTGTAGGGCACGAACAGCGTGGAGTCGAGCGTCTTGTCGAGCTCGCTGTCCGCGGCCATCTGGGGCAGGAAGTGACGGCCGTCGGCACCCGGAATATGGGCACCGAACTCGCAGGTCACGCTTGCCAACACGGGCGACAGATCGAGCAGGTTGGCCTTGCGGTTGCCCGGGACCTCGATCTGGCGCAAGCACTCGGGATGGCCGACCATCTCGTCGACGGTGCGGAAGCCTAGGCTCGCCATGACCTCGCGCAGTTGCTCGGCAACAAAGAGCATAAAGTGCTCGACGTGCTCGGGCTTGCCGCGGAAGCCGCGACGCAGGCGACAGTTTTGCGTGGCGATGCCGGCGGGGCAGGTATCCTGCTGGCAGTCGCGCTGCATGAGGCAGCCCATCGAGATGAGCGGCATGGTCGCAAAGCCAAACTCCTCGGCGCCCAACAGGCAGGCAACGGCGACATCGGTACCGTCCATGAGCTTGCCGTCGGCCTCAAGCACCACGCGCGAGCGCAGGCCGTTTTGCAGCAGCGTCTGTTGAGCCTCGGCAAGACCGAGCTCCAGCGGCAGACCGGCGTGCCAGATAGAGTCGCGCGCAGCGGCACCCGAGCCGCCGTTGTGGCCGCTGATCAAGATCTTGTCGGCAGCACCCTTGGCCACACCGGTGGCGATGGTGCCGACGCCCGCCTCACTGACCAGCTTGACCGACACGCGTGCGCCAGGGTTGGCGTTCTTAAGGTCAAAGATGAGCTCGGCTAGGTCTTCGATGGAGTAGATGTCGTGATGCGGCGGAGGCGAGATCAGGCCGATGCCGGGCGTGGACTGACGGACCTCGGCAATCCAGGGGTAGACCTTCTTGCCGGGCAGGTGGCCACCCTTGCCGGGCTTGGCGCCCTGGGCCATCTTGATCTGAATCTCGAAGGCGCTGCACAGGTAGCGGCTCGTCACGCCAAAGCGCGCACTTGCCACCTGCTTGATCGCGGAGTTCTTGGAATCACCGTTAGCCAGCGGGGTCTCGCGACGCGGATCCTCACCGCCCTCGCCGGAGTTGGAACGGCCGTGCAGGCGGTTCATGGCGATGGCCATGCACTCGTGTGCTTCCTTGCTGATGGAGCCGTACGACATGGCGCCGGTGTTAAAGCGGCGGACGATGTTGAGCGTGGGCTCGACCTCGTCGAGCGAAACCGGCGTGCGGCCGCTGGCATCAAAGTCGAGCAAGTCGCGCAGACGCACGGCACGGCCGGTGCGGTGCAGGCGGGCGCTGTACTCCTTAAAGGTGTCGTAGCTGTCCTCACGGCAGGCGGTCTGCAGCAGGTAGACGGCCTGGGGGTCGATGAGGTGTTCCTCGCCGCCGAGCGGGCGCCACTTGGTCAGGCCCAGCGTGGGCAGCTGATCGGGAGCCGGGCTTTTAAGGATGGCGAGCGCAGCGTCATAGCGCTCGTTTTGCTCGCACTCAACGTCCTCGACACCCATACCGCCCACACGGCTCACCGTGCCGGCGAAGTACGCGTTGACGAACTCCGGAGTAAAGCCGACGGCCTCGAAAATCTGCGCGGAGTGATAGCTCTGCACCGTGGAGATACCCATCTTGGACATGATGGAGACGATACCCGCCGTCGCGGCCTTGTTGTAGTTGTCGATGCCCTGCTCGGCCGTCACGTCCAGGTCGCCGCGTGCTGCCAAGTCGCGGATGCACGCATGCGCATTGTACGGATAGATGCCGCTTGCGGAGTAGCCCACCAGCGCCGCAAAGTCGTGCGGGGACACGGCGTCGCCGCACTCCACCACGATGTCGGCAAAGGTACGCACGCCGGCGCGGATCAGGTGGTTATGCACGCAGCCCACAGCGAGCAGCGACGGCACGGGCACCTCGCCCGCAGCGGCACGATCGCTCAACACCACGATGTTCACGCCATCGCGGACCGCAGCCTCAACGTCCTCTGCAAGCTGCTTGAGCGCAGCCTGCAGCGCGCCCTCGCCGGCATCGCGGCGGTAGACGGCACGGAAGCGACGGGTCTTAAAGCCAACACAGTCGATGGCACAGATATGCTCGAACTCTTCATCGTTGAGCAATGGGCGCTCCAAGCGCACCAGCTGACAGGCCGTGCGGGAATCCTCGAGCAGGTTGCCGTGGTTGCCCAGGTAGAGCGTGGTCGAAGTCACCATGTGCTCGCGCAGGGCATCGATCGGAGGATTCGTGACCTGAGCGAACAGCTGATAGAAGTAGTCAAAGAACGAACGCGTCTTCTTGGACAGGCAGGCCAGCGGTGCGTCGATGCCCATCGAGGCGAGCGGGGCCTTGCCCTGCTGGGCCATGGGACGCACGACCTCGTCGACGTCATCCCAGTGGTAGCCGAGCTTGGCCATACGCACGGCGGCGGGCACCTCGGCGTCCTCGGCGGACGCGGGCGCGGCGGGCTCATCGAGCGCGTCGACGGTCAGCGTCTCCTCGGCAATCCAGTCGCGGTAGGGCTTTTCCTTGGCGTAACGGGCGCGCAGCTCGTCATTGTAGATGACGCGCCCGCGGGCAAAGTCGACCTCGAGCATCTGGCCCGGCCCCAGACAGCCGCTCGTCACGATGTTCTCGGGGCTCACCTCGATGGTGCCCACCTCGCTTGCCAGCATAAAGCGACCGTCGCGCGTCACGTAGTAACGAGCGGGGCGCAGGCCGTTGCGATCGAGGGCGGCGCCCAGGGTACGGCCGTCGGTAAAGGCGATGGCCGCCGGGCCGTCCCACGGCTCCATGAGCATGGACTGGTAGGCGTCGTAGGCGCGGCGCTCCTCACTCAGGCTGTCATTGTGGTCCCACGGCTCGGGCAGCAACATGGACGCGGCACGCGTGAGCGGGCGACCGTTCATGACCAGGAACTCGAGCACGTTGTCCAGAATCGCCGAGTCGGATCCCTCGCGGTTGATGATAGGCATCACGCGCTCAAGATCGTGCTGCAGCACGGGGCTGTACAGGTTGGGCTCGCGGGCGCGAATCCAGTTGACGTTGCCCTTGAGGGTGTTGATCTCGCCGTTATGGATAATAAAGCGGTTGGGGTGCGCGCGCTCCCAGCTGGGCGTGGTGTTGGTGGAGTAGCGCGAGTGGACGAGCGCCACGGCCGTCTTGACGGCGGCGTCGTTGAGGTCGATGAAGAAGCGGCGCATCTGCGTGGCGACGAGCATGCCCTTGTACACGATAGTGCGCGAGCTCATGGAGCAGACGTAGAAGATCTTGTCGCGCAGGGCAAACTCGGCATCGGCCTTCTTCTCGATAGTGCGACGGCACACGTACAGGCGACGCTCGAAGGCATCGCCGGCGGGCGTGTCGTCGGGGCGGCCCAGAAAGGCTTGCAGAATGGTGGGCATGCAGGCGCGTGCCGTCTCGCCCAAGTCGTGCGGGTCGACGGGCACCTCGCGCCAAAAGAGCAGCGGCACGCCGGCCTCGGCGCAGCCCTCCTCAAACACGCGACGGGCATCCTCTACGCCCTTGTCGTCCTGCGGGAAGAACAGCATGGCCACGCCATAGTCGCCCTCTGCCGGCAGAATCTGGCCGCACTTTTGAGCCTCTTTGCGGAAAAAGTGATGCGGAACCTGGAACAGGATACCGGCACCGTCGCCGGTGTTCTTCTCGAGTCCCGTACCGCCGCGGTGCTCCAAGTTGACCAGAATGGACAGTGCATCGTCCAGAATCTGGTGATGGCGCTCACCGTTGATATCGGCAAGCGCGCCGATGCCACATGCATCGTGGTCGAATTCGGGGCGATAAAGGCCCTGCTGCTGAGCGGAATCTGCCTGCATCGCAATCCTCCCCTAGATATTAGACAGTCAGTTGAATAGGCATACTATGAGCATCGCCGGCCCGTTGTGTTTCCCACCCGTTTCGAAACAATCGCGTAACGCACGCCGACCATCAACGCCTTGCTATCAAACATGTACGTCAGCCTCCAAACATGTCGAAATTTGACATCTTTGGAGGCTGACGTACACGTTTTAGTGCAGGGACAGCCGGCACATATGCATCCAAACCCTTTGAATTATTCTGGAAACGAGGGCCACGCAGACTTTTGCATGATGCGACTCGACACCGCAGATCTCAAGGCGGCAACAAGGCGCCCAAGTTCGGCTTGTAAGCTCACCGCTTCAAACATCTCAATCTGTAACAGGAGGAACCGATTTTGGCGCCTAGATGTTACAGATTGAGATTTTCTGCGGGACGGTTTTGGTTTGTCTCGATCTGTAACACGAAGGGTCGGTTTTGGCGGCAAACTGTTACAGATCGAGACATTTCGGCAGCCCCCTTTCACCATCCCATTCAAATACAACAATTTTGTTAGTCTTGGTTAACTTTTAAGCTTAAAACGGGTATCCTTTGCGGCGTCAAGCAAACGGCACGCACACCGTGCCAGATCAAGGAGGCCCCTATGGCGCACCAAGCAGACCAGCAGACGATGCAACTCGTCCTCATCCGTCACGGAGAGTCCGAGTGGAACAAGCTCAACCTGTTCACCGGCTGGACCGATGTTGAGCTCACCGACACGGGCCGCGAAGAAGCCGCAGCAGGCGGTCGAGCCCTCAAAGAAGCCGGTTTCGACTTTGACGTCTGCTACACTTCGCGCCTCAAGCGCGCGATCCACACCCTCAACATCGTGCTCGGCCAAATGGATCGCGAGTGGCTGCCCGTCATCAAATCCTGGAAGCTCAACGAGCGCCACTACGGAGCGTTGCAGGGTCTCAACAAGGCCGATGCCGCGGCGGAGCACGGCGACGAGCAGGTGCTCATCTGGCGCCGCTCCTTCGATATCTGCCCGCCGGCACTCGAGCCGAACGACGCGCGCGATCCCCACACCCAGGAGCAATACCGTGATGTCGCGCCCGATCAGCTGCCCTATACCGAATGCCTCAAGGACACGATCGCCCGCGCCTGGCCCTATTTCGAAGACGAGATTCGCCCCCAGATGCTCGCCGGCAAGCGCGTACTCATCGCCGCACACGGCAACTCCCTGCGCTCACTCGTCATGAAGCTCGAGCACCTCACGCCCGAGGAGATCCTCAAGGTCAACATCCCCACCGGCGTGCCGCTCGTCTACACCTTCGATACCGATTTCAATGTCCTCGACAAGCGCTACATCGGCGACCCGGCGACCATCGCCGCCAAGATCGACGCCGTGGCCAATCAGGGCAAAGCGCACAAGTAGCCCCAACCCAAATCCGACGCGTGGCGCCGCACGACCCAGATGCGACGTCACGCCGCCCATACGCAGGAGCGCACCATGCTCAACCATCTCAAACAACACTTTGGCTCCCGACGCACCGGTGGTCACGGAGGCCTAGACATTGCGCGGCATATCGGCCCCGGGCTGCTCGTGACCGTCGGCTTTATCGACCCGGGCAACTGGGCCTCCAATATGGCCGCGGGCTCGCAGTTTGGCTACGCGCTGCTGTGGATCGTCACGCTGTCCACGATTATGCTCATCGTGCTGCAGCACAACGCGGCGCACTTGGGCATCGCCACGGGCGCCTGCCTTGCCGAGGCCACGACCCGCTTTCTCCCCCGCATCGTGGGACGCGCGGTGCTCGGCAGCGCCTATCTCGCGACCATCGCCACCGCCATGGCCGAAGTCCTGGGCGGCGCGATTGCCCTTCAAATGCTCTTTGGGCTGCCCGTGCGTGCGGGCTGCGTCATCGTGGCGGCAGTATCGATGGCGATGCTCATGACGAACTCCTACAAGCGAGCCGAACGCTGGATCATCGCCTTCGTAGGCGTGGTAGGACTCTCGTTTTTGGCCGAGCTTGCACTAGTCAAGGTCGACTGGCCGCAAGCCGCCGCAAGCTGGATCACGCCCAGTATGCCCACTGGCTCTGCCGCGATTATCGTGAGTGTCCTGGGTGCGGTCGTTATGCCACACAACCTTTTTCTGCACTCCGAGGTCATCCAATCCATGCACTTCGAAGGCCAAGGCGAGCAGGTTATCGAAGAGCGTCTGCGCTACGAGCTCTTCGACACGCTCATTTCGATGGGCGTGGGCTGGGCAATCAACTCGGCCATGGTCATCCTGGCCGCAACGACCTTCTTTGCGCACGGCATGGTCGTAGACGACCTCGCCGTCGCAGCGGCCACGCTCTCCCCCATTCTGGGCCCGGCGAGCTCGACCATCTTTGCGGTAGCGCTGCTGTTCGCGGGACTATCGAGCAGCGTGACAGCGGGCATGGCGGCGGGGACCATCACTGCGGGCATGTTCGACGAGGAATACGATATCCACGACCGACATTCCTCGATCGGGGTGGCGGCCTGTTTCGTCGGCGCAGTGACGGCGTGCCTGGTCGTCCCAAATCCTTTTGAAGGTCTCATCTGGAGTCAGGCACTGCTGTCGCTTCAGCTACCGATTACGGTCTTTGTGCTCATACGGCTCACCAGTTCACCCCGCGTCATGGGCAAATACGCCAATTCGCGTCCACTCAACGCGCTGCTCGTAGGGATCGGTGCCATCGTGACGATTCTCGATGTCGTGTTGTTGACAGGGATGTAATGGGGCGGGGCACCTACTCAGGCAAACGTCTCGATCTGTAACATCTAGACCCGCTTTCGATGTCTAGATGTTACAGATTGAGATCTTCTGCCGGACGGTTTTGGTTTGTCTCGATATGTAACAAGTGGGCCCAATTTCCACCGTTAGATGTTACAGATTGAGACAAAAGGTCGGTCGGACTCACAACAGACAGGATCGGTCAACAGCAACCGTGATCCCTTGGGGGCGGAGGAAAAGGGCCCCGGCCGAGAATTCGACCGAGGCCCTTGGACAGAGCTATGTTCGGCTTTCGCCGTGTGTCTGCGAGCTACTCCTCGACGAGCTCAAACTGATCGGGACCGACGCCGCACACCGGGCACACATAATCCTCGGGCAGCTCGGGCGTATCGACCTCAACCTCGTAACCGCAAACGACGCACACGAACTTATACGTCTTCTTCTCCTCAGCCATGATGTTCTCCTCTCAAACGCGACTGGTGATGTACTTCATTTATCAGTATAGATTCTCAATAATATAATGCAAGTATTTTTAAAACATTTCTAGCCTTGATACGAGGACGCCTTCGGAGGCGTCTTGCCCTTCAGGACCTTATGGTAGTAATCGTAGGTGAGCGGCGTCTCGTCACTCAAGCGCTCGGCATCCTCGACCTCGCCGATAAACAGTAGATGCGTGCCAACATCCACAGTGTCGATCAAATGGCAGCTAAACAGGGCCGCCGCGTGCTCGGGCACATAGGGCATGCCCAGAGCCGTCTCGCGGGTCTCGTATTTGGCAAACTTGTCATAATCGCTGCTGGTGCGGAACCCAAAGTTACCGATGTAGAGCATATCGGCGGTCTGATCGATCACGGTCAGCGCGAACGCTTTGGCCGAAGCGATGACGCCCGAGGTGACGTTGTCCTTGTTCACGGCAACCGAAATGCGCGGCGGCATGGACGTCACCTGCACCGCAGTGTTGATGACGCAGCCGGCGCGCAGCCCGTCTGCCGCGGCGCTCACCACGTACAGACCGCTCGGCATGGTAAAGAACGCAGTTTTGTCCATAACAATCACTCCCCTAACCCGGGTTGGAACCTCATGGATGTATGTACCCACAAAAAAGGCGGCGCCCACAACGGACACCACCTTTGAGACATATGTGTCAAAACAGTATAAGCAAGATGAGACGCCCGCAGTTGCGGTGAAATAAGGACTGAATAGCCCCTCAAACAGGCAAAACAGTCCGTATTCCACCGTAACTTATACAGAACGCCTAGCGATTGCGCTCCTTGAGGGCGCGGTCGATCTCGCGCTGGACATCGCGCTTGGCCATATCCTCGCGCTTGTCGTAAAGCTTCTTGCCGCGGCCTAGGCCCAGCAGCAGCTTTACGCGGCCGTCGGTATTAAAGTAGAGCTCCAGCGGCACCAGCGCATAGCCGCGGTTGCGAAGTTTGCCGTCAAGAAAGTCGATCTCCTTGCGGTGCAGCAGCAGACGGCGCCGACGGTCGGGATCGCGATTCCACACGCCACCATGGCTATAAGGGTGGATATGCAGGCCGACGAGCCAGCACTCCCCACCACGAATCAGTGCGAAGGTATCGGTAATCTGGCACGCGCGCTCGCGAATCGACTTGACCTCGGTACCGCTCAGCTCAATACCGCACTCAAACGTCTCATCGATAAAGTACTCGTGATGTGCCGAGCGATTCTTGGAAATGAGCTTGCGCTCGCGCTTACTGGGCATCGCCGGCCTCCTTGGCGCCATCGGCGTTTGAACCCGCAGCCTCGCGCTTTGCCCTGCGCTCGGCATTAAGCTCGGCATCGCTCTCGCGCACCAGCTTGATAATCGCCGCGCATGCCTCCTCGCCCACCAGGTCGCGGGCACGGACCGTCAGACGCGTAGCCTCCTGCTTGTCGCCGTCGCTTGCAGCATCGGTCGCGCACATGATCAGGCAGATGGCGATCTCGGCCGAAGGCGAGGTCGGCACGCCCTGCAGGGCGAGCTCACCCATCACATGGTCGTCACTCTCGTCCGCGGCATCCGGATAGGTGGTATGGATCTTGTTGAGCAGGCGCGTCGTATGCGCATCATTGGGCGCCAGGCGCAGCGCCAGACGCGCGCAGCCCACGGCTGCCGAAATGTTCTCGGTCTCGGGCTCCAAGAAGTACTGACCCAAGTTGGTGTAGGCACGTGCGGCGCACTTACCGTCGCTCGCGCGCTCCAGCACCGAGAACGAGAGCGATGCCCACTCCTGCTTGTCCTCGAGCGCGCGGAACAGCTCGGCCAAGTCCAAGCGATAGTTGCAGTTCATGGGATCCCAACGCACGGCCTGCATCAGGGCATTCCGAGCACTCACATAATCCTGCTGGCGAATGTAGGCAAACGCCATGTCGGAGTACAGGCGGTCAAAGGGAACCTCGACCTGCACCAGCTCGCGCGGATCCTTCTCCACGCGGCGATAGGCCAGGCGCTCAAACTTGCTGTCGAAGCTAAAGTACTGGCGCTTCTCCTCCGTCTTGCACTCAGCGTCGATATACTCCTCGGCGAGCTCCACCAGACGCTCAAGCAGCGGCGTCGCCGTAGCCAGGTCGCCCTGCGCCAGATAGTTCTCGGCATACGTGATGTCTTCCAAGCTGATAGGCAGGTCCATGACAACTCCTCGGTCCGGGCGGCAGACTCAACGCGCGCCTTAAATATCGGTCAATACACAAAACCCGGGTCTCTTACGAGGCCCGGGCGTTCAATTTTGGTAGCCCGTACCAGATTCGAACTGGTGATCTCCGCCTTGAGAGGGCGGCGTCCTAAACCGCTAGACGAACGGGCCATATGTAGCAAATGCAATGGCTGGGATGGAGGGAGTCGAACCCCCATTGACGGAACCAGAATCCGCTGTCCTGCCATTAGACGACATCCCAATGACTGCATCGCTGCGCTCGGCTGTGCCTTTGCGCAAGAAAGAAATATACGGGAAGTCCGGCCGTGACGCAAGCCCCAATTTTGACTTTTTTGAAATTCAGTCAAATACGGCCGACACGTGAAGGACCTGTGAAGCGCCAGCGACACGTACGGCGCCAAAGCCCGTAAAACATCCCGCATCTACCGCTGGTAGATTACAACAATGCAGCACTCACGGCTGATGGCACAATCGAACCGTCATCATTGCACGGATATCGAGGCGCCATGGACGAAGAGCTTGATTACCTATGGGAGACCCTGGGCCTCGAGATCACTGCTGACCTTTGGCCCGAACGGGACAAAATCCATCCCACCCTGCGCCCCGCCATCACGGTGATGCAGGCAAAATACCGCCGTGCATCCTTTTTGATCATGCGGATGTCATGGCACGCGGGACTCCCCGACCTTAAGCGAATCCAGGCAAGCCTCGTCGAGCTGTCCGGTATGCCGACTGTCATATCCGAGGCGCACCTGGAGCAGCGCCAACGCGAGCGACTGCAACAGCAGCGGATTCCCTTTATCTGCCCCGGTGTTCAGGCATATCTGCCCTTTATGGACGAGGAGTACTGGAGCGGCAAGCCCAACAAGCACGTAAAGGTCTACGGTCCGCACGAATGGGCACAGCTCAAGGATTGAGCCGAGCGAGCCCTCCGATGGAAAACACGTCCCACCCCGAGCGCTCAAAACGGGTCGCACTTTCCGCAGCCGCTACAGCAGCGCCTCGGTCCAAGCTGCTTCCCTAAAGCCGGGAATCGCAAAGTCGTCGCCCACCAACAGCGGACGCTTGACCAGCATGCCGTCGGTCGCCAGCAGCTCGTAGCACTCCCGATCCGTCATGCCCGCATCTAGACGCGCCTTCAGGCCCAGCTCTCGATATTTCATGCCCGACGAATTAAAGAAGCGCCGCACCGGCAGTCCCGAACGAGCAATCCAGGTCGCAAGCTCATCAGCCGTGGGATTGTCCAAAACGATATCGCGGTCGATATACTCTACCCCGTGTTCGTCCAGCCATGCCTTGGCCTTCTTACAGGTCGAGCACTTGGGATATTCAACAAACAGTACGGTCATGGGAATCCTCCGAATATAGATCGGCCAACGCAGGCACACGCCACACGAGGCGCCTTCGTATGATGGGCCAATTGTAGCCCACGGGTCACACGCTAAACGAACCGTACCCCGAATCCGCGTTTGATGAACGGCAGCAGCTCCATTGCCTCGGGCGTGATATGGCCCGCAACGTTCATGCGCTCGTCACCGGGAAGATCGACCCGCGCAATCTCAAGCTCGCCTTCGTAGCGCCCATATCCGCTATTGCTCACAGCGATCGACCCCGCCTTTCGCGGCAGGCCGGCTCCGGCATCCGTCGGCACGGAATCCGGCTTAAGCGTCGTACGCGACTCCTGAGACCTAAAGATGAGGGTGCTCGAATCGGGTCGGTCGTGATGAATCTGCCCACGCACATAGGCATAACCGGGCTCAAGCTCGCATTGCAGGTCCACGTATCCGGCGGAAACTTGAGCAAACTGCACCCAGCCCGCATCGGAAAGATCGGGGTCGCCGACCAACACAATGTCGCAATCGGCGCCATGTGCAAGCTCAAGCATATTGAGGGCAACCTTTGACGCGCGACCGCGCTGCGTCTCGACCGTCGGCAGTCCCTCGAATACCGGCCCGCGAACGTTGGCATCGCCCGGCACAAAAGCCATGATTTCGAATCCAAGCGCCGCAAGACGAAGATTCACCCGAGCAATGTCCTCCAGAGCTAAACCGGTATAAGGCTTGGGGTAAAAATTGTGGCAGGCGGCAAAACGAGTCACATCGGCACCGGCCTCACGCCACGATGCGATTTCATCAGAACTCACCGTCGATGCATTGACCACAATGCGAAATACACCGGACAGCTCCGCGACCCGCCGGGCGCTAAAGCCATAGTCCAAACGAAGGTATTCCAACCCCAGATCGCGCAGGTCCTCGATGCGCTCAAGCCCGAGCAAATCGCACGTGCGCGGTCCCACATCGGCAATGAGCGCAATGCCGCGGGCGGAAAGCAGCGACAGTACATGACGGACCTTATCGGCATACGCCGCTCCCCCATCCTCGGGAATATGCAGCGAGGTGAACGCATAGCGTGCACCCGCCGCGGCGCCACGCTCAATCGTTCGCTCAATATCCTGCAGAGGGCTGGAAAGATAAATCGAAATACCCGTTTTCACGCTTCAACGCTCCTTTAAAAAAGGCCGGCGGAGCAGTTAGCCCCGCCGGCACAACCATAGCATCAAGAAATCTGCTGCGCGCCGCGAGCTCTGAGCAACACGGCTCGCGATATCAAACTACTCGCCAAAGAACTCGTTGATCTTCTGCTCGTCGACGCCAAAGAACCACGTCAGGACAAAGCCGGCGGCATAGGCAAGCAGCATAGCGGCAACGTAGCCGAGCTGCTGGCCAGGAACGACGATCAGCAAGCCAAACAGACCGGAAACGCCCTGAGAAACCGTGCCGATGTGAAGCAGCGCCGCGAGCGCGCCGCCAAATCCGGCACCCAGGCAGGCCGTCACAAACGGGCGAACGAGCGGCAGCGCAACAGCATACATCAGAGGCTCGCCCACACCCAGGATTCCAACGGGAATGGACTCGGCGACGTACTTCTTGAGCTTGGCGTTCTTGGTCTTAAAGTACAGCGCCAGACCGGCACCGACCTGACCGCCGCCAGCCATCATAAGGATGGGAAGCAGGTAATTGATGCCCTTGGTAGCGCCGTCGGGATCGTTGAGCATAGCGTGGATCGGCGTGAGCGCCTGATGCAGGCCGACAGACACCAGTGGCAAGAAACCTGCCGACAGGATATAGCCGCCCAGGACGCCCAGCTTCTCGAAGATAAAGGTCAAAACGCTAAAGATGGCAGTCGTCAGCCATGCGCCAACCGGCTGGATGACGAGCATCAGAGCAAAGGCGCCGATGATGAGCACCAGCAGCGGGGACAAGAACGTGTCGAGTGCGTTGGGCATAACCTTGCGAATCTGACGCTCCATCCAGGCAAAAAATGCGCCGGCGATAAGAGCCGCGATCATGCCGCCCGCTGCGGGGTTGTACTGCGCATTGGTGAGCGGCAGCAGAATGGCAGTGGCAGGATCGGCCGCGCCAGGCGCAAGCAGGGGCATGGCACTGTTGGCGATACACATCATGCCGGCGATGCCGCCCAGCGCAGCGGAGCCACCAAACTCACGTGCCGCGTTATAGCCCACCAAGATGGGCAGATAGGCAAACAGGGCCCAGCCCATGGAACGAATGCCCTGGTACCACCACTCGCCTGCAAGCGCGCCTGCCGTCGAGACGTTGATGACGTTGCAGATACCGTTGATGAGGCCAGCCGCAATGATGCCGGGAAGCAGGGCGACGAAGACATTGGAAATCTTCTTGAGGAAGGCCTGAACCGGCTTAGACTCGTACTTGGCCTTCTGCGCGGCCTTGTTTGTGGCCGCAGCGTCAACCACGCTCTCGTCGGCAACGCCTTTCGCAAGGCCAGTGAGCTTGGAGAACTCCTCGAGCACCTTATTCACCTTGCCCGGCCCCAGCACGATCTGCATCGTGTCGTCCTCGACCAGGCCCATCACGCCGTCGAGTGCCTTAATACCCTCCGTGTCGACGTTGCCCGCGTCTTTGACGGTCACGCGCAGGCGCGTCATGCACGCCGCGTTTGCGAGCACGTTGTCTTTACCGCCCAAAAGGTCCAGCAGCTTTTGAGCCAGCTCTTTGTTCGTCATAACTCCTCCTTGTATTGGGTATCTCGTCTGGATGTCATATCAGCTCACGCCGCACACCTATTGGGCATCGGCATCGCTCTTCTCATGGCCACTCACCGCAGCACGGACATGGCCTCGCGCTCGCTCAAGAGCTACCGCAGCCTGCTCGGCATCGCAGTCCAGCAGTACCGAGACAATAGCGGTTTTTACGTGGCCGCCGGCATCTGCAAGCGCCTGAATAGCGCGCTCGCGCGTGCAGCCGGTCGCCTCCATCACGATGTTCTGGCCGCGCACCACCAACTTCTCGTTCGTCTGCTGCACATCGACCATCAGGTTTTGGTATACCTTGCCGATCTTGACCATGGCACCGGTCGAAATCATGTTGAGAATGAGCTTTTGAACCGTTCCCGCCTTGAGCCTCGTTGAGCCGGTCAGTACCTCGGGACCGGGCACGGGTTCAATGGCAAGATCTGCGCTCTCCCCGATCTTCGACCCTTGGTTGCAGGCAATTGCGATCGTCTTGCACCCAGTTGCCTTGGCGTATACAAGGCCGCCCACCACATAGGGAGTACGACCGCTTGCCGCCAGGCCAACGACAAGATCCTTGTCCGAGAGTCCACGCCCCCGCAGGTCGCTCGCGCCGAGCTCCTCACTGTCTTCGGCACCTTCGACAGCCTTGATAAACGCCGTCTCGCCTCCGGCAATGAGCCCGACAATCAGATCGGGTGACACGCCAAACGTGGGCGGACACTCCGAAGCGTCGAGTACGCCCAGACGACCGCTGGTGCCTGCGCCCATGTAAAAGACGCGCCCGCCGCGCTCGAGTGCCTCAGCAGCCCAGTCGATTGCTGTGGCAACCTGGGGCAACACTTTTGTGACCGACTGGACGGCACGAAGATCCTCATCGTTCATCGTCGTAACGATTTGCAGCGATGTCATCGTATCGAGGTCCATAGACCTTTGATTACGCTTTTCGGTCGTGAATTTTGTTAAATCGAGCATTTCATTCACCTCATCTTTCCTGTTTCTCGATGTAGTTTTGCTTAATGACATGCGTCGCCCGTTCGTAGTCGCTGGCAACGTAAGCAGCGTACAGGGCATCGACAACCATAAGCTGGGCCATACGCGAAGCCATGGCACCGCTGCGGACCAAGGGCTCACTCGCAGCGACGCCGAGCACGGCATCGGCCATGGTGGCAAGCTTGGATGATCCATCTACTTTGGTCACGGCCACAACGGGACAGTTGTGACGTTGGGCCTCGGCGGTGCAGTCCAGCACCTCTTGCGTCAAGCCCGAGTAGCTAAAGGCGATTGCCATATCGCCCTCATGCATGTTCTTGGCACACAAGAGCTGATCATGCCAGTCGTCGTACAGATGGCACTCTTTGTCGACACGCATGAGCTTTTGCGCCAGATCGTGCGCGACCAAACGAGAGGCACCGATACCGAACAGATTGACTGCGCGTGCCCGCTTAAGATAGGCCGCGCATCGCTCCAAGACGGTGTAATCGAGCGTTCGCGCCGTCGCTTCGATCGTGCGCACGTTGCTTTTCATCACCTTCCCCACGATACGTTCGACGCTGTCATCCATGGAGATGTCCTCGAGGGCTACGTCTTTCTTGTCACCTAAGAGCGCCAGCTCGGCAATCAGTTCGCGCTGGAACTCCTTGTAGCCCGCAAAACCCAAACGCTTGCAAAAGCGCAAAATGCTCGAGGGCGAGGAGAACGTGGCATCGGCAAGACCGCGGACGGACAGCCCGACCACCTCGTGCGGATGAGCGCTCACATATGCGATGACATTGCGTTCCGCCGGGCTCGCGCTGAGCTCACGCTCGCGAAGCCGCAAAAGCAATCCGTTTGCCATCTCAAACACCTCCGTTGAGAAGAATTAAAGACCAACGAACGATTCGTACCGGATACAAACAGCTTTTACGGTACATTGTGCCGCATCGTGGCGCACAAAGGACGAGCGTTCTACCGCTCGCCCCTCAAATCCGACCGCTCGGAAATACGCGCGACACAAAATAATTCAACAAGGTCGCATGATCAGAAACGGGTTTGTTACCGGCTAGCGCCTCGCATGGGCGCCGATGGGGCGCGTCTCGTGGTGCACCCATGCGGAGACCAGCAATACCAACAGCATGGCGGTGACATAGCCCGCAGCATCGAATCCTAAATCGATAACGTCGAAATGCCTGCCGGGAACAAAGATCTTATGTACCTGATCGCCAACGGAGCAGGCGGCGCAAAAGAGCAATACGGGCACGCAACGGGAGCATACGCTCCACGGACGCATGGAAAAGCAAACCACGACCACCGAGGCGAACAATCCGACGAAGAAAAACTCTACGGTATGGGCAACGCGACGGACGTTCGTGCCCACCCACATGCGAATGGAAGCAAGTCGGCCAGACCGGACATTCGAGGCAGCCGAATCGGCGCCCCCGGTCATTCCGTTCTCCGTCTGGGCTTCACCCGTGGCATCGACAGCCTGAACGCCCGTAGCCTGGCCCTCCACCACACGCGCGGTGGACTCGCTCAGCAACGACGTCTCCACCGCATTTTGCTCCGTCAGCACCCAGATACCCGCCAGCGTTGCGGCGAACAGAATGATCGCGGTCCATCCGATTATTTGTTTTATGCGCGCCAAGGGCCAACCTCCTTTTTTGAATATCAGCGAGTGTAGCCACAAATGACATCGTCACCGTATCAAAATTTGAATCGCACCAGGAAGCGACAAAGCGCCGCAAACCCCTACCCCGCCTCGCGCATCCAGCGATCGAACGTCCCCACGCACACGCCCAGGCACTTTGCTGCCTGGCTGCGGGTAATATCGCCCGCCTCATAGATATCGCGCACTCGTTCAAATTGCGGAGGACACGGCTTGCGAGGCCGACCAAAACGCACGCCGCGCGCCCGCGCCGCCGCGATTCCCTCCGCCTGACGACGGTGGATGTTCTCGCGTTCCACCTGAGCCACATAGCTCAACAGCTGCAAAACGATATCGGCAATCAGCGTGCTGGTCACATCCGACCCGCCGCCATCCCTCGCACGTGTATCAAGTAACGGCATGTCCAGTACAACGATGGCCGCACCAAGCTCCTTGGTTATGCGACGCCATTCCTCGAGTATCTCACTGTAGTTTCGACCCAGTCGATCGATGGAAAGCACCACCAGCACGTCGCCGGAAGCCAAGGCGCGAAGCAGCTCCCGATACCGCGGGCGATCGAAGTCCTTGCCGCTCGCATGGTCGGCATAAATATTCGCCGAGCCCACGCCATAGGCGCCCAGCGCATCCAGCTGCCGATTAAGGTTCTGATCGCGCGAACTCACCCGCGCATAACCGTACACCGTCGCCATCTCATCCCCGCTTTCTTGTAAACCTGCCAAAAAGGGACAGGTTTATTTTGGTAGGTTTTACCTCTCAAATAGCAGGTAAGCGGTCGGCCGAGCAGACGGCAAGGTAGCCACGATTCAAATGCGAAGGGCGGTCCCGAAAGACCGCCCTCCGCTCCCCCACCATGAGTCGGGATTTGGCTAATGGATAAGCTTAAAGTCCAAGTGCCCACGCGTGGTATTGACGCGCGAGACCTCGATGATCACGCGCTGCCCCAGCTCGTAACGAGTCCCCGTGTCGGCGCCCGTCAGCGTAAGCGCATCCTCGTCAAACTCGAACCACTCGTTGCCCAGGCTCTTGATCGAAACCAAGCCTTCGACCTGCGTCAGGTCCAAGCGCACAAAGAGGCCCATGCTGCTAACCCACGAGACGGTTCCGGCATAACGCTCGCCCAGACGGTCCTCATAGTACTGGGCAATCTTGATCTTTTGCGTCGCATGGCTGGCGGCATCTGCCGCGCGCTCGGCATCGCTGCATGCGCGGCAGATCTGCGGCAGAATGCGCGGCAGCGACTCGCGCCCCTTGCCGATCAGCCGCGGCGTACGGACCAAGGCGTCCTTGCCGCCGAGCTGCTCATAGGCCAACTGCAGCTTGAGTACGCGGTGCACCACCAGATCGGGGTAGCGACGGATGGGACTCGTAAAGTGACAGTAGCACGGCGCGGCGAGCGCAAAGTGGCCCTCGTTGCGCGGCTTGTACAGCGCGCGCTGCATGCTGCGCAGAAGCAGCGTGTTGACGAGCGGTGCGTTGGCCGTACCGGCGGCAGCATCGACTGCAGCCTGCAGCTCATCGGGACTCCCCAGGGCAATACCGGCAGCACGGCGATCGTCGATGATGCCGAGCTGCGCCAGCGCAACGGCGGCACCGTGCAGGCTATCGGGACTCGGATCCTCATGCACGCGATAGCAGGCCTCGATATCACGGTCTGCCAGCCACTCTGCAACGCACTCGTTGGCGAGCAGCATGGCTTCCTCGATAAGCGACGTGGCACACGAACGCTCGCGCGCCACAATCTGCACGGGTGCTCCGTCCTCATCCAATAGAGCGCGAATCTCGGCCGTGTCAAAATCGACTGAGCCGCGAGCACGACGAATACGACGGCGAAGTTCGGCGAGTTCGTTGGCGGCGACGAGGAAATCGCCGAGGTCGACGTTGTAGCCGCGGGCGGCTTCCTCGCACGCAAGACCGCGCTCAAGCGCGTCCTCGCGCGAGGCCTCAGCAGCCTCAACATCTTCAGCGGCGCCTTCCAGCACCGAATACTCAACCGCGCCGGCACGCACCAGCAGCGCCTCGGCGCCGTCATAGTCCATACGCACACGCGAGCGAATTACGCTGGGATACGGATTGTAATGCCGCACGCGACCCTGCGCATCAAGCTCAATATCAACGGTAAACGCAAGACGGTCCTCGTCGGGGCGAAGCGAGCACAGGTCACAGGACAGGCGTTCGGGCAGCATGGGAAGCACGCGATCGGCCAGATACACCGATGTCGTACGATGGCGAGCCTCAAGATCGATATGCCCGTCCCAAGCCACATAGTGTGAAACGTCGGCGATATGCACGCCCAGCTTGTAGCCACCCTCGGGCGTACGCTCCAGCGAAATGGCATCGTCAAAGTCGCGCGCGTCGACCGGGTCGATCGTGATGACAAAGCGGTCGCGCAGATCGCGGCGGAGCGGGTCCTTAAGCGCTGCGGACACATCGAGCGAAAGCCCCTCGGCCTCGTCTAGCGCGGCCTCGGGATAGCTATCGGTATAGCCGTAACGCGCCATCACATATTGAACACCCAAATCGGGCGCGTCATCTCCGCCAATGCAGCGTTCGATCGTCACGGTACCCGATTCCAGGCGCGTCGGGTAGGTCAAAATGCGTGCGACAACGGCATCACCCGGGCGGACGCCCAGGCGATCCGCCGAGGTATCCTCGGGCAGAATGAAGAAGTCGGCCTTCAGACGCGAATCGAGCGGCTCAATCACACCGAGCGGACCGGCGGTCTGGTACGTACCCACCACGCTTATGGCTGCGCGCTCAACCACGCCTTCGATCACGGCACGCCGCTCGCCATGCGGGCTGTTCTTAATGCTCACGGCAACGGTATCGCCGTCCATGATCTCGCGCTTACCGCGGCCCATAACCTTGTAGTCGCCGTTTTCGGTTACAACGTAGGCGCTATGCTCATGGAGCTGCACGCGCCCGGTCAGGCTCGGACGGCGTTCGCTGCGCACCGGCCCGCGCTTATTGCGAGCTCCACGCTTATGCTTGTTATTGCGCCCCATGGCGCCTCCTAACTATCGATTGCCGTTTACATCCCAAGAGTCTACCCAAATGATCCCTAGGGGACGAAGGAAAACGGATCACATAGATAGACCAGCGCGACGATGATCCGCAATCATGCCGTCCCCTAGGGATCAAAAAACGGGCCGCCCCATAAGAGACGGCCCGTTGGAAGGGATGAATTCCAGGCATGCCTACACGCGCAGGTAGCGGCGCATGGCGATGGCAGAACCAAAGAGACCGATAATCACGCCGACCAGAATCAGCGCAGCATAGGTCACCAGGTAGTACTGCATCGGCAGGGCAAACGACATCCAGCCGATGCTCTCCTGCAGACGCGGAATCATCAGATTGCGCAGCAGCTCCAGAACGCCGATGGAAAGCAGCGAGCCCAAAATGGCCTGCAGCACGCCCTCGGTGATAAACGGGCCACGAATGAAGCCGTTGCTGGCGCCGACCAGACGCATAATCGCAATCTCACGACGACGCGCCGTGATGGACAGGCGAATCGTGTTGTTGATGAAGATGAATGCGATAAAGGTCAGAAGGCCAACGAGCACCACGGCGGCGATGCGGATGTAGTTGGTCACCTGGAACAGGCGGCTCACTTCCTCCTGGCCATACAGTACGCTCGCGTTGACGTCGCCATCGTCCGCGATCTTTTGGAAGTCGGCATTCTTCTTGAGCTTCTTGGCCGTGCTCTCGACCTGAGACGGATCGTCCATCTCAATCGCAAACGAAGCCGGCAGCGGGTTCTGGCCATCGAGCGCGCTCATGGTGGCGTCGGCGTTGCCCGACATCTTGCTCGTATACTCGGCCAGCGCGTCGTCCTTGTCCTTATAGGTCACGGACTTGACGTTATTCCACGTCTTAAGCTCGGCCTCAAAAGCCTGAACATCGGCCTGATCGGCGTCATCACTAATGAACGCGTTGATGACAACCTGATCCTCGACGGTGCCGATCACGGAGTTCAGCATCGCGGAGCCCATGATAAACAGGCCGATGATAAACAGCGAAAGGAAGATCGTGATGACGGCGCCGAGCGAGGTAGTCCAGTTACGGAAGAAGTGGCTGATCGCCTCTTTGAAGGAGTAGCCCACGTTAGTTGGTGCCATAGTTGCCGTAACCTCCCCTCTCCTGGTCGCGGATAACGTGGCCGCCCTCGAGGGCGATCACGCGACGGTGCATGCTATCGACCATCTCGCGGTCGTGCGTGGCGACGATCACGGTGGTGCCGGTGCGGTTAATACGCTCGAGCAGCTTCATGATGCCCAGCGAGATCGCCGGGTCGAGGTTACCCGTGGGCTCGTCGCAGATCAGCAGCGGCGGACGGTTGACCATAGCGCGGGCGACGGCGACGCGCTGCTGCTCGCCACCGGAAAGCTGGTCGGGCAGCGAGTCCATCTGATCGGCCAGACCGACCAGACGCAGCACCTCCGGCACCTGGCTGCGAATGACGCCCTTGGGCTTGCCGATGCACTGCAGGGCAAACGCCACGTTTTCGTAGGCGGTCTTTTGCGGCAGAAGCTTAAAGTCCTGGAACACGGCGCCAATCTGGCGGCGCAGGAACGGAACCTTGCGGTTCTTGATCTTCATGAGGTCCTGACCGGCAACCAAGATGCGGCCGCTCGTCGGCTTGACGTCGCGGTTGAGCGTCGACAGCAGCGTGGTCTTACCCGAGCCGGAATGACCGACCAGGAAGACGAACTCGCCCGGATAGATCTCAATGTTGATGTCGTCAAGTGCAGGCTTGTTGGGCTGTGCCGGATAGATCTTGGTGACATGCTCCATAAGGATGACGGGCTCGACACCGGCCTGCTTGGCCATCTTCTTGCGGCTGGCCTGCGGATCGATGGGCGCAAACACCGACGTAAAATCGGGGTTGTTGAGCGCGTTATCGAGGCTTGCGACCTCGGCGGCCTGATCGCTCTCGACCACCGGGGCAGCAGGCTGCGTGGGGTCGGGAATGGCGGCAAAGAGACCGGACTGCGCAGGCTGAGGAACCGGCGTCGCAGGAGCCATGGGGTCGGGAATGCCGGCCATGGTAGGCTGCGGCGTGGCGGCGCCAGCCTGAGGCTGCTCCACGCGAGCGGTCACGGCCTGAACGGGCTCAAAACCCGCCGTGCCGGAAAGCGCGACATCGCTGGTGGGATTGTAGGCAAAGGGATCGGATGCCGGCTGTGCCTGATCTGCCGGCTGAGTGGGGGCCTGAGCAACAGGCTGGCCCTCTGAATCCGGAGTGGCGAAACGACTGCCCTGGACGCCTGTCTGCGTCTTGGGGGCATCATCGCCCGCACCGGAGGTACGGAAGTGGTTACCCACTGGTGCTCCTTATCGTCGTGCGTTTAAACTACATGAGCGCTTTGTATTTTAGCAGCATTAGCTTTACTGCACATAAGAAGCATGGCCGTGTTTGGGTCCCTCCGGCCCTCTCCGGCCGGGCGCAGGGCTACTCTCCAAATCGTCCTCGGACATGTCGGAGTCCCCGCTGCGCACTACGTGCGGCGGGAGCTCCTCCGTCCTGCGGAAAGATTTGGAGAGTAGCCCTGCGCCCGGCCTGCGACTACTAGGGAGCCGACGCACCAGCTTGAGATGCCGAGCACACGAAGTTGGGAGGGTCTGAATTGCACTTTGTTGGGATGGGCCCTTATCCCAATAGAAATCCTGCTTGATACGGCCTCTTTAGAAGTTGCGGTGAAATAGGGACTGTTTTAGCAGTAAAAAGCCCTAATCAGTCCTTATTTCACCGCAACTTATATTGGGGCTCATTGTTGCGCAACTTGGATTTGAATTATCGCTTTACAGTGGCCTCGATAGGAACGCCTATGGTTGTGGGAGGCTAGTATGAATTGTCCTTATTGTGGGGCCGAGTTGCGCGATGGCGTGAGGTACTGCACGGCGTGCGGGGCTGCCGTCAATGGCATCTCTGCTGATTCTGGGCTTCGAGTAAAGCCTCGGAACCACGTTGCGGTCATCCTTGCCTGCATGCTGGTAATTGGCATTATCGGCGGTAGCTGTTTTGGTCTTTATCTGCGGCAGGTTTTTTCCCACTTTATATCGGCTCATTCGGAGCATGCTATCGTGCTCAACATCTCTGCCGCAGGTTGGGATACCGATAGCGGGGCCTCACGTGTTCCGATACACATTACGGGCAAGACTGTCGACGGGATAACGGTCGACAAAGTTGAGTTCGTCGCCTCCGACGGTTCCGGTATCGGCCTCATTCAAGGTGTATACACGCTCGAGGCGGCAGGTTCCCCCATCGCCACCGATGGCAAGATTTATCAAATTCCCTGTACGAGCGCGACGCTCGTCCTCGACGATGTCTTTGCCGCAGGCGAAACGATCAATCTCGCCGAGCTCGCTGAGCAGGATTCGATACTCACCTTCTGTCCCATCGTTGCCGGCGATATGACCAACGACGAAATCTATGATGCCGCCCTACTCGCCATGACATATAAAGGCGACGACGCCCCCGATGTTGCCGCACTGTGCCAAGCGGCAATCGATCGACGTGCCGCCGCCAGCACAAACGGGAACGCCTTCGAAAGTTGCGGTGAAATACGGATTAATTGAGCCTTTAGGCTGGCAAAACAGTCCTTATTTCACCGCAACTGAAACAGGGGCGTCCTCTTTGAGAACGCCCCCGTTTTGGATTGCATACGGTTGCTGAAGCGATGCTTTGCCTCGTCTTGCCTTATGCCAAGAACTCCTTGGTGGTCGCCACGATGTTGGCGGCGTCCAGGCCATACTTGTGCAGGAGCTCGGCGCCCGGGCCAGACTCACCGAAGGTGTCGTTGACGCCGATCTTCTTGAGCGGCGTCGGGCACTGCTCGCACAGGACGTCGGCAACGGCGCTGCCCAGGCCACCGATCACAGAGTGCTCCTCGACGGTCACGACGTGGCCGGTCTTGGTGGCGCTCTTGACGATCAGGTCGGCATCGATGGGCTTGATGGTGTGCATGTTGATGACCTCGGCGTCGATGCCCTCGGCAGCGAGCTGCCCGGCGGCCTCAAGAGCCTCGCCGACCATCAGGCCGCAGGCGATGATGGTCACATCGGCGCCCTCGCGCATGACAATGCCCTTACCCAACTCGAACTTGTAGGTCTCGGGGTCGTTGATAACCGGCGAGGCCAAACGGGCGAAGCGCATGTACACCGGACCGTCGCACTCGTAGGCGGCGCGCGTCACGGCGCGGGCTTCGACGTCGTCGGCGGGAACGATCACGGTCATGCCGGGGATGACACGCATCAGGGCGATATCCTCGCAGCACTGGTGCGTGGCGCCATCCTCGCCCACCGAGATACCGGCGTGCGTGGCACCGATCTTAACGTTAAGGTGCGGATAGCCGATGGAGTTGCGGACCTGCTCAAAGGCGCGGCCGGCGGCAAACATGGCAAAGCTGCTCGCGAAGGCGACGCGGCCGGTGGTTGCGATACCGGCGGCAACACCCATCAGGTTGCTCTCGGCAATGCCCACATCGAAGAAGCGGTCGGGGCAGGCGGCCTTAAACTTGCCGGTCTGCGTGGCAGCAGCCAGGTCGGCGTCGAGGACCACAAAGTCATCGTGCTCGTTGGCGAGCTCGACGAGGGCCTCGCCGTAGCTTACACGCGTGGCGATTTTCTTGACGTCTGCCATCCTAGAGCTCCTCTCCGGCGGCCGTGAGCTCTGCCATGGCCTGCTCAAACTGTTCATCGTTGGGGGCCTTGCCGTGCCAACCAACCTGGTTCTCCATAAAGGACACGCCCTTGCCCTTCAGGGTCTCGGCGATAATGGCGGTCGGCTGGCCCTTGGTAGCGCGAGCCTCGGCAAAGGCGGCGCGAATCTGATCGAAATCGTTGCCGTCGGCAAGCTCCACCACGTGGAACTTAAAGGCGCGGAACTTGTCGGCGAGCGGCATGGGGTCGTTGACCTCCTCGACGGGGCCATCGATCTGCAGGCCGTTGTGGTCGACGATCACGCAGAGGTTATCGAGCTGCTGGTTGCCGGCAAACATGGCGGCCTCCCAGACCTGGCCCTCCTCGCTCTCGCCATCACCCAGCAGGGCGTAGGTGCGATAGTCATCGCCCCAGTGCTTGGCGGCAACGGCCATGCCCACGGCGGCGGAGATGCCCTGGCCGAGCGAACCGGTGGACATGTCGACGCCCGGGGTGTCGTTCATGTTGGGATGACCCTGCAGGTGGCTACCGATGTGGCGCAGCGTCTCGAGATCCTCTTTGGGGAAGAACCCACGCTCGGCGAGCACGGCGTACAGACCCGGAGCACAGTGGCCCTTGGAGAGCACAAAGCGATCGCGGTCGGCCTTGCGGGGATCGGCCGGGTCGACGTTCATTTCCTCAAAGTACAGATAGGTCATGATGTCGGCAGCGCCGAGCGAACCGCCCGGATGGCCGGACTTGGCAGCGTGCACGCCGGTGACGATGCCCTTCCTTACCTCGTTGGCAGCCTTTTTGAGCTCTTCGTCGCTCATTGTGCCTTCCTTTCATCCTCATTAGACAAAATGCGCACGGCACGGAAAGGTAGTCCCAACACAGCCGCAATGCACGTACGTCATTCATTATGCTGGAAACTGATGGCTTTACCAGAGTTTTTATCATTATTTGAACAATTTAGCAGGCAGAACCGCTGATGAAACGGTTTATCAATGTGAACGTCTTTTGGATGGAACGCGGTCGCACCTACGCGCTAATGTCCTTGAATCCCTCGCCGAAGGCTTCCGTAACGTCAGCGACCGTCACAATGGCGCGAGGATCGCGCTCGCGCACGATCGTCTTGAGGGTATTGAGCTCTCGACGGCTCACGATGACCATAATCACCGGCTTCTCGGCACCCGAATACATGCCAGTCGCCTTAAACTTGGTACAACCACGACCCAGGCCATACATGATATCGGCAGCGATATCAGGGAACTTGTCCGAGATGATGAGGACCATACGGCGTTTGTTGCCACCATCGACCACGGCATCGATCACGTAGCCGCTAATGACCATCGAAAGTCCTGCATATAGCGCGTTTTCGATTGAAAAGACCGGAGCCGACAGCGCGCACACGGCAACATCGATTGCCATGACGGTCGAACCCACCGGCAGCGAGGTCTTACGCGAGATGATTTGGCCAATCGTGTCCGAGCCGCCGGTGTTGGCGCCGGCGCGCAACACCATGCCGTAACCGATGCCCGTGATAATGCCGCCCCACATAGCGGGAAGCATCAGGTCTGCATGTGCCAGAGGCGCTACAAACGGGGCGAACAGATCGGTAAAGAAGCCCAGCAGCACAAAGCCCGTCGCGGTCTGCACCACGTAGAACATGCCGCCCTCGCGCATAACGACCAGCAGCAGCAAGGCATTCATCACGATGGTCTGGATACCGACGGGAAGCGACACGCCTCGCGCCGCGCCGACTGCCTGGATAATAGTCGCAAGGCCCGTAACGCCACCGGCGGCAAGACCATTGGGAATCAAAAACAGGTCGGTCGCGATGGCGGCCAAGGCACACCCCAACATGATCTGGGGCAGATCGTGAAAGAAGTTCATCGAAAGAATGCGCTTGATGTCCAGACGATATGCCATGCTGCCTCCCTCAAAAAAGCGCACCCCATCGGATGCGCTTTGAACTTCTTCTTGTATTCGATTCTACCGATTCGCCGGACAAAAACCACCCCTGCGCAGGGTTTGCTCTGGATACAAAACCACCCTGCTGGGAGGGTTTTAATCCATTTCCACATAAACCGGGCGGTTTATGCAGATGGGGTCTCCGCGTCAGCGTTACCAGTGGCCCAGCGATGGTAGCCAATAACAAACGGGTCCAGGTCGCCATCGTCAAGAACGGCCTCGACATTGCTGGTCTCCACGCCCGTGCGTAGGTCCTTGACCATCTGGTACGGGTAGAGCACGTAGCTGCGAATCTGGTTGCCAAAACCAATCGTGGTCTTGGGTCCGCGGATCTCATCGAGCGCCTCGGCACGCTTCTCAAGCTCAATCTCGTACAGGCGAGCCTTGAGGATCTGCATGCACGCGGCCTTGTTCTGGATCTGGCTGCGCTCGTTTTGGCAGGTGACCACAATGCCGCTGGGGAAATACGTCACGCGCACGGCGGAGTCGGTGGTGTTAACGCCCTGACCGCCCGGGCCGCTCGCGTGGTACACGTCCACGCGGATGTCATCGGGACTGATTTCGATGTCGATATCATCGGGTAGCACGGGGATGACCTCGACGCCGGCAAACGTGGTCTGGCGGCGCTTCTTGTCGTCGGTGGGGCTAATGCGAACCAAGCGGTGGACGCCGGCCTCGGCGCGCAGCATGCCAAATGAGTCCTTGCCCTCGACGGTAAAGGTCGCGCGGTCGATGCCGATGACCTCGGCTGCGGGACAGTCGTTGATGGTGACCTTCCAGCCGCGACGCTGGCAGTACTTCATGTACATCTTAAAGAGCATGAAGGTCCAGTCCTGGGCCTCCAGACCACCCTGTCCGGGCTTGATGGTCACAATGGCATCGCCGTGATCGAACTCACCGGTAAACCAGCTCGAAAGCTCAAGCTCATCGATGGCACGGGCCAGACGCTCAGCCGTGGCTGTAGCCTCCTCGCGAAGGGCGGCGGCGTCGGGGTCATCCCCCATCTCCTCGGCAAGCTCCAGCGCGGCGCGGGCATCGGAAAGCTCGCCGCGAGCGTTGTCCACGGCAGCGATATCTTCCTTGGTGCGCGCGATTTCCTCCATAGTGGCACGGGCGGCGTCGGCGTCATCCCAAAAGCCGGGGGCCACGCTTTTGGCCTCGAGCTCGGTCACGCGCGTGCGCTTTTCGTCCAAGTGGAGATACGACTCGACCTCGCCGAGCCGGTCCGCAAACGCGTCCAGCTCGGCGGGCGTTACCTCTAAAGCCTCAGCCATTAACGATTCCTGCCGTGGCAGTACTTAAACTTCTTGCCGCTACCGCAGGGGCACGGGTCGTTGCGGCCCACGTTGACGTACGGATCGTCGCTCTCGGACTTGCGATAGGTGGTCACCTTGCCACCGTTGTTGACGGCAGCCGGACCACCCTGGACAGCCGTGCGGGCCTGCACCTGCGCCTGCTTGCGCAGCACCGAGTCGCCGTTGTCACCATCGACCTCGGCAGGACCGGAGAAGTGCGCACCCTCGAGCGCGGGCTCCTCCTTGTGCTCCACGGCACGCGGGGCAGCCTTGATCTCGATGCGCAGAACCGTGCGCAGGTAATCCTCGTACATGGTGTCGACGAGGATCTGGAACGCGCCGTAGGCCTCGGTCTTGTACTCGACCAGCGGGTCGCGCTGGCCAAAGCCGCGCAGGCCGATGCCGGTCTTGAGATAGTCCATCTCCTGCAGGTAGTTCATCCAGCGGGTATCGATGACGCGCAGCATGACCTGGGTGTTGAGCTCGCGCATCAGGTCCTCGCCCAAGCGCTCGGCCTTCATGTTGTAGCACTTCTCTACGTAAGCCAGGACATCGGCAGCCAGAGCCTCATAATCCTCGTCGGGGAACTTCGGCGTATCGATGTGGCCGGTGAGCTCCACAACCCACTTGCGCAGGCCCTCCAGGTCGCGCTCGCCATCGTGACTGTCCTTGGTGCAGAACTCCTGAACGCAGCGGTACACGGTGTCGTGCATGACCTCGGTGATGTGGTCGGTCAGGTCCTTGCCGTCCAGAATCTTATTGCGCTCAGCGTAGATGACCTGGCGCTGCTTGTTCATGACGTCGTCGTACTCAAGGACGCTCTTGCGCATGGAGAAGTTGATGCTCTCGACCTTGTGCTGGGCGCTCTCGACGGCCTTGGAGATGATCTTGTGCTGGATGGGCATGTCGTCGCCCATGTCGGCCGTGACCATCATCTTGGAGACGCGGTCCATCTTGTCGCCACCGAACAGGCGCATGAGGTCGTCCTCGAGCGACAGGTAGAACTGGGTCTCGCCCGGATCGCCCTGACGGCCGGAGCGGCCGCGCAGCTGGTTGTCGATACGACGGGACTCGTGGCGCTCGGTGCCGATAACGGTCAGGCCGCCGGCGGCAAGCACGCGCTCGCGCTCGGCCTTGCAGGTCTCCTTGGCCTCGGCGTTAAACTGCTCAAGCTGCTCGGGCGTCACGTCCTCCATGGTCAGGCCCTCGTACTCAAGGCGCTCGCGCACCAGCTCGTCGGGGTTGCCGCCCAACAGGATGTCGGTACCACGACCGGCCATGTTGGTAGCGATGGTCACGGCGCCGTAGCGTCCGGCCTGGGCAACGATATGAGCCTCGCGCTCATGGTGCTTGGCGTTGAGGACCTCGTGCGCGATGCCGCGCTTGGTAAGGGCGGCCGACAGCTTCTCGGAGCTCTCGATGGAGACGGTGCCCACCAGGACCGGCTGGCCCTTGGCGTGACGTCGCTCGACGTCATCGGCAACGGCGTTGTACTTGGCCTGGATGGTGCGGTACACCAGGTCCTCATGGTCAACACGCTGAACGGGCTTGTTGGAGGGGATGACCTCGACGGGCAGCTTGTAGATCTCGCGGAACTCGGCATCCTCGGTGAGTGCCGTACCGGTCATGCCGGAGAGCTTGTCATACAGACGGAAGTAGTTCTGCAAGGTGATGGTGGCCAGCGTCTGGTTCTCCTCGCGCACGAGCACGCCCTCTTTGGCCTCGATGGCCTGGTGCAGGCCCTCGGAGTAACGGCGGCCTTCCATAATGCGGCCGGTGAACTCGTCGACGATCTTGACCTCGCCGTTGGTGACCACGTACTGCTTGTCGCGGTGGAACATGTACTGGGCCTTCAGCGCCTGCTGCAGGTGGTTGACCAGCTGGCCGGAGAGATCGGCATAGATGTCATCGATACCCAGGCGGCGCTCGATCTTCTTAAGACCGCGCTCGGTGGCGGCGATGGTGTGCTTGGCCTCGTCCATGACGTAGTCGCCCGTGGGTTCAACGTCCTCGGTGGCGGTAAGCATGTCGTGCGACACGTCCTCGCCGCGCTCAAGGCCACGCACGGCACGCGCGAAGTCCTTGTAGGTACTGGCGGACTTGGTGCCAGCGCCCGAGATGATCAGCGGGGTGCGAGCCTCATCGATCAGGATGGAGTCAACCTCGTCGACGATGGCGTAGTTGTGGCCGCGCTGCACGCGCTGCTCGGGACGAGTGACCATGTTGTCGCGCAGGTAATCAAAACCGAACTCGGAGTTGGTGCCGTAGGTGACGTCGGCCTGGTAGGCCGGGCGCTTGAGCTCGAGCGGCATGTTGTTCTGGAGCAGACCGACGGTCATGCCCAGGTACTTATAGATGCGGCCCATCCACTCGGAGTCGCGCTTGGCAAGGTAATCATTGACAGTGACGACGTGCACGCCCTTGCCGGCAATAGCGTTGAGATAGCCGGCCAACGTGGAGACGAGGGTCTTACCTTCGCCGGTCTTCATCTCGGCGATGTGGCCCTCGTGCAGCGCCATGGCGCCAATGAGCTGCACGTCAAAGTGGCGCATACCCATGGTGCGCTTGGAAGCCTCGCGCACGGTGGCAAAGGCCTCGGGGAGCATGTCGTCGAGCGACTCGCCGTTGGCGTAACGCTCGCGGAACTTATCGGTCTGGCCGCGGAGTTCCTCCTCGGTCATCTTCTCAAACTGGGGCTCAAGACCGTTGATCTGGTCGACGATCTTGTAGTAGCGCTTAAGGTCCTTATCGGATCCAAAGGACAGCAGCTTTGACATGAATCCCATGTGGTTTTCCTTTTTGGCCATCGCCCACGCCGTGCAGCTGCGGGCGAGTTAAACACAGATGATTGTACTTTAGCCAAACAAGGCGCGGCCTATACGGTCGAGCTCGACCGCCACGTAATAACTATGACCAACCTGCCGCAATGGAACGGGTTTATTTTGGCAGGTTTTATCTGAGCAAACGCCGTCTCTCTGCCATTTGGTGCCACGGGGACAGGTTAGCTTGCACCAATAAAAAGAAAAGGGCCGCGCACCCAAATGGATGCACGGCCCTCATGCCATGAATGCGAGTGATTCCGCGGCGAGCTATTTACTCAGCAGCCTCGGTGGTCTCGGCCTCGGCAGCGGCCTCCTCGACGGGAGCCTCTGCGGGAGCCTCGGCGGCCTGCTTGGCAGCCTCCTCGGCAAACTTAGCAGCACGCTTGGCCTTCTCGGCAGCCTTAGCCTCAGCGGCGGCCTTGCGAGCGGCCTCGGCCTCAGCAGCCTTGGCGGCCTTGGCAGCCTTGGCCTCCTCAGCCTTCTTGAGCTGGGCGGCAGCGGCGCCACCGAACTTGTCGGCGAAGCGCTGGACGCGTCCACCGGTGTCGACGAACTTCTGCTGGCCGGTGTAGAACGGGTGGCACTCGTTGCAAAGCTCGACCTTCATCTCGGACACGGTAGCGTGCGTCTTGAAGGTGTTGCCGCAGGAGCACGTCACCGTGCACTCGACATACTGGGGATGGATACCCTGCTTCATGGTAGGACTCCTTATTGGTCAGGCGCTGGTTACCGATCAGCGCATAAGGCGTCTTGGTTTCCGACCAAGACAACAAACTCGGCTATGGTACCACGGCGCCGCATGTCCCACAAAAGGTTCACGGTCTTTTCGGCACGACACGAGCTGGCCCTTGAATATCAACTATCATCCGAACACTCCCCCACATTCATCCTTCGTATGTATCGAGGTATTCCTGCTTGAGCGTCTGCGAGGACGACTTGATCTTTTCCACGAGCGTGCCGGCCTCGATGAAGTAGAACGAGTCGGTGAGGTCTGCCAGGTCGTCGAGCAGATGGCTTGAAATGAGCACGCTGCGTCCCCGCGCCACCTCGCTGCGCATCGCGTCGCAGGAGGTTTTCCGCTTTCCCGGATCGAGGCCGTTCAGCGGTTCATCGAGGATGAGGTACGGGCAATCGGTCGCTATCGCCATGGCAAGCTTTACCTGCTGCTTCATTCCCGTCGAGAGTTTACGGGCCGGCTTGTCGAGATATGGGGAGATTCCGAGGGAGCTGCAGAGCGAGTCGATGTCGGCGGCCGATTTCCACGCATCCCTAACGAAAGCAAGGTGCTCGAGGGCTGATAGCGTGGGGTAAAGATCCGTGCCGCCTGAAGAGCTCAGGTAGACGAGTTCTGCAAATTCGGCTGATTGACGTTGGCTGATTCCGTCTGCCACCAGGCTTCCCGAGTGGATACGGGTGGGAAATTGGCCCGACAGCGCTTCAAGAAAGGTGGTTTTCCCCGAGCCGTTGGGAGCAATGAGGCCCGCCGCCGTTCCCGGGCTCAAGAAAAGCGATCCGATTGAAAGTATCTTCGTGCTTCCGTATCCCACGCTCACGTCCAGAAGCTCGAGCCCATGGCGCTTTTTCGCGGGTTCAGACTGTTTGGGCGAACGTGTCGCAACGGCGCCGACCGCAAAAAAGACCGCGACGTATATCAGGGCCACGGCAAGCATCGATGCACCGCTTGAACCGGAGTCAATGAATTCTGTTGGGAAGCATCCTACGTAACCCGTTGCCTCGATAGGCGAGAACACGGCCAGCGGCAGGAGCTCGAGCGCGGCATTATGCCCCAGTGCCGAATCGGACAATAACGGGAATGCCGGGGCCGCGACAAGCAACGCGGAGGTAAGGGGGCCCGCGAAGACGCGCCTCGTTGCGGTCGATAGGACGACGGAACAAACGGATATCAAGGTTCCACCCGCGAGCAGCGCGAGAAGTATGGTCGTGAAGACGTCTCCCGCGGTCGTGGTAGTGAGCGCGCCGTTATGGAAGAAGGCGATCGGGTACCCGATCTGCCCGAAGCCGTTTAGGGCCAAGGCGTAAATACTCCCGGGCGCAAGGCCGGCGAGGAGCATCGCGGTCCCCGCGCCAATTATCGAAAACACGGTTTGGATAAGGCGCCGGAATTTGGGCACGGGCGCCTTTGCCGCCAGGGTCCCGGGCCTTGTGGCGCCGAGCACGAGTATCGACGAGAGAAGGAAGGGGATGAAGGGAAGGAAGGACGGCGCCTGGGCAATGGCGTAGGGCAGGAAGGAGAGGAACGGCAGGTCGTTTGCGGAGGCCGGGATATCCGCGATGCCGGAGCTGCTCAGAGCGCGGCAATATGCGAGCTCTGCGTCATTGGTCTCCTGGTCCCCCACGATGGACCCGGATTGGAAGCCCTCGTCCATGAGCGCGTAGTAGCTCTCGGCAGAGTCGAGAAAGGCGGCGTCGGTTTGAGCGGCGAGGGCGGCGTTCGCGTATCTTGCAAGCTCAGCGTCATCTTGCTGCTCTGGCGATAGGTCTGTGCCGCTGGCCTGGGGCGCGCGCGTATTGAATGCGTCGACAAAGCCCTGCATGCCCTGCTTCATAAAGAAGGGGCCGTAGATGGGTGAATTGAACGCAATGGGGACGGAAAAGGCTGCAGCAAGAACGAGCGTGGAAATCCATACGGCCTTGTCTCTTAGGATTAGTTTGAGAAGAAGTCGACAGTACATTCAGAAGCACCTGCATTCCTCAAAGAATCGTTAGATTAAAAGTAACAGACCGAATGAAGATGCGTGCGATGGGGGCGAGGCGAATGGCTGAGCGGTATCGATACGCGGGTTCAACGGCATCATATTGACCACATAGATTTTTAACTTGCATTTCTACCCGCCCTTTTCGTAGAGTCGCCGATACGTGCTTAGCGCACCCTCGGCGCGTCCGGCAGGCTTTGCGAAATGGGATCCAGGAGACTTCGGCGCAGCATCATCTTGCGGAATGCTTCTAATGAGCCTCCCATCCTTCAAAAACAGAATCTCATCGCACAGCCTATCGACCGAATCCAAGATGTGGGATGACATGATGATGCACGTACCAGAATCGGCCAGCTTCCTGAGAATCTCGGAATGCAAGTCCACCCTGCTGGGGTCGAGCGCGTTCATGGGCTCATCTAATAGAAGGTACCGCGCGCCCGTCGCATACGCAATCGCCAGGGTAAGCTGCTGCTTCATGCCCTGGCTCAGAGTGCGGATCCTCATCTTCGCGAACTCGCCTATCTGCGTTTGTTCCACTATCTCTTCGATATCGCGAGCATGCGGCCACATATCGCAAACCATCTTGAGGTGATCTTCCGCACGCAATCCGGGATACAGCAGCGTCCCCTCACCAGGTGCATAGAAGATCATAGAACGGACCTCTCTCGCACCCGTACCCTGCACCTCATCCAGAACGATGCTCCCGTCCACGCGAGGACCCGGCAAACCTGCCATCGCACGCAGCAACGTCGTCTTTCCATGCCCGTTCGGAGCGACGAGACCGTAGACCGTACCCGGGGCAAACTCAGCGTTCACCGAATCTACGAGCACCTTCTTTCCATAAGAGATCGTCAGCGTTTGAAGGTCAATCATCGAGATCATCCCCTTTCGATCTTTGGAACACTCAGGCGCACCATCAACGGAGATACGGCGCCCAAGACCACCAGCAGAGCGCCCGATGCGCCGACGACCTCTCCAAAAGGCATCGCGTTCGTCCCTCGCCCAAGGAACCCAATCGTCCCCACCTGGGAAGCGGGATCAAACGAGGCGAATGGAGCCAGCAGCGCGACGCCCATGCCCACGCTTTCAACATGAGCGCTCAACGAACCCAACACCAAGAGAACCGCGCAAACCATTCCGGTGACAACGGGGTTGCGGCTAATCGCTGCTGTCAACGCAGCGACGACGGAAATCACGCCGTATGCCATGACCAGCAACGGAATACTGCACAACACCGCCTCCCCCACCGTGGACGTTGTCGAAGCTCCCGCCCGAATGAGAGCGACGGGATACTCCGATCCACCCGCACCGTTCTTAATCACGGACACAACGACAGCGGGAACCATCGACACCAAAAGCAGCACCAAGCCAAGCAGGAGAGCCAGCGCAACAGCCGTCAGAAAACGCACATGCGCTGTTGCGGGGATCTGGAGAACCAGAAGGGAACGACACTGCAGGTGGGTGCACGCGAGCGATGTGACAACCACGGGCAACAGCAAAAATAAGGAGGGAAGCGCTGCCTGGAGATACGAAAGGAGGATTAATGGGGGCATCTTCGTACTTAACTCGTAAACCTTGGGGTCCGGCAAGCTCGCGATCGACTCAAGCAGAAGGGCGCGCGCCTCCGCACGAGAAGGAGTCTCCGGCTCGATTCCGATCGATTGCAGGAGAGTCGCATCTGCCGCGCCCAGCTCACCTCGAGCGCGCTCGTACGTCGCAAGGCTTCGAAACCCCTCCGCAGGCATAGGCGCGTACACGAAACCCGAAAGAGCATCCCGCATGTCTTCCAGGGCCGCTTTGCCCTCGACGTCCATATTCGCAGCGTTCTGCTCTAGATACCGATCTATTGAACGGAGCTCCCCATCCCTATACCGAACAGCGGAAACGTTATCAGCGTCAGGAAACATCTCGACCAGAGCCGGGGCCAGCATCGTCGTCGACATTGCAATCGCGCATACGGCGAGGGTAGGAGAACGCAGGAGCAGTTTCCCCATCGTTCTTACGTATGCAACGGCGGAGGCACAAGCGCTCGAACGAGTTGCCGTTCTCGATGCAGTGAAGGAACCTCTCTCAAGACAAATCGGGGATATCGGGCACGCGCAGCCGCTCTTTCCAGCAACGCAAAGCAGGCTAATTGCCAGCACCTCGATCCCGATTGCGCATACGAGGGCAATCGCGCCACGCTCGAAGCAAAGTCCAGGCAGATTCACTATCTGCGTTGTCGGGTACGGGCTATAGGCGCCGACGGTCAACTCAGTGTTCGCATACGTAAGGGGATTCAACAGGGCGAACTCACGTAAAGCGATGGATCTTCCGTAATACCCGGGAACCATCGTCACCCCCATCAGGGCACATACGAACACGATTCCAAGCGTAGGGTTATTGGCAATCTTCACGGCAAGGTGAACGACAAGCGAGATGAACGCTGCCACCAAGAATTGCAAGATGGCCGTCTGCGCGAACACCAGCCAAGCCGGTTTGATAACCGGAGTCGCATATTGAATGTAGCCTATCGGATAGAACGGCGAGCCCGGGCCATTCTTCACAAGCGCGGCGATTATCCCTGGAAGATTGATGGCGAGGACGGCAAGCATTGCAAAAACACTCGCCCATACGCTCGATGCAACAAGTCTACCCAGCTCGCCCATCGGTGCCTGGATGATGAGCTTTTCACGTTTGTTAAGACGCGCGGCAAGGAACGAGACGGCAACGGCCGTTGCGACCCATAGCAAGTACTCCTTCGATCCGTCATAATAGGTGTACTCTCCATCCGATATCTGCAGAAACGGAAGTAGGGGAGAGAGCGGTGCCAAGATAAGACGTCCCGCGGCAAGAGGGTACAGAAGCGCGGGCATGCTTGATGAAGAGGTATAGACACCGTCCTCCCCCGCATTCACAAGCGCATCCGCATAGGATGCTGACAATTCCTGCTCAACACGGGTTATTCCCGACTCGAGGTATTCGACCCGTCCGTCGATGCCAGCCGCGCTCCTGAAGACGGGCAGAGCACAAAGAACCATCAACGCAACAACGACAACACAGAGCGACCTGGAGGAGAGAAGCGACCTAAAGATCGCCTTCGAGATTTTGAGCATATTCATCGCCAACCTTAACCTCATCCAGTCGGAACAGAGGGGCCGAACAAAATGCTCGGCCCTTCCTCGCATCTAGTAGGTGCTATAGACAAATTGCCATTTATCAGTTGTGCCAAGAACACCACAGGAGCACATTGCAGCGAGGCGGGATTCCCTATGATGCGCGGATCGGCGATAGCCATTTCGGTAGGAGATCGTCTTGTAAGAGATGTTGAACATCGAGGTGCTGTGCCCGCTTACGCCGCGAGGACAGCTATAGCTCCAGTAGGTATCGACGACGTCGTCCGTATACCCGAGGGGCTCAACGAGGGCACACTGGCTGCTTTCCTGGGAAGGAGGCATCGGGGTATCCGCAAAAGCGGGGGCTCCCGGCAGCAACAGACAAAGAGCGAGGCCGAGGAAAACCAAGAGCTTACACGACTTAACAGTACTGAACATAATCCTCTCCAATCTAGAGGGGTTTCGGTTGCAGCATGCTGTGATTACTTGCCGGCAAAGTCAATTTAACATAAACTGTTAAAAAGTAACCTGAGTTTTTTAAATTCTTCGGAGGTTATTATGAGTTCCGACAATCGCACTCCTCGGCTTCATTCCTTCCGCATCGCATGTGCGATAGCCTCTGCGACCCTTTGCGCCACCGCCATCGCACAAGTGGCGTTCTCCTTAAAGCCAGCAATCGAAGTGCTCGACAACCCTGTAATTGCAGACTCCCCCGCGTATCCAGCCCTTGCGATCTCGACATTGGTCCCTGCCGTCATCGGTATCGCTACGACCATCCTCAGCGCCGTTCTCGTGTGGACGATCAAGAGCGGAGACCCCTTCAAGAAAGGGTCTGCGACATGCTTGAAGGTGCTCGGCATTCTCTTCGTTGTTCAAGCTGCCACCAGCCTCTACGCCGGCTCACTCAAAACCTCCGTTTCGATGTTTGGCGGCGAGGGGGCCGTCGGCGCCCAAGAGATCGCTTCATCATTCGATTGGACCTCTCTGGTTCTCGGCATCGTCCTGTTCATGCTTACCCAGCTCTTCTTGTACGCCCGAGAGCTGTACCTCGACTCCGACGAGATTGCGTAAGGAAACGCCATGCCCGTAATTGTTCGCCTCGACAAGATCATGGCCGAGCGAAAGATTTCCTCGAACGAACTTGCCGAAAGGATTGGAACCACGCCCGTGAACCTGTCCCGTATTAAAAAAGGGCATATTCGCGGCATTCGCTTCAACACACTCGAGCAGCTATGCCTCGCCCTTCGTTGCCAACCCGGAGACCTTCTCGAAGTCATGAGCGAAGAGGATGCCCGAAAGGAGTTCGGACTCGATTGGTCCGCCGAGGATTAGAGGGCGGTCGTACTCGCCCTGCACACGGGGATGCGAATCGGCGAGGTCTGCGGCCTTCGGTGGTGCGATGTGGATTTCGAGACAGGCCTGATCTCGATCAGACACTCGGTGGCGTACGCGAAGGGAATGGGTTCGTTTATCAAGGACACCAAGACCCATGACGCCAGGGGTATCCCCATCGACCCGGTCGGCCTACTCCCCTTCCTGAAGGAGACCCACGAGATCGACTGCGGAAAGCCGCGCTTGCGCGGCCTTACCGGGGCGGTCGAGATCGGGGACTGCTACATCCTGTCGGAGCCGGGCGCGACCTTCGCGACGACAAGCTATATCCGCAGGGCGTTCAAGACGTTCTCGGAGACCAACGGCCTCATGGGCACCAACGACGAGCTGATCACGTTCCACGGCCTTCGCCACACGTTCGCAACGCAGTGGATCCGCCAAGGCGGCGATATCAAGGCGCTCCAATCGATCCTCGGCCACAAGGACGCCATGGCGACGCTCAACGTCTACGCCGACATCGAGCCCATCTCCAAAATCCATAACATGCTGCGCGCCACGCCGTGCCTTTGGCGCGGGCACCTCGGGCCGAGGGTCGATCCGGGTCCCATGTTCCAACAGAGGATCCAGGAGTCCATCGAGACGCTCCAGGCGTTCGGCTACGGCATCACCGAGCCGGACGACCGAAATATCGCCATACGCGACGTGAAGACGAACAGTTGGCTCTAGCTCACCGAGTACGCGGCAGTGCTGGGCCCATCCCAACTGAGGTCACGGTGGTCCGATAGGGGCGCCGCCCGCGGCATGCGCCGCGGAGCGGTATCCCCTACCGAAGGGCGGGGATGCCCTCCGCTTCCAGTTCGGAATCAGCCGTCGGAGGCGTTCGGCTGACTGCGGGAACGGCCTGTCCGCTCAATGTGTTCGGCTGAGATCGGAAATCAACCCAACACGAGCCGGACACGCGCCAGACGGCTCTTCCCCGTGCGGCCTTCCCCCTTACGCTCATGTTGCAGGCATGTAACGCCGCAGCGAGCGCGCCTTTTTTGCGCCAGACAGGTACAATGATGAACACTGTACCGTAGCGGAGCGCCCCGCGCGCGCCGCAATCACGCGAAAGGGTTTCCCATGGCCGAGATCTCGTCCTCCCGTATCGTCATCACCGTCCTTGGCAAGAACCGCCCCGGCATCGTCGCCGGCGTCACCCGTGTCCTAGGCGAGGCCAACGTCGACATCCGCGACATCACGCAGTCCATTATCGAGGACATCTTCACCATGACCATGCTGGCCGATACCGCCGAGTCCAAGCTCGACTTCGCCGAGCTGCAGAAGGCGCTGGCCGAGGCCGGCGAGCTTTCGGGCGTCAACGTGTCCATCCAGCGCGAGGACGTCTTCAACTTTATGTACCGCCTGTAGCGAGCAAGCCGCTGGGGATAGCCTGACGCGCGCATGCCCATGCAAGTCACCCCGATGCGGCCCGGAGAGGAGCGCGCATGGCCTACGACGCCAAGAAAATCTATTACCGCTTCGATGACCACTTGAGCCGCCTGGTTCTGGATTACGAGGCGAGCCGTCAGATTTCGCCCGAAAGCGAAAACCTCTACCACGGCCTGCCGACCGACCCTTATGACGAGGACCTGTTTGTCGAGCACAATGTCAAGCGCGGCCTGCGCAATGCAGACGGTTCGGGCGTGGTCGCGGGCCTCACTCGCATCTCGGATGTGCATGGCTAC
Source organism: Coriobacteriaceae bacterium (assembly GCA_905209215.1). Taxonomy (GTDB): domain Bacteria; phylum Actinomycetota; class Coriobacteriia; order Coriobacteriales; family Coriobacteriaceae; genus Collinsella. The sequence continues at coordinate 51,469 of CAJLRY010000005.1, read as the reverse complement.
AACAAGGTCGACGGTAAGGTCGTGCCCGATCAGGGCAAACTCACGCTTCGTGGCTACAGCATCGAGGATCTGGTCAACAACGCCCAGGCCGAGAATCGCTACGGCTACGAAGAGGTCGCTTATCTGCTCATTACGGGCTCTCTGCCCACCAAGGAAGAGCTTGACGGTTTTTGCGAACGTCTGGGTGCTTTTAGGCACCTGAGCGACGAATACGTCCGCGAGTTCCCCATGACCACGGTGTCGTCGAGCATCATGAATGTGCTTCAGCGCGCCGTGCTGCTGCTCTACGCCTTCGACGCCGAGCCCGACGCCATTACACCCGAGCACGAAATCGACGTCGCCATCTCCATGCTCGCCCGTCTCCCCCGCATCGCCGCCTTCGCGCATATGGCCTCGGTCGCCAAGCGCCGCGGCTCCGAGGTTCATGTACCGCACCCCACACCCGGCCTCTCCACCGCCGAGACTATCCTGCAGGTGTTGCGCGGCGGCATGGCATTCACCTGCGACGAAGCCATGCTGCTCGACGTGATGCTCATGCTGCATGCCGAGCACGGTGGCGGCAACAACTCCACGTTTGCCTGCCGCGTGCTGTCCTCCTCGGCCACCGACCCGTATTCCGCCTACGCCGCGGCTATCGGCTCGCTCAAGGGCCCGCGCCACGGTGGTGCCAATGCCAAGGTCGTGTCTATGCACGAGGACATCCGCGCGCATGTCTCCAACTGGGAGGACGAGGACGAGGTCGCGGCCTACCTGGGCAAGATCCTCGACAAGCAGGCCTTCGACGGCACGGGCCTCATCTACGGCATGGGCCACGCCGTCTATACGCTCAGCGACCCGCGCGCCGAGGTCTGCCGTCGTTACGCGCGCACACTTGCCGCCAAGAAGAACCTGGGCGATGAGTTCGCGCTCATCGAGCGCATCGAGCGCCTGGCACCCCAGGTCATGCGCGACCACGGCATGACCAAGCCCATCTGCGCGAACATCGACCTGTACACGGGCTTTATCTACAAGATGCTCGGCGTGCCCGAGACGCTTTTTACGCCGCTATTCGCCGTCGCCCGCATGGCCGGCTGGTCGGCGCACCGCATGGAAGAGCTCTTCTGCGCGCACCGTATTATTCGCCCGGCCTATCGTCCGGTGATCGAGCCGCTGGAGTACAAGCCGCTCGCCGACCGCTAGGACGCGAACCGTTATAGAACTCGAGCGTGGCCAGGGACCCAAGCCCTCGGCCACGCTTTTTATGCCAGTAGAAAGGGCTGCATCAAATGATTGTGTTTTCCGATATGGATGGGACGCTGCTGACGAGCGATAAGCAAATGAGCGATGCCACCTGGGCGATGCTCGACGAGCTCGCACGTCGTGGCATCGAGTTTGTTCCCTGCACGGGACGTCCACTGTCGGGCATCTTTGAGCCCATTCTCGCCCATCCCGCCGCGCATTACGCGGTCTGTGCCAACGGCGCCAGTGTCTGGCAGCTCGACGAGGATACGCCCGCCGACGCCTCGCGCGCCACGTGCATCTTGAGCCGTCCGCTCGACCGTGGCATTGCCCACCGCATCCATCGCATTGCCGCCGGCCACGATGTGACCTTCGATATCTTCGCGGATGGGCAGTGCTTCCTCCCCCGCTCGCTATACGGGCGTCTGGATGAGTTCTGTGGCGGCGACCCCCACATCGCGGCTTCGCTCAAGCGCACACGAACGCCGATCGACATGAATATCGACAGCAAGATCGACGAGGTCGAGACGCTCGAACGCATCGCTATGTACTGGCACGACCCCGCCGATCGCGACGCCATCGCGGCGGCGCTCGACACGCTCGGAGGCATTGAGGTCACGCGTTCGTACGCCATGAATATCGAGGTCATGGGCGAGGGCGCCACCAAGGGAACGGCACTCACGTGGCTATGCGAGCACTTGGGCGAGCGTCTCGCCGACGCCTGGGCGTTCGGCGACAACATCAACGACATCCCCATGCTGCAGGCAGCGGGCCATGGCATGGCCATGATCAACGCCGAGCCCGAGGACCGCGAGGCCGCCGACGCCATCACCGAATACGACAACGACCACGACGGCGTCGCCCGCACCATCATGGCCGCCCTCGCCTAGTCATTGGTCAGTCATTGGGGACGTTCTTAAACGACTAGTCACTGGGGACACTCTTCGCAAAAAGCTGCAAGGACTGTCCCCCACTGTCGGCAGAAAAGGAACGTCCCCATCTGCCGGATTAGGAGAGACTCTCCAGCACGCGACGGAGCTCCTGCTGGACGGCGTGGTCGCGGTTACAACCCACCACGCGATCGGCCACCGCCTTAAGCGCGGGGCGCGCGTTTTCCATCGCGCAGCCCGTGCCGACAAAGCGAATGATCTCGTAGTCGTTCATCGAGTCGCCAAACGCCATGACCTCGTCGCGACCAATGCCGTAATGCTCCGCGAGCTGCGCGATACCCGAGGCCTTCGACACACCGGGCTGCATGGCATCGATCCACGCGTTGCCCGAAGGCGCAAAAGTAAAGAGCTGACCAAGTTCGCGCTGTAGCACGTACGCACTGTCCATAACCGCACTGTCGTCGCAAAAGATACTCGCTTTGATGATATTTACGCTGGGATCGGGCAGCTCCCAAATACGCTCGGCATTGGGAAGGTCCTTATCGACCTCACGCACGAACTTGCACTCGTCATCGAGCAGGAAGGACTTGGTTCGGTCAAAGAGCGCAAGATGCAGATTGGGAAACGTCCTGACGGCTTGGGCGAGCCTTCGAATCGCCAGGTGGGAATACACCTCACGGTCTACCATCTTACCGTCGGCGTAGACTTGGGCGCCGTTAGCGGCGACAAAGTCCATCTTGTCGCGAACGGGCGCAAAGAACTCGCACAGGCGATCGTAGCGACGACCTGACGATGCGGCGAAATGCACGCCATGCTCGTGTAGCGCCAGAATCAGTTCGTAGGTCTCGGGAGGCACCTGGCCGTTTTCGTCAAGCAGTGTGCCGTCCATATCGGATGCAATCAGTTTAAACATAGAAAAGCTCCCTTCGGGCTTGTTGGAATCGAACGTGTATCCGATTCCAACGTACCCAAAGGGAGCTCAAATAAGACTCCGCGGGCGTAAACGTTACATAGACCTGGCAAATAGCTCACGCGTGCCAGAGAGCCCACGACCGCGGCGGCAGGCGACACACGGAAGAGTGTCCCCAACGACTAGTCGTTTAAGAACGTCCCCGATGACTAGTCGGCGTAGGTGAAGGTGGTGACGTCGAACATGCCCTCGGGGCGGATGCGGAGCGTCGGGATCACCGGCAGGGGCAGGAAGATGATGCCCATGATGGGGTCGAGCGGCGGCTCGATGCCCATGGCGCGCGCCTTGACCATAAAGTCGTCGTGCTGCGCGGCGACATCCTCGGCCGTGCCCTCGCTCATCAGGCCACCGAGCGCCAGCGGGATGCGCGCTACGACCTCGCCGTTGCGCACCAGCACGTGGCCGCCCTGGCCCACGGCCTCAACGGCAGCCATCATATCCGCCGCATTGTCGCCCACCACGCACACGTTGTGCGAATCGTGGCCAATCGTCGAGGCGATGGCACCGCCCGTGATGGTAAAGCCGCGCACCCAGCCGCGACCAATGTGCTTGCCAACGAGACCCAGGCCCGCAGGACCATCACCGTCGGCGCCCTCGGCCTGCAGTGACACGCCGCGGCCGTGGCGCTCGATCAGCATAATGCGGCGCAGGCCCTCGGCGCTCTCGGGGCGAGCCATACCCGTGATAGCCATACCCGGGATGACATCGATAACGGCCTCGCCCGGCTTAAAGGCATAGTCAAACACGTCGAGCGAAAGCTTCGGCAGCTTAACGGAGGCGCGCAGCTCATCGGCAAGGGCCGCAACCTCGGCCATCTCGGGTGCGATCTCGCCCACAAAGGTGCCGTCCTGCGCCACCAGAGCACCGGCGGCATATACGCGATGCGGAGCCTTGGCAAACGTCAGGTCGTTGAGCACCAGCAGGTCGGCGCGTTTGCCCGGGGCGATCGCGCCACGGAGCTCATGCGGGTCGCGACAGCCGTGGTCCAGGCCAAATGCCTCAGCCGTGGAAAGGGACGCCATGGAGATGGCGACCACCGGGTCGATGCCGGCCTCGATGGCCACGCGGCAGGCATTGTCGATCATGCCGGTCGAAAGAGCATCGGAGGGAGCGCGGTCGTCGGTCGCAAAGCAGCAGCGGCGGGCGCGGGCAGGGTTCTCCAGCAGCATCGGAGACAAATTGGCCAGGTCGTGGCTGCACGTGCCCTCACGCAGCATCACATACATGCCGCGGGACAGCTTGTCGAGCGCCTCCTCGGGAATCGTCGACTCGTGGTCGGCGATAATGCCCGCTGCGGCATAGGCGTTGAGGTCCATACCGGCAACGAGCGGCGCGTGGCCGTCAACCTGCTTGGACGGCGTCTGGTTGGCAGCATCGATACGAGCACAGGTCTCGGGGTCGGCCATAAAGACGCCCGGCAGGTTCATCATTTCGCCCAGACCAAAGACATCGCCTGGATGCTCGGCAAAAAACGCCTGCATATCGGCAGCCGAAATAACGGCACCGGCCTGCTCGTCGGGCAGCGCGGGCACGCACGAAGGCATCATGTACTTGATGGAGATGGGTGCGCGGCGGCCGTCCTCGATCATAAAGTGCAGGCCGTCCAGGCCCGCCACGTTGGCGATCTCGTGGCTGTCGGCAATGGCGGTGGTAGTACCGCGCGTCGCCGCCATGCGCGCATACTCGGCGGGGCGGATGTTCGAGGACTCAATGTGCAGATGTCCGTCGATAAAGCCGGGGGCGAGATAGCGACCCTGGCAGTCGATAACCTCGGCAGCCTCATAGGTACCGGCGGCATCGTCGCGACCGTCGTAGAGCACGCCGACGATTACGCCGCCCTTGACGGCAACGCTACCGGGCGCCACGCGCTGACCGTACACGTCGACAATCTGCGCATTGGTAAACAGCGTGTCGACGGGCACGCGACCCTCGGCGGCCTCGATCACAGACCTCATGACCTCAACGGACATACATACTCCTTTAACCGTAGAAATAACTGCGGGGCGGACGGGCCTTCACCGCAGCAAACCAATAGCCATTGTATGCCCAAAAGAAAGTCCCGCTAACACCCCTTCCGCTTAACGGCACACGCCGCTTGGCGCAATGGGGACAGGTTGCTTTGTACCAATGACAAGGAGTGTCCCAAAGTGCCGGCACAAAAGGAACGTCCCCAAGTGCCAAAAAGGCCGCAGTCGGAATCGTTCCGGCTGCGGCCCTATTGCACATGTTAGGTTAACCTACTTACTAGACCAACTTGAAGCCCTTGCGCTTGCCCACGGAGAGGGTGTCGCCCAGCTTGAGGGCACTCGGGTCGATGTTGTAGCTCTTGGGAGCCACGGCCTTGCCGTTGATCTTGACACCGCCGCCGTCGATATCGCGACGAGCCTGGCCGGCGCTCGCCGAAAGACCCAAGTCCTTGAGCAGGCCGGCGAGGTAGATCTGGCCCTCGTCGTTAACAGTCAGCTCAACGTGCTTCTCGGGGAAGTCGGCGAGCTGGCCTTCCTTGAACACGCGGTCGAACTCGGCCTGAGCCTCGTCGCCGGCACCGGCGCCGTGGTAGGTGTCGCACAGGTCGCGGCCCAGAGCGCGCTTGAGATCGTAGGGGTCGGCAGAACCATCGGCCAGGGCGGCGTCGATCTTGTCGACCTCGGCCGGGGTGAGCGAGCTGGCCAGACGATAGTACTTGCCGATCATCTCGTCGGGGATGGACATGGTCTTGCCGAACATATCCTTGGGGGCGTCGGTCAGGCCGATGTAGTTGCCATAGGACTTGGACATCTTACGAACGCCATCGGTGCCCTCGAGCAGCGGCATGGTGAGCGCGATCTGGGGCTCCATGCCCATCTTCTCCATAAGCTCGCGGCCGGCGAGCAGGTTGAAGAGCTGATCGGTACCGCCCATCTCCACGTCGGCCTTGATCTGCACAGAGTCGAAGGCCTGCATCACGGGATACAGGAACTCATGCAGGGCGATCGGCGTCTGAGACTGGTAGCGCTTGGTAAAGTCGTCGCGCTCAAGGATGCGGGCAACGGTGAACTTGGAGCACACCTGCAGCAGGCCGGCCAGATCCATCGAAAGGATCCAATCGCCGTTGTGCACGATGGTGGTCTTCTCGGGGTCCAGGATCTTCATGGCCTGGCTCACGTAGGTCTCGGCGTTGGCCTCGATCTGCTCCTGCGAAAGCTGCGGACGCGTGGAGTTCTTGCCCGAGGGATCGCCGATCAGCGCGGTGCCGTTGCCGATGATAAGGGTGACGTTGTGGCCCAGGTCCTGGAACTGGCGCATCTTGCGCAGCGGCACGGCATGGCCCAGGTGCAGGTCGGGGCTGGTGGGGTCGACGCCGAGCTTGATGTTGAGGGGCTCGCCCTTCTCAAGCTTCTTGCGAAGGTCGGCCTCGGGAACGATCTGCGCGGCGCCCGAGGTGATGATACGCATTTGCTCGTCAACAGACAGCATTGGGTATCCTCCTTTTGCTATAGCACCCTCACCGGATACGGCGGTGCTGGAAGTTCATAAACCCACTAATAATAACCAAAACAGCGCGACGCGGCACCTACGACAGGAAAATCCTCGTCCTGCCGCACGCGTCGATAACGACCGGCAAACGCGTGCCGTCACGTTCGACCAAAAAGCGCGCCTGCTGACGGCGCGAGCAGTCACGGCAACGGACCTGCCCCGTTGCATCCGTGGCGCAGGCGCCCTCGGCAGTCAGCAAGCAGTGCTCGCACACCATGAGCTCGGGACGGTCGGCATCGACAGGCCCCAAGACACCGGGGCAAGCGGCAAGTTCGGCAACACGCTCCGCATCATTGCCGAGCAACTCGGCCGACAAGCACACCCGCCCCGCACCGAGTCCGCGCAGCCAGGTAAGCGTGGCCCGATTGGCACAGAACACCGGCGCCGCCACGTCAAACGTTGTGCCCAGCTCGCGGGCCATCGCCACTTGTCCCAGATTGCGGCAGACGACGCGCCCGGCACGCTGCATAAGCGCCCGAGTCCGCTCGGCGTCGCCCGCGCGGCACACTTCGTCGAGCACCACCGTTGTATCGGACAGATCTCGCTCATCGCGCGGACCCACATCCATCAGCTCCCAGGCAAAGACCATACGAGCAAAATCCTCGCGCTTTGCCGGCCCCGCCGACCCCACCAACTCCGTCGACGCACCGCCATCCACCGCAGCGTCCTCAAAGGGCAGCACCTCAACGGCACGCGCAACGGGCGCAATCGCATCCGCCTCGGCCCGCATGCGCTCCAACACCGCCGCCGTCTGATCCAACACGCCGGCGCTGCGAATCAGATAGACCTCGCAGCCCGCGCCCACCTTACGTTTGCAATGCACGACGATGCGCTCTCCCGCAGCGGCATCCACGGGGCAAGGCACCTGTGGCCAGCGCTTGGGCACATCGGGACGCGCGTCGGCACCCGGGTAAAATCGGATTTCGAGCGTGTCGCCCGCCGCCACGGCGGCATCAAGCTCAACCGTCACCTCTTCGTGACCCACAGCGACCAAGTGGCCCACGCGCACGCCCTGGTTGATCGCGCGCTCAAAGCTCATGAGCTCGGCACCCGAACGACCCCGCAGGTAAGCATCGGTAAACCCACGGTTAAACGACCTTCCCAGCTCGCGTTCAAGCTCTTCCACGGCACCGGAGTCCCACGCGCCGTCGCACAGCATATCGAGTGCCCGACGCCACACCCTCACCACGTTGAATACGTAATCGGGATTCTTCATGCGCCCCTCGATCTTGAGCGATGCCACGCCGGCGGCAACAAGCTCGGGCAGGTGCGCGATACCCAGATAGTCACGCGGACAAAGCAGGCGGTCTCCCTCGACGGCAACAACACTCTGCCCCGCCTCGTCCACTAGGTCGTACGCCAGACGGCACGGCTGCGTGCAGTCGCCGCGCATCGCCGAGCGCCCACGTCGCAGGGCCGAGAACTCGCACGCCCCCGAATAGCCGATGCAAATCGCACCGTGGCAGAATACCTCGATGGGCACGCCCGTGGCACATAGCGCCGCAATCTCGTCGACCGTCAGCTCGCGTGCCGTCGTCACGCGCTCGACCCCCAGCTCATCGGCGGCAAGCCGCACGGCACCCTCGCTATGAGCGCCCGCCTGCGTGGACAGGTGAATCTCGACCCCGGGAATCGCCGCGCGCAGCGCGCAGGCCAACCCGGCATCGGCGACAATCAGAGCATCGGCGCCCAGCTCCAGTGCATGAGCTCCCAACGCCACCGCGTCGGACAACTCATCGTCAAACACGAACACGTTGAGCGTTACGTACACACGCACGCCATGGGCATGCGCCACGGCGCAGCCGCGCGCAAACTCGTTATCCGTAAAGCCATGGGCGCTCACACGGGCGTTAAAGCCGCCCAACCCCGCATAGATGGCATCGGCACCCGCGGCGATGGCCGCAAGCATCTGGTCGAGTCCGCCCGCCGGCGCCAGCAGCTCGGGCAGCGCCGCACCGGCAGCATCCAATCCAGTCTCGTATTGTCCGCTCGGCCCCATCGTCCGAATCGCCATCGACAAACTCCTTACCAAGGTATGCATTCACTCTGAAAAATGCCGTCTTCCAGCATACACGAGGCCTCGCGCGCCCCGTTTGGTTTATCGTGTAATAACTTATGTCCATCCTGCCCCGACGGCACATCCACCGTCCGGCACGACATACCTGGAGGTCAATATATGGGTCCTCGCCAACGACAGGGACGCAGCCGTTCAAAGACGCATGCTCTGCCCATAATCCTGCTCTCGTTTTTGGGCTTTCTGCTGATTGCGGGCGTGGCGTTTGGCATCGGCATGGTCGGCAACGTCAACCGCTGGCTGTCCGATCTGCCCGACTACACCGACGCCAACGCGTATCTGGTGAGCGAGCCCACCGAGATCGTCGACTGCAACGGCAACAAGATCGCGAGCTTCTACACGCAAAACCGCAAGTCCATCACCAAGGACGAGGTCTCCCCCTACGTGCTGCAGGGCACCGTTGACGTCGAGGACGAGCGCTTCTACGAGCACGGCGGTATCGACCTGTGGGGTATCGCGCGTGCTGCGGTGGCAACCCTCGGCGGCGGACACGAAGGCGCCTCGACGATCACCCAGCAGCTTGTGCGCAACACCATCCTGCAGGAGGAGCAATTCGACTCGACCATTGAGCGTAAGGTGCGCGAGGCCTACATCGCCATCAAGATGGAGGACATGTACTCCAAAGACGAGATCCTCATGATGTACCTCAACACCATCTATTACGGCCACGGCGCCTACGGCATCGAGGCCGCAGCCGAGACCTATCTGTCCAAGAGCGCCGCCGACCTCACCCTGAGCGAGGCCGCGCTACTCATCGGCCTTCCCAACTCGCCTTCGCAGTACGACCCCACGGTCAATCCCGATCTGGCACTGTCTCGCCGCAACAAGGTTCTCGACAACATGCTGCGCCTGGGCCACATCACCCAGGAGGAGCACGATGCCGCACAGGCCGAGCCCATCACCCTCAACGTGACCGAAATCTCGGGCAGCGGCGTCGACGTTTACTCGCAGCCCTACTTTGTCTCCTACGTCAAGCAGCTGCTGGAGCAGGAGTTCTCGACCGACGTGCTCTTTAAGGGCGGCCTGACCGTCAAGACCACCATCGACCCCACGATGCAGCAGGTGGCAGAGAATGCCGTCCGCGAGCAGCTCGACACGCTCTCGCTTGACGGCCTGGACATGGGCATGGTCGTCGTCGACCCCAAGACCGGCTACATCAAGTGCATGGTGGGCGGCTACGACTACAACGCCGACGAGAACCACGTAAACCATGCCACGGCCAAGCGTCCCGTCGGCTCCACCTTTAAGGCCTTTACGCTGGCAACTGCCATCCAAAACGGCATGAACCCCAACGTCACCCTCAACTGCAACTCGCCGCTCAAGGCCAAGGGCACCACGACTGAGGTCCAAAATTACGCCAACCAGAGCTATGGCAACATCACGCTTAAGCAGGCGACGGCATACTCCTCCAACACCGGCTACATCCAGGTGGCGGAAGCCGTCGGCAACAGCAAGATCATCTCGCTCGTCAAAAAGCTCGGCATCGACCCCGCCAAGGACAACATCGAGGACGTTCCCGTCATGACGCTCGGCACCGGCTCGATCTCGCCACTCGAGATGGCCGCCGCCTACGCGACGTTTGCCAACGGCGGCTACTATCGCCAGCCGATCGCCATCACCGAGATTGATTCTCGTACCGGTTCGGTGCTGTACCAGCACACCGACAATCCCTCACAGGTGCTTACCGAGGGCGAGGCCGCCGCGGTCACCGATGTTCTGTCCGGCGTCATGAAGGGCAGCGGTACGGGTGCTGCCGGCGCCCTGAGTGTCAACCAGCCCTATGCCGGCAAGACGGGCACCACCGACAACACCACCAACCTGTGGTTCTGCGGCTATACCCCGCAGCTGGCGTGCGCCCTGTGGACCGGCTATTCCGCGGGCGAGATCCCCATCCAAAAGTACGGCACGGACCTGCTGGGCGACAGCACCAACCTGCCTGTCTTTAAGCGGTTTATGAACACCGTTCTGACCGGTACCGAGCGCGAGGAGTTTGCGACCGGAACGGCGCCCACCTACAAGAACAACAGCGTCTGGAAGTTCTACGGCACCAACAACACCAAGAAGTCGGAGAACGACGACAAGGACAAGGACGAAGAGGAAGAGGAAACCACCACGACGACCACGACGACCACGACCACCGAGACCACGGGCGGCGACACCACCGGCGGCACCGGTACGACCGGTGGCTCGACGGGCGGCTCCACTGGTGGTTCGACCGGCGGCGATGGCGGCACGCCTACGCCTACGCCCACGCCCACTCCCGACCCCTCGCCCACGCCTGACGATACGGTCGGCTAAGAAGTACGCGACTAAAGCCAACAAGGCCCCGAGCAGCTTATTGAACTGCTCGGGGCCTTTTAGTTTGAAGCGACTGGGCGGTCGTTATACCAGCAAACAAAAAAAGGGGGTACCGACCAACGTCGATACCCCTTACAAGCCACTATGTAAGCGCACGCAGTGCCGAGCGCACGACCCGCACGCCTACTTGCGAGAATTGCTCAGCTTATTGATCAGCGCCTCGAGACGCTCGCCGTCCTCGGCCGTCTGGGCAATAACCAAAATCGTATCGTTGCCGGCAAGCGAGCCAAGCACATCGGGCAACTCTGCCGCATCAACGGCGGCGGCGATGCCGGAAGCCGTGCCAGGCTGAGCCTTGATCATAACCAGATTATCGGTACGCAGAACGCCCGTTACGAGCTCGGAAACCATGCGCTGCAGGTGCAGGTCCTCTGCCAGAACATAGATGCCCTCAGGGAGCTTACGCAGCCCCATATCGGCAATATCGCGAGAGACAGTCGCCTGCGTGCAATCAAAGCCCATAGCACGGAGCTCATCGACCAGCACGCGCTGCGTGCGGACGTCCTTATTGCGCACAATATCTCTAATGGCATCCTGGCGCCCATTGCGTTTTTTAGCCATACAAACCCTCACTCCAAAAGATGGCGGAGACAATCAATCAGTGATTGAATAGTTTAACGCTATTTGAAGGCTTTTGTGTATAAGAACGCATTTCGAAACAATTCTATGCAAATTTGTTTCGTAATGAGCCGTTTAGGCGGTTTTTGCGCCCGTCCGGTTAAGAAAAGCTGCCAGATGCGTACACATCACGCAGCGCGCGGGCTTGGCGCTGGCGATCGGCCCAAACAACAGACCGAGCCCCCGATGGTTATCCTTGAGCGCGGCGACCATTTGACGGGTTCGAGGCGCCTCGAGCATATCACGCATGCGGGCGGAACGCTCGATTGACGACACCCCATGCGGGCTCAGACACAAATTCTCGATGCAGGCGACCAGTCCGGCAAAGTAGAACTTTTGGCTTGCCAGCTTGAGCCGACCACCGCTATCTGCTTCCGAGAGTGAGTCCGCAAGCTCGTCGAGCGCTCGGGTGTCATCGGATACCTTGGCATACATGGTGGGATCAAAGGCATCTGCAAGCTTAGGCGCCACCGCGTGGAAACAAGCGTCGCCGCATCCGGAGACGCGCTGCGCCTGCGAGAGCGCGCATGCCATAAACCCAACTGTGCGAAACGCCTTGTCGCACAAAAGGCATGCCTCAAACAGCGGACGACTATACATCACGCCAGAGACTTGAGCAACCAAGCCGCCCAAAATCAACTGAGGCAGCCCGGCCACCATCGAAGATTTGCTATCAATGGAAATATGAGTAGCATCCAAGACGCGCGAATGGCGCTCTCGATGTGCATCATAGCGGTCGAGCGACACCGTGGGGAACACTATGTCTGCCGCAGTATCGCACGCGATATCGACCATCTTGGAAAGTGATTGCGGAGCAAACCACTCATCGGCGTTCATGGCGATGATTTGAGAGCCGCGCGAGGCAGCAAAACCGGCACGAAGACACGCGCCGCGCGTCGCGTCCTCGACGTCAATCAAATCAATATGGATGTCCCTGTCGGCAGCAACTTGAAGCGAATGGCGCACACCGGGCGCAGTATCGCGACAGACAACGACAATCTGCAAATCGTAGAGGTCTTGGTTCTGGATACTCTCGAGCGCACGCATCGCATAGCTGGGCGAACCTTCTACCACAAGGATCACCGAAAGTCGCGGATGCGAGCCACGTCGAACCAAATTATCCGTCCTCTCGACAGCAATGAATCAAACCGTGGTTCATGGTACACCCCGGCAATAAAAGCAATGAGACACCGGTTGCATTGCACGCCAAGAACAGATGTTGCACACGCGCAGCCCACAGATGACAGGTGTCGACGCACGACACGTCGAGCCCTCCCCTAGTCGAGCACGACAAGCTCGGCGGGATCGTAATCCACGCCCATAAACGTAAGGCCGCAGGCAGGAGCCGTGGGGCCCGCAGCGGTACGGTCGCAAGCATCGATAACCTCGCGCATCCACTCGGGTTCACGGCGATGCATGCCAATCTCGACAAGCGTGCCCACGATCGTACGGACCATCGAATGCAGAAACGCATTGCCCTCGATGGTGAACGTCAGGATGTCCTCGCCAAACGCAACCTCATGGCCAAATTCGGCACGCATCACGCAGCGATGCGTGGGCTTGCCAACGGCCGAGGCAACCTTGCAAAAGCTTTTAAAGTCCTGCTCGCCCAGCAGCGCGGGGCAGGCAGCAGACATCGCCTCAACATCCAAGGGATAGCGATGCCACCACACGGCACCGCGGGACAGCACGGGGCGCGCATCTCGATCGGCAATACGGTACGTATACGTACGTGAACGCGCGTCAAAACGCGCAGAAAAGCCTTTACGGGCCTTGTAGACCTCGTTTATGGCGATATCTTTGGGTAGCAGGGCATCCATGGCCCGCAGCCACCTACGGCGCGTACAAGCGAGCTCAGCGTCCGTTACGGGCACGCTGATGTACTGAGCCACGGCATGCACGCCGGCATCGGTACGCCCCGCACACGTCAGATCGATCGGGCGGCGAAGCAGCGTCTCGATGGCTCGACGTAGCTCACCCGCAACCGTCGTCTGTCCCGGCTGCTCGGCAAATCCGCTATACGACGAGCCATCATAGGCCACGCGAAATACGAGTGTGGCGTCAAGCTCGGAAATCGAATTGAAATCAGACGGCGCAGTCATGGACGCTCCCAACAAACAAGCAACGGTATCGCGACAAAAAAAGAGGGGTACGCGAACGTACCCCTCGAATATAGCCTATGCAGACGGAATGTCTACTCAGCGCTCTCCTCGGCAGCGGTCTCCTCGACAGCCTCGACCTTCTTGGGAGCAGCGGCCTTCTTGGGGGCCGGAGCAGCCTTCTTGGCCTTAGGCGTGCAAGGCTCGGTGACGAGCTCCATGATAACGATGGGAGCGTTGTCGCCCTTACGGTTACCGAGCTTCATGATGCGGGTGTAACCGCCGTTGCGGTCCTGCCACATGCCCTGAGCAGCCTTGTCGAAAATCTCGGCAACGAGCTGCTTATCGCCGAGCTTGGCGATAGCCAGACGACGAGAGTGCAGGTCGCCCTTCTTGGCCCAAGTGATGATCGGGTCGACGACCGAACGCAGCGCCTTAGCACGGGTCTCGGTGGTCTTGATGCGGTCGTTCTCGAAGAGGGCCTTAGCAAGGCTCTTCTTCATGGCCTTGGTGTGGCTCGCATCGGTGCCGAGCTTCAGGCCCTTCTTAACGTTGTGACGCATGGTCTAGTTTCTCCTCAAATATGCGAAGCATTAAGCCTTCAGGCTCAGGCCCATGGACTCAAGCTTGTCCTTCACTTCCTCGATCGACTTAACACCGAAGTTACGGATGTTGAGCAGATCGTTCTCCGAGAACTCAACGAGTTGACGGACCGAGTGAATGCTGGCGCGCTTAAGGCAGTTGTAGGAACGGACGGAAAGGTCCAGATCCTCGATCTGCTTGTCCAGCTCGGCGTTGTCGTTGGTGACCTCGGGAGCGAAGATCGAAGCCTCCTCCTCGACCTCGGGGGTCTCGGCAAGGTTCATAAAGGCAGCCATATGCTGGTTGATGATATTGGCAGCCTGGACCACGGCGTCGCGCGGAGCGATGGAGCCGTTGGTCTCGATCTCGAGGACAAGGCGGTCGTAGTCGGTGTGCTGACCGACACGGCAAGCCTCAACGAGCTTGGCGCAACGGGACACCGGCGAGTACAGCGAGTCGATGTGGATCACACCGATGGGATCGTTGTCGCGCTTGTTAGCCTCGCCAGAGACATAGCCGCGGCCATAGCCGATGCGCATGCTCATGGTGAGATGGCCACCCTCGGTGAGCGTAGCGATGTGCTGCTCGGGGTTGACCAGCTCAAACTCGGACGGAATAAAGAAGTCCGCACCGGTGACCTCGCAGGGGCCGTCAACCGAGATGGTGGCGGTCGCCTCGTCGGTCGTGCCGAGAGCCCTGAAGACAAGACCCTTGACATTCAGGACGATGTCGGTGACATCCTCGACCATGTTAGGGATGGTCATGAACTCGTGCTGTGCACCATCGATCTGAATAGCCTCGACGGCGGCACCCTCGAGCGAGGACAGAAGTACGCGACGAAGGGAGTTACCCAGCGTATCGCCGTAGCCACGCTCGAGCGGCTCGACGGAGACACGAGCAGACGTCTCGTTGATCTCTTCGACCTGAACCTGAGGCCTAATGAATTCTGACATGTATTACCTCCAGCCTCAGCAGCCCGGATGGACTACTTAGAGTAGAGCTCGACGATGAGCTGCTCGTTGATATCACCGCTGATCTGCTCACGCGTCGGCAGAGCGAGCACGTTACCAGACAGCTTCTCGATATCGACCTCGAGCCAGCCAGGGACCTCAAAGCGCTCGGAGGAAATCAGAGCCTCCTTGATGGGGAGGAGGTCACGGAACTTCTCGCCGACAGCGACGACGTCGCCGGCCTTAACGCGGTAGGACGGGATGTCCACGCGCTTGCCGTTCACGGTGAAGTGACCGTGACGGACGGACTGACGAGCCTCTTTGCGGGTGCGGGCGAAGCCAAGACGGAAGACGACGTTGTCGAGGCGAGACTCAAGGATGATCATGAGGTTCTCACCGGTGACGCCGTTCATCTTGCGGGCCTTGTTGAAGTAGCCGTGGAACTGCTTCTCCAGAACGCCATAGATGAACTTGACCTTCTGCTTCTCGCGCAGCTGCATGCCGTACTCAGATTCCTTGCGACGGCGCTTGGGCTGACGGATAGATTCCTTCTTGCTGCTGTAACCGAGCTCAGCGGGATCGATCCCGAGCTGACGGCAGCGCTTAAGAACAGGAGTCCTGTCGATTGCCATATTGATACGATCCTTTCAGTTACACGCGGCGACGCTTCTTGGGGCGGCAGCCGTTGTGCGGGATGGGGGTCTTGTCCTGGATGCTCGAGACCTCGAGGCCAGCAGCCTGGAGGGAGCGGATGGCGGTCTCACGACCGGAGCCGGGGCCCTTGACGAAGACGGAAACCTTCTTCATACCGTGCTCCATGGCCTGCTTGGCAGCAGCCTCGGCAGCCATCTGGGCAGCGAACGGCGTGGACTTACGGGAGCCCTTGAAGCCCACCTGGCCAGCCGACTTCCAGGAAATGACGTTGCCCTGGGGATCGGTGATCGAAACGATCGTGTTGTTGAACGTAGAACGAATGTGAGCCTGGCCCACGGAAATGTTCTTACGGTCCGCGCGCTTCAGACGGGCAGCGCGAACGTTCTTCTTAGCAGTAGCCATCTATCTAGCGCTCCTTATTTCTTCTTCTTAGCACCGATCTGACGCTTCGGGCCCTTGCGGGTACGAGCGTTAGTGTGGGTGCGCTGGCCGCGGACCGGGAGGCCCTTGCGGTGACGAAGGCCGCGGTTGCAGCCGATGTCCATAAGGCGCTTGACGTTCTGGTTGCGCTCACGGCGGAGGTCACCCTCAACCATGATCTGGTTCTTATCGATATAATCGCGGATGGCGTTAACCTCATCCTCGGTGAGGTCCTTAACGCGCGTATCCACGTTAACGTTGCACTCGACGCAGATCTTCGTCGCAGTGGTGCGGCCGATGCCGTAAATGTAGGTCAGACCGATCTCAACGCGCTTCTCACGCGGGAGGTCGACACCATTAATACGGGCCAACGTAGTCTCCTCTCTTAACCCTGACGCTGCTTATGACGGGGGTTCTCGCAAATGACGAGGACCTTGCCATGGCGCCTAATGATTTTGCACTTATCGCACATCTTCTTGACCGAAGGACGTACCTTCATCGTTCTTCCTTTCGGTAGCGCTCAAACTACTTCCCTACTATCTACTCGCCCAGCCGCAGGCGTTTAAAACTATGGCTGGTCTTCACACACAATCCGACCGTAGGTTGAGCTAAGCCTGCAGCCGGAAATGGAGTGCGTGTATGCGTGCCGCTATTTGTAGCGATAGGTGATGCGGCCGCGGGTCAGGTCGTACGGGGAAAGCTCCACGACAACCCTGTCACCGGGGAGAATACGGATGTAATTCATTCGGATCTTGCCAGAAATGTTGCACAGAACCGAATGACCGTTCTCGAGCTCGACCTTAAACATGGCATTGGGCAACGGTTCCTTTACCGTACCCTCGAGCTCAATTGCGTCTTCCTTCTTCACAAGCAATCATCTTTCTCTAGAAAACGACAGCGATTGAGTATTCTACAATACGCATGCACGTATCGTAGTATCTTCGTAATGGCTCCACAACTAAGCGGAACTTGTTACATTTGAAATGTTAAGGCGTGCATTTGACGCAAGCCCTACATTTCACCGCCCTGCAAGGAACACCAAGCACCCTGGGCATCCGTGGTGAGAATCACCGGACCGTCATTGGTAATGGCGACGGTGTTCTCGTAGTGCGCGGCGGGCAGGTGGTCGTTGGTCGTAACAATCCAACCGTCGGAGCCCGTGCTCACATGGTTGGAACCCATCGTAACCATCGGCTCGATGGCAATGACCATGCCGGCCTGGAGGCGAACGCCCCTCCCCTTCTTTCCATAGTTAGGAACGTTGGGGTCCTCGTGCATCACGCGGCCAATGCCATGGCCCACATAGTCGCGAAGCACGCCGTAACCGTGAGACTCGGCGAGGGACTGAACGGCATAACCGACGTCCCCGATATGGTTACCGGGGACAGCCTGCTCGATGGCAGCCTTAAGGCAATCGCGCGTAACCTCGCACAGGGCCTTGGCCTCGGGCGTGGGGGTGCCGACGAAAAACGTCCAAGCGTTATCGCCGACCCAACCGTCGACAACGGCTCCCGTATCGATGGAAATGATATCGCCATCGCGCAGGATCATGTCGGGGTTGGGAATACCGTGGACCACGGCATCGTTGATCGATGCGCAAATGGTTCCCGGGAACCCGCCGTAACCCTTAAAGGCCGGGATGCCGCCATGCATGCGGATAATCTGCTCCGCGAGCTGATCGAGCTCAAAGGTCGAAACGCCGGGGCGCACCATGGCTCCAACGTGGCGGAGCGCCATCTTAGATAGCGCTCCTGCCTTCTTCATCTGCTCGATTTGCGTTGCAGACTTAATCTTGATCATAGACCGAGAGCCTCTTTGACATCCCCGTACACGGTCTCGCGAGCCTGGTCACCGTTGACCGACTTGAGCAGACCCTGGCCACGATAGTAGTCGACGAGCGGGCTCGTGGACTTCTCGTAGACGTCGAGACGGTTCTTGATGGTCTCGGGCTTGTCGTCGTCGCGCTGATACATCTCGCCACCGCACTTGGGGCAGGTAGCATCGGCAGCCGTGCCGGTGTAACCGCAGGCGCGGCAGGTGCGACGCGAAGACAGACGATCGATGATAACCTCGGGGGCCACGTCGACCAGAAGGGCGCAGTCGATCTCGCGACCCATGGCGGAGAGCTCGGAATCGAGCGTCACAGCCTGGGCGGTGTTGCGCGGGAAGCCGTCGAGGATGAAGCCCTGCTGGGCGTCATCGGCGGCAAGGCGCTCCTTGACAAGGTCGATCACGAGCTGGTCGGGGACGAGCTCGCCAGCGTCCATGTACTTCTTAGCCTGAATACCAAGCTCGGTGCCACCCTTGACGGCAGCACGCAGCAGGTCGCCCGTGGAAATGTGAGCGACGCCAAACTCGGCGACGAGCTCCTGTGCGACGGTGCCCTTACCGGCACCCGGAGCTCCGAGCAATACGAGGTTCATGAGCAATCCTCCTCTAGCCTATTTAAAGAATCCATCGTAATCATACATCTTGATCTGGCCTTCGAGCTTATCGACCGTGTCGAGCACGACGCCGACCATGATGAGGATGGACGTGCCGCCAAATGCCTGGATCAGATGGTTACCCGTGAAGGAGAAGATGATCGAAGGCACGATGGCGATGAGCGCCAAAAAGACAGCGCTGGGAAGCGTGATCTTGTTGAGCGCGTTCTTGATGTAGGCCGCGGTAGCCCTACCCGGACGGACGCCCGGAATAAAGCCGCCCTGCTTCTTAAGGTTGTCGGCCGTGTCATCGGGGTTGAACACCATGGAGGTGTAGAAGTACGCGAAGAACACGATGAGGACAACATTAAGCACCCAGTTGAGCCAACCGGTCGAAAGCGCAGAGGCAACTGCCTGAATCCAGCCGATGCCGGGGAAGAACACGGCAATCTGAGCCGGGAAGTACAGCAGCGCCGAAGCGAAGATGATCGGCACGACACCCGCGGTATTGACCTTGATGGGCAGGTAGGTGGTCTGGCCACCCATCATGCGACGGCCCACGACGCGCTTAGCGTAGGAGACCGGGATGCGGCGCTGGCCGCGCTCAAGAAAAACAATCAGCGGGATAACCAGCAGGATGATGGCGCAGATGATCACCATGGTGATGATGCCACCGGCATTACCCTCGGTGCTGGAGAAGATCGCCTGCGGCAGGCCGGCCATGATGTTCGCAAAGATGATCAGGGACATGCCATTGCCGATACCGCGCTGGGTGATGAGCTCACCAATCCACATGATCAGCATGGCGCCCGCAGTGAGCGTGCCGACGATCATGAGGTCGAAGATGATCTCGGGAGCGCCAGCGCCATTAAAGCTGATGCCGAAGCTCTTAAAGAGGAAGAGGTAACCCACGGAGTTGAGGATTGCCAGAGCCAAGGTGAGGTAACGCGAATACTGCGTAATCTTGGTCTGACCGACCTCGCCCTCGCGGGCAAGCTCATGCAGGGAAGGCACGACGGCCTGGAGCATCTGGAGGATGATCGAGCTGGTGATGTAAGGCATGATGCCCAGCGAAAACACCGACACATAGCTCAACGCGCCGCCAGAGAAAAGATTCAGGAGGGCCATAGCACCTGCGGCGACCGAATTGTTATCGGTCGAGAAAAGGCCCAGCATCCCCTGGAAGGGAATGCCGGGCACAGGAACGTGCGCACCAATGCGGTACACGACGAGCATAGCTATGGTAAAAAGAATCTTTTCGCGCAATTCTTTGATGCGGAAAGCATTCTTAAGACCATTTAGCACGGCAGCTCGACCTTTCCGCCGGCGGCCTCGATCTTGGCCTGCGCAGAAGCGCTGACCTTGTCGACCTTGACCGTGAACTTCTTGGTGAGCTCACCATTGCCGAGCACCTTGACGGGCTCGAACTCGCTCTTGGTGATGCGAGCGGCCTTAAGAGCGGCACCGTCGATCACAGCGCCATCCTCGAACTTACGCTCGAGACGCTCAACGTTAACAGCGGTGTACTCGATACGACGGGGATTGCGGAAGCCCGGAAGCTTGGGCAGGCGCATAGCCAGCGGAGTCTGGCCACCCTCGAAGCCGGCACCCTTGGTGCCACCAGAGCGAGAGCCCTGGCCCTTCTGACCGCGGCCAGAAGTGGTGCCGTGACCCGAAGAATTGCCACGGCCGACGCGCTTGCGGTTCTTGGTGGAACCGGGCGCGGGAGTAAGATCGTGAAGCTGCATTTGCTACTCCTCTACAATCTCGACAAGGTGCTTGACCTTGAAGATCATGCCGCGGACGGACTCGTTGTCAGCAATCTCGCGAACCTCGCGGATCCTGTGGAGACCGAGGGCACGGACAGTACGGACCTGGTCCTGCTTGCAACCGTTGGTGCTGCGGACCTGCTTGATCTTGATGGTGTCAGCCATGCTTAGTTCTCCTTACCGACGAACATCTCGGAGACCGTCAGGCCACGGCGAGCCGCGACGTCCTCAGGGCTGGAGAGCTCCTTGAGGCCCTCGACGGCAGCCTTGATGATGTTGAGGCCGTTGTCGGTACCGAGGGACTTGGACAGGACGTTCTTGATGCCAGCAAGCTCAAAGAGGGGACGCACAGCGCCGCCGGCGATAACGCCGGTACCCTCGACAGCGGGCTTGATGATGATGCGGCCGGCACCAAAGTGGCCGAGAACCTCGTGCGGGATGGTGCCCTGCTCGGTCACCGGCACGTGGAACATGTTCTTCTTGGCATCGAGAGACGCCTTGGAGATGGCCAGGGGCACCTCAGCGGACTTGCCCATGCCAACGCCGACGTTGCCCTTGCCGTCGCCAACGACGACGAGAGCGACGAGGCTCATGCGACGACCACCCTTGACGGTCTTCGACACGCGGTTGATGTAAACGACGCGCTCCTCGAACTCGGAGGCCTCGCGCTGCTGCTTCTGATTACGAGCCATGTGCTACATACCTCCTAGAACTCGAGACCGGCGGCACGAGCACCGTCGGCGAGGGCCTTGACGCGGCCATGGTAGATACGGCCACCACGATCGAAGGCGACCTTGGTGATGCCGGCCTCGATGGCGCGCTTGCCAACGAGCTGACCGACCTTCTCCGCAGCCTCCTTGTTCGAGGTGTGGGTGCCCTTGAACTCGGCCTCGAGGGTCGAGGCAGAGACGAGCGTCAGGCTGGAGCCCTTGCTGTCGTCGATGATCTGGGCATAGATGTTGGCGTTAGTACGGGTCACGCGAAGACGCGGACGCTCGGCGGTACCCGAGACCTTGCCGCGAACACGACGCTGACGACGCTTGAGGCCTTCCAGCTTCGCCTTATGCTTGTTCATACGTAAACTCCTAAAAAGGTTGATCTTGCCAGCACCTGACGGGGTGCTGGTCTTATGCGAGTGAGTCGGTTACGACTACTTGGCGGCCTTACCCAGCTTGCGGCGGATGTGCTCGCCAACGTAGTGGATACCCTTGCCCTTGTAAGGCTCGGGAGGACGATGGCCGCGAATCTCAGCGGCGATCTGACCGACCTGCTGCTTGTTGATACCCTTGACGTTCACGTGGGTGTTGTCGGGAACCTCGAAGGTGATGCCCTCGGGAGCCTCGACGATCACGGGGTGCGAGAAGCCCAGGGAGAACTCGAGGTTCTTGCCCTTCTGCTGCACGCGGTAACCGACGCCGGCGAGCTCGAGCTTCTTCTCGAAGCCCTCGGAAACGCCGACAACCATGTTGTGGATGAGGGCGCGGGTGAGGCCGTGGCGGGCACGGGTCTCACGCTCGTCGTCGGGACGGGAAACGGTGAGGACGTTGTCCTCGACGTTGATAGCGAGCTTCTCAAAGACATCGAGCTCGAGCTGGCCCTTGGGGCCCTTGACGACAACGTTGTTGCCGTTGACTGCCACTTCGACTCCGGCGGGAATCTGGACAGGCTTATTACCGATACGAGACACGGTGATCTCCTTTCCTTCTACCTACCGAGCGAATTACCAGACGTAAGCGATGATCTCGCCGCCGACGTTGTGCTTGCGAGCATCGCGGTCGGTCATGACGCCATGGCTGGTGGAAATAATGGCGGTACCAAGGCCACCGCGGACGCGGGGCATGTCGGCAACGCCGGTGTACTTACGCAGGCCCGGCTTGGAAATGCGGCGGATGCCGTTGATGACCTTAGCCTTCTTGGGACCATACTTAAGCGTGATGTGCAGAGTCTTCTGGGGAACGGTGTCCTCGACATCGTAGCCCTCGATGTAGCCCTCCTCGTGCAGAACACGAGCGATCTCGACGAGCTTCTTGCTGCTCGGCATGGAGACCGTGGCCTTGTTCACAGAGTTAGCGTTACGGATGCGCGTAAGCATATCTGCGATCGGGTCTGTAAGGTTCATACAGATTCTCCTTCGTTCTTGATGAACACGTGCTCTTGGTTCTTCGCCGCCCTTAACGGCAAAGCCTTTTTAGCGCGTTTTCCCTGTTCCAAACTGATGCTTGAAACGCTGGTAGTGACTTACCAGCTGGCCTTCTTAACGCCGGGAAGCTCGCCCTTGAGTGCAAGCTCGCGGAAGCAGACACGGCACAGGCCGAACTTGCGGTACACAGAGTGCGGACGGCCGCAGCGCTGGCAGCGCGTGTACTCACGAGTAGAGAACTTCTGCTTGCGATTGCACTTGACGATCATCGATGTCTTAGCCACTTATATCCTCCTCACATAGAGTATTGTTCGCCCCAAGCGCCGCCCCCTTGTGGGAACGGCGCTCATAGGGCAGGTGAACCTATTTCTTGAACGGGAAACCGAAGGCGTCCAGAAGGGCCTTGGCCTCCTCATCGGTGTTGGCGGTGGTCACGAAAGTGATGTCCATACCACGCTGGTGATCGACGGAGTCGAAGTCGATCTCGGGGAAGATGAGCTGCTCGGTGACGCCCATGGAGAAGTTACCACGGCCGTCGAAGCTCTTGGCCGAGATGCCGCGGAAGTCGCGGATACGGGGGATCGCGACGGAGGTCAGACGATCGAAGAACTCCCACATACGGTCGCCACGCAGGGTAACCTTGCAGCCGATCGGCATACCAGCGCGCAGGCGGAAGGTAGCGATGGACTTGCGGGCACGGGTGATCATCGGCTGCTGGCCGGTGATGGCGCGCAGGTCGCGCACGGCACCGTCGATGGCCTTGGAATCGGTAGCGGCCTCGCCGACACCCATGTTCACGACGATCTTCTCAAACTTGGGGATCATCATGACGTTCTCGTACTGGAACTTGTCCTGAAGCTGCTGCTTGACCTCGTTGTTGTACTTGGTCTTCAGACGCGGCACATACTTCTCTTCTGCCATTGTTCACTCCTTCTTGGGGTTTTAAGCACGGGGCGTGGCCACCATGGGTTGTCCTCGTGCCTCCTGGCTGCATCCGCGCCGCTCATGGCATTTTGCGGTTTGGACTCGACGCAGCAGGAGCCGACAAAACAATCGGTACTATACGCGCATCGGGAGCGTATTTCCAGAAAAACCTCGTCTGCCTGCACAACTCCACAACTCCCCCGCACATATTGATCCCTGGGGGACGGAGGAAAATGGCAGTTGCGGTGAAATAGGGACCGTTTGACGGCTTAACAGGCTTTAACAGTCCGTATTTCACCGCAACTCATATATGGGGCGTTATTTTTGGCGCGGGAGGACCAGGTTGAGGATCACAGCAACGAGCGCGGCGACGGCAATGGAGGATCCGCCAAAGACGGTGCCAACCCATGCGGGGAATCCAGCGCCGGCAAGCGCGCCGGCCGTGCGCTCAATGCCCGTGCCAAAGGCGATAGAGAGACCCATGAGCGTGGTATCGCGCTGAGGCAGGCCGTGGCGGGCAAACATGACCACACCGTTCATACCGATGGTCGCGAACACGCCGATCGTGGCGCCGCCGATTACCGGCTGCGGAATGGACGTGAGTACCGCCGCACACTTGGGCAGCAGGCCCGCGATGAGCAAGATGGCGGCGGCAAGCGTAAAGACCATGCGGTTGACGACCTTGTTCTCGGCGATAATGCCCACATTCTGCCCAAAGGTTGCCGTGGGGACGCCGCCCAAAAAGCCTGACAGCATACCGACCAGGCCGTTGGCGATCAGGCCACCCGAGATCTGGCTATCGGTCGCAGGGGTATCGAGCGCAGCGGACGACACGGCGGCAAATTCGCCCATGACCTGTACTGCGTTGACAATGGCGACAACGCCCACAACGGCGCACGCGGCCGGGTCGAACACAAGGCGATGGGCGCCCAGGGCCGGCGGGGCGAACCAGCTGGCGGTCGCGATGGCCGAGAAATCGACCGTGCCCAACACCGCAGCCAAAACAAAGCCCGCGCAGATACCGGCCAGGATGCTGCCCAGCCTAAGCGCGCCCTTGCCGTAGTTGCCGGCCACAAAGGTGACGACAAACGTCACGAGCGCGACGGCCCAGTTGGTGACACTGCCGAAATCGGCAGCGCCCTCCCCGCCCGCCATAGAAGCCACAGCGACCGGGCACAGAGACAGGCCGATCACAAAGATGACGGTACCGAGCACCGGGGCCGGAAACAGAAAACTCACGCGCCTAAACAGTAGGCCGAAGAGCGCGACGAGCGCGCCGCCGATTACCTGGGCGCCCAGCACGGCCTCAAAACCAAGCTCAAGACCGACTGCCTTGAGCGCCGGCACGAAGGTAAAGCTCGCACCCATCACAATGGGCAGGCCCGAACCGACGACACCTTTTATGGGAAACTGTTGAAGGAAAATGTCAAGCGCCGAGAGGACGAGCGACGCCTGGATGACGGCGGCCTCCTCCTGAGGGGTAAAGCCGCAGACCGACGCAATGATGATGGCGGGCGTGACGATACCCGCGAATGCCGCCAGCACATGCTGCAGCGCATGGGGCAATACCTGCACAAACGAAACTTTTCCCGTTCGCTCGAACAGGGCATCCCCTGCTGCCGACTCTGCCATTTGCGCCTCCCATACCCTAGGCAGCGGCCCCATGCCGCTCAACGGTCGGACATTATAGGGCATATGGCGCAGGTAGCATTTTGACCCGCAATCCTGCATACCCCGGGGACAAACAGCAGTTGCGGCGAAATACGGACTGTTTGATGGCTTAACAGGCATAAACAGTCCGTATTTCATCGCAACTCATATATGGGGATGAGATTAGCGCTTGCGGGGGACGAGTTTGGTACGGCGCAGGTGGATCATCTCGGCGGCGATGGAGATAGCGATCTCCTCGGGGTCCTCGGCCTCGATGGCGACTCCGATCGGCAGGTGCAGCTCGCCGATTTGCTCCTGCGTAAAGCCCTCCTGCTCCAGGCGGGCACGCACAAAGGCCGTCTTACGGCGCGAGCCCAAGCAGCCCAGATAGGCGGGTTTGGCGCGCATGGCCTGAATCACCACGTCGATATCGGACTTGTGGCCTGCTGTGGCAACGACCACCAGGTCGCGCGGGCCGATGGGGCACTGCTCGCTCAGGTTCTTGTAGTCGACCAGACGACGGTCGTAGACACCGGGCACCCATTCGGGGGTCAGCGTGCCGGGGCGGTCGTCGCAGGCCACGACGGCAAAACCCGCCGCCGTGAGCACCCGCGCCGTCGCGGCGCCCACGTGGCCGCAGCCAAAGATATAAGTCAGGCCCTCGGGGCAGAGCGTCTCGACGTGCGCCACGGGAATCTCGGAGGCCGCGTTGGTGTAGCTGACCTTACTCCCCTCCTCCACCAGCGAAAGCCCGGGGCAGCCCGCAATGGTGCGGCGCGATTCCTCGCCATGGTACTCGGCCACATCGCCCTCGAGCGCGCTCGCGACAAACGGCTCAAAGTCGATGACGAAGTCGCCGATGCGCCGATAGGCCAAGACGTCGGCAATTTCCTGGAACAACGGTACCTGGGTCGCATCCAGATGCAGGTAGCACAAGCAGATGGCTCCGCCGCAGATCATGCCGGTATCGGAGTTCTCGCCGCCCATAGTGTAGCGGACCAGACGCGACTGTCCCGCGCTCAGGAGCTCGCGCGCCTCATCCAGCGCAAAGAGTTCAATCTTGCCACCGCCGATAGTGCCCGCCTGGCTGCCATCGGCAAAGACGGCCATCCAGGCGCCCACGCCGCGCGGTGACGACCCCGCCGTACCGGCCACGACCACGAGCTCGCACGTCTCGCCAGCACGCAGGGCGGCAAGCGCCGCATTCACAACATCGAGCTTTTCCATTGCCGCCTTCTATCCTCTAAAGACACCGGTGAGCATAGCGAGCGCCTCGAGCACGCCGCCGCCGACCGACGTCGCCTTGTCCGAAATGTAGTTGATATAACTGGCATCGCCGCGCGGGTCGACGTCGGCACATTTAAAGCCCTCGGTCACCTGAACGCCGTCGGCCAAAAGGCCGCGCAAGCAGCCATCGATCTGCGTATACATGGGCGTATCGCCCGCGTAGCCAATCACGTCTCCGGCGCTCACGATGTCGCCGATTGCGCGGTCGGACCGAAACACGCCGGCGGCGGGGCTATGGATAACGCGCTCCTTGCCATAGCCGCCGATCAAGCCCGGCACACCCGTGTTGGGCTGGGGCGAACCTTGGGTAATGACACGTCCGAGAAAATGCCCGCGCATGGTCTCGACCACGGCGTCGCAGTCAACCGGCGCGGTAAAGCCCGGCCCCACGGCGATGACGGCAGGCGCCATGTCGCGCGTGGTGCCCAGGTTGCGCTTGGCCAAAATCGCATCGACCACAGCCGCGGGTTTAAGCTCATCGAGCATCTTGGCCTGGGGGTCCACCACAACGGCGACGTCTCCAGCCTCGGTAATCGCAAGCACCTCAGCCGGCGTCCGTGCCAAGCGAGCGCGAATGCCCTCGACCTGGACCTCGCCCAGGCGAATGGCCTCGCAAAAACTGATTGTGCGGCGGATGCACGTGGGAACCGCGATATCGGCCATAACGACCGACACGCCGGCGCGCACCAAACGGGCAGCGACACCCGTGGCGATATCGCCGGCGCCGCGAACATAAACGAGCATTCCCGGGGCACCTCCCTGTGCTACGGTTTGAGCAGAGCAAAAGCGGTTCGACCGCTACTCTGATGATTATTTATTATCACAGTATTATACGGCGGTGAACAGATGGAAACGGTTAGCGGCAATCTTGCCTCGGCGCTCAGGATCGAGCCGGGCATTACCGCGATTATCGGCAGCGGCGGCAAGTCGACGTTGCTGAAGACGCTGGGTCTCGAGCTCATGCGCGCTGGCGGCCGCGTGCTCCTCTGCACCACCACGCGCATGTTCCCCGTCGCCGGCGTGCCGTGGGACGGGTCGAGCCGTCGCCTGGACGCCGCGCCCTGGAAACCGGGAGCCCTGCATGTTCCCGGTTGCACCTGCGAGGCCTGCGCGGGCCTTGCGCGCGGAAGCATCTGCCAGGCAGGCGTCTTGGACCCGGAGACAGGCAAACTCTCCGCCCCCGCCGAGCCGCTCAACGAGCTGGCGCAGCGCTTTGACTATGTGCTGGCCGAGGCAGATGGCAGCAAGCGACTCCCGCTCAAGGCCCACGCCGCCTGGGAGCCGATAATTCCCGCCGCCACGGCCAACATCGTCTGGATCGTCGGCGCCTCGGGGCTGGGCAAGCCCGTCGCCGAGGTTGTCCACCGCCCCGAGCTCTTCTGCGAGCGCTGCGGCTGCGAGCCCACCGACACTGCCACCCCAGAGCGCGTCGCCCAGGTGCTCAATGCCGAGCTGCAGGCGTTGGAGCTCGGCACCGCTCGCTTCATGCTCAACCAAGTCGACACGCTTGCCGACCCGGCGATGGCAGATCGCTTCGAGGCAGCCCTCGGCCGCCCCCTCATCGCCACCAGCCTCAAGTAGACCCGCTGGTCTAGCCCCCAGGGTAGCTAAAAGAGCCCCGTCCCAAATTAGCTACCCTGGCGTCGTCCCTGCTAGCGGGACACGTAGCGACCGGGCTGGGCTCCGGTAGGCTCGCCGTCGCGCGCGGCCAGCACGCCGTTCACAAACACAGCCTTGGCGCGGCCGTGCGCCTCAAAGCCCTCGAGCGGCGTGTAGTCCACGGCCTGATGCTGCGTCGCCGCGCTAATGGTCCAGCGCGCCTTGGGATCCCACACGCACACGTCGGCATCGGCACCCTCGGCAAGACAGCCCTTGCGCGGATACATGCCGAAGACGCGCGCCGGGTTCTCGCTCATCAGGCGGCAGAGGTCCTCGGGGCCCAGCTGTCCCTCAAAGCTCGTAGCGATCGCGACGGGGCGATGCTCCACGCCGGGCCCGCCGTTGGGAATCGCGCGGAAGTCGTCGCGCCCGCGGTCCTTTTGCCCGTGCAGGTTAAAGCTGCAGTGGTCGGTTGCAATCGTATCGATCTCGCCGGCCACAAGCGCCTCACGCAGTGCCGCACGGTCACCCGCATGGCGCAGCGGCGGGCTCATCACATACTTGGCGCCCGCAAAGCCGTCCTCGCCCTGCTCCAAGTAGCACGTATCGTCGAGCATCAGATACTGAGGGCAGGTCTCGACATAGATATTCTTCTGCCCGCGCGCCTTGGCGGCACGGATGGCCTCGAGCCCTAGCTTGGTCGAAAGGTGCACCACGTTGACCGGTGCGTCGCCGGCCAGATGCGCCAGATACAGCAGACGGCTCACGGCCTCGGCCTCGCACACATCCGGACGGCTGAGAGCATGCCCCTCGGGCCCATGAATCCCCTGCTCGTACACGCGCTTCTGCAGCTCGTTCACGAGCGTGCCGTTCTCGCAATGCACGCACAGGATACCGCCCACGCGCTTGAGCTCCTCCAGCACCTCGAGCGTCTCGGCATCGTCCAGGCGCAGATGGTCGTAGGCAAAGTAGGTCTTAAACGACGACACGCCCGCCTCGCGCATGGCCGAAAGATCGGCGCGGTTGCGCTCATTCCACTCGGCAAGCGCCATATGGAAGGCATAGTTGGCGGTGCAGGTGCCGTCGGCGCGATGATGCCACTCGACCAAGGCATCGGGCATGGTCACGCCGCGATCGGCCGTCGCGTAGTCCACAATGGTCGTCGTGCCGCCGCAGGCAGCCGCGCGCGTACCGGTCTCAAAGCTATCGGCTGTCCAATCCATGCCGGTCCAGCACTGCATGTGCGTGTGCCCATCGATAAAGCCCGGGAACACCCAGCAGCCCGCAGCATCCTCGACGGTATCGCCCTCGGCCGGCTCAATCGCCGCGGCAATCCGCACGATCTTATCGCCATCCATGGCAAGATCGGCGCGGCGAAGCCCCTGGGGCGTCACGAGTGCGCCGTTTTTGATGATGATCATAATTGCTCCTTATTGATTGATGCAGTTGGCCACGCGATCAAAATACGAGCAGGCGGCGATATGCTCCGTTATGCGTCGCTGTCCCTTGACGGTATCGACGTCCCACAGCTCGTAGGCACGCGCCTCGACCAGCACCACGTCGGTACGGTCCTTGAGGATCGAACCGCCGCCGTCCTTACCCTCAAGACACATAAGTGCATCGAACAGTTCCGCCGGAAAGAGCACCGGGCTCGAAGGCTCACCGTTGCACGCAAGACGCACCGGATGCTTGCGGCCACGCTCGTCAAATGCACGAACCATAGCCTCAAAAGAATCCGAACTCACGAGCGGCTGGTCGCCCGGCAAAAAGAGGCAACCTTTCCAGTTGCGTTCGACTCCCCACGAAAGGCCCGCACGGACGCTTTCGCTGCGCAGCTCGCCATCGTGCAGCACGCACGGGCAATGCTTGTCATCACAAATCTGAGCGACCTCGGGCCAACGCGTCGAAACCACAACGTCAAAGCCCCGGGGAACCGAATCAATGGTCCGGGCAATCAGCGGCTCGCCATAGATATCAGCGAGCATCTTGTTAGAGCCAAATCGCTTGCCCTCGCCCGAAGCCATAATGACGCAACCAAGTTTCATGGCGATACCTCCCCTGAAACCATCGTACCCATAACTCGCGTCGCGGGGCATCTACATCGAAAGCGCTTATCCCGCACGCCCACGATGCAAAAAGGGGCACCCCGCCGGTTGGCAGAGCGCCCCCTTTACATGGCTTACCTCAACCCAGCTTTAGGCCTGGAACCAACGGGCGGTGTTGCGCTCGTCGAGGGCCTTGAGGGTAGCGGCGGGATCGGCAACCTTCTGCAGGAACATCATGGCTGCGATGGCGTACGGCTTGTAGCTGGCCTCCTTGTACATGCCCACGCGGTGCATGTCGAAGACGTCGGCGTTGACCTCGCCGTGCTCGCAGGAGACACCGGAGATGTCGGCGGGCAGCGGATGCATAAAGATGGTGTCCTGGCCGTTGGCAGTCTTCTCCATGAGCTCGGTCGTGGAGCACCAGTCCTGATGCGTAGCGTTCTGGGCGAGCAGCTCCTTCTCGAGCGCGGCGATGCCGGCATCGTCGCCCTCGGCGTACAGGTTGGTGCGCTTCTCCATGGCGGCAAACGGAGCCCAGCTCTTGGGGATCACGATGTCGGCGCCCTCGAAGGCCTCGGCCATGGTGTTGACCTGCTTAAAGGTGGTGCCGGACTCGGCGGCATAGCCCTTGGCGCGCTCGACGACCTCGGGCATGAGGTCGTAGCCCTCGGGGTGAGCCAGGGTGACGTCCATGCCAAAGCGGGGCAGCAGGCTGATCAGCGACTGCGGGCAGGACAGCGGCTTGCCGTAAGAGGGCGAATAGGCCCAGGTGACAGCAACCTTCTTGCCCTTGAGGTTCTCAAGACCACCAAACTCGTTGATGAGGTAGAGCATGTCGGCAGAGGACTGCGTGGGGTGATCGGAGTCGGACTGTAGGGAGATGAGCGTGGGACGGTGATCCAGAACGCCATCCTCGTAGGCCTGCTGCACGGACTCGGAGACCTCGGCCATGTAGGCGTCGCCCTTGCCGATGTACATGTCGTCGCGGATGCCGATGACGTCGGCCATGAAGGAGATCATGGTAGCGGTCTCGCGGACGGTCTCGCCGTGAGCGATCTGGGACTTCTTCTCGTCCAGGTCCTGCAGCTCAAGGCCGAGCAGGTTGGCTGCCTTAGAGAAGGAGAAGCGCGTACGGGTGGAGTTGTCACGGAACAGGGAGACGGCCAGACCCGAATCGAAGATCTTGGACGAAACGTTGTTCTCGCGCAGCTCGCGCAGGGCGTCGGCGACGATGTAGAGCGCCTTGAGCTCATCGGTGGTCTTATCCCAGGTGTGCAGGAAGTCGCTGCCGTACATGCCCTTAAAATCGAGGCCGTTCAGCTGCTCGACGAGCTCGGTAAACTTGGCGTCCATGTAAATATCCTTTCCAAAGATGAAACGATTGCAATGAGCAGATGTGCTCCGGCATGCGCGTGTGGCTAGAACATGCAGAGCACTATGACGAGGACCCGCTACCGTTGAGGAAGCATGGGAGATAACGACCGCGGGCCCCAAGTCAACAGGGGGTGCCGGGGACACGAGCTGTCCCCGGCTCAACAAGATCGAGGAATGGGACTAATCGATCTTGTTGTTGGTCAGACCGGCGCGGAACACGGTGGCGTCGCCATCGGCCTGGCTCGGATCGTAGAGGTTCAGGGCAGCCACATACATGGCGGCAGCGGTGACCAGGTCGTCCTTGTAGGTGACCTCGTTGGGAGCGTGAGCCTGAGACTCGGCACCCGGGCCGAAGCCGACGCAGGGGATGCCATAGCGGCCCTGGATGGAAACG
Organism: Coriobacteriaceae bacterium; assembly: GCA_905209215.1. Taxonomy (GTDB): domain Bacteria; phylum Actinomycetota; class Coriobacteriia; order Coriobacteriales; family Coriobacteriaceae; genus Collinsella. Next base: position 19,515 of record CAJLRY010000005.1, on the reverse strand, counting down.
CAGTTCGTGGAGAAGGTCCACTTGTCGCACAGCGGGCGACCGGTGCGCTTGTCCATGCTGGGCTCGCAGCCGATGCGCTCGTCACCGAACATGGCCTTGTGGGCGTCGACGAGGGCCTTGACGTGCGGAGCGGTCTCCTTGTTGATCCACGTGGGGAAGTAAGCCTCGGTCTCGTAGACCTCGCCGGTCCAGGACGGACGGTCGTACATGTACATGGAGACCTTCACGTCGTCGCCGTACTTCTTGGCGGCCGGCAGGTTACGGATCTCGTCCAGGCAGGACTCCCAGGTCTCACCGGCGGTCATGCGACGGTCGATGGAGATGGCGCAGGAGTCAGCGACAGCGCAGCGGCTGGGGCTGGTGTAGAAGATCTGGCTGACGGTGCAGGTGCCGCGGCCCAGGAAGCGGGCGTCCTCGAAGTGCTCGGGGTTGTACTTGGGGTCGAGCATCTTGACGAGGCCCTTGATGTCGGTCGACTCGTCGCAGCCGTTGTTGTTGAGGGCGCGGACGTCGGCGATGATGTCGGCCATCTTGTAGATGGCGTTGTCGCCGCGGTCGGGAGCGGAGCCGTGGCAGGAGGTGCCGTGAACGTCGACGCGGATCTCCATGCGGCCGCGGTGACCGCGATAGATGCCGCCGTCGGTGGGCTCGGTGGAAATGACGAACTCGGGCTTAATGCCGTCCTTGTTGTAGATGTACTGCCAGCACATGCCGTCGCAGTCCTCTTCCTGGACGGTGCCGACGACCATGATCTTGTAGCCCTCGGGGATGAGGCCCATGTCCTTCATCATCTTGGCAGCGTAGGTAGCAGAAGCCATGCCACCCTCCTGGTCGGAGCCACCGCGGCCGTAGATGATCTCGTCGGTCTCGTAGCCCTCATAGGGATCGGCGTCCCAGTTCTCGATGTTGCCGATGCCGACGGTGTCGATGTGGGAGTCGATGGCGATGATCTTGTCGCCCTCGCCCATAAAGCCCATAACGTTGCCCAGGCCGTCGACCTTGACCTCGTCATAGCCAAGGCTCTCCATCTCGGCCTTGATGCAAGCGACAACCTCGCCCTCCTCACAGGACTCAGAGGGGTGGGAGATCATAGCGCGCAGGAAGCGAGTCATATCAGCACGATGGGACTCAGCAGCAGCCTTGATAGCGTTGAAATCGAGTTCTTTAGCCATTGTTCATAACCTTTCAAACGAAGGAATCTACCTGTGGGGTGGCGGAGCGATACCTATTTACTCCGCCCAGTATTAGCAAGTGGGGTATTCGCCCTCCCAGACGATGCGACGGTACTGATCCGGATCGGTGTCGCCCTCGGTGGAGAAGCAGAGCACGGAGCTTGTCTTGTCCAGGCCGATGAGCTCTTTGAGCTCGGCGTACTCGGGATCGAGCATGAGGGTCTCGACCAGGCCGGTGGTCACAGCGCCGGACTCGCCGGAGATGACGCGCGGGTCGCCCTTCTCGGGAGCGCCCAGGGTGCGCATGCCGCGAGCGGTGACCCAGTCGGGGCAGGACACGAAGGCGGTGGTGTGGTTGCGCAGGATATCCCAGCCCAAGATGTTGGGCTCGCCGCAGCACAGGCCGGCCATGATGGAGGGCATGTCACCGTCCACGATGCGCGGATCGCCGTCGCCGGCGGCAGCGCCCTTGTACAGGCAGGCGGCAGGCGCGCACTCGACCACGACGAAGGTGGGCGGGTTATCGGGATACAGGTTGGTGAAGTAGCCCACCACGGCGCCGGCCAGCGAGCCCACGCCAGCCTGGACAAAGACGTGCGTCGGGCGGTTGATAGCCATCTCGCGCAGCTGCTCGGCAGCCTCGGAAGCCATGGTGCCGTAACCCTCCATGATCCAGGACGGGATCTTCTCGTAGCCCTCCCAGGCGGTGTCCTGAACGATGACGCCGCGCTCGCAGGCATCCGCCTCGGCGGCGGCCATGCGCACGCACTCGTCGTAGTTGACCTCTTCGATGGTCACCGTGGCGCCCTCGGCGGCGATGTTATCGAAGCGGGGCTTGGTGGAACCCTTGGGCATGTGCACGACGGCCTTCTGGCCCAGCTTGTTGGCAGCCCATGCCACGCCGCGGCCATGGTTGCCGTCGGTGGCGGTAAAGAAGGTGGCCTGGCCAAAGTCCTTGGCAAGCTGATCGGAGGTCAGGTAATCGAAGGTGCACTCGGCAACGTCCTTGCCGGTCTCGTCGGCAATGTAGTTGGCCATGGCAAACGAACCGCCCAGGACCTTAAAGGCGTTGAGGCCAAAGCGATAGCTCTCGTCCTTAACGCACAGGTTGGACAGGCCCAGGCGCGCGGCCTGGCCATCCAGGCGGGCAAGCGGAGTGACGGTGTACTGGGGGAACGACTGGTGGAAGGCGCGGGCCTTCTTCACGTGGTCGAGGCTCATGATTCCCAAGTGCTTGTCATCGCTCTTGGGCATCGTGTTGCCCGCCCACTGGATCTTATCGGCCATACGGTGAACTCCTTAAGTCCTCTCTTGCCGGCCCCCGCATACGCGTTTCAGCCCGATCCCATTCACACGGCTGAACTTTTATGTGGATGCCAAACAAAAAGTTTGTTAGCAATGTTCTATCACACTTTTTGATTGGATAACCTAACAAATTGTTTGTTGCCGCAATCGGTACCTTTTCGCCGCCGAACGGTCACATAACGCAGCAACGCTTTCGTTATTTGCGAACAAGTGTGGTTTATGGCAAAGTGTGCCCAAACTAATTTTTAGGAAGGCACCCATGACCCCCGCACAGATTGAGTTTTACAAGCGCCTTGCACACGGTCTGGCGCTCCAATTTGGCCCCAACTGCGAAGTCGTCGTCCACGATCTGGAGACCGAGGACGTGGACCACTCCATCGTAGTGATCGAAAATGGCCACGTCAGCGGGCGCAAACTGGGTGACGGCCCCAGCCATATCGTGTTTGAGTCCATGCACGAGGGCACCACCGACGTACACGACCGCGAGCCGTACCTCACTAAAACCACCGATGGCAAGCTGCTCAAGTCCTCGACCATCTTTATCCGCAACGACGAAGGCAAGCCCGTCGGCATTTTGGGCATCAACTTTGACATTACGCTTATGAAGGCTTTTGAGCGTTCGCTCGACGCCTTTACCGGCACCGGCGGCACGGGCTACACCGAGCCCGAGCCCATTACCAAGAACATCGGCGACCTGCTCGAGGACCTGCTGCACGAGTGCGAGCAGTTTGTGGGCAAGCCCGCGGCGCTCATGACCAAAGACGAGCGCATTCGTGCCATTGGCTACCTCGACCGTCGCGGCGCCTTCCTCATTTCCAAGTCGAGCGAACGCGCCTGCGAGTTCTTTGGCATCTCCAAGTACAGCTTCTATAGCTACCTCAATGAGGCCAAGGCGGCAGCAGGCGACAAGTAGGCACTCGCCTGGATTGCCCCTCCCCTTTTGGGCGCGAGTTCTGGAAAGCATGAATCCAAGACCGAGCCGCTTGGAAAGTTCCATATAATCGATGTCATTAGTATTTCGGAAGGATGGAACAGAATGGCGTTGAGCAAGGCATCATGCACCGGTCGCGGATTGATTCCGGCAATTGGTGGACATGTGCACCGCATGTTCGATGAGAGTGAAGACGACCTGTTTTCGCTGAGCCTTGACGACGTGATGAATGATCGCCCGTGGACCGCCGACGAACTCATGGGCGGCGGGGCTCGTCCGTCAAGCCTCAATCCCGCACTTGCGCCTAAGCCCGCATCTGCGCCGACTCCTGCGCAGTCGCCTGTTTCGACGCCCGCACTCACTTCGGCGACCACGCCCGCTCCCCGCCCCACAAGCGACCCGTCCGAAACGGCGGCATTTCTCGCTGCAGCGACGCAGGGCAAATCGGCCGACAGCACCGTTATGTACAGCGCCCAGCAGTTGCCTGTTCCTGCGGCACGCAAGCCTCCGGTCACAAGGCTCGATGAGCCCGTTGCCCATCAGGTTGCCTACGATTCCTGGGCTGCAACCGATCTGGATGAGACCTCTACCGGCATGCCGGCGCTCGACGTTCCAGTTAACCCGCTTTTTGCCGCCAACACGAGTGCCGCGGACTATGAGAGCGGTACGGCATTTTCCGATTATTCCGATGGCTATGCTGGCAACGGTCGCATCGAGACCGAGGATTATGGCACCGCATCGAGCGATTATCTCAACGATCCGTACGCTGCCACGCCTGCACCGGAATATGACCCGGAGGCCGCGTCCGCGCCGGTGTATACCAAAAGCACAGGCGAAGAACGCTTCGCCGATTATTACGCCGAGGAAAAGGCGCTGCGTTTCTCGGAATTTCCGCAGGCAGTCAAGGTTGCCTTTATCGCCATTGTCATTGCCCTGCTCGGTGTCATTGCGTTTGAGGGATTCCGGCTGTTCTCCGGCCCCACCCAAGCGGAGTCGGAGACCCAGCAAAAAGAGGACGATAACGAGTATCTGGACATCAACACCCTCAAGGGCGACCCCAACGACGGGGACGACGAGTAGCGAGGGCTAAGGGAGGGTCGGAAGAGTCGGCGGCACGTTACGGCTCCAAAAGCCCTGCCATAAAGATGGGCAGATACAGCACGTCACCATCGCGGTGAAGATTACATTCCGCAAGTACCAGGGCGCGATCGATTCCGTAGCCCTTCGTTGCCAGTGCGTTATCGAGCGCCGCGTGGGACTTAAAACTCTTGCCCGATTTGACCTCGATGGCGAGCACTTCCCCATCGAACGTCTCTTCCACAAAATCGAGCTCACCGACCTTTTTGGACGTAAAGTAGCGCAATCTAAATCCGTGGGCTTTGAGCTCTTGGGCAACGAAGCCCTCGAATGCCGCCCCCATATTCATGCCAAAGGGGCCTTCTGCCTCCCCATCAAAAACGCCTTGGGCGACCCTTTTGGAATACGACGACATAAGCATTCCGGTGTCCAAGTAAAACAGCTTAAACAGATTTCGTTGCTCCCCCAATAAAAGGGGTGCCACGGGCGCCGTTACGTTATACACAGGAAGCGCGACACCCGCCTCCGATAGCCAGAGGAAATGATCTGTCACCTGCGAAAAACGTTTGACACCGTTAATCGATGACAGTTTGAATCGCTTGTTTTTGGAACCGGCCTCGCTGGGAATCAGATCATAGATATCGCGAATAACCAAGCGCAGCTCGGGCGGAGCGTACTTTGCGATGTCATCGCGATACAGGGCGTGAAGATCGCGGTGGATGTTTCGAACCTCGTCGACATTGCGCGTCGCCAAGAAGGAATTGACCGCGTCGGGCATGCCTCCCACCACCACATACTGATGGAACAGATCGAGCAAGCGGTCATACAGATAGCCGGGAAGCTCCCCCTCATTCTTTAGACAGCCCCTGAGCATGTCAAACACGCTGGCACCAACGCCATTTGCCCAGCAAAACTCCTCAAAGTCGAGCGGGTACATCTGGACCTGCTCGACATACCCCACCGGCAGGGAATCGATGCCCTCGAGCTCAACGCCAAGGAGCGATCCGGTAAGGATGTATCGAAAGTCGCCGCGCTGGACCAGATATTTGATAAACGTCACCACGTTGGGGCATCGCTGCACCTCGTCGATAACCACAACGGTCTTGTTCGCAACCATCGGCTGCGTTGCAGCAATAGACATACGCATAAGCAGATCATCCGCACTTTTCGCCGCCAAAAACGAATCGCGCACGGACGCGTCGGCGATAAGGTCGAACGTCACGACATTTTCGAACGATTCATTTGCAAAGACGTTGACCAAATATGACTTTCCTACCTGTCGGGCGCCCTTGACCAAAAGAGCCTTGTTAGGCGACGAGGCAAGCCAAGATTCAAACTGTGCTTTCGCTTTTCTCTGTAGCATAAGCGCACCCCTTATTACGTGCTGTTTTAGCACTAGGATACACTTTTCCGTGGTTGCTAGATGCTCATTTCGACACTTTTTCGAGATTTTGAAGTGTGTATTACGACACTTTTCCGTACTTTTACACGGGATATTTCGACACTTTTTCGGATTTAAGCCTAACAGCAGCCGGCGAAATCAAGCGCCGTCTGCACATCATTTCGCAGGCGGCGCTTGATTTGTGTCCGCGCGCGCTGATAGACTCCATCGTGCCAGCAAGGAGCGGGCGCGTTTTATCCAGAGTCGGGGTAGAGAGTTGGCTCCACGATCCCGACGCCAACCGGCCAAGAGGCACGGTGGCCCTGCCAACATCGATGAAAGGAGTCCGTATGGACAATTTCTCCGTGCGCAGTGAGCGCAACTTCCACAACCTGGTAGCCAAGCCAAAACGAATGCATCTTCTGGACAAGCCGAACGGCTATGCCTCGGCCATGGTCAAGAGCAGCCTCTCCCACCAGATGCGCTTTACCGTGCAGGTGCTCGAGGAAGAGCCCTGCGTTGCCGGCGACCCGCACGTGCTACAGATCAAGCTGCTCGGAGACGACTCGCGCGAGTCGTCCAGCTGGAAGCTCTTTGCCGACGGCTCGTGCGTCGCAAGCGGCTCGGGTGACTTTGCCCGTGAGTGCTTCTGCGAGGGCGCCGAGGTGTTTTTGGACTTGTGTCGTGATGCCGTCGAGGCTGCCAAGCTGCACCAGTGGAGCCAGAGGGAGTATGAGCTGCTGAGTGCCGCGCGCGGGATTGCGGGGGTGTAAACAGGCGGAGCGCTCCTGAAGCCTTATTCCACACGATCGGGTGTACTCATCTGCAACTCGACTTGCTACCAGATGGTGCAATCACGTTCCACGTCGGTTAAGCCAGACCCCGGCCGGTCGTTGGCAAGTGAAACAACATCTCCCACCCATAGGCCTCTAAGACCGACCGTCCACTATAATCCAAGCGGTTAGCGTCTCCCAAAATCGCCATGGACACGTCTTCCAAGATGCCCTCTCAACTGTGCAGAAATAACAGCCGCCCATACGGTCGATGTGCTCCTTGCACGTCTCGCTGACCACGCAACGATGGAAAACAGGTTCCTGGACGGATGACCCCCTGAGGGGATGCATGAAATCGGCATCGAGGCCATCGTCTGTCGAACAATACCTGCCCATACCTTTAAAACATGAGAACAAGACGCCGGCGTCGGTATCGTTTTCAATTCAGTTTAAAACTGAGGAGATTCAGGAGCCAGCCGAATAAACTAAGACTCACTTAGTAATTGCTAAATTTCTGACTGGGTATATAATATCTGACAGTAATAAGGATTCTTTACTATATGTGAGGCAGAAATGACTTCAACGGATGATGAACTAGTCAGCAGGCTCCAAGCTCACCTGTCAACCATTCGCAAGGCGGCGGGCTGGAGTGGCGAACGGCTTGCGAACGAACTAGGCATAACAAAGCAAACCGTCAGCAGCCTTGAGACGGGTAAAACGCAGATGACGAAGATGCACTATCTCGCCATCAGGGCGGTATTCAACAACGAAATCGCCGTCAGCGGAAACGAGGATCTGGCAAAAATAATTCAGCTATTCGTTGACCAACCAGTAGCACCCAAACTAGAGAAGATGCAAAATGCCCTTAAAGAAGGGGATGAGAAGGGGACACAACAAGAGGCAGCTACTAAGCAGAGCGCCATAGTTGGAGCAACCGCTCTCACCGCCGCCCTAATCCCCGCTTCATCGGCATTGATTCCGGCATTGGGCTCTCTTGCATATCAACTTGCAAAATCAATCAAGAAATGAGGTGTACAGAAATTGGAGTCGGAAAACACTGATCTGCCCGCAAAGAACAAAGGCCTCGTGTGGCTCGAGCAGCACAAAGTCCAGATTGGCATCGGTGTATTTGTGGCAATCAGTTCAATCGTTAGCATTACGATTGCCGCGAAAACGGGCCATACGCCTAAATTCAAAACTATTTGCAACGGCGCAGACAAAGGTGTTGCCACGATTGCTAAGGCAGCAGAAAAGGCCTCCTTGCCAGTGGTCAACCTTACCGGAGTCAAGAAGACTGCAACGGGACTCGGACATGACTTGCTTCTTTCGAATCAGGCAGTTAACAAGCGTCTCGTCTCCAGCGGAATGATGACAAAAGAGCCCTGGGGTTACAAGCTCACAGAAGTCGGCAAACTCTTTGGGAAAGAAACAGTCAAAGTAACGCGCGCCGGTTATACCTTCTCAAATATCGAATGGGATGAAGCGGTTGTCCCGTTTGTTTTTACTTCCGACGAACTTGCGAGCATTAACGCCAAAAAAACTCACATTGCGCAAGTCATAGCCCAGTAGTCAAATCTGATACACCGTGCGCCCCGCGTACGCAAACGAAAAGGAGACACCATGGTCATATACAGAACTCAAGAATGGAACGGATACGGAAAGCAAAACTACTACTGGAATGAATACCGCCGTGAGGGCGACACGGTTGTCAAATACAAGTGTAATAGGCGCAAGTTCTTCGATGGGGACGAAAGCAACTGGGAAGAAAGCGAGCATGAAGAAGATTCGTGGAGCATTGACGATCCCAATATGCCCGATTGGCTGAACGGCTACCTCTAATAACTATTAACTAGCAGCCCTTGAAAGCCCCACTTCCCACAGGGAACGTGGGGCTTGATATTGCCCTCCTGTCCGAAAGCACTTTCCATCTCAGCTTTCAATCTAGGCAACCACAATGGTATGGGCCATGGCCGTCAGTTCACCAATCTCAATAAACCTGTCTTTTGTAATGCGATTGACCAATGCGCCGACTCTCTGGTCGGTCGCATCGACATCACAAGCGATGCGCAGCCCGGGAGAGCCGCCAAAAGCAGCTGCTTGCCTGATGCACAAAAGCGCAGAAACCCGCATCCCGAATATGGTGGGATGCGGGCACGGACAATCGTGTGTCCCATTCCAGGCGCGGATTCTGGGATGCAATCTCCGCCGAGGGCTCCAAGGGGAAAGCGCATCCCATTCTGAGCGCCTATTCCGGGACACAGTTTCCGCTCCAAACAAAAGGCCCCGGCTCGCGATGGAGCCGGGGCCAAAGGCACAGCATATGCAGTTGATGGCAAGCGCAGACGGCAGTCAGCAATGGTCGTCCGCGCTCTACTCTACCCGCGGTGACGGGCGCGGCTGTACGGCGTATCCACCATGGGCAGATCCGGACGCAGCTTGCCGTCAAACGCGCGGTAGGCGTTCTGTACGGCGGGCGCCGTGGGGATCGTTGCGATCTCGCCGATGCCCTTGCCGCCGTATGCCACGGGCAGCAGCTCGTCCTTCTCCACGTAGATGGCGTGGATATCCGGAATCTCGGGGGCACGGAACAACCCGAGCGTACCGTACCTTGCCTGGGGTACGCAGTCCTTGAGCGGCCAGTCCTCAGTAAGCGCATAGCCCATACCCATGAGCACGCCGCCTTCGATCTGACCCTGGATGGAGATGGGGTTGACCACCTTGCCGGAATCGTGCGCGGCATAGACCTCGCTCACGCGGCCGTCATCATCCAAAATGACCACATGCGTGGCAAAGCCGTAGCAGATGTGGCTCTTGGGGTTGGGAACGTCGGCGCCCAGCTTGTCGGTCGGCTCCAGGTACACGTAGCCAAACTCGCATCCCTCGAGCGCCTTGATGGCGGCCGTGGGATCCTGAGGATGCATGCCCTGGCCGGCGACGAGTTCCTGCGTGCGCAGCTGATAGGCGCGACCGTCGTCGTACTCGATCTTGACGCCGTCGCCATGCGCACTCACGGGAGCATCGGGCGCAGGCTTGCCGGCCTCGATGCCAACCATGGCATCGCGCAGCAAGAAGGCGGCGCCGCGCACGGCCTCGCCGGTCACGACCGTCTGTCGCGAGCCAGACGTGGTGCCGGAGTCGGGAGCGTTCTCGGTGGAGCACTCGCCATTGGCAATGCAGCTCAGCGGCAGACCGCACGCCTCGGCAACGTCCTGCAAAAAGACCGTGTTGCAGCCCTGGCCGATGTCGGACGTGGCGGCGTAGACCACGGCGCGGCCATCCTCGACGCGAATCTTGCAGCGGCCGGCATCGGGCAGGCCCACGCCCACGCCGGCGTTCTTCATGGCGCAGGCGATACCGGCGTGTCCGGGATGCGCATAGTAGGCATCCTTGACCTCAAGCAGCGTCTCCTTCAGCGCCGTGGAGCAGTCGGCAATCTGGCCGTTGGGCAAAACCTCGCCCGGCTCGATGGCGTTTCTGTAACGAATCTCCCACGGGTCCAGGCCGACCTTCTCTGCCAGCAAGTCGATCAAGCTCTCGAGCGCAAACTCGGACTGGCAAACGCCAAAGCCGCGGTACGCGCCGGCGGGCGGGTTGTTGGTGTAGTAGCCAAAGCCGCGAATGTCGGTGTTCTGGTACTTGTAGGGGCCAACGGCGTGCGTACAGGCGCGCTCGAGCACCGGGCCGCACAGCGAAGCGTAGGCGCCGGTATCAAAGTTGATCTCGCAATCAAGGCCGGTAAAGTTGCCCTCGGCGTCGCAACCCAGCGTAAAGGTACCGTCCATGGCATGGCGCTTAGGATGGAACGCAAGCGACTCAGCGCGCGTGAGCTTGCACTTCACAGGACGTTGGAACTTATATGCGGCGAGCGCGGCCAGGTGCTGGATGGACACGTCCTCCTTGCCGCCAAAGCCGCCACCCACGAGCATGGTTTCGACGACCACACGCTCGGGTTCGCTATCCCAGCCAAACATATGGGCACACTCTTTGCGCGTGTCGTAGGCACCCTGGTCGGTCGACTGCACCTTAACGCCGTTCTTGTACGGGAAGGCAACGGCGCACTCGGGCTCCAAGAAGGCATGCTCGGTAAAGGGCGTGGTAAAGCGCTGCGTCACGGTAAACGCGCTCTCCGCCAGCGCCTTGGCGGCGTCGCCGCGCGTCACGTGACGGCTCTGGCACACGTTGTTCTTGAGCTCCACCGTGTTGCCAAAGGCAAAGAAGCTGTCGTGCAGGCGCGGGGCGTCGGCAGCCCTGGCCTCGACAATGTTACGCACGGGCTCCAGCGGCTCGTAATCGATCTTTACGAGCTTCTTGGCCTTCTCGAGCGTCGCCTCGTCCTCGGCAACCACCAGCACGATGGCATCGCCCACGCAGCGGGTGATATCGCCCTGGGCGATCATGACGTCCCAGTCCTGGATAAGGTGGCCGACCTGGTTGACCGGCACGTCCTCGGCGCGCAGGATGCCCACCACACCGGGCAGGGCCTCGGCCTTGGAGGTGTCGATGGAGAGCACGCGGGCGCGCGGATACTTGGAGCGCACGGCGCTGGCGTAGGTCAGACCCGGCTGATCGAGCTCGTCGATGTCATCGGGATACTTGCCCTCGCCGAGCACCTTCTTGCGCACGTCGATACGGAAGGCGCGCTTGCCCACGCCGTAGTCGTCGCCGCGCTCCAGGTCCTCGTCGATCTGCTTTTCGCCGCGGAGCACCGCAGCTGCCAGCGAAATACCCTCGATGATCTTCTTGTAGCCGGTGCAGCGGCAGACGTTGCCGCGGATGGCGTACTTGATCTGCTCCTCGGTGGGCTCGGGATCCTCGGCGATCAGCGCCGCACCCGCCATGACCATACCGGGGATGCAAAAACCGCACTGCACGGCGCCCACGGCGCCAAAGGCGTACACAAAGGCCTCGCGCACGTCCTGGGGCAGGCCCTCGACGGTCACGATGTTGCGACCGGCGGCAAGGGCGGTGGTCAGCACGCACGCCTTGACGGCCTCACCGTCCACGTGGATGGTGCAGGTACCGCACGCGCCCTCGGAGCAGCCGTCCTTGGCGGAGTGAATGTGCAGGTCGTCGCGCAGGTAGCGCAGCAACGGTTTGTTTTGGGTCGTCGTGCGCTCGACGCCGTTAACGGTAAAAGTGAATTCCTGTGCCATGGTGATTCCCTTCTACACGCCGGCGGCTATGCCGGTGCGGTCGTGGATGGCGCCATGCGGGCAGACGACGGCGCACATGCCGCACGACAGACAATCCGCGCCATCAATATGGGCGCAGTTGTCCTCGATGCGGATAGCGCCGGCAGGGCACTTTTTGGCGCACATGCCGCAACCGATGCAGCTCGTGTCGCAGATCTTGCGGGCGATGGCGCCCTTATCGGTGTTGTTGCAGCGCACCAGGATGTTCTGGTAGCCGGGAACGAAGGCAATCACGCGCTGCGGGCACGCCATGCCGCACAGGCCACAGTCCGTACACTTGGAGCGATCCACGCGAGCGATGCCATCAATCAGCGCAATGGCGCCGTGGGGGCAGGCCGTGACGCAGGCGCCACAGCCAATGCAGCCTTCGCTGCAGTGGGCGTCGCCGCCTGCGGAGGCGCAACCGCTTCCGCAGGCAACGTAGGCCACGTTATGTTGAATGGATTTGGCCATAAGAGACTCGCCTATTTCTTAAGGAGATACGAATAGCTGTCGCGCACGGCCTTGATGGTCAGGCGGACGGCCTCGGGCAGACCGGTGTTGACGGCATCGACCGAGACGGTGCGGACCGTGCCGGCGACGCGGACCTTAAAGTGATCCTCGTCCACGGCCAGGAAGCCCTCGTTCTCGGAGTTCTCCATGTCCTGCTCGCTCCAGAACAGGGTGAGCTTGTCCTTGTAGGGACGACCCTCCTGGTAGGGGCAGAACACGGCGCAGTTGCCGCACTCGTTGCACATGCCATCGACATGGACGACCTGATGCTTGGCCAGGCCCGGCACCTTAATGGCAACGTTGGCGCGGTTGGGGCACACGTCGCAGCAGACCTCGCACACCGAGCCGCAGCCCAGGCAGCGAGTCTTGGTGCAGTTGCGCTTGTCGCGGCACAGCGACCCCTTGCGCTCATAGCAGGTGTCCTCGCGGCCGGCCTGCTCGTTGCAGTCGGCGTACTTGTTAAAGTCCACGTCGGCAATGGCACGGGCGACCTCGGCGGCGTCGGCGATAGCCTCGACTACGGTGGCGGGACCGCGGCGACAGTCGCCCGCAGCCCAGACGCCCTCAACACCGGTGGAGGTGGCGGCAAGACGGCCACGACGGTCATGCTCGACGCCCGCGGCATCGTACAGGCTGGCATCGATGCCCTCGCCCACGGCGCAGATCACCGTGGTGGCGGAAAGCTCGACGGTCTCGCCCGTGGCGACGGGGCTGCGACGGCCGCTTGCATCCGGCTCGCCAAGCTCCATAACGTCGCAGGTCAGCACGGCGCCGTTGAGTGCCTTGGGCGCCAGCAGCTCGCAGAACTCAACGCCGTCGGCAAGAGCAAGATCGAGCTCTTCCTCGTCGGCGGGCATCTGCTTCTTGGTGCGGCGATACACCAGACGCACGTTCTTCACGCCTGCCAGGCGCTTGGCCACGCGGGCGGCGTCCATGGCGGTGTTGCCGGCGCCAATGACCACGACGTCCTCGCCCAGCTCGAGTTTCTCGCCCTTCTTGGCGGCCTCGAGGAACTCCAGCACATCGAGCTCGGCACCCTCGCCTAGGCCCGCAGAGCCGGGCATCCAGGCACCGGTGGCCACGACCACGTCAGTAAAGCCCTGGGCCTTGAGCTCGTCAATGGACTCCACGCGGGCGTTGAGCTGAACCTTGGCACCAAAGGCCAGGCAAAGCTCGGCGTCGTGGGAGATATCGTCGCTGGCAATACGGAACTCGGGGATCACGTGACGGACCACGCCGCCGAGCGAATCGCGGGCCTCAAAGATGGTGACGGACACGCCGGCACGCGTCAGGAAGAACGCCGTCGCCAGGCCGGCCGGGCCGCCGCCGATAACGGCAACGTTGCGCTCGCCGTCGTTGGCGATGGCCTGGGCGCGCAGCTTGGGCAGCACGGTGGTCATGGCCTCGCGGGCGGCCTTGAGCTTGCTGGCGCGGATCTGGGCGCCCTCGGGCTCGTAGAATGCACGCTCGCAGGCACGGCCGCAGGGATGCGGGCAGATGGTGCCGGTAATGAACGGCAGGGCGTTGCGCTCGATGATGATGTTGAGTGCGTCCTCGTAGCGGCCCTCGTCAACAGCCGCCAGATAGGCGGGAATATCCTGCTGGATGGGGCAGCTCGTGCGGCACGGCGTGGTAAAGCAGTCGGAAAGCGGGCTCTTGCCGGCGACCTTGCGGTCGGGCAGCGGGCGCAGCGGCTTCTTGTAGAGCGGGTTGGTGAGCGAGTCGGTCTGGATCGCGGTCACGGCCTCGAGCGAGACGCCCGCGAACGGCTTGCCGTCCAGATCGGTAAACTCGCCGGCCATCTGGCTAAAGCGCTCGTAGCCACCGGGCTTGAGCACGTCGGTCGCCAGGGTAACGGGCCAAATGCCGGCATCGTACAGGGCACGGATGTTGTAGACCGTGGCACCGCCGGAGTAGCTGATGCGCAGCTTGCCATCGAACTGCTCGGTAATGCGGCGGGCGGCCTCGATGGTCAGCGAGAACAGCGAACGACCGGACATGTACATCTCGGTGGAGGGCAGCTCGTTCCTCGTCACGTCGACGGGGAACGTGTTGGTCAGCTTGACGCCAAACTCCAGGCCGCGCTCGGCGCACAGGGCAATCAGGCGCTCGAACATGGGCACGGCGTCGGCCCACTGCAGGTCCTCGCGGAAGTGCGTGTCATCGAAGACGATGTAGTCAAAGCCCAGCTCGTTCAGGCGCTGGCGGGCAAACTCATAGCCCAGCAGCGTGGGGTTGCACTTGATGTAGGTGTTGAGGCCCTTTTCGGTAATCAGATAGGTCGCGATGCGCTCGATCTCCGCCGGCGGGCAGCCATGCAGCGTGGACTCGGTGATGGAGTTGGACACGCGAGCCGGGATGGACTCGACAAACGCGGCGTCGACATGCTCAAACTTGTCCAGGTTGGCGAGCGCCCATGCGCGGCACTCATTCCAGACGTCAGAGCCGCTGGCGTCCTTCATACCCTCTATGTAGGCGTCGACCTTGGGGCTCTTAATACCCTCGAGGTCATAACCCACGGACATGTTGAAGACAAAGCCGTCCGGGCTGCCCAGACCGTACTCGCGAGCGATCAGGTGGCAGGCAAACCATGCCTTCACGTACTCGGCAAAGGCCTGCGGAACCTCGAGCTCGGTCGACCATTCGCAGTTGTAGCACTCGTCCTGAGCCACAATGCAGGGCTTGTTGACGCACTTGGAGAGCTCCTCGCCGTCCATAACCTGGACGGTCTTGAGCTCAAAGAAGCGGGAACCGGCCACGTAGGATGCCACGATGTTCTGGGCCAGCTGCGTATTGGGACCGGCGGCCGGGCCAAACGGAGTCTCGATTCGCTCGTCAAAAATGGGAAGCGCGCCCTCCTGGTTGGCCGTGACCATCTTGCGCACGCCAAAGATGGCGTCCTGGGTCTTGTGCTCCTCGATGATCCAGTTCATCAGCTGCGAAAACGGGATCGGCCTCATGATGTCGCTCATAGTGAGCTCCTCTCTGTAACGCCCGGCGAGACCGCGCGGCGGGCGCAAATACGGTGTAGCGCTAGCACAGCGCCGGCGACCCCGCGGAGGTCGCCTATACGCGCGTCGGATGCGGCGAAACATCCGACGCGCGTGAATCTACTTGCTAATTAGTAGGCGCGATCGTTGAGCGTGCTCCAAAGCTTCTTGGACTCAGCCATGGTCCACGCGTTGATCTTTTCCTCATCAATGCCAACAAACTCGCGATCCTTGTACAGGACGCGGCCGTTGATGATGGTGGTGCGGCAGTTTTTGCCCATCATGCCAAAGAGCATGTGGCCGTCGATGTTCTCCTCGCTCAGCGGCGTAAAGGGCTTGTAGTCCATGACGATGACGTCGGCGGCAGCGCCGGCCTCGAGCACACCGAGCTTGCGATCGAAGTACTTGCTCGCCATCTTGGCGTTGTTCTCGAACAGCATGGTCATGGCCTCGCACCAGCCCACGTTGGGCATGGCGGCGTTGTGGCGCTGAATGATCAGGAAGACCTTGAGGCTCTCGAGCATATCGTGAGTGTAGGCGTCGGTGCCCATGCACACGGGGATGCCGCGGCGGAAGAACTCGAGCACGGGGGCGCAGCCCACGGCGTTGCCCATATTGGATTCGGGGTTGTTGACCAGCCAGGTGCCGGACTCCTTGACGATATCCATCTCGGCAGGCGTCACGTGGATGCAGTGGCCGAGCATGGTGTCGGGACCGAGCAGGTTGTGCTGCAGCAGGCGCTCGACGGGGCTGATGCCACCGCGGTTGAGGCGGGAGTCCCACACGTCGTTCATGCCCTCGCACACGTGGATGTGGAAGCCGGTCAGGCCGTTGTTGGCCTCGGCCATCTTGTCCATGGTCTCGTCCGACAGCGTAAAGGTGGCGTGACCGCCAAACATGGCGGCGATCATGTGGTTGTCGTTATCGCGACGCTCCTTGGCGGCCCACTGGGCAAACTCGGCGTTCTCGGCAATGGCCTGGTCGCATTTTTCCTGGCCGCGGCGGTCGGAGACCTCGTAGCACAGGCACGAACGCATGCCCAGCTCCTGAGCGGCGTCCTTAATGGTAAAGAGGCTTCCCGGGATCTCGCAGAAGCTCGCGTGGTGATCGAAGATCGTGGTGACACCATCGCGGATGGAGTCCAAGATCGTGGCATAGGCGCTGGCCTTGGTGCCGTCGAGCGTCAGGTTGTCGTCGATCTTCCACCACTGCTGCTCAAGATTCTCCAGGAAGTTGGTGGGGTTGCAGCCCTTAATGGCAAGGCCGCGGGCCAGACCCGAGTAGATGTGGGTGTGGCAGTTGATGAGTCCGGGCATGATGAGGTTGCCCCGGGCATCGACGTACTCGGCATCCGGGTACTTGGACTTGAGCTCGCACTCGGGGCCCACTTCGACGATCGTATCTCCGTCAATGGCGACCGCACCGTTTGGAATGAACGGGGTCTGAGAATTGCGGGTAAAGACGGAACCGTTAGCGACCAGAAGCATGAATGCTCCCTTCAACATCAGGGGCGGGGTTTGACACCTCTGACATGGCGGAGTGCGAAGCGCCGGCCTACACCGGAAACGGGCCCTCTCCCGTCAACGCTTCACCAAAGGGACAAACCCTTTGAAGTGCGGCTTGACGCCGCATGACGTCGGCGGACGAGGCGATGCGCCCGCCGACGAATAGCACCGAATTGGTTACTTCTTGCTCTCGGGCAAGACCAGATCCACGGCAGCGTCCTTGGCAGCATCGATGTGCTGAGCCACGACCGGCGTCTGCGGAAGGATCAGGTTAAGGACAATGGCCATGATGGCGGTGGGGGTCACGGCATTGGAGCCGATGACGGTGGACACCCAGGTGGGCATACCCTCGCCGGCAAGGCAACCGCTGGCCATCCAGATACCCAGGCCAAAGACGACGGAGGTACCGACGATGGTGGTAGTGCGCTGCGTAAGGCCCTCGCGGGTGAACATGCGCACGCCGTTCATGGTGATGGTGCCAAAGACGCCGACGGTCGCGCCGCCGATGACGGGCTGCGGGATAGCGGAAAGGACGGCGGAGAGCTGCGGGAACAGGCCGGCGATGGCAAAGACGGCCGCGATGATCACAAAGACCCACTTGTTGACGACCTTGTTGGAGCAGATGATACCCACGTTCTGGCCAAGGGCGCTGGTGGGGAGACCGCCCAGCAGGCCGCCGACCATAGAGGTGAGGCCCTGGGACACGATAGCGCCGGAGAGCTCGCGCTCGGTGGGCATACGGTCGATGGAGCCCAGGCAGGCGGCGGAAACGTCACCGATAACCTGGATGGCAACCATGGGGAACACAACAGCGAGGGTAATGCAGACCTCGGGATCAAACTCGAGCGCGTAGGGCATGAGCTTGGGAAGGGCGAAGACCTGGGCGGTGGCGACGCTGGAGAAGTCGATCATGCCAAAGGGGATCGAAACGATCATGCCAACGATCATGCCAAAGAACACGGATCCCAGCTTGAGCGTGCCCTTGCCAAAGTTGGCGAGCGCAAAGACCACGGCGAAGGTGATAAGAGCGACGCACCAGGCCTGCGGGGTGCCCCACAGCGGCGTACCCATACCGCCGGCCATATACTTGACGGCCGTGGGATAGAGGGAGACGCCAATGGAGAAGATGACCGTACCGGTCACGACGGGCGGGAACAGCCACTTAATCTTGCTGTAGGCCAGACCAAAGAGGACCGCGACGGCGCCGCCGACAATCTCGCCGCCCAGCAGCGCACCAAAGCTAAAGCCCGAGGCACCCATGGCCTGCAGGGCCGGCAGGAACGCGAACGAGACGCCCATGACGATGGGCAGGCCGCCGCCGATGCGGCGGAAGGGAGCGAAGGCCTGAAGGGCCGTGTCGATTGCCGAAAGAATGAGCGCAACCTGAATGATGTCGGTGCTCTGCTGGCTATTAAAGCCGTAGACGCCGGCCATGATGACAGCCGGGGTGATGATACCGGCAAACGAAGCCAGTACGTGCTGAAGGGCACACGGGATCATTTCCTTAACGGGAGGCATGCCTTCACGAGTGAACAGGGCTTCAGTGCCGTTCGTAACCGTCTCCTGGGTCATTTGACCACCAATCCTCGAAATAGTTGTTTCGCATCTAACGCTCTATTGTGACGCAGTGCGGGGTTGAGGTTGTGCCTTCGTTGCATATCGTATTAAAGATGATTCTCATTCTCAATAATAATTTTTTGTTATCAGACTATTCTTCAGCTGAGATAATGCATTTCCGCAGGTCAGGAATGTGTCTGGTCTAAATAACATCTTACTTTTCTTTTGGTCGACCGTTTACCGCCAAATACCTACCGCTCATCTGTATTACGCAATGTACCTGCGAATATGTGAGTCAATAGACATCGTGTTACCATGAGAAAAAATTGTTATGAACATTTCCGATTTCACCCAAAGGAGTTGCCCGTGAACGAGACCGTACGTCGCTTTTTGCCGATGGTCGATTTTCTGGAGCAGATACTCGGCAAAAACAGCGAAATCGTGCTGCACGATTTCTCGGATCCCGACCACGCCATCGTCGATATTCGCAACGGCATCGTGAGCGGCCGTAAGATCGGCGGTCCTGCCACCGATCTGGCGCTCAAGATCATGCACGACCCCAAGTATCGCGACCTGCCGTTTATTACGGGCTACGAGGGCCGCGGCGCCGGCGGCAAAACGCTGGAGTCGGCGACGTACTTTATCCGCGAGGATAACGAGATCGTCGGTATGCTCTGCGTCAACACCGACCTCTCGACCGTGCGCTCCATCAACACCATGGCGCAGCAGCTCATGGCGTGCTTCGACGCAGCGCCGACGCGCACGGAGCCCGCCCCTATCGAGGTCGAAAGCCTTTCGGAGTCCACCCAGGAGCTCATCGATCGCAGCATTGCCGAGTTGCTGAGCGCGCGCGGGCTGGATGTAGCGTCGCTTGGTCAGAGCGACCGCGTGGACGTCATTCGCCACCTCAACGGCAACGGGGTGTTCATGCTCAAGGGCGCCGTGGCCTGCGCTGCCACCGCGTTGGGCATCTCGGAGCCCAGCGTGTACCGCTACCTGCAAAAAGTCCGCAAGGAGGGCTAACGAGCAAAATGGAGCGCGGCTCCACAAGCGATTCGTCACTTGACAAAAGACCCTGCAGCTCGTGAACTGCCTCCCATTTCTTGGACATGAGAAATGGGAGGCTTTCTTTATGCGCGT
>CAJLRY010000004.1:0-132229 GCA_905209215.1 Coriobacteriaceae bacterium | reverse complement strand
GCGCAACGCGTTGCGCTGAGTCCTGAGTCTGTTGCAATGAAGATGAGAATCAAGGATGCTCCATAAACCTATATATATTTGTGGGACGAGCTTGAAAACGCACGCACGAGCTGGCATAATCCCCTCTGCTGCACGCAAATCGGATCTACGTCCAGGGCCGTGGCGTGAGCACTATCGCCAAAAGAGGAATATCTCTGTGTAGATTACGCACAGGGAGCTGCTTCTGTGCTATAGTTCAGGCTTGTTTGTTAACGCGACATGTTCGTTTGTCGCCCAAGGAGGGTCAGTTATGTCCAAAGTTTGCGAAGTTTGCGGTAAGCACCCCGTTGCCGGTCGCTCCATCAGCCACTCTCACCGCGTCACCAACCGTAAGTTCCGCCCCAACATCCAGCGCGTTTACGTCGTCGTCGATGGTCACCGTCGCAAGATGAACGTTTGCTCCACCTGCCTCAAGTCCGGCAAGGTTGCGCGCTCCTAAATAAGGTCTTACCAACAAGTACCTCGGACTCTCCGGGTCAAAGACCTCGCGTTCATATAGAACTTACCAAAGGCGTCCTCCCCCACGGAGGGCGCCTTTTTGCACTCATTGGGGACAGACTTACATGAGTGTTTTCACGCATTGGGGACAGACTTAGATGAATGCTTTCCTAAGCTCACAGTGCATCGATCGGCCCCAATCCATACCTCAGGCCGCCTCGTTCCAGCCTGTGGTGGCCTTGGTTACGCTTGTAGCGCCGATACCGGTGATACGGGCAATTTGCTTGACCGTAAGATGGGCCCGCCTGAGCCTTAGCAGACAGGCATCGCGTTCGGGGCGTGGCAGGGCCTTGAGCAGCGCAGGATCAATGCTCGGCAAAACTTCGCGCGCAACGGAAAGGGCGTCCTCATCGGGGATCCGTCGGCGCGGAAGAATCTCCACTGACCAGATGCGCCCGGCAACTTCCTCGAGATGCTCGCAATAGCAACGAGAGCCTCCGACAATATCGAGCATAGGGGCCGCGTCACAGATATCAAAGGGATCGTATCCCAGCTGGTATGCCTTGTAGCTTGACCAGCGGTAGGCATCGAGCGAGTCGAGCACACCTTTCACAGGATTGAGATGGATATAATCGAGCAACTGCACCGCCTGCGTGTCCGACTCGACCGCGATCCGCGAATAGCGATTATCAAA
Organism: Coriobacteriaceae bacterium; assembly: GCA_905209215.1. GTDB lineage: Bacteria > Actinomycetota > Coriobacteriia > Coriobacteriales > Coriobacteriaceae > Collinsella. The sequence continues at coordinate 131,058 of CAJLRY010000004.1, read as the reverse complement.
CAGGTGACCCGTTCTTCCCGTTTTTCCATTGAAATACTTGGCATAGGCCGTCAGCGCGCACTGCATTGCCTTTGAAAGGTTGTCATATGGGTCATCAACCATCAAATGGAAGTGATTATCCATAAGGCACCAGGCCAACACCGCCACGTCATGGCACGCAAACCTGTCTGAGATGTCCGATAAGAAACGATAGCGGTCGGAATCATCTTCAAAAATGATCTGTTTGGAGTTGCCGCGGTCAAAGACGTGGTAATAGCCGGTGAGCGATATTTCGCGGGCGCATCGGGGCATGGTCTCTCCTTTCAAAGCCGTACAGGCAACACCTAAAAGGAGAGAAGGAACGCGAAATGCTGAGCCTGTGACCTATTTATATCCAATCTGCGCCAAAAACAGGCCCAAAACGGCAAAATGACAAATCCATGTCTGTCACAAATGAGTGAAAGCACTCATGTAAGTCTGTCCCCAATGAGCGGGGCAATGCAATAGGCAGATAGTTATAGTTGAAACGTTTCAGTTGATTGAAGCGTTTTAGTATGCCTTTTACGGGAATCTTACCGTTCGCCGAATAATTTCTTGCTATCATGCAAGACGTAGGGTAAATCTCCGATCGCAAGGAGACACAAATGGTGAAAAAGTCACCGGAAAACACTACTCCCGCAATTGTGGACAACGTAGAGGCGCTTGAGGCTAAGCTCGCTCAGATGCGAGAGGCCCAGGCGCTTTTTGCTACGTACACGCAGGAGCAGGTCGACAAGATCTTCTATGAGGCCGCCATGGCCGCCAACAAGGCTCGTATCCCGTTGGCGAAGATGGCCATCGAGGAGACCGGCCGCGGCGTTCTTGAGGACAAGGTCATCAAGAACCACTACGCCGCAGAGTACATCTACAACGCTTACAAGAACACCAAGACCTGTGGTGTCCTGGAGCGCGACGAGGCCTACGGCATCACCAAGATCGCCGAGCCCATCGGCATCGTGGGCGCCGTCATCCCGACGACCAACCCCACCTCCACTGCGATCTTCAAGACGCTGATCAGCCTGAAGACCCGCAACGCCATCATCATCTCCCCGCACCCGGCAGCCGCCAAGTGCACCATCGCCGCCGCCAAGCTCGTGCTTGACGCCGCCGTCAAGGCCGGCGCCCCCGAGGGCATCATCGGCTGGGTCGATGTCCCCTCCATCGAGCTGACCAACATGGTCATGCGCGACGTCGACATCATCCTCGCCACCGGTGGCCCGGGCATGGTCAAGGCCGCTTACTCCTCGGGCAAGCCCGCCCTGGGCGTTGGCGCCGGTAACACCCCGGTCGTCATCGACGACACCGCCGACGTGCTGCTCGCCGTCAACTCCATCATCCACTCCAAGACCTTCGACAACGGCATGATCTGCGCTTCCGAGCAGTCCGTGACCGTCATCGACACCATCTATGACCAGGTTAAGGCCGAGTTCCAGAAGCGCGGCTGCTACTTCGTCAAGCAGGGTGCCGAGATGGAGGCCCTGCGTGCCGCCATGTTCAAGAACGGCGCTCTCGACCACCGCATCCCCGGCATGGCTGCCGCCAAGATCGCCGAGCTCGCAGGCATCGAGGTTCCCGCCAAGACCAAGATCCTGATCGCCGAGGTCACCTCCACCGACCCCGCCAAGGAGGAGTTCTCCCACGAGAAGCTCTCCCCGGTCCTGGCCATGTACCACGCCAAGGACTTCCAGGAGGCCGTCGACAAGGCCGAGCACCTGGTGCTCGCCGGTGGCCCGGGCCACACCGCCTCTCTGTACGTGCACCCCGCCCAGGCCGAGAAGATCAGCCTGTTCGAGCACGTCATGAAGGCCTGCCGTATCGTCATCAACACCCCGTCCTCGCACGGCGGAATCGGTGACCTGTACAACTTTGGCATGAAGCCGTCTCTGACCCTGGGCTGCGGCTCCTGGGGCGGCAACTCCGTCTCCGAGAACGTTGGGGTGAAGCACTTGATCAACGTTAAGACTGTGGCCGAGCGCCGTGAGAACATGCTGTGGTTCCGCGCTCCCGAGAAGGTCTACTTCAAGAAGGGTTCCACGCCCGTCGCCCTCGACGAGCTGGGCAACGTCATGGGCAAGAAGCGCGCCTTCATCGTCACCGACCAGTTCCTCTTCAAGAATGGCAACACCCGCGCCATCGAGGCCAAGCTCGACGAGATGGGCATCGCCCACGACTGCTTCTACGACGTCGAGCCCGATCCGTCGCTGCAGTGCGCACGTCGCGGCGCCAAGCAGATGGCTCTCTTTGAGCCGGACGTCATCATCGCCGTCGGCGGTGGCTCCGCTATGGACGCCGGCAAGATCATGTGGATGATGTACGAGCACCCCGAGTGCAAGTTTGAGGACATGGCCATGGACTTCATGGACATCCGCAAGCGTATCTTCACCTTCCCCGAGATGGGCAAGAAGGCCTATTTCGTCGCCGTCCCGACCTCTTCGGGTACCGGCTCCGAGTGCACGCCGTTCGCCATCATCACCGACAAGGAGACCGGCATCAAGTGGCCGCTCGCCGACTACGCGCTGCTCCCCAACATGGCTATCGTCGACGCCGACAACTGCATGACCGCCCCGCGCGGCCTGACCGCTGCCTCCGGCATTGACGTCATGACCCACGCCATTGAATCCTACGTCTCCATCATGGCTTCCGACTACACCAAGGGCCTCTCCGAGCGCGCTGCTAAGCTCGTCTTCGAGAACCTGCCCTCCAGCTTCACGAACGGTGCCAAGGACCCGCATGCCCGCGAGGAGATGCACAACGCCTCCTGCATGGCCGGTATGGCCTTCGCCAACGCCTTCCTGGGCCTCAACCACTCCATGGCTCACAAGCTCGGCGCCTTCCATCACCTGCCCCACGGCCTCGCCAACGCCGTCATCCTGACCCGCGTTATGCGCTACAACGCCGCCGAGGCTCCCGTCAAGATGGGTACCTTCTCCCAGTATCCTTACCCCAACGCGCTGCACAACTACGCCGAGATGGCCAAGTACTGCGGCATCGAGGGCAAGGACGACAAGGAGGTCTTCGAGAACTTCATCACGAAGCTCGAGGAGCTCAAGGACTTCATCGGAGTCAAGAAGACCATCGCCGACTACGGTGTTGACGAGCAGTACTTCCTCGACACCCTCGACGAGATGACCGAGCAGGCATTCAACGACCAGTGCACCGGCGCAAACCCGCGCTACCCGCTCATGAGCGAGATCAAGGAGCTCTACCTGGACGCCTACTACGGCCGCGAGCCTCAGGACTACGCCGTCTGCTAGTTTTAGCACGGTTTTTAACGGCGGGGGTGCACGGGTGTTTCACACACCCCCGCCGTCGCTTCTATCGCATCGTTGAAAGGATGCAACCATGCTGCTACCCGATTCCAAGACCGAGCTCGTCCGCCGTGGCAACAAGGTCGTTTACGACCTGGGCGACAAGATTGTCAAGGTCTTTAACGAGACCAAGCCTGTCTCCGACGTGTTCAACGAGGCTTTGAATCTTGCCCGCATCAATGAGTGCGGCATCCGCAGCCCCAAGGCTCTCGAGGTTTCCCAGCTCGAGAACGCCAACGGCTGGGCGCTCGTGACCGAGAAGGTTCCGGGCACCACCCTTGCCGAGAAGATGACTGCCGAGCCCCAGCGCTTTGGTGAGTATCTCGAGATGTTCGTCGACCTCCAGATCGAGATCCACGGCTACACCTCCCCGCTGCTCAACCGTCAGCGCGACAAGTTCGCCCGCATGATCGACAGCCTTGATCAGCTCAATGCCACCACGCGCTACAACCTTCAGGAGCGTCTGGACGGCATGACCAAGGAGTTCAAGGTCTGCCACGGCGACTTCAACCCCTCCAACGTCATCGTCGGCGACGACGGCCAGCTCTATGTGTGCGACTGGGCACACGCCACCCAGGGCTCCCCTGCTGCCGACGTTGCCACCACCTACCTGCTCTTCGCCCTCAACAGCAAGGATCAGGCCGAGGCCTACCTGGAGCTCTACTGCGACCGCGCCGACATGCCCATGCAGGTCGTGCGTCAGTGGACGAGCATCGTCGCCGCTTCCGAGCTCGCTCGTAAGCGCAACGTGAACGATGAGTTCCTGAAGAACTGGATCGACGTCGTCGATTATCAGTAATATCTGAGCGATTTATTTCGCATCGGAGGCACAAGAAAACCCCGCAGCTCATATGGGCTGTGGGGTTTTCCTTTACCCATCGAGTTTATTCACGCAACAAAATAGACTGCTCCGCATCTCTTCCTAAGAGAGATACGGAGCAGTCCCGCGATTACATCTAATAGCAGAAACGTCGATTAACGGCGGGCCGCCTTAACAAGCTCGGCAACCTTGGCGACGACCTCGTCAATCGCCACGTCCTCGCGCTCGCCCGTGGCACGGTCCTTGAGCTCAACGGTGCCATTCTTAAGGCCACGCTTGCCAAGCACCACCTGATACGGGAATCCCATAAGGTCGTTATCGGCAAACTTAAAGCCGGGACGCTCGTCACGGTCGTCGACGACGACCTCGATACCCTCGGCGCACAAGCCCTCGACGATTTGGTCGCAGACGGTTGCGCACTCCTCCTTCTTGGGATCGAGCGGAATCACAGCGACCTCGTACGGGGCAACGGAAACCGGCCAGACGATACCGTGCTCGTCGTTGTGCTGCTCCACGACGGCAGCAAGCGAGCGGGACACGCCCACGCCGTAGCAACCCATGATAAGCGGCTTCTCCTTGCCGTCCTCGTCCATAAAGGTGGCGCCCATGGCCTCGGAATACTTGGTACCCAGCTGGAAGACCTGCGAAACCTCGATACCGCGAGCAGCAGAGAGCGGCTTGCCGCAGTGCGGGCAGGGATCGCCGGCAACGACGGTTACCAGGTCGGCCCACTCGTCGACGGTAAAGTCGCGCTCGGGGCAGGCACCGGTAAAGTGATAATCGACCTCGTTGGCACCGCAGGCCCACTGCTTGGACTCGCGCAGGCTCTCGTCGCACACCAGGCGAATGCCCTCGGGCAGGTTAACCGGTCCGATAAAACCCTTATGCAGACCGTAGGTCTGGAGCTCCTCATCAGTCATCATGCGATAGCCCTTGCCAAAGACATGCTCGGCCTTGCAATCGTTGAGCTCATGGTCGCCCGGAACAATGGCCACGACGGGCTTGCCCTCGGCGTCGATGAGTGCCAGAGACTTACGCGTGCCGTTCTCGGGGAAGCCGAAGAACTTTGCAACGGCCTCGATGGTGCCCATGCCCGGAGTCTCGACCTTGGTAAGCGTACCGTCGCCAGGACCCTCGGTCACAACGACCTTGGTGCTTGCGGCCTCGTCATCGGCAGCAAAGCCGCAATCGTCGCAGTAGACGAGCGAAGCCTCGCCGGCGTCGGCCAAAGCCATGTACTCGACGGAGGTATCGCCACCGATCTCGCCGGAGTCGGCGACAACGGGCAGAGCCTTGATGTAGCAGCGCTCGCAAATGTTGGCATAGGCCTGCTTCATCTTGTCGTACTCCTCCTGCAGACTCTCCTGCGTGGCGGAGAAGCTGTAGGCGTCCTTCATGATGAACTCGCGACCGCGCATCAGGCCAAAGCGAGGGCGGAACTCGTCGCGGAACTTGTCCTGAATGTGGTACAGGTTGACGGGCAGCTGCTTATAGGAGCGCAGCTCATTGCGCACTAGGGCCGTGACGGTCTCCTCGTGCGTGGGTCCGAGCACAAACTCGCGGCCGTGGCGGTCATCAAAGCGCACAAGCTCCTTGCCATAGGCATCGATACGGCCGGACTCACGCCACAGCTCGGCATCGACCATGATGGGCATCATAAGCTCCTGGGCGCCGGCAGCGTCCATCTCGTCGCGCACGATGTTCTCAATCTTGCGGATCGAGCGCCAAGCAAGCGGCAGATAGGAATACAGGCCGGCGGCCTCCTTGCGGATCATGCCGGCACGGAGCAACAGGCGGTGGCTGGCGAGCTCAGCGTCCGCCGGATCCTCTTTAAGCGTCGGCGCATAGAGCTTAGACATATACATTGCTCGAGTCATTTACTTCTCCTCAATAAGCTTGTCGACCTCGGCCATAAGCGCGTCGACAATTTGGTCCTCAGCTACTTTACCAATGATCTGGCCATGCGAAAAGAGCAAGGCCTGACCACGTCCGCAAGCAACGCCCAGGTCGGCATCAGAAGCCTCACCGGGGCCATTAACGGCACATCCCATGACGGCAATCGAAAGCGGCGCGGAATAGTTCATAAGCCGCTCGGTGACCTCCTCGGCGATGGGAATGAGGTTAACCTGGCAGCGGGCGCACGTGGGGCACGAGACAATCTCGGGACCACGGCGACGCAGGCCCAGCGACTGCAAAATTCCCCAGGCGACAGGCGGCTCCTCAACCGGATCGGCCGTGAGCGACACACGCATGGTGTCGCCGATGCCTTCGGAAAGCAAGATACCCAAGCCTACAGAGCTCTTGATGGTGCCCTGAAGCTTGGTCCCCGCCTCCGTCACGCCCAGGTGAAGCGGAACGTGTGGAATCTCACGCGACAGGGCTCGATAGGTATCGAGCGTCGTTTGCACGCTATGGGCCTTGGCCGAAAGCACAATGTTCTTAAAGCCGCGGTCCTCAAAGTGCCGCACAAAGCGCTCGCTAGACATCACGAGCTTCTCGGGCTGCGTGAGGTCTTCGCGCTCGGCGATATCCTGCTCAAGCGAGCCCGCGTTCACGCCAATGCGAATCGCGCACCCAGCAGCGCCCGCGGCATCGATCACGGCATCGACCTTGGCCCAATCGCCAATGTTGCCGGGATTGATGCGGAGCTTGGCGGCACCGGCCTCAACGGCACCAATGGCGAGCTTATGGTTAAAGTGGATATCAGCGACAATCGGCACCGGAGACTCGGCACAGATGGTGCGGAAACCCTCAAGCGCGGCCTCGGTAGGCACGCTCACACGCACGATATCGCAGCCAGCCTGCGCCAACGCGCACACTTGCGCAAGCGTTGCCTGGGCATCAGCGGTATCGGTGCAGGTCATAGACTGAACCACCACCGGCGCGCCGCCACCGATCTGCACGCCGCCCACATGCACGGGGCGCGTCAGCTCGCGAGGCAAAGGATGGGATAAAGACAATCCAAACACTCCCCTACAGAATAAATCGAAGGATGTCGGAACGAAGCATATAGACAAACAGCAGCGCAAAGAGCGCGATGCCCACATAGCTCACAATCGTCTGGACCTTGAGCGGAAGCTCGCGGCCCGCAATCTTTTGAATGATCTCGATGACTAGCTTGCCGCCATCGAGTGGCGGGATGGGCAGCAGGTTCATAAAGCCAAGCGAGAACGAAATGAGGGCGGCAAACGAAAGGAACGTGGCAGGGCCGGCAGCAGCGGCCTGTGAGGACATAACGCTAATACCCACGATCGAAGAAGACTGATCGAGAATCTCCATCGTATGCTGCGGCTGGAGCAGGCGCATCACGCCATCCGCTGTCTGCACGACATAGGAGAACGACAGGCGAGCCGACGTGATGGGGTCTAAACGGACCACCTGCGTAGAGGCATACACACCTAGACGCTCGTCCTCTTTGAGCGCAACCGTGGTCGAATGCTGCTTGCCGTCACGCTCGTACTCGATGGCGATATCGTCCTTACCGGCAGCCTTGCCGATGGCATCGTAGACATCCATCCAAGTGGAACATGAGACACCGTCAACCGAAAGGATCGCATCACCGGCCTCGATACCCGCCTTGGCGGCAATAGACCCCTCGTCAACCTGACCGATCACGTTGGTATCCATCGGCACGGTGACACCCGCAATGGAATAGATGCTCATAAGGAGCAAAAAACCCGTCAAGATATTGACGATAATGCCCGCGAGCAGCATAAAGGCGCGCTTGAGAAAGCCTTGGCCAAGATAGGTGTGCGAGCGCTCTTGCGCAAGGAACTCGGCCTCGCCGCACGGCAGCTCCCACACATCGCCCTCGGCAGTCGCATGTTCGCGATCGAAACGGCGACCATCAAAGGTGGTATAGCCTGCCGTGTCTCGCGGCAACGTCTGATATTTGGTGGGATAGTAGCTCGGCGAGGGCATCTCCCCTTCCTCATACCAGGGCGCGATGGAGCCCCAGCCCAGCAAAAGGGCGCATGCCTCGAGCACATCCTCCTCGGAAAGCTCGAGATCGACAGCAAGGTCGGCCACGGTCACGCGACCATGACGATAGATAGCCGCGAGCACGCGATCGGTGCACGAGACCTTGGTCGGGTCCATACCGCAGATAGCGGCATAACCACCCAGCAGCAGCGGGGTCACGCCAAACTTGGTTCCAATGCGACGCGACGTGTAATGGATGTCAAAGCGGCACGGCAGACCCAAAAAGAACTCGGTCACACGGACGCCGCAGGCACGCGCCGCCAAAAAGTGGCCGCCCTCGTGCAAAAACACGAGGACGGAAAGCATCAGCAGGCCCCAAAAGACCGATGAGAGAACGCTCAGAACAGTATCCATAAAACGAAAAAGCAATCCTTATGGGTTAGGAACGGGTTGCGGCGAGCACCTGCGCAGCCTTTTCACGCGCCCACGCATCGATGTCGCGAAGCTGCTCAAACGAATCGACCACCTGCATATCGTGGGCGTCCATGCAGGATTCCACAATGCGATCGATATCGGTAAAGCTGCAGCCATCGTGCAGGAAGGCATCGACGGCGACCTCGTTGGCGGCATTGAGCACGCACGGCATGGTGCCACCCATCTTGCCGGCGCGCTCGGCCAGTGCCAGACAGCGGAAGGTATCCATGTCGGCAGCATCAAACGTGAGCTGCCCCAGCTCGCGGAAATCGATACGAGGCGCCGGGGTATCCCAACGCTCGGGATACGAGAACGCGAACTGGATGGGAATACGCATGTCGGATGCACCGAGATGCGCCATCACGGAGCCGTCGGCGAACTCAACCATAGAGTGAATCTTGGACTGACGCTGCACGACCACGTTAATGAAATCGAGGTCGCAGTTAAACAGATGCATGGCCTCAATGCGCTCCAGGCCCTTGTTCATGAGGGTGGCGGAGTCAATGGTGATCTTGGCACCCATGGCCCACGTGGGATGTGCGAGGGCATCGGCACGCGTCACGCGATCGAGCTCGTCTCGCGTGCGGCCAAAGAACGGACCGCCCGAGCAGGTGAGCCAAATACAATGAGCCTCGCGCGGGTTCTCCCCCAGATAGCACTGGTAAATGGCGGAGTGCTCAGAGTCGACTGGAATAAGCTGGCCCGGTTGCGCCAACGGCATAAGCAAGTCGCCACCGACGACGAGGGACTCCTTGTTGGCAAGGGCAAGGCGCTTATTCGAGGTCAAGGCCGCATGGCTCGCCTCGAGACCGGCGGCGCCCACAATAGCGACAAGCACGCAGTCGACATCGTCGCGACGCGCGAGCTCGCAAACCGCCTGCGCGCCAACGCCGAGCTTCGTTCCCTCGGGCAACTCCTGCAGCACGGCGTCATCGCCATGATCGACAGCGGCCACGGCAACCGCCGGAACCGAGAACTCGCGGGCAGCGGCAACGAGCTCGGAGGTACTGGAGTTAACGGACAGCGCCGTCACCTGCAGGCGATCGGCATGCTGGCGGCACACATCGAGCGCTTGGGTGCCGATAGAGCCCGTACAACCCAGGATGGCAACGCGAAGGCGTCCATCGGGGCCATACGTCGTCTGGAAGGACATTACAGCACGCCTCCGATCATCAGCAACAGCTGCGCGGTAATGCAGCCGAAGATAAGCGAATCGCTACGATCGAGCATTCCGCCGTGGCCCGGGATAAGGTTGCCGGAATCCTTGACGCCCACACCGCGCTTGATGCGCGACTCGATAAGGTCGCCGATAACGCCCAGAATGGACACGACCACGCCGCACAGCAGCGCATAGGGCAGGCTGAGCTTGTAGAAGTGCGTCGCCCACAGGATGAGCCAAATCAAAACCGAGCCCAGGATGCCGCCGGCAAACCCCTCCCAGCTCTTTTTGGGAGAGATCTTGGGAACCATCTTGTGCTTGCCGATACGGCTACCCACGATGTAGGCAAACGAATCGGAGACCCAAAGGGACGCGCAAACGCCCACTGAAAGCAGGGCACCGGCAAAACCGGGCACGGCATCGCGCAGCAGCACGATAGCCGACAGCATAAAGCCAGTGTAGATGGGACCCATGAGCGTCACTGCCACATCAGAGATGCGGGTACGCGGCGACCAGACATACCAAATGCCCACAGCGAGCATCAGGGCAAAAAGCAGGGCATTCAGCAACATCGAATCGCCCAACGCCGACAGCGGAAAGAGTACGGCGGCAGCGATACCCATGCGCTCGTTAGCCATCTTGCCATCAAGCCTTGTCATACGGAAAAACTCATAGCAGCACAGACCGCTCATGACAGAAACAAAGATGGCCGTGGGCACGATACCCAAAACCAGGCACAGGATAAAGACAACGGCGTAGACGATACCGGCGGCGGCACGGGTAATAAAGCCCGCCAGCCACGAACCGGTGCCGCTCTTCGCTGCAGGCGCTCCCGCAGCGGCAGCTTTGCGCGCAGGCGTCTTGGGAGCAGATGCCTTGGGACGATCGGACACGATTAAGCCTCCTCGGTCTTGCTCAGTCCACCAAACCTACGGTCACGGCCCTGATAGGCCAAAATGGCGTCGACAAGGCCCCAACGATCAAAGTCAGGCCAATAGGTATCGGTGACGTAGAATTCGGAATAAGCCACCTGCCACAGCAGATAGTTCGAAAGGCGCAGCTCACCAGAGGTGCGAATCACAAGCTCAGGATCGGGAAGGCCGGCGGTATAGAGATGGGAAGCCACCATGTCGTCATCAATTGCGGCAGGATCGATCTTACCGGCGGCAGCGTCGAGTGCAATCTGACGGACAGCGCGGGTAATCTCGGCACGCGCGCCGTAGTTGACGGCAAGCGCCAGCGTCATACCGATGTGATCGGCGCACTCGGCAAGACCGCGTTCAAAAACGTCGCGGGTCTTCTTGGGCAGCGCGGAAATGTCACCCAAAAAGACTACGCGCACATTTTCGCGCTTCAGAAGCGGCAGCTCGTCGATAAACGTCTTGGCAAACAGGTGCATCAGAACGTTGACTTCGTGCTGCGGTCGATTCCAGTTTTCGGTCGAAAATGCATAGGCCGAAAGCACGTCGACGCCCAGGCGCACGCAGGCGGTAATGATCTCGCGCAGCGAGACGATACCCGCCTTGTGGCCCTCGGTGCGTGCAAGACCGCGCGACGTGGCCCAACGACCGTTGCCGTCCATGATGCACGAGATATGGTGCGGAATGTTATTGAGGTCAAGGTCGGAAAAACCGACGCCCGCAGGGGCGTCGGCAAAGTACTCGACCAGTTTATGCTCGTCGTATTGCACCTTAGATCTCCATGACCTCGGCTTCTTTTTCCTTCAGAAGCTCCTCGACCTTGGCGACATACTCATCGGTGTGCTTCTGGACCTTGGCCTGCTCGCGACGGACATCGTCCTCGGTGAGCTCCTCATCGCGCTCGAGCTTGTTGTTGAAGTCGCGACGGATGTTACGGATAGACACCTTGGCCTGCTCGGCGTACTCGCGGCACTCCTTGACGAGTTCGCGACGGCGCTCCTCAGTGGGGGCCGGGAACGGCAGACGAACGACGGTGCCATCGGAGTTGGGGGTAATGCCCAGATCGGAAGCGCCGATGGCCTTGACGATAGCGTTGATGAGCGCCTTGTCCCACGGCTCGATGAGCAGCATGTGAGCCTCGGGGGTCTTGACGGCGGCAACCTGCGTGACCGGCGTGGGGACACCGTAATAATCGACGGTGATGTCGGACAGAATGTTGGCGTTGGCGCGACCGGTACGGACCTTGGAGAAGTTATGCTTGAGGGACTCGAGCGACTTGTCCATATGGGCGGTGATGTTCTCTGCCATGCTTAATCCTCCTGATAGACGAGCGTGCCGACGGGCTCACCCGCGAGCGCGCGCTTGACGGTGTCCTCGCCATCGATGTTGAGGACCAAAATCGGCATACGGTTATCCTGGCACAGTGCCGTAGCCGTGGAATCCATAACCTGCAGACCGCGGACGAGAACCTCGTGATAGGTAATCTTGTCAAAACGGACGGCATCGGCGCACTTGACGGGATCCTTGTCGTAGATGCCGTCAACCTTGGTGGCTTTAATCAGAATCTCGGCGCCGATCTCGCACGCACGAAGAGCCGCGGCGGTGTCGGTCGTAAAGTACGGATTGCCCGAACCGGCAGCGAAGATGACGACGTTGCCCTTGGACAGATGGTTGATAGCGCGGCGACGAATATAGGGCTCGCAGATCTCGTTCATCTGGATAGCGCTCATCACGCGGCAAGGAACATCGTTGTGCTCGAAGGCATCCTGCAGGGCGAGCGCGTTCATAACGGTTGCCAGCATCCCCATGTAGTCGGCCTGAGCACGCTCCATGCCACCGGCAGCGCCTGCCATGCCGCGGAAAATATTGCCGCCGCCGACAACGACGCCGACCTCATGGTCAACGGCGAGCAGCTCCTTGACCTGCTTGGCAAGATGATCGGTAACCTTGGGGTCGATGCCATATTGGCCGTCGCCCATCAGTGCTTCGCCGGAAAGCTTAAGAAGCACGCGTTTATATCGGATGTCGGACAAAGCGATCCTCCTTTAATTAGACTCTCAATATGATATCAAAGGCTCTGATAAGAGCCATGAAAAAGCAGGCTGTGAGTAAAACCCACAGCCTGCTCATTACCAGCTACAAGAGCTTATTTACTCGCCACGGACCAGACGGTCAAAGGCAACGACGGTAATGGTGTCGCCGAGCTCCTTGGAGACCTGCTCAGCGTACTTCTTGATGGTGAGGGAGCTGTCCTTGATGAACTCCTGCTCGGTGAGCACGGACTGCTTGTAGAACTTCTCCAGACGGCCAACAGCCATCTTCTCCTGGATAGCCTCGGGCTTGCCGGACTCGGCAGCCTGAGCCATGTAGATCTGCTTCTCGTGCTCGACGGTCTCGGCCGGAACCTGATCGCGGGTAGCGCAGATCGGGGCGACGGCGGCAACCTGAAGGGCAACGTCGTGAGCGAAGGTCTTGAAGGACTCTGCCTGAGCGGTCTCGGCCTTCTCGAAGGCGAACTCGACGAGGACGCCGATCTTACCACCCATGTGGATGTAAGAAGCGAGCGCGCCGTTCTCGGCCTTGCGGGCAGCGAAGCGGGAGATCTTCATGTTCTCGCCCATGATGTGAATCATCTCGGTGAGCTCGGAGGAAACGGTCTCCTCGCCCATCGGCTTCTCGAGCAGAGCGTCGACATCGGCAGGCTCGGTGGTAGCGACAACCTCAGCGACCTTGGAAGCAAAGCCGGTGAACTTGGCGTTGGAGCCAACGAAGTCGGTCTCGCAGGAGAGCTCGAGCAGAGCGCCGGTCTTGCCATCCTCGGAGACGAACGCGGCTACAGCGCCCTCGTTGGTCTCGCGGCCAGCCTTCTTGGCAGCCTTGGCGAGGCCGTTCTTACGAAGAACGTCGACAGCGGCGTCCATGTCGCCGTCAGCCTCGACGAGAGCCTTCTTGCACTCCATCATCGGGGAGTCGGTCATCTCGCGGAGCTGCTTGACCATAGCGGCGGTAATCTGGGCCATTGTGGTTCCTTTCAAAGAGATGAAAAAGAATTAACTAAGACTGATTTACTCGGCCTTGGGCTCAGCGGCCATCTCGGCCTCGGAGACCTGCTCCTTGCCGGAGCCAGCGAGGCAGGCGTCAGCCATGAGCTCGCACATAAGGGTGACAGCAGAGATAGCGTCATCGTTACAGGGGATGCCGTACTCGACCTCGTCGGGATCGGAGTTGGTGTCGATCAGAGCGACGACGGGGATGTTCAGGCGCTGAGCCTCCTTGATGGCGTTCTCCTCGCGCTTGGTGTCGATGACGAAGAGAGCCTGGGGCAGACCCTTCATGTCGCGGGCGCCACCGAGGTTGGTCTGGAGCTTGGTGAGCTCCTTGCCGAGAACAGCCTGCTCCTTCTTGGGGAGCACTGCCATGCGGCCGTCCTCGACCATGGCCTCGAGCTCCTCCATGCGGTTGATGCGGGAGCGGATGGTGACGAAGTTGGTCAGCATGCCGCCGAGCCAACGCTGGTTGATGTAAGGCATGTTGGCGCGCTCAGCAGCGTTCTTGACGGCCTCCTGAGCCTGCTTCTTGGTGCCGACGAACAGCACGTTGCCGCCCTTGGCGACGTTCTTGACGAAGGTGTAGGCCTGGTCGGCGTCGAGGATAGTCTGCTTGAGGTCGAGGATGTAGATGCCGTTGCGCTCACCGAAGATGAACGGCTTCATCTTGGGGTTCCAGCGACGGGTCTGGTGACCGAAGTGGCAGCCGGCCTCGAGCAGGGTGCGGATATTAATCTTGGTAGCCATGTTAAACCTCCTGTGGTTTGCCTCCGCGCGGGGTCATCCTCCAAAACCAACCCGGACATGTGCTACCAAAGCCCGGGCACCACGGTATGAAGTAGCCGCGCGTGCGTGATAAAAACCTGTTGCCGTGAAGCAACCCGATGAATGATAGCAGGAATGCATCTTCCTGCCAACCCGCAATCAAAACCACACACCTGAGCGCGGCGCGGGACGTCCCAGCCACTATTCGCCGCGGGGATGGGCTTGAGCCACAGCCCGCTTAAGCCGATCGGGTGTGACATGCGTGTAGATCTGCGTCGTGGACAGGCTCGCATGACCTAGCAGCTCTTGAACCGAGCGCAGGTCCGCGCCGCCCTCGAGCAAGTCGGTCGCAAAGGTATGGCGCATCGCATGCGGGGCGATGTCGGCCGGAATGCCGGCGAGCGTCGCCAGCATATGAAACCGCCGCCTGAGCATGGCGGCACTCATGCGATTACCGCGCGCCGATATAAGCAGCGGATGCGGCCCGGTAGCGGGGTCACGACGCTTTGCCTGAGCGAGCAACTCCGGCCTCCCCTCCTCAATATAGAGACGCGTCGCCTCGAGCGCACGACGATACAGAGGGACGATACGTTCTTTGCTCCCCTTGCCCCACAGGCGCAGCGTGCGTTCGGACCACGCAATGGACTCCACATTGAGTGCTGCGAGCTCTGAGATACGGGCGCCCGAGGCATAGAGCAGCTCGAGCATCGCCGCATCGCGCAGTCCCGCGGGTGTTGAGGTATCAGGCGTCTTGAGCAGCGCCTCGACCTGCTTGGTCGTCAGCACACCAGGTAGATCGCGCGGGAGCTTGGGCGAGGAAATTGCCGAGACCACATCGCCCTCCACGACCCCCTCGGCAGCCATCCAGCGATAGAGAGATCGAATAGCCGACAGGTGCGCCGCAAGCGTTCGGGGAGCCACCTGCTCACGCGAAAGCTCAGCAAGATAGCGACGAATGGTGCGCACGTCGGCAGCGAAAGCATCAATATCCTCACGCTCGCACCAGGCAGCAAAGCGCTCCAGCCTCGAGCCATAGGCCGTCACCGTATTGGGAGAAAGCCCCTCGACACGTGCGATATAGGCGATAAACGAGTCGACGGTGTCGTACAGGTCAAAGGCTATGACCGGTCGCCTCCAAACAGATCAGGACGAGTGGCCAGATAGGCATCAAGGGCCTCGAGCGCACGGTCCGCATAGGCCTGGTAGCGGTCGCGCTTGCTGCGGCGCTTACCATCCTCGAGTGGCGGCACCAGGCCAAAGTTGACATGCATGGGCTGGTAGCCCACGGTGGCAGGATCGGTCGCATAGCCCACGAGCGCGCCCAGGGCGCCCACGCGGGGCAACTCGACGCCCGCGGCGCCGATAGCCTCGGCATAGGTGTTGAGCGCCGCGAGCAGACCGGTCGCCACGGCTTCCATGTACCCCTCGGTGCCGGTGATCTGACCGGCCAGGCGCACGCCGGTACCAGGCACGGCAAAGGTGCCATCGAGCACGTGCGGGGCGTCGACAAAGGTATTGCGGTGCATGACACCGTAGCGGAAGAACTCAGCGTTCTCCAGGCCCGGCACCATATGGAAGACGCGCTTCTGCTCGCCAAAGGTCAGGTTGGTCTGGAAGCCCACCAGGTTATAGGCGGTCTTCTCCTTGTTCTCGGCACGCAGCTGAATCGCCGCCCAAGGGCGACGTCCGGTACGCGGGTCGGTGAGGCCGACGGGCTTCATGGCGCCAAAGCGAATGGCGTCCTTGCCGGTGCGCGCAACTTCCTCGGCAGGTTGGCAGGCCTGAAACAGATCGCCGCCCTCAAAGTCTTTGAGCACCACGCGGTCGGCCGTGGTAAGTGCCTCGATAAAGGCCTCGTACTCCTCCTTGTTGAGCGGAGCGTTGAGATAGTCGCCGCTCCCCTGCTCCTCGTAGCGCGACTGCGAAAACAGCACGTCCATATCGAGCGTGGAGGCATCGACGATCGGCGCCGCGGCATCGAAGAACGCAAGGGCGTCGCCACCGACGAGCTTCATGACCTCTTCGCTCAGCGCCGGTGAACACAGCGGGCCCGCGGCAATGACCACGTGGCCCTCGGGAATCTGTGTGACCTCGCCGTGCACGACCTCGATATTGGGACGGGCGGCAACCTCGGCCTCGACAAGCTCGGAAAACTTGACGCGGTCGACCGCCAGGGCACCGCCGGCGGGAACAGCCGCGCGATGGGCGCAATCGAGCAGGACTGAACCCATGCGCTCAAGCTCGGCCTTCAGCAAACCAGCCGCGGAATCCGGACGGGTCGACTTAAACGAATTGGAGCAGACGAGCTCTGCCAAGTGATCGGTATGGTGAGCCGGGGAGCTAACCTGGGGGCGCATCTCGCACAGCTTTACGGCAAAACCGCGGTCTGCCAGCTGGATCGCGCATTCCGAACCCGCCAGACCGCCACCGATAACCGTCACCTGATCGAACTGCATCTGCAAACACCTTTCTAATTGACACGTTTTCCATTGTGACCGAAGGGCGTCTGGGCGTGAAGGGCAAACTTGGAGGGCGCATACCTTCCATCCATCATGCGCTCGATAAGGCCCTCGAGTTCAAGCGAACCCAAGAGTTTGAGTACGCCGACAGCATCGAGCGAGACGAGCGCCGCGATGTCGTCGACTTTGAGCGGAGAGGCGATGAGCGCATGCATCACGGTCTGCTGTGTTTGATCCAGGTCGGCAATGCCGGGAGCATCGGGGCGCGAGTAGCGCAGGGTGCCGTAGATGCGTGAGATAGCCATCTCGATAGATTCCTCGTCGATGATGCAGCAGGCACCGTTCGCAATGAGGTAATTCGTGCCACGCGACTCGGGCGATAGGATCGACCCCGGCACAGCGAGAAGTTCTCGCCCCAAATCCATAGCAGCCTCGGCTGTAGAAAACGTCCCGGAAGGCATACCCGCCTCGGATACAAAGAGGGCTTGCGACAGGGCCGCGATCACGCGATTGCGGCGCGGAAAGGCAAACTTGCGCGGACCCATGCCCCACGGGGAGATCGACACGACCGCGCCACCCGTATCGAGCGTGCGCGTAATAAGCCCCGCGCTCGAGCGCGGATAGACCACGTCGGCGCCCGTCCCCAGCACCACGACGTGTTTGCCGCCAGCGTTGACCGCAGCCCAACCCGAGGCCTGGTCACAACCGACCGCGCCGCCCGAAACTACCGTCACTCCCGCCTCGACCGCCACCTTTGCCGCAAGCTCTGCCACGGCAAGACCATACGGCGAGGCCTTGCGCGCGCCGATGATGGAGAGCGCGGGCGTCGAAAGCACCTCGGGGTTGCCGCGCACATAGAGCGTCTGGGGTACATCAGAAAGCTCCAAAACGGTCTCGGGATACAACGCATCACCTGGATGCAGCTCGTAGGTCCCCTCGGCCATCATTGGTCCCTCCTTCCCTGGTACATCGCTGCCTCGAGCACGTGGTCCTGCGTCACTTGCTCGCTCTCGGCGACGTCGGCGATTGTACGCGCGATACGCACCAGTCGCACGATGCCGCGACCCGTGAGATGTGTGCGCTTCGACAGGCCGAGCACACACTTCTCCGCCGCATCATCGAGCTCAAAGGTCGAAACGACGCCGTCAATGGACCGTGTCTCGTCATCCTCGGCCTCGGCATCCGCATCGTCCATACGGGATTCGCGCCAAGCGCGAAAAGCGCGGCCGCGCACAACGTAGTCACGTAACTCGGCAGACGACATACCCTCCGCACCCTCGATAATCACTTGGGGGTCGGGACGGGTCACATCGATCATCATGTCGATACGGTCG
This sequence comes from Coriobacteriaceae bacterium, assembly GCA_905209215.1. Lineage (GTDB taxonomy): Bacteria > Actinomycetota > Coriobacteriia > Coriobacteriales > Coriobacteriaceae > Collinsella. The sequence goes on along the minus strand of CAJLRY010000004.1, from coordinate 112,833 downwards.
GCCAAAGGACCGCGCAGTTTAGACCGATAGCGCTCGACCATCGCCGCCGAGCAGCGACACGGTACCTCACGATCGCCCAAAAAGCCGCAGGGGCAGGGATTGCTCGCAGCCAGCAGCTGAAAGCGCGACGGGAAGGTAAAGGCCCCGTCGACGCGCACGATCCTCACATAGCCGCGCTCGATGGGCTGACGCAGCGTCTGCAGCACACCCGTGGGAAACTCGGCAAGCTCGTCCAAAAATAGCACGCCGCCATGAGCAAGGCTGATCTCACCCGGGTGCACCGGGCGCCCACCGCCGATAAGACCTGCGGTCGAAATACTGTGATGGGGACTGCGGAAGGGCCGGTGCCCCGCCAACAAGCCATCAATGTTCTCACCCAAAACCGAATGGATGCACAGCGCCGCCTGTTGATCCTCAACGGAAAGCTCGGGCAGGATGCCGGTCATACGACGCGCGAGCATCGTCTTGCCCGATCCCGGGGACCCGATCATAAGCAAACCGAGCTCACCCGCTGCCGCCAGCGCCATGCCGCGTTTGGCAACCTCCTGCCCCAGTACGTCGGCATAGTCGAGCTCAGGCTCAAAGGTCGCCTCGACGCCCTCAGCATCCAAGTAGTGCCGCGCGGCATCGCCCATACCATGAGCAAGCTGAGACAAATGATCGATAAATCCGCAATCCACGCCCGCGAGTGGCACATGCTGGTCGGACCTGCCGGCGATAAAGGACAGCCCCATATCACGCGCCAATAGCTGAAACGCCACCTCGCCCTTGACAGGAAGCACCGTACCGTCCAGCCCAAGCTCACCAGCGATAAGACAACGATCGAGGTTGTCGCGGGGAATCTGGCCATCGGCCGCCAATACCGCGATGGCGATGGGCAGATCAAAGCCGCTACCGGTCTTGCGAATATCGCCGGGCGCCAGATTGACCGTAATGCCCGAGCGCGGGATCTCGAACCCGGCGGAGCGCATCGCGCAGCGAATACGACCGCGTGACTCCATCACCTCCATACTCGGAATGCCGAGCATCTGGATGCCCGGAACGCCACCGGCAAGCGAGACCTCGACCGTGACGTGAATCGCCTCGACGCCGCGGATGCAGGCCGCGTGAACGGCAAACGTCTCGAACGCCATCACGACACCTGCCAATCGAACGCGTTGTACTGATGCTCGATCTCGGCGATATGCCCGCCACGAATGGTGACACCCACGGCATCGAAGCGAATCGCCTTGAGCGGATAATGCTCCATGAGGTAGCAACTTGCGATGCGGCGGTAGCGGCGTTGCTTTTGGGCGTCCACGGCCTCCTCGGGAAAGACCCGCGTGCTGCAATCCAGTGCAACGCGTCTGGTCTTCACCTCGGCCATCACCACGACATCGTCGAGTTCATCGAGCAGCACCAGATCGGCCTCGCCCTCGGAGCAACGATAACCCTGCTCCAGCAAGGTGTAGCCGCGCTCGTTAAAGTAGTCGATGGTGATCAGCTCGCCCAGCATGCCCAGCTCGCGGGGACTGAGTCCCTTGATAAACTCGGGCGTCATCGCCCCGCAGTCGAGCTCGCCGTTTTCCCAACGCTCCTTGAGCTGCTGCGTCTTGCTCTTTTTGCTTGCGGCACTCATGGGGTCTCCTTTCCCGCACGCTGCATTGCCCCGATGATGAGGGCACCTTTCGTGCGGGTAAGTACCGGAAGCAAACCAAAAGCTGACCAAATGCCGTCAAAAAACGGGCCGTACGCAGCAATGGTGTTGCATACGGCCCGCCACCAGCAGGTTTATAAAACCCCAGAGGTCCCTGTCTCCACAATTGACCTAGAAAAGGCGCTCAGTCTGCAGAAAGTTTCCGCAAAAGCTCACGCGGTGCAGTGGACAAAGTCCATGTTTGCGAATGGCCTCGATATGCTCGGGGCTTGCGTAGCCTTTCGATTCGGCCAAATGGTACTCGGGATACTCGGCATCGTACTCGACCATCATCTCATCACGCGTGACCTTGGCCATGATGGACGCCGCGGCGATACAGGCGATCTTGGCATCGCCCTTCACCACGTCGCGCTCGTTGGGAACGGCGCCCAAGGGGTTACCGTCCATAAGCACGCAATCGGGCTCGAGCCCCGTATCGGCCACGGCGCCCGCAACGGCGGTACGGATAGCACGGGCCATGCCCATCTCATCGATATCCTTAGGCGCGATATGGCAAAAACCGATCGCCGTCGCCACCTCGGCAATCTTCACTGAGAGCAACTCGCGGCGCGCCGGCGTGAGCTTTTTGGAATCGTTGATGCCCCAGACGCGCGGCTCCATAGGAAGGCAGACGGCGCATACCGTCAAAGGACCGGCCACCGATCCGCGACCCACCTCGTCGACACCAACGACCACCCCATTGCCGCCAAGCTCATGCATAAGCTCGTACATGTCATTGACGCGCTCGCGCTCGGCAAGTTCCTTGGCATGGCGCTTAAGAGCACGCTCGCAAGCCTTGATCACCTGCTGGCGCGGGTCCTCGCGATAATGCTCCACGAGGGCGGGGATCTCCTCAAACGTAGCGCTCGCCAACTCACCGGCAACCTGCGATGCCGAAACCGAGCTCGTCATATTGGCCATACCAGGCCCTCCTTGCATGCAAATCAGATAAAAAGAAGGGCCACCCGAAGGTGACCCTTGTGTCCAAACGAGTGGACAGACGCTGCGATCTTCTTAGCGCTTCTCGGGGATGCGAGCAGCCTTGCCCACCTTGTCGCGGAGGTAGTACAGCTTGGCGCGACGGACGCGACCATGACGAACGACCTCGAGCTTGGCGATCTTGGGGCTGTGAAGCGGGAAGGTACGCTCAACACCGACACCGAAGGACATCTTGCGGACGGTGAAGGTCTCGCGGGCACCGGCGCCGGCCATGCGGATGACGTCGCCCTGGAAGACCTGGATGCGCTCGCGGTCGCCTTCCTTAATGCGGTAGTGAACCTTGACGTTGTCGGCGACGCGAACCTGAGGAATGTCCTCGCGGATCTGCTGACGCTCGATTGCGCGGATGTAATCCATGTGCAATTCCTTACTCTTCTAGAGGTGCCGTACCACCCTGGCCGGCACGTAGTTGAACAAACGTATTCGAGTATACACGCGCGGGTTTCTGCTGCAAGAACAATTTTTTACGCAGACAAAAAGACAAAACCCGCACATGATAACCGCCCGCCTCACGAATGAGACGGGCGGTATGAAGGGGCGCTACGCTAGGCGTCGATGCGCAGGGGGCTAGGCGCTGCGCGTGGCCTCGAGCTTGGCCTGAGCGGCAGCCAGGCGCGCGAGGGGCACGCGATAGGGCGAGCAGGACACGTAGTCCACGTCGGCCACGTTAAACAGGCCCTTGATGGACTTGGGGTCGCCGCCGTGCTCGCCGCACACGCCAAAGTGCATGTCGGGATTGGTGGCGCGGCCCTTCTCGACGGCCAAGCGCACGAGCTCCAGCACCGCCGTGTCGATAGTCTCGAAGGGATTGTCCTTCAGGATCTTCTTGTGCATGTACAGCGGGATGAACTTGGCCTCGGCATCGTCACGAGAGAAGCCGAAGGTCGTCTGCGTGAGGTCGTTGGTGCCAAAGCAGAAGAAGTCGGCATGATGGGCGATCTCGTCAGCGACCATGCAGGCACGCGGCAGCTCGAGCATCGTGCCCACGGGAATATTGAGCTCGACGCCTTCCTCGGCTGAAACCTCTGCGATCACGCGCTCGATGACCTCGCGGGTCTGGACATGCTCAGCCGTGATGGAAACGAGCGGAACCATGATCTCGGGGCGCGGGTCGACACCATCCTTGATAAGGCGGGCAGCAGCCGTGGCCACAGCGCGGACCTGCATGAGCGGCAGATCGCCAAAGACGACGGACAGGCGCACGCCGCGCAGGCCGAGCATCGGGTTGGACTCGACCATGCCGTCAATGCGACGCAGGCGGGCGCGCAGGACGGCAAGCTCTTCCTCGCTGGCGCCAGCGGCTTCCTTCTTGGTGATGGCGACCTCGAGCTCTCGAGGATTATCCAAGAACTCATGAAGCGGCGGATCGAGCAGGCGGACGACCACATCGCGACCGGACATGGTCTTGAACATCGCCAGGAAGTCCTCGGTCTGAACCTTGAGCAGGTCGGCCAGGGCCTGCTGCTTCACGGCCTCATCGTCAGACAGGATAAAGCTCTGGATGATGTTCTTGCGATCGCCCAGGAACATGTGCTCGGTGCGGCACAGACCGATGGCCTCGGCGCCAAACTCAAGAGCGAGCTCGGCATCCTCGGGGTTGTCGGCGTTGACGCGCACGTGGTTGGCGTGACCGTCGGTCTCGTCCAAACGGATCTCATCGGCCCAGGACAGGATGGTGTCCAGGTCGCCGGTGAGCTCTGCAGAGACCAGGTCGACCGCGCCGTCAACGACGATACCCTGGGTGCCGTCGATGGAGATGACATCGCCCTCGCGCAGCACGCGGTCGCTGCCCTCGATGCGCACGACCTTCTCTGCCGCGTCAATGTGGAAGCGCTCAACGCCGCAAACGCAGGGCGTACCCATGCCGCGGGCGATAACGGCGGCATGGCTCGTCTTGCCACCGTGGCTGGTCAGGATGCCCTCGGCGGCGACCATGCCCTTCAGGTCGTCGGGGTTGGTCTCCCAACGAACCAGAATGACCTTGTGACCCTCGGCGGAACGCGCGACGGCGTCGTCACTCGAGAACACGACCTCACCCACAGCGGCACCGGGGCTGGCGTTAAGGCCGCTGGCCAGGGCCTCGTACTTCTTGGAGGCGTCGAACTGCGGGTGCAGGAGCTGATCGAGCTGCGCGGGATCGATGCGGCTCACGGCCTCCTCGCGGGTGATGAGGCCCTCCTCGACCATTTCGATAGCAATGCGCAGGGCGGCAGTGGCGGTGCGCTTGCCCACGCGGGTCTGGAGCATCCAGAGCTTGCCCTGCTCGATGGTAAACTCGATATCGCACATATCGCGGTAATGATCCTCGAGCGTCAGGAACACGCGCTCGAGCTCCTCGCCTGCGGACTCGAGGCCCGGGGTGGTCTTGAGGTCGGCGATGGGCTCGGTGTTTCGGATGCCGGCGACGACGTCCTCGCCCTGGGCATTCACCAAAAAGTCGCCATAGAACTCCTTGGTGCCGTCGGCCGGGTTGCGCGTAAAGGCGACGCCGGTCGCAGAGGTCTCGCCCTTGTTGCCAAAGGCCATGGCCTGGACGTTGACGGCGGTGCCGAGCTCGTCGGAAATGCCGTGCTGCTTGCGGTAGATGCAGGCGCGCTCGTTCATCCAGCTGCCAAAGACGGCCTGGATGGCAAGGCGCAGCTGGAGCTCCGGATCGTGCGGGAAAACGGGCTTACCGTCGGCGACCTCGAGCTCGGGATACAGGGTCGCCTCGACGTTCTCGGAGAAGATGCCCTTAAAGGTCTCGACGAGCTCCTGCAGGTCCTCGGCCGAAAGCTCGGAATCGACACGAACGCCGGCGACCAGGCGGGCCTGGGTCAGGGCGTTCTCGAATAGATCGGCGTCGACGCCCATGACGACGTTGGAGAACATCTGGATAAAGCGACGGTAGCTGTCCCAGGCAAAGCGCGGGTTTTGCGTCTGCGCGATAAGGCCCTGGACGGAATCGTCGTTGAGGCCCAGGTTGAGGACCGTGTCCATCATGCCGGGCATGGAGAACGGAGCGCCCGAGCGAACCGACACGAGCAGCGGATCGGAGGCATCGCCGAGTTTCTTGCCGCAACGGGCCTCGAGGTCCGCCCCAGCGGCAACGATCTCATCGAGTGCGCCTTCGGGCCACACATTGCCGGCACCGGAGTACTCGACGCAAGTCTGGCAGGTAATGGTAAAGCCACCGGGAACCGGCAGACCGATGCGGCTCATCTCGGCAAGGTTTGCGCCTTTGCCGCCAAGCACGAAGTTCATGGATTTGTCGCCCTCAGTGACACAGGTGCCCTGGGCGTCGGTTCCAAAACGGTAAACCCTCTTGCAATCGCTCACGATACTTCCCCTTCCATGCGCTTACGCGCACGACCGTGGTAACGAATCGACCCGCCGGATGCGGGCCGTGAGGGAACTATACGGCGGGTTTTGGACAGGCTTGAGCAGAGGGTGCGCGGTTTGGTAAACGTGCTAAAACCGGCGGTAAACGGTAGGTAAAGGTGGCTACCTTATGAAGATACCACTACAAGGAAAGTGCAGGTCGGATGCGATGTATTTGCTAAATCGCTTTACCATTTATCAGCATTATTTCCAAGTATTCTCTTTGGTTAGCTAAAAGAGCCCCGTCCCAAATTAGCTACCCAAACAACCTTGTCCCAAGTGAGCTACTTTTGTTGAGCGCGGCGGGCGGCACGGCGGGCTCTTGCCTCTTGAATCTCTTCGAGGTGAGCAATGATCTCGGCAGCGCTTTCCTCGATGGCTTTGCCGTCGGTACGCACAACAAAGCAGCCTAAGCGCTTCATGAGGGCACGAGCTTCCTCAAGCTCGCTGCGCACGCTCTCAGGCTCGGCATAGGAGCCGGCAACGGCACGGGCGTAGTCATCGCCCAAGCGGCTATCGCGAATCTCAGAAATAACGTCGACGGTCGAAATCAGGCCGAACAGGTGCATCGGGTCAACCTCGTAAATCGACTTGGGCGGCTCCATGCCATGCGCCAGTGGGACATTGGCGACCTTGTAGCCCTGATAGGCTAAATACATCGACAGCGGCGTCTTGGATGTACGCGAGACACCCAGCAGCACGATATCGGCACCCGACAGATCGTCGCAACCACGACCGTCATCGTGCTCAACGAAATACTCCATGGCCTCGATACGATGGAAATAGCGGTCATCGGTCTTGTGAATCACGCCCGCAACGCACTTGGGCGGCACACCGATGAGCGACGACAGCACGGCAAGCGTCGGGCCGATCAGGTCGACCGAACGGATATGCAGCATACCCAGGTAATCGAGCACGCGGGCGCGAAGCGCCGGATCGACAATGGTATGGAACACGGCGACATCGCGATGGTCGGCATCGACGCGCGGCCCCACAAATGACTTGACCTGCTCCACGGAGGTCACCTTGGGCAGGCGCAAAACGCGAAAAGCCCCTTCATCAAATTGCCCGGACGCCGCAAGCACCACCTCACAAGCGGTATCGCCGAGCGAGTCGGAGATAACGATAACGGTGGGACGAGCGGTGACCGGGCAATCCATGCGGGGCTCCTTTTGCGCTTATGCGCAGGCTGGCTTACTTTTTGCGGGCAAGCTCACCGATGTTGGCAATGCCGGAGAAAACGGCCTCGAAGCGGTTGAGCAGCTTAAGGCGATTATCGCGAAGCAGCTCGTCCTTGTCCATGACCATGACCTCATCGAAGAAACGGTCGATGGGCGCGCGCAGGGCGGCGAGGGCGGCAAATGCGGTCGGGTAGTCCTCGGCAGCAAGGGCGGCATCGACGGCGGTCTGAGCAGCCTCGGAGGCGTCGGCGAGCGCAAGCTCGACCTCGCCCATCAGGCTGCGGTCATACTCCGCACCCAGCTCGGGCTTGGAGATATGCGCGGCGCGGGCATAGGCGGTCGCCAGGTTGTCGAACGTCTCAGCGTCGTTCTTGCGGGCCTCGTCGAGGGCGGCGCAGCGGGCGAAGAAGACGGACGGGGCGATGATGTGCACCGCGGAGACGGCGGCGACGGTATCGGCCGGAATCTTTTCGTCGCGGGCCATGCTCACCAGGCGGCCATGGAAGAAGTCACGAACCTGCTGGGCGACCTCGGCGGCGTCGAACTCAATGCCCTGCTCACTGTAGAGTTCGAGGGCAAAGTCGATGAGCGACGTGGGGTCGATCGGCAGACGGTCGCGCAGGATGTTGATAATGCCGATAGCGGCACGACGCAGCGCGTAGGGGTCGGAGGAGCCGGTCGGGGGCTCGCCGATGGCAAAGATACCGGCGATGGTATCGAGCTTGTCGGCGCAGGCCACGATGCAGCCAGCGGTGCCCTCGGGCAGCTCGTCACCGGCAAAACGGGGACGATAGTGATCGCGAATAGCATGGGCGACCTCGTCGTTCTCCCCCATCGCGGTCGCGTAATAACCGCCCATCACGCCCTGCTGGCTCGTGAACTCGACGACGGCGTTGGACACCAGGTCTGCCTTGCACAGGTGTGCGGCGCGAGCAGCGTCGGCGGCAAGATGGGCGCCCAGGTGAGCCTCGCGGGCGATAGCGAGCGCGAGCTGCTCGATGCGCTCGGACTTGGCGAGCACGCTACCGAGCTTCTCCTGGAAGGCAACCTTGGACAGACGCTCACGGAACTCGTCGAGGGAGATCTTCAGGTCCTCCTCGTAGAAGAACTTAGCGTCGTCCAGACGGGCGCGCACGACGCGCTCGTTACCGTCGACCACTCGCTCGGCGTTCTCGGGCTTGCTGTTGGAGACGACCACGAACTCACGCGTCAGCTTGCCCTCGCCGTCATAGATCGGGAAGTAGCGCTGGTTGGTGAGCATGGACTCGCAGATAATCTCGTGCGGGACCTTGAGGAACTCCTCGTCGAAAGTACCGACGAGCACCGTCGGCCACTCGCAGAGGTTAATGACCTCCTCAAAGACCTTCTTGGGCGTATCGACATGGCAGCCGGGGCGAGCGGCCTCGACCTCGGAGATACCGGCAAGGATGGCCTCGCGACGGCGCTCGGCAGAAAGCACGCCGGCGTCCTCGAGTACCTGCTCGTAGGCGGCGGGGCTGGCGACAACGTGGTCACCGGGGCCGAGCACGCGATGGCCGCGCGTGGTGTTGCCGCTCGTCACGTCGGCAAATGACACAGGCACAACATCCTCGCCCAGAAGGCAGCAAATCCAGCGGACCGGACGCACGAACGTCGCGTGCTCGTGGCCCCAGCGCTGGGAGCGGTAGTTGGGCCACTGCAGGCCGGCAATGGTCTTCTCGCACAGGGCCGTCAGGATCGGGGTTGCCGGTGCGGAGGGAATGTTCTTCTCGGCAAAGACATACTCGCGACCGTCGGTATCCTCACGACGGACCAGGTCCTCGGCAGCCACACCGCACTTGCGGGCGAAGCCCTGGGCGGCCTTGGTGGCGTTACCGTCAGCGTCGAAGGCGATGTTTGCCGCGGGGCCACGCTTGACCTCGTGAACCTCATCGGTCGCGGTGGCAACGTCGGCAACGAGCGCAGCCAGGCGACGCGGGCTCGAGATCACGCGGACCTCGCCGTGGGCCAGACCGGCCTCGTCGAGACCCTTGGCGATCATGGTACCAAGCTGCTTGACGGCATTGTTCAGCGGTGCAGAGGGCATTTCCTCCGTACCGATCTCAAACAGGAAATCCTTAGCGTCTGCCATGGCTTACGCCACCTCGCCTTCCTGGTCGGCATTCTCGTTGACTCCGGCGACCTCGGCCATGTAGGCCTCGCAGCACGCCTTGGCGACGGCGCGGACGCGCAGGATGTAGTTGGCACGCTCGACCGCGGACAGGGCGCCGCGGGCATCGAGCAGGTTGAAGGCGTGGCTGCACTTCATGACACAGTCGTACGCCGGCAACGGCAGCTTGCGCTCCAGGCAGGAATGGCACTCGGCCTCGTAGTCGTCAAACTTCTGACGCATCATCTCGACGTTGGCGACCTCAAAGTTATAGGCACTGAACTCGCGCTCGTTCTCGAGGAACACGTCGCCGTAGGTCATGGGCGTGCCGTCGGGCAGATAGCTCCACACCAGATCGTAGACCGAGTTGACGCCCTGAGCATACATGGCGATACGCTCCAGGCCATAGGTGATCTCGACGGGCACGGGGTCGACCTCGATACCGCCCACCTGCTGGAAGTACGTAAACTGCGTGACCTCCATGCCGTTGAGCCAGACCTCCCAGCCAAGGCCCCAGGCGCCCAGCGTCGGGCTCTCCCAGTCGTCCTCGACAAAACGGACGTCATGGTCGTTGGGGTCCAGGCCAATGGCAGCAAGAGACCCCAGGTAAAGCTCCTGAGCATTAACCGGAGAGGGCTTAATGAGCACCTGGAACTGATAGTAGTGCTGCATGCGGTTAGGGTTCTCGCCGTAGCGGCCGTCGGCGGGACGGCGGCAGGGCTGCGCATAGCAGGTGCGCCATTCGGCGGGACCGAGCGAGCGCAGCGTGGTCGCGGTATGGAAGGTACCGGCACCGACCTCGGAGTCATAGGGCTGCATAATGACGCAGCCCTGCTCGCCCCAGTACTGCTGGAGGCGCAGGATGATGTCTTGGAAGGAAAGCGATGAAGCGTTCATGCCTCTAATATCCCCTCGTCGAAACGATTACACGGTTAGGTACTGTACTATAGCGGTTTTTAGTCGATAGCGCCGATGCGGTTGAGCGGCCAGTAGCGCACAAGCGCCACAGCGATCAAATCAGAGCGATCGACGGGACCAAAGTAGCGCGAGTCGGCAGAGTTTTCGCGGTTGTCGCCCATCACCCACACGCACCCGTCGGGAACGGTGTAGGGATAACTCACCTGGGCGCCAGGCGCTTGGACCGAAAGCGGCCAACTCATGCCGGTCGTATAGTCCTCATCGAGCGCCTGGCCGTCGACGACGACCTTGCCGTCCTGCAGGTCGACCGTCTGGCCGGCCGTGGCAATAACACGCTTGACAAGAACATCATGCTCGGAAGTGGCATCGGGGTTGTGGAACACCACGATATCACCCTGTTTGACGGGCTGACCGAGCTCGAGGCTCACCTTTTGTGCCAGGATCTGGTCGCCAATCTCGATCGTGTCCTCCATGGAGCCGGTGGGTACCACAAAGGGCTCGACCACAAAGGTGCGGATCAGGAAGGTGGCCACAAGCGCGATCGCGATGACCGCGACCCACTCAAAAGCGCCCCTCAACGCGGAATGCTGCGATGGAACCATTCTCACTCCTCGCTCTGCGAATACGAAGCGTCCAGAATCTCCTGCGCGTATGCGCGCTCCTGGGGCGTAAGCCGTGCCGTCTCGATCAGGTCGGGACGCCAGCGGCAGGTGCGCTCGATGGCATTCTTACGGCGCCAGGCATCGACCTTGGCATGGTCACCGCTCACGAGCACCGGCGGCACGCCCTCGCCGTTGAATTCAGCAGGGCGAGTGTACTGCGCATACTCGAGCAGGCCTCCGTCCTCGGCGGTCGAGAACGACTCGTCGACGTTGCTCATCTCGTCACCAAGGGCGCCGGGAATCAGGCGTACGACAGCATCGGCAACGACCATAGCGGGAAGCTCGCCGCCCGTGAGCACGTAATCGCCGATCGACAGGCGCTCGTCGGCATACGCATAGGCACGCTCGTCGACACCCTCGTAACGGCTGCACACAAACAGCAAGCGCTCGCTTTTGAGCAGGCGCTCGGCCACATGCTGCGTAAAAGGCTCGCCGCACGGGGTGAAGAACACCACCGTCGGCTTGGGGCCCTCCGCGCTAATGGCCTCGATGGCCTCGGCGATAGGCTCGACCTTCATGAGCATGCCCTGCCCGCCGCCGTACGGCTCGTCATCGACGGTACGATGGCGGTCGTGCGTCCAGTCGCGCAGGTTATACGCCTTAAAATCAAAAAGGCCGGCCTTGCGGGCGCGGCCCAAAATCGATGTGGACATGACGGGCTCAAACATCTCGGGAAAGACCGAAAGGGTCTCAATCAGCATGTTGTCCTCCCTACTTGTCCATATCGATCAGGCCGTCCATAACGTGGACGGAAATTGTTCCTGTGTCGGGAAGATCGAGCACAACCTGCTCGATCACGGGAATCAGTACCTCGCCGTACCGATCGCCCTCGACATCCCAAACATCGTTAGCGGGCGTCGACATGATCTCGACAATCGTGCCGAGCGAACCGAAGCGCTCGTCAACCACCTCGCGACCCATCAGGTCGGTATAGGCGGCGTCGAGTGAATCGAGCTCAAAATCGTCACGATTTGCCAGCACATAGCATCCCGTGATGCCCTCGGCGGCCGTCAAGTCGTCAATGCCCTCAAATGAGACCAGATCGCCATCGCCCGTATCGGTGACGGACACAACCGTGCAAAAGCGGTCGCGCTTGAGCGCCGGCGGCGTCAGGGCGACGCGCATACCCGGCTCTAATACAGAAGGAAGCCCCCGCAGCGGCTGCGCGAGGACCTCCCCCTTCCTTCCGTGCGGCTTGACCACACGGGCGATGTTTTTGTACTGGGACCTCAAGGTCCTAGCCCAGAACCTCTACCTCGACAGCAGTGTCGAGGCGAGCGGCCAGCGCACGGGCGAGCGTGCGAATGGCCTTGATGGTACGGCCACGACGGCCGATGACCTTAGCGACGTCATCCTCGGCGACCGAAACCTCAATCGTAGAGGCGTCGTCACCATCGATGACCTCAAGGCTCACGGAATCCGGGTCGTCGACGATCTGAACAACGAGATATTCGACGAGATCGGCGATGCGATCTGAGAGCATTGCCTCACCCTCGAGCTGTGCAGCGTCAACCTCAGGCACGATTTACTCCTCGGCGCCCTCAGCGGCCTCAGCGGCAGCCTTAGCGGCCTCGGCCTCTTTGGCGAGCTGCTTCTTGGACTTCTTGACGGCGGTCTCGGTCTTCTCGCCCTCGTTGGCGGCCTTGACCAGAGCGGCGACGGCGTCGGTGAGCTGAGCGCCCTTGGACTGCCAGTCGGCGATCTTCTCGAGGTCGAGGTTGATGGTCTTGGGGGCGGTCATCGGGTTGTAGCGGCCAACCTCCTCGATGATACGACCGTCACGCGGGGCGCGGGAATCGGCGACGACGACACGGTAGTACGGACGCTTCTTAGCGCCGTGACGAGCAAGGCGAATCTTGACTGCCAAAGGAAACTCCTCCAACCAAGCAGCTTTAGGCTGCAACTACAAACAAACAGTTGAACATAATACGCCATCGACGCGGGCAGGTGAAGTCCGTGAGACCAACTTCTTCGGTGTAGTCGAGGGCAAATCCATATCTTAGACAAGAATTCGGGATTTGCAAGCACATACACGCACCCCACATGAGCTGCGCGGTATACTCATGACATGGAAAGACGCGAACATACATACGGTTATGAGGATGCCATGGGCGTCACGCCGCCTCCCTGGACGGGTCCGGCGGTGGGCCTCATGGACCTCGATGCGTTTTTTGCGAGCGTGGAGATGCTCGATCATCCCGAATGGCGCGGAAAGCCGCTCATCGTGGGCGGGGACGCCGATTCTCGTGGCGTTGTGTCCACCTGTTCTTACGAGGCACGTCGCTTTGGCGTACACTCCGCCATGGCCTCGGCCGAGGCACGGCGCCTGTGTCCGCAGGCCATTTGGACGCACGGGCATTTCGATCGCTACCGCGAGGTCAGCGCGCAGGTCATGGCGATTCTTGCCGAGGAGACGCCGCGCGTGGAGCGCGTATCCATCGACGAGGCATTTATCGATATCACACCGGGTCGCTTTGCGCCCGAGGACCCGCTGCTGGTTGCACGGCGTATAAGCGACCGTGTGGCAGCGCTGGGAGTAACGTGCTCCATTGGCGTGGGCTGCAACAAGACGGTCGCAAAGATCGCAAGTGAGCGGGATAAGCCGTTTGGGCTGACCATCGTGCGACCCGGAACCGAGCAGCGCTTTTTGGCCGCGCTGCCGGTATCTGCCATGAGCGGCATCGGGCGCTCGGCCGAGGAACGACTGCGCCGTATGCACATCTACACGCTCGGCGAGCTATCACGCGCGCCGGAATCCACGCTAGCTGCAATTTTTGGCGTCAACGGCGAACGCATGCGCCAGCGTGCGCTGGGACTCGAAATCTCCGAAGTCACGAGTCTCGATGAAGAGCGTGAGGTTAAATCGGTGAGCAATGAGCGCACCTTTGCAAAAGATTTAACTGAGCGCGGGGACATCGAAGCGGCGATTGCGCTGCTGGGTGAGTCGGTTGGACGCCGACTACGCCGTCAGGGACTGACGGGCGGCACGGTAACGCTCAAGCTTAAGTATTCGTATGGAAGCGGTCGCTCGGCACAGCGCCGGCTGCCTCATCCGACCGACGATGAGAACATCTTTGTGGCGATTGCGCTCGAACTGCTCGACAACATCTGGCAGGAAGGCATGCATGTTCGCTTAGCAGGCATCGGCATGAGCGACTTTGACCATCAGGGCGGCATCCAGACCGACTTGTTCTGCGAAGTCGACGACCGCGGAGCCCAATCCAGTGACCGCCGCGACCTCTCGGTAGCTATCGATGCCGTCCGAGACAAATTCGGCGACACCGCCCTATCCTTCGGCCGCCAATCCCGCTTCAACGATTAACCGCCTTTGGGCAAAAAGAAAGCCGGGTAGCTGCGAATGATTATTCTAGGACGGGGATTTTTTAATCATTTGGAGCGTCATTTCGCCCTTTGAATGATATTGGTCCCAATTCCCGTCAGACGCGAAATCTGGTCAATCGTAAACCCCCGATGCCTCAACACTGCCAGAAGACGATTTCGCTCTGATTTCGGCAAAGTTTTAAGCTGATAAGGCTCATGCGGAGCCAAAAGAGCCCGGGCAACTTCCAGCGCATCCATATCGGAGATATGCTTACCTTCGGGCATAAAATAGGGATTAGGCTTGCCGTCGGTACTCGAAAGATAAAACGCTTCCGTACCCCCAAACAGATTGAGAATACCTTCACAATCACAAATTTCGGGATGAGAGAAATACTCATGGAAGCTGCTCCAGCGATACAGAGGAGCAGAAGAAATACCTGCTTTTGCAGGATTGTCGTGTATGTATCGGACGCAACGGAGCAGCTGTTTATCGTCAGAAATGATCACACTCTTGAATCGTTCCTGGAACACCGGTCCGCGGCGGCCGGTTTTTTGATTGAAGTGTTTCGCATATGCCGTATCAATCGCATGCATAGCAACGCTCATCTGATTATCGAGATCATCAAATAGCAGATGAACATGATTGTCCATGAGGCACCAGGCAAGAAGACGAATATGAGCGAACGTAAATCGTCTGTTCAATAGATTGAGAAAATAAAGGCGATCGTCATCGTCTTCGAAGATCAGCTGGCCAGCACAGCCCTTGAGCATGACGTGATAATGGCCGAGTTCGGACAACGCACGGGCAACACGAGTCATCGAAACCCTCCCTTCCAAGGATGCAGTAGTCACAGCATACAAAAGGAAAGGAAGAAAAAGGCCGAACCGCCCAACAAAGGTGAGCGGTTCGGCAAACGGTAGCAATGATTATTTTATCCCCGTCCCAGAAAAATCATTTAGAGGAGATTGAGGGGGAGCTGGGGGGCGTCGCCCCAGAGTTTCTCGAGGCGGTAGAAGTCGCGGGCTTCGGGAGTGAAGACGTGGACGACAACCGAACCGTAGTCCATGAGCATCCAGGTCTTCTGCTCACGGCCCTCGATGGAGAACGGATGCTCGCCGCAAGCCTCGGCGACCTTCTCCTCGATCTCGTCGACGATCGAATCGACCTGACGGTTATTGGTACCGGTGGCGAGCACAAAGTAATCGCACACGTCGGAGAGCTCGGTCAGATCGAGCACCTGCACGTCCTCGCCTTTCTTGTCGTAGGCGGCCTGCGCGGCGGCGCGGGCGACATCCTCGGCGGCGACACCGCTCGTGGACAGCGAGGCAGCGGTGCGGTCGGACGTGGCAACGAAGCTCTTGTGCTCCACACCTTCAAGAATCTGCTCGTCGGTCATGGTCTCATCGGCCATGGAATACCTCTTTCTAGACACACCCGAGCTAGCGCAGCTGGGCGTAATGGTTGTAAATCGTAATAGCCGTGGGATAAAGATAACGCCCGGACTGGATCACGTAGACCAGACCCTGCGCAAAACAGGAGAAGAACAACTCGTCAAGCGTCGACTCCCCCACCATCTTGCGCAGCGCGATGGCATAATCACCATGGCGGTTGGGCTCGATGGCATCGGCCACAAAGACCACCATATCGAGCGGCGTCATGTCGCAGGCGCCAACGGTGTGACGGTCGACAGCCTGGAAAACAGCAGGCGACAACTCGGGGAAAAGCTGCGGAAGCTCATAGGCGGCAACAGGACCATGCAAAAGCGGCGTCGCGGAAGACGGAGAGCCGGCAATCTTAATGCCGTAATGCAGGGCGCGCGTGACCAGCTCGTCGTCGGAGAGCACTTTGTCCCAGTCATGGATCAAGCCGGCGGCAGCGGCATCAAAGCGGTCAACGCCGTAGATCTCGGCCAGATGAAGTGCGGTCTCGGCAACACCCAGCGAATGCACATAGCGCTTGCGCTTATCCTTCATGCGAACATCGAGCAGCTCTTGAATGCGCTTGAGCAGCGCGCGCTCATCGCCCTCAAACTGATCCTCTACCGACAACGTAGACCCCCATCACTCAAAATCTTCTTGGCCCAAATCGGCATATAGCCTGCGCTTGCGAATGTAGCCGAGCACGGACTCGCTCGTAAGATAGCGCACGCTCATGCCGCGGGCAACCCGCTTGCGGATATTGGTCGAGCTAATCGCCAGCGCCGGAATCTGGATATACCGTACGTCAAACGGCAGGCCCGACTCTTTGATTCGCGCCCGGGCCGTATCGATATCAAAGCCGGGACGTGTCGCAGCAATAAAGGTTGCCAGTTCGGCAATCTCATCAGCATTGTGCCAGGTCACTATATCGATAATCGCATCGGCACCCGTAATAAAGTAGAGCTTTACCTGAGGCGGGTAAAAGTTGCGAAGGGCATGAAGCGTATCGGCCGTATAGGTCACGCCCGGACGATCGATCTCGAAGCGGCTCGCCAAAAAAGCCGGATTCGCAGCGGTGGCGAGGACCGTCATGGCATAACGGTCCTCGGCAGGCGTCACCGGCTTGTCAAGCTTAAAAGCAGGAGAGCCCGCCGGCATAAAGAGCACGGCATCCAAGTCGAGGGACTCACGCGCCTGCTCAGCGGTTACCAAGTGCCCGTAATGAATCGGGTCAAAGGTGCCGCCCATAATGCCAAGCCGAAACTCCTGCCCATCCTTGATAGGCAGCTCGGGCAAACCGATTCCACCGCGCAGCGACATGGCTTACTCGCCCTCCGGGGTCTCGGCATCGTCCGCGGCACCCGCCGCATCGACAACCTCGACGCCCTCATCCGCAGCATCGGTCATGTCAATGGTCTCAACGGCAACGTCCTCGCCAGCATCCTCGAGCTCCTCGTACTCCGAGAAGTCCTCGGCGCCCTCAAAGTCAAAGGCGCGCTGGCAAATGCGGACCTCGTCGCCCGCACGGCAACCGGCCTTCTCGAGCGCGTCGTCAACACCCATACGCGCAAACTTATGCTGCAGGTAAATGACGGCTTCCTCGTTTTCCCAGTCGGTCTGGATGACCATGCGCTCGATGGCGCGACCGACCACGCGGAAGGCATGGGGCTCTTCCTGAACAATACGGAAACGCTTCTCGCGCTGCAGGCGGCGACGCTCCCACTCATCGTCACGCAGATCGACCGGCTCATCGGAGACAGCCAACTCGGCGCGCAGCTTAGCCACCTGCTCGCCCACGGCAAGCATCAGCGTGTTGAGACCGGCGCCCGTCACGGCAGACACGGCAAAGAACATATGTCCATCGTCGAGCGCGGCGCGTTTGAGATCGGCAATCTTGTCAGCCGTGCCCGGCGCATCGCACTTGTTGGCGACAACGATCTGCGGACGCTCCGAAAGCTCGGCGCCATACTGCTCAAGCTCGCGGTTGATGATGTGGTAATCCTCAACCGGATCGCGATCCTCAAAACCGCCCGTCATGTCGACGACATGCATGATCAGAGCCGTACGCTCAATGTGGCGCAGGAACTGGTGCCCCAGACCCTTGCCCTCGCTCGCGCCCTCAATAAGACCGGGGACGTCGGCAACGACGTAAGAATATTCGCCGGCACGCACCATGCCCAGATTGGGCACGAGCGTGGTAAACGGGTAGTCGGCAATCTTGGGACGGGCGGCACTCATGCGCGCGATGAGCGAGGACTTTCCCACCGAGGGGAAGCCCACGAGCGCGGCATCGGCCATAAGCTTCATCTCGAGCTCAATCCAGTGCTCCTCTGCCGGTTCGCCCAGCTGAGCAAACGCGGGCGCGCGGCGCACCGACGTCACAAAGTGCGTGTTGCCCAAGCCGCCGGCGCCACCAGGGGCCACGACAACGCGCTCGCCGTCGTGCACCAGATCGGCAATCTCGAACATCGGGGTCTGCGTCTCGGGGTCGAGCTCGCGCACCACGGTACCCATAGGGACCTTGAGAATCAGGTCCTCGCCGCTCTTACCGTTACGACGGGCACCCTGCCCGTGCGTGCCGCGCTCGGCGCGGAAGTGATGCTTAAAGCGGTAATCGATCAGCGAAGACAGCTGAGCATCGGCCTGGATGACGACATTGCCGCCACGACCGCCGTCGCCGCCATCGGGGCCGCCCTTGGGGACAAATGCCTCGCGCCTAAACGACATGCATCCGGCTCCGCCGTCGCCGCCGCACACGTTGATGCGGCTGATATCGGTGAACTGTGACAACAGAATCGCCTCCTACAAAAAAGAGGGAGACCCTTGAATCCTAAAACTCAAGTGCCTCCCACATATGTGCTCTATGAAGGGTGAATTACGCGTTCGCGAGCGGGCGTACGCTGACCCTGTGCTTGATACCCTTGTGGAACTCAACGGTACCGTCGACCAGCGCGAACAGCGTGTCGTCCTTGCCACGGCCAACGTTCTCACCCGGGTGGATGTGAGTGCCGTGCTGACGGACGAGAATCGTGCCCGTGGTTACCGTCTGGCCGGCATAGCGCTTCGTGCCAAGGCGCTGACCGCGGGAGTCACGGCCATTACGGGAGGAACCGAGTCCTTTTTTGTGTGCCATTGTGTATACCTACTCTTTCGTTACGAGTGTAATCTACTCGGCGACGGGAGCCTCGGCAACAGCCTCGGCCTCTGCCTTGACAGCCTTCTTGGCGCGGGACGTAGCCTGGACCTTCACGATCTTCAGCTTGGTGAGCTGCTGACGGTGACCCTTCAGACGACGATAGCGCTTACGCTTGTGGAACTTGAAGACCAGCTGCTTCTCGCCCTTGAACTGCTCAACGATCTGAGCGGTAACCTTGGCCTTGGCCAGCTTGTCGGGATCGGTGACGATCTTCTTACCATCGTTGAGGAAGATAACCGGCAGGGTGACCTTGTCGCCCTCATTGCCCTCGATCTTCTCGACGGTGATGACATCGTCGGTGGCGACCTTGTACTGCTTGCCGCCCGTGTTAACGATTGCGTACATGTTTACTTGCCCTTCATGCATCAGTTAGTGCAACAGCCGAATATAGTAGCAGGCGAAAATACCCCCGTCAACGAGTATGTGGAGCAAATCCACAAGTTCGCACAGGTATGGGGCTGACGAGTCGGCCCTCGTCGTCCTCGCATGCTTGATTCTGACGCTCGACATCGTAGGAGCAGATGGTCACGAGGTCTTGCATACCGGTGGAAACAATAGGTGCATCCACGCCCGGGGTCAAGCCCTGCAACAAAACATCAGCAGCGGAAAGCAAAATTTCCGGACGCATGGAGCCCTCGTTGTCGGCATGGGTGTCGAGCATGAGCACCAAATGGTCCGGGCGCTCCCCCGCCGTGAGCTCATAGCCCACGAGCGTGTGATCCAAATCCAAGCGCTTGCTCTTTTTGCCGCGCGCGTAGTCGATGCCATGGTCCGCGCGCAGTGTGTCGATCGCACGACGCACCTCGTCGGCGCTTACGGGCGCCTCGGGATCCAAGTGCAGGTCGATGCGATACGACAGGCGCGTGAGCTGCGCCGTCAACGCCGGCGTGCGCACGTCGATGTACGCTGCCTCGATAGGCGCCAGATCGGCCGGAGACGCCACAGACAGGCGCCCAAACGCCTCGTCGAGCGCCACGAACTCGGTCATAAACAGGTCATACCATTCGCAGGTCGACGACGTACCCACCGGTAGCGCCGAAGAGAAACCCACGCGCATGTGCGGAGAGAAACCCTGCGTGACGGCATAGGGAAGTCCCGCACGGCGCACGATGCGCTCAATGGTATGGATTACTTCGAGATGGCCCAGGTACTTAAGGCGATCGCGCTTGCCATAGCGAACACGAAGTCTAAAGAGCGTGGGGTTGTCGCTCAGGCGCTCACTCATGCGCGATCACCTATCAATACATTCTTGGCGTGGAGCGTGGGGCAGATCCCGCAGCCGGTGCACGACGTGCGGGTGCAGTCGGGAGTCGTGACGCCCTCGAGCGAGCGACGGTACTCGCGCTCGAGGAAGCCGCGCGTGCAGCCAGGGCTCACGTGCTCCCACGGCAGGCGCCAGTCCAACTCGTAGGGCAGGTGTACGAGCTCATTGAGGTCGATGCCGTTTTTGGCAGCAGCCTCCTTCCAGTTATCGAGCGAGAAATGCTCTACCCAGGCGTCAAAGCGAGAGCCCGAGCGCCAAGCGTCGATGATGACGGGCGTCATGTCACGACCGGCGCGGGACAGCGCGGCCTCGATGAGCGATGTCTCGGCATCGTGGTAATGCACGCGGACGGCACGGTTGCGAACGCTCGTGATAAGCAGCTTCTGGCGACGCTTGACGTCGTCGTAGTCGAGCTGCGGGCACCACTGGAACGGCGTGGCAGCCTTGGGGATAAAGACCGAAACCGAGATGGACACCGAGATCGAGCCGCGACGAGCCTTGGGCACCACGGAACGACCGAGCTCCAGCACGTGATCGGCCAGATTGGCGATGGCTACGATGTCCTCGTCGCGCTCGCCGGGAAGGCCCATCATAAAGTAGAGCTTCATGCGGTTCCAGCCGGCCTCGAAGGCCGCCTTGGCGGCACGGTCCAGGTCCTCCTCGGTCACGTTCTTGTTGATGATGTCGCGCATGCGCTGGCTGCCGGCCTCGGGCGCGAACGTCAGGCCGCCCTTCTTTTCGCCGGCGACCGACTCGGCCATATCCACGCCAAACGAATCCAGGCGCTGCGACGGAATAGACACGCGAATACCCGTATCCTCCAGGCGACGGTTGAGCCTGCCGAGCACGTCGCGAATGCAGGAGTGGTCGGTCGTGGAGAGCGAGGTCAGCGACACCTCGTCATAGCCAGTCTTTTCCAGACCCTGAATCACCGACGAGACGATCTGGTCGGCCGAGCGCTCGCGCACCGGGCGATACGTCATGCCTGCCTGGCAAAAACGACACCCGCGGGCGCAGCCGCGCAGGATCTCGATAGACAGGCGGTCGTGGACCAGCTGTGCATAGGGTACGCACGACTGCGACAGCGGATTGGTGGCACCAAAGTCCTCGACGACGCGCTTGTAGACCACGGTCGGCGCATCCTTGCCTTCACGCGGCACGGTGTAGCCATGCGGCGAGCAGGGCTCGTCGTGACGGACCTCATAGAGCGACGGCACGTAGTTGCCGGCAATGGATGCAAGCTGCTCAACAATCTGCGCGCGCGGGACCCCTTCGTCACGCAGGCGGCGATGCAGCTGGCAGGTCTCGAGCAGCGATTCCTCGCCCTCGCCGATGAGGATGGCATCGAAGAAGGCCGCGTACGGCTCGGGGTTGTACACCGAAGGACCACCGGCGATGATAATGGGATCGTCCTCAGTGCGGTCGGCCGCTAACAGCGGAATGTCAGCGAGGTCGAGAGCCTCGAGGAAGTTCGTCACCGCCATCTCGTGCGGCACATGTAGGCCAACGATATCAAACGAAGCGACGGGGGCAGCACCTTCGAGCGACAGCAGCGGAATGCCCGCCTCGCGCATAGCGTCACCCATATCGGGCCACGGCACATAGCCGCGCTCGCAGGAGATGCCCTCGGCCTGGTTAAGGATGTTGTAGAGGATGGCGATGCCCTGGTTGGGCAGACCGACCTCGTACACATCCGGATAGATCAGGCAGCAACGGTAGTCGGCATCGGCCTTGGAAAGCGTGCCCCACTCGTGATCGATATAGCGGCTCGGTTTCTCGACCTTGGCGAGCAGCGGCTCAATTAAATGAAAACAGTCTTGGTATGCAACGCGCAACGGAAAACCCCTAAGCAGCGAGATCGGATGCGTCCTGGTAGGACGCCATAGGACGGGTAGCGCCCGCGACCGTGGTCACCAGATCGCGAACGCGGGAGAACGTGGCAGTGACCACCTCGTTGGCACGGCTGTAGTCGACATCGCGCTCGTAGAGCGAAACGAGCGCACGGCCCATGCCATAGGTGCCCGCGGCAGCAGTGAGCGCCTTGACGGCAAACCCGATATGCGGCGTCTGCTTGACGAGCGCACGGGTGACCGCGCGGATTACAAGACCGCCGGCAAGCACGCCCGCGACCTCGTAGCCGCGCTCAGGCTTAATGCCGCGCCCAAAGACGGCAGCGAGCTCAAAGAGCATGCCCACCTGCGCCAGCGCCATAACGGGATAATCGGCGCCCGGCAAAAACACCAGCGCACCGGTCGCCATATTGGTAAGCGCGCACGAGGTGATGATGCGATTGGCCGCCGCGATGCGCATGAAGGCAAAGTTCGCCGCAAAAGCCGTTTCCTTGTCGGTGCGATCGAGAATCCAGCGGGCAAGCGTCTCGAGCAGATACGTCTTATCGGTTGCCGCTACCACGCCGAGCATGGGCGTGGACTCCTCGATAAACGGCACCTCCACAGCAGACTCGGCAAGCACGCACACGGGCGCGCCGGCGATCACGAGCTCCTGCACGGCACTCTCCAAGCGGTCGGAACCACACGAGAGCACCAGCACCACATCGGTATCGGTCTTTGGAGCAATTCGCTCCTCCCCCAGACGCTCGACGCGCACAATGCCCGAGGTCGTCTGCGGCACAAAGGCGTCACGCACCGTCTCGGCCAGAAAGCGCGAGGCGGACGAATCCAGATAGACCGAGACGCGCACCGGCGTATCGGAATCCTTCTTAACGGACGCGCCCATCTTAAAAGCGCGGGTCAGCTTATCTACGGGAATTTTCATAGCAAACCCCTTCAGCGGTTACGCGGCGCCCGAACGATGCCGCCATATGGATTGTACGATACCCACCGTCAGCAGCTGAATCATCATCGAAGACGAACCGAAGCTAATAAACGGTAGCGGAATACCGGTAATCGGCATCATGCCGATGCACATGCCGATGTTTTCGAAGGTCTGGAACGCCCACATGCCAACGATGCCCACGCACGATAGGCGCAAGAACAGCGACTCACACTTAAAGGCGACGCGAATCGTCGAAAAGATCAGCAGCACGTAGAGGCACAGCAGCAAAAAGGAGCCGCAAAAGCCAAAGGTCTCGGACAAAAAGGCGAAGACGAAGTCGGTATGGAACTCGGGTAGGAAGCCGCCGGCCGACTGCGTCGCATGCCCCAGGCCCTTACCAAAGAAACCGCCCGAGCCGACCGCGATCAACGACTGCTGCAGGTTGTAGGCATCGTCCGAATCGGCATTATCGGGGTCGATAAAGACCGTCAGACGGTTCATCTGATACTGCTTGATGAGCACATCGTGGCCGAGCAACGAATCGAAGACCGAATCGAGCGCCAGGACGAGGGCCACCAGGCCCACGAGTAGGGCCAGGGTCGACAGCACCCATTCGCGGCGTGCACCGCTCATACAAATGACGATGGCGCCAGAAACCAGCACGACCAGGCCCGAGCCCAGGTCGCCCATGGCAACGACGGCCAAAAACGGAATGGACAGCATGCCGCAAAGCTTGACGTAGTCGCGAACGGTATCGATGCGCCCGTTATACTGCGAGCCAAGCGTAGCAATAAAGAAAATGGTGATGAGCTTGGCAAGCTCAACCGGCTGGAATGTCAAGCCGATACCGGGAATCTTGATCCAGCCCGTCATGCCCAGACCGCCCGTATAGGACAGACCCGGAATCTTAGGCGAAAAGATCACGATCAGGTCGATGACGAGCAACGCCGTCGAGAAATTGGAAATACCGCGCAGGTCGGTACGCCAGACCAGCACCGCCAGCACCGCACCGATGCCAATTCCCAGCAGATGGCGTGAGAACGAGGCATCGGCCTTAAACTGCGAAGCCGACCAGATGATGATGGCACCGTAGGCAACGAGCGCCACAGTAGCCACGAGCACGCCGATATGCACCTTTTGGCGAAACGTGCCGCGCGAGGCCGAAAGTTGCTTGTTGACGCGGTCCAGGCTGCTGCGAGAGCCGGTCTTGGTTGAACGGAACAGATCCGCCGGAGAAAAATCCATCGCAACCTCCTATCGAACCGAAGAATCGCCCGAGGCCGAAGAGGTATCGGGCTCGTCATAAATCACGCCGAGTACATCGCGCACGACATGCATCGCGGTATCTGAGCCGCCGCCGCCCTGCTCCAGGACAGTAGCGATGACATACTTGGGGTCATCGGCCGGTGCATAGGCGCAGAACCACGCGTATTCGTCCTCGCCGCTTTTCTCGCCCGTGCCCGACTTGCCGTATACCTGCGGCGTCAGGGTGCCAAAGTGCGCCGCCAGGGACGTCGATGCCGTGTAAATCACGTCGTGCATGCCGTTGCGAACCAGAGCCAAATCCGAATCGCTGTTGATCTTGGCCTCCAAGCGCTTCTTCTTGCCCTTGCCGTTGTACTTATAGGCATCGCCGTCGCCATCGCGCGACACGGCAGATAAAAACACGTGAGGCACGTACTGTTTACCGCCGTTGGCAAGACCCATATAGGCGCACGCCATCTGCAGGGGCGTCACCAGGATGTCGCCCTGGCCGATAGCAATGTTGGTCATATCGCCGGCATTCCACTTGCGGTCCTCGGCAGATGCGTCGGTGAAGTACGACTCTTTCCACTCGGCATCGGGAATACGGCCCGCGCCCTCACTCGGCAGATCGATACCGCAGGTCTTGCCTAGGCCCCAGCGACGAAAGACCTCCTGCAGGCCCTCGGAATGTTTCTCGTCATAAAAGAACGCCTTGCCCATGTCGTAGAAGACGGGGTCGCACGAGTTGGCGATACCCGACTGCAGCGTCATGGTGCCGTGGCCGGAATGCAGCCAGCAGTACTTGCCCCACGACTTGCCCAGACCCGTCCAATAGCCCGTGCAGTTGGTCGTCTGCCCCGACGTGTAGGTTCCAAACTCAAGACCGGCCAGTGCCGAGAGCGGCTTGATGGTCGAAGCCGACATGTACTGTCCGCTAATGGCGCGGTTGAGCAGCGGGTGCGAACCCTTGTCATCATTGAGCTCGGTCCACACGTCATTTGAGACGCCGCCGATAAAGACGGACGGATCGAACTTGGGCTCGCTCGCCATGCCCAGGATCTCGCCATTGTTGGGATCGAGACACACCACAGCGCCGTTGCCGGCATTGCTGTAGCCAGTGGTCTTGGCAAGCTCGATAGCGCTCGCCAGTGCCGTCTCGCAGGCCTGTTGGATCTTAAGGTCGAGCGTGAGCTTAATGTCGGAGCCGGCCTTCGCGGGCACGGCGCCGGCCTGACCAGTCACATTGCCCGAGGCATCGACCTTGACGGTCTGCTCACCACGAATACCCTGCAGCAGGTTTTCGTAGTAGCTCTCAACGCCCGCCTGGCCCACGATATCGCCCGACTGGTACGTAATCTTGCCAGCAGAAGCATCATCATCGCCAGAGGTTTTCTTATTCTGGGCCTCGAGCTGCTCGGAGGTAATGGTGCCGGTATAGCCTAAGATATGGCATGCCGTCTCGCCATATGGATACTGACGCTCAGTACGCTCGGCAATCTTGACGCCCGGGAACTCGCCGGCGTGTTCCTTGATATAGGCAACCGTGGAGCGACGGACGTCCGTCGCGATGGTATGCAGGCTCTGGGCACCCTCGGTATTGTCCTGAATATTGCGAAGGACCGCCACGTAGGGCATTCCAAGCACGTTGGCAAGATGGCGAACCAGAACCTCATCCTCGGCAAGGTCGCGGTAGGCCACGACAGCAAGTGAGGGACGGTTCTGGACAAGCGCCACGCCATTGCGGTCGAGGATGCGACCGCGCACAGCAGGAGTGGTAACGGTGCGAGTCTGATTGCTATTAGCCTGCTTCTCGTAATAGTCCGACGAGACCATCTGCATGCCCCACAGCTTAACGGCAAGCGCCGCAAACATCGCGCCCACACCCGCGGTGAGGATGGAAAAGCGGCCCTTAAAGGCGGTCGCCGCGGTATTGCCCTCGCCCTCGGTGGCGTGCGGGGCCGTTCCATGCTGCGTATCGTAGGTAAAACGGGAATCGCCACGACGCATGATGACCAGCGCGACCACGATGGCCACGACCAGCACGATACCGGCGATAATAACCGTCATCTGGGAAGACATCTACGGGCCTCCCCTATTTGAGCTTGCGGGTCTTGGGCTTAAAGCGCATACCCGTCTGGCGTCCGCCACGTGCGGAGAATCCATAGCCGGACTGCGGCACGACGCCGGACATCAAAAATGGAATGGCAACCAGACCCGTCAGGATCGAAGACGGCAGCGCATGGCCGAAGATCGCCACGACAAAGCTCGTCTCCAAACCCATAAACAGCAAGATGATGCTGTAAATCACATTAATGACGAGTGCGAAGGTGCCCACCGTGATGCCGCGCGCACTCGGGGTACCGCCCGTCTGACCGGCGGCGCTGTGCACCAGGGCAAAAGAACCCACGGTCAGCAGGAGCGACATAACGCCCACCGGCACGGCAGCGGACAGGTCATAAAACAAGCCGCTGCAAAAACCGCACGCGACGGCACGGCTCGGGTCGCCCGAGAACACACTCAGGCACACAAGAATAATCATAAAGTTGACGCGACCGCCCGCAATGGAGATCTGCGGTGCGAGGCCTGCCTGCAGCAGCACGCACACGATGGCGGCGATTACAAACGTGCGGGAGCTCATCCCCTGCTCGTGTAGATCCATGGACATGCCCCCCTATTCGCTCGAGCCGGAATCGGTCGTCTCGGACGTGTCGGAACTGTCATCCGAGCTCTCGTCCTTCGTCTTGGTCGCAGCATCGCGCGACGTTCCCTGCGGCGTGCTATTAGCGGTGCTCACGTCCTCATCCGAGGCCGACTGTTCGTCGGTCAGCGAGGTAATGACCAGCACTTCCTCGTTGTTCTCGGCCGTTGTCTGAGCGCGCACCACAATGGTGTAGTACACGTCGTTTGCAGATTTCTCAACCGACGAGACGGTGCCGAGCGGTAGACCCTTGGGGAACACGCCACCGATGCCAGAAGTAACGATGATGTCGCCAACCTTAACATCGGAGTCGACGCTCACGTACTCAAGACGCAGCGTGCCGTCAGCCTGACCCTGCAGCATGCCCTGGGCGCGAGTGTCCTGCACCATGGCGGACACGCCCGAGTTCTCGTCGCCAATCAGGCGCACGGTCGATGTCTTGGCCGAAACTTCGATGATCTGGCCGATAACACCGGCCGAACTCGTCACGGGCATGTTGATGGAAAGCCCGTCGGCAGAGCCCTTGTCGATGGTTACGGTCGAAGTCCAGGCATCGCCCGAGGCACCAACGATACGAGCTGCGGTCGATTTGAGGTTGTAGGTCGACTGCAGGCCGACCAGCCCCTCCAGACGCTCAGCAGTCTTTTGGGCCTCGGAGAGCTCGGCGACCTTAGAGGTCAGCTCCTCATTTTGCTTCTTAAGCTCGTCAAGCGTGTCCTGCGACGCCGTAAGGTTAGAGAACACGTTGCCGATCGCATTGAAGGGAGCCGCCACAGCCGAGCCGACGAAGCGCACCGGCGAGGTAATCGTCGTCACGCCCGAACGCACGGCATGAATCGGCCCGGCCTCGCCCTCACGAATATAAAACGTGAGCAGCAACACCGAAATCAGGCTGAAAACAATCAACGGGCGCATACCCGTTGATTGTCGCTTGGTATTCAGATTTGTGGAGAAACCCGAAGATCGTGCCAAATGGAATCCACCTTTTGGAAATTAAGCATTGGTCTGGACGAAGCCGCCATCAAACGCATTGGCCTCGAGCACGCGGGCACAGCCGTTAACGACGTTATCGAGCGCCGTGGGGCTAACGTTGACCGAAACGCCAGTCTCATCGCGCAGGCGCACGTCGAGACCGCGCAGCAGCGCGCCACCACCGGTCAGCAAAATGCCGTAGTACATAAGGTCCGAGGCAAGATCGGGAGGCGTGGCGTCGAGTGCATCCTTGACGGCCTTGGCCATCTCGTCGAGCGGCTTGTTAAGTGCGCGACGAATCTCCTCGCTCTCGATGCGCACGGTCTTGGGCAGACCGGTGATCACGTCGCGGCCGTTGACCTCGACGTCGAGCTCGTCCTTGAGCGGCACGGCGGAGCCGACCTTGATCTTGATGTCCTCTGCCGTACGCTCGCCGATGGCCAGGTTGTAGGCATCGCGAACGTGCGTGAGGATGGCCTGGTCGAACTCGTCGCCGGCAATACGGATGGACTGCGAGACGACGATGCCGCCCATAGCGATAACGGCAACCTCGGTGGTACCGCCACCGATGTCGATGACCATGGAGCCGGTGGGCTCCTCGACGGGCAGGTCGGCGCCGATGGCGGCAGCCATAGGCTCTTCGATCAGATAGGCCTGGCGGGCACCGGCCTGGATCGTGGCCTCAAAGACAGCGCGCTTCTCGACCGACGTGACGCCGGAGGGAACGCAGACGACAACACGCGGACGCGGAGTCCACGGATAGCGCTTCTCGGACGCCTTGTCGATAAAGTAGCGAAGCATGGCCTCGGTAACGTCGAAGTCGGCGATGACGCCGTCCTTCAGGGGACGAACGGCCACGATGTTGCCGGGCGTACGGCCGAGCATGCGCTTTGCCTCGATACCGACCGCCAGGATGCGCTCGTCATTCTTGTCGATGGCGACTACAGAGGGCTCACGAATGACGATGCCCTTGCCGCGCACTGAGACAAGCGTATTGGCGGTGCCAAGGTCGATGGCAAGATCGCCCGCATAGCTACCGAAGAACATATCCATCAAAGAAAACAACGCAACTCCTGATGTGTTGGATGATTGCTGGAAAACTACTAGCTCATCATACTAGCGCAAGCCCGGCACCTCACTTGCGGTGAAGCGCCGGGCAAAGCTAAATCCCATAAGGTCACTACTGGTTGTCAGCAGCCGAGAAATCCATATCGAGCGAGGAAACGGCCCAGCCGATATGGTTGTCGGAGCGCACGAATTTGACGGTGTACTCCTGCTCGCCGCCCTTGGACAGCGATGCCTTCACCTTGGCGGTCGTCTCGGTCATGGACTGATCCATGCCCTCGACGGACACGGTGGCACCCTGCGGAATCGAGGAGATGATCATCGACTTGGCGTCCTCGGACAGGCTCGAGGCCAGGTAAGACTCGGCCTTTGCGGTGTCACCGTCGCCGGCAGCCTGGAACAGATCGGTAACGACAGACTCCTGAGACGGGAAGCCAAAGCCGCGCGTGTAGGCAAAGCCCAGACCGCCCGCGGCGATCAAAATGAGCAGAAGCAGCACGATAAAGACTTTGAGACCCGTGTGGCGATGGCGGCGACGGACCTTGGCCTGCTTGCGGTCCTGACGGTCCTGCTGGACCATCTCGGACTCGGACAGCGTAAAGAAGCCGGTGTCCGAGGGATCGGGCATAAACTGACCGGTCGCGCCCGTAGGATCGAGCGGATCGACGGCAGGAGCGTCCATCGCGGGCGCCGGAGCCGTGGCCATAGCCGTCTGGGCAGACAGCGCGGCAAGCGAATCGTGCACGCGGGCAAGCTCATCGGCCTGCTCGGAGGTGAGCTGGTAGATGCCATCGGCAGTAGCGGCGTTAAAGGCGTCGAGTGCGTCGGAGGGACGGCCGGCGGCAGAAAGCGCCTGACCCATGCCGGCGTTGAGCGCACGCGTGTCGTCGCGGGGGCCGGCAAAGTCGATAGCCGTGCGGTAGGTCTCCACGGCATCCGCCGGACGGCCGAGCTTAATGAAGCAACGACCGAGCTCGCCGAGTGCGGCGGCAGGAGCCGGATTGGCGCCGTCGATGGCGGCCTGACGGAAGGCAGTACCAGCGTTTGCATAGTCGCCCGACTGGAACAGCGCGTTGCCCAGGCCCAGATAGGCCTTAAACGGCGTGGCATAGGAAGCATCCTGCGTAGCGGCAGAGAACGCCTGGGCGGCCGTCGTGTAGTCGCCCACGGCGGCGAGCGCCTTGCCGCGGTTGGTGAGCAGCGCGCCGCGCTTGCCGTAGGTGCCGTCGTTGAGGGCGGCGGCGTAGGCCTCGGCGGCCTCGGCATACATGCCCAGGTGCATCAAGGCGTTGCCACGAAGGTGATCGGCCTCGCCCATAATCTCATCGGGAGTCTTTGCCGCCCCAAGCATCTGGGCTGCAGCGGAAAAATCACCCGCGCGGTAAGCGGCGCGGCCCTGTTGGATCAGCTGGCTATTCAAGGAAGTCCCCTTTACTCGTGAACGATCTCGACATGGACGATCTCGTCGCCGGCACGCAGCTGCGAAATCACATCGAGACCCTCGACCGTGGTACCAAAGACGGTGTAACCGGAATCGAGGTTATGCTGGGCACCCAGGCAGAAGTAGAACTGCGAACCCGCGGAATCGGGGTCCATGGAGCGTGCCATGGCAAGGGCACCATCGACATGGCTGTTGCGCGGATTGGTGGCAAACTCGCCCTTGATGCAGTAGCCGGGGCCACCGGTACCGGGCATGCCGTCGGGGCCCTCAAGGCCGGCAGCGACGTCGGCGCCGGACATGTCGCGGGTATTGGGGTCGCCACCCTGAATGACAAAGCCGGGCACATAGCGATGGAACTTAAGGCCATCATAGAAACCCATCGTGGAAAGCTCGCAGAAGTTCGCGACATGAATGGGAGCGCCCTCGCCGTCAAACTTAACCTTGATGGTACCCTTCGACGTCTCGATAACGGCGCACTCGTCGCCGGCAAGCTGATACTCGGGCGTGTAGAGCTCTTTCTTAAAACCAAACATGTGGTTCCTTCCTCGTGCGTTTAAAGCATATTTGTACGAATTGTAGCAATAAGCATGCGCTTACATCAATTGCGCACGTAGGTTATGCCGACTATGGCGAACTAATTTTAGTTACGCTGCTGCGGCTTCCAGGAGCCCACGTTGGCGTCGTACTGATTAAGCGCGCTGTTGCCACTCTGCGCGATGGGCGCCAGGATCTCGCTTTGGTGAGAACTCATCGACTCGCCATCGGGAATGGCCAGCGAGATGTCCCAACTCTGGCAGATCACGTCGACGCGCTCATACATCCACTCGGCAAGCTGCTTTAAGTGGGCGATGTCGTCCGCATAGACCGTATCGTCCTGTACTTTCAGGTTGTTAAGCTCATCTTGCGTCTTTTTGATCTGGTCGCGCAGGGCGTAGGCACTCTGCGACAGCTCCTGACGGGTGGACAGTGGCGTTCGAAGATAGCCGTTGTTAAAAGAATCGATGACCTCGCCGATCTGGTCCTCGTCACCGTAGGACACGATGGTCTGATACAGACCGTCGAGCCTGGTATAGAGCTGATCATCTGTGAGCACGGTTTCTTCCTGGACCACCTCGGCAGAATCGTCCTGCTTGGTATCGTCTTCAGTCGCCTCGCCTTTTTGGCGCGTGGGGAAGGTGGTTTGCGCAGCTTGGCCAAACTGGTCGTAGAAGCCAGGCATGACACCCATGGGATCGGTCGTCACGAACCAATAGGCACCGCCGCAAACGACGGCAAGGATCGCGATGACGATGAGCGGCTTGGGGATATGACGCTTGTGCTTGTGATAGGCGTCCTCGTCGGGATGCACCTTGCGCTTGGGTTTTTGAGCATCGTCATGCAGGGAAACGGGCGTGGGAATATCGACCTTGGGGATACCGAAATCCTTATCGAAAGCCGGCAGCACGCAGGTCTCATTGGGGTCAGCGGCGTCCGAAAGCACCGCAGCGGCAGAGGCCGGCGCATGCGGCACCTCGGTATCGATCTGCTCTTGCGTTAGGCGCGGAAAGCCCGCCGTGCGGCCCGCTGCCAGGTCGGATGCGGCCGCGTCCTCGGAGAGGATACCCGGAGCGGGGCGTCCGCATTTGGGGCACGTGCGATCATGCGGAGAAAGACGGGCACCGCAGCCCTCACAGAACACGAACTCGGTGTGCTCCGGACCATCGCCCGGACCCACATAGGCGTTGCAGTAGGGGCAGAACGAGGCGCCGTCCTCGATAGTCTTAAGGCAATGCGGGCAGATCACGGCATCCTCTTTTCGAAGCAATTCAAACAATCGAGGTTAGAGCATAACATCGCCACGGCCCCACAGGAGCAAGGCACCAATTCAACATCGCCAGGGCGCGTAG
This sequence comes from Coriobacteriaceae bacterium, assembly GCA_905209215.1. Taxonomy (GTDB): domain Bacteria; phylum Actinomycetota; class Coriobacteriia; order Coriobacteriales; family Coriobacteriaceae; genus Collinsella. Next base: position 80,628 of record CAJLRY010000004.1, on the reverse strand, counting down.
TTACTTCTTCTTTTTGCTTGGCATCGAGACTTTGATGCCTTGGGCGGACTTGGTCACGCGGGAGCGCTTGACTCCGGTACTCTTCTTTTTCTTGGGCTGGGCCTGGGCCACGCCCTCGAGTGCGCGGGCCTCGGCCTCACGAACGGTGCGAGCTTCGCGGCGCTGCGCCATGTCGGCGGCGACGCGCTTGGCAAAACGCTCGGCCGTCGAACCCGTCGAGCTCACCTTGCCGCCACCGCGACCCAAGCGGACGCGCACACCGCGGCCAAAACCAGTTGCGGCATGACGACGACGCGGCTTGAGCGAATCCATCATCGTGGCGAGCTTAAAGAACACCGAGCAGGTGATGACCACGATGACAGCCAAGATAACCATCTGGCCCATCGACAGGTTGGCAATAGACAGCAGCTTCGGGAATCCGATAACGCCCGTCAGGATGCCGGCAACTACAAACACAAAGAGCGCCACACGTAAGGGCGTGAGGGGCTGCGAGATACGCCAGATCAGGCTGACACTCGCCGCGCACGACGTAAGTAGGCACATCGTAGACAGCGTGAGCTGGTTAAAGCCGAACACGCGCGCCACAAAGATATCGAGCGCCGCGGCCAAAATGACCGCAAGCGACGCCGGCAGTGCCCGCTTGAGCACGTTCGTCAGGAACGACCCCTTCACGCGAGCATTGTTGGGCTCCAGGCCCAACACAAAGCCCGGCGCGCCAATGCAGAAGAAGTTGATGAGCGTCATCTGAATCGGCTCGAAAGGGTACGGCGGCAGTGCGATGCACAGCGCCGCCAGGCCCATCGAGAACAGCGTCTTGGTCAAGAACAGCGAAGCCGAACGCTGCAGGTTGTTGATGGAGCGACGGCCCTCGGCCACCACGGCGGGCATCGAGGCAAAGTCGTTGTCGACGAGCACGATCTCGGCCACGTTACGCGCGGCATCGGAGCCGGCCGCCATGGCCACGGAGCAGTCGGCCTCCTTGAGCGCCAGCACGTCGTTGACGCCGTCGCCTGTCATGGCCACGGTGTGCTCGCGGCGCTTGAGCGCCTGCACGAGCTCGCGCTTCTGCTGCGGGGTCACACGACCAAAGACATGGTAGCGGTCCACTGCGGCATCGAGCTTGGCCGGCGTATCGAGCGTCGTGGCGTCCACATAAGCGTCCGCCCCCGGCACGCCCACAACGCGCGCGATCGACGACACCGTACGCGGGTCGTCGCCACTGATCACGTTGAGGGTCACGCCCTGCTCGTTAAAGTAGCCGATGGTCTCGGCCGCCGAGGTACGAATCTCGTCGCGGATGGTCACAAAGCCCACGGGCTCGGCCTCGCCCACCATATCGCCATCGGGCGTAAAGCCGTCCACGAGTGCCACCACGAGCACGCGGCAGGTATCGGCAAGCTCGGCGACACGGTTCTCGACCTGGGCAAACGCACGATCAGAGAGCACAAACTGCGCCGCACCCATTACGTAGGAGCCCTGCGCAAACGAAGCGCCACTCCATTTTTTAGACGACGAGAACGGAATGACCGACAGCGGCTCAGACACCTCGACCGGGCGATCGGCGTAATAGTTGAGCAGTGCCTGGCAGGTCTCGTTGGCATCGGCCGAAGTCGCACGCGCCACGTTAGCCAGGGCAAAATCGAGCACCGTGGTATCGACGGGAACAGCCGCCTCGTCCGAGTCCACGCCAAAGCCAACACCCTCAACAGGCAGCGGGTAGGTGCCCTCGACCTCCATACGACCCGAGGTAATGGTACCCGTCTTGTCCAGGCACAGCACGTCGACGCGCGCGAGCGTCTCGATGCAGTAGAGCTGCTGCGCCAGCACCTTGCGGCGGGCCAGGCGCACCGTGGCGATGGCGAGCACCGACGAGGTCAGCAGCACCAGGCCTTGCGGGATCATGCCCAGCAGGGCGCCCACTGTGGACAGCAGCGCCGACGAAGGCACATGGCCAGCCAACAGCTCGGAGAAGCACCACGAAAGCGCGCTATCGCCTGGGGTTCCCGCGGCATCCCACAGCTCGCTCACACTCGAGGCAAACAACGCCAAACCGAGCGGGATCATGATGATGCTCGCAAAGCGCACGATGGCGTTAAGCGCGTTCATGATCTCGGAATTGACCTTTTTGACGTACTTGGCCTCGTTATTAATTTTGGCCACGTAGTTGTCGGCGCCGACATGGATCACGCGGGCGCGCAGCAGGCCCGAGTCGATAAAACTGCCGCTCATGAGCTCGGAACCGGGCTGTTTCTTAATAAGGTCGCTCTCGCCCGTCAGCAGGCTCTCGTTCACGAGCGCCTCGCCCGAAACCACCACGGCGTCAGCGGGAATCTGGTCGCCACGCCCCAGGCGGATGATGTCGTCGAGCACGATCTGATCCAGGTCGAGCTCAACCTCGGAGCCGTCGCGCACCGCGATGGCCTTCTTGGAGGTCAGCAGCGTGAGCTTATCGACCATCTTCTTGGAACGCATGGACTGAATGACGCCAATAGCGGTATTGAGGAACACCACGAACAGGAACGTCAGATTCTTAAACGAACCGGTCAAAATGACCAGGAACGCCAAGATCACGTTGATCAAATTGAACAGCGTGCAGAGGTTCTCGATGATGAGCTCTTTGACCGACTTGGTCTTGAGCTCCATGTTGCGGTTGATCTTACCGGCGGCGATGCGCTCCTCGACCTCGGCGGTCGAGAGTCCGCGCTCGATATCCGTTGCTGCCATACCACGTCCCATCACGTCGCGTCGGTATAAGAAAAACCGCCCGGACCATGCGAGGTTCGGACGGTCTTACGTTCGATGGTGCCCCATGTTGGATTCGAACCAACGGCCTTCTGCTCCGGAGGCAGACGCTCTAATCCCCTGAGCTAATAGGGCCAACGGTGGCATTATACCCAAGTGCACCACGGGCTATCAAAATAAAAGAAAAAGCTTTGCAATTCCGGGGAAGACGCGGCGCAACGGCTCACTTTAGAAGGCAAAAGCGAATCAGATAGTATAAACTCTCATGCACCATATATACACGGCTCGCGATGCGGGCCGTTTTTGCAAGGGTTATCCATCGAGGTGAGAGGCACACCATGATTGCAATTTTAAAGCAGAGCGCCAGCGACGAGGCCGTCAGCCATATCGTCAGCTGGATTGAGAAAAAGGGCCTGAAGACCGACGTCTCGCGCGGCGAGAACGAGACGATCATCGGCCTGGTGGGCGATACGACCAAGATCGACCCATTCCTGCTCGAGTCCATGGACGTCGTCGAGCGCGTGCAGCGCGTCTCCGAGCCGTTCAAGCGCGCCAACCGCAAGTTCCACCCCGAGGACTCCGTCATCGACTGCGGCCACGGCGTACATGTAGGCGGCGATCAGTTCCAGGTCATCGCCGGCCCGTGCTCCGTCGAGGGCGAGAACCTCATCCGCATCGCCCGCCGCGTGAAGGCCGCCGGTGCCACGATGCTGCGCGGCGGTGCCTACAAGCCCCGCACTTCCCCGTACGCCTACCAGGGCATGGGCCCCGCCGGCCTGGACCTGCTGTGCGAGGCGTCTGCCGAGCTCGATATGCCGATCGTCACCGAGATCATGGACCCGCGCGACGTGCAGGTCTTCCTGGACAAGAAGATCGACGTCATGCAGATCGGCGCCCGCAACGCCCAGAACTTCCCTCTGCTCAAAGAGGTCGGCAAGACCAAGACTCCAATCTTGCTTAAGCGCGGCATGTCCGGCACGATCGATGAGCTGCTCATGGCCGCCGAGTACATCATGAGCGAGGGCAACGACAACGTCATCCTGTGCGAGCGCGGCATCCGCACCTTCGAGACCCGCACCCGCAACACCTTCGACCTCAACGCCGTGCCGGTGCTGCACCACCTGTCGCACCTGCCCGTCGTCGCCGACCCCAGCCACGCCACCGGCTACACCCGCTACGTTGAGCCCATGGCGCTTGCCGCGACCGCCTGCGGCGCCAACGGCCTGGAGATCGAGGTCCACGACGAGCCGAGCCGCGCCTGGTCCGACGGCGCCCAGGCCCTCACCCCCGATCAGTTCGACGACACCATGCGCCGCATCCGAGCCATCCGCGAGGTCGTCTGCCAAGAGACCATGGAGTAGCCCATGGGTACAGTGAGAAACGCGCGCGTTAACCAGGGCGGCCCCAAGTGCGCCGGCATCGTCGGCCTTGGCCTCATCGGCGGCAGCTTTGCCCGCGGCTATGCGCAGGCGGGCGTCCGCGTGCTGGCCTGGGATCCCGATGACGATGTCATGACGGCTGCCAGCATGGGCACCGTTGCCGGCGAGCTCAACGACGAGACGCTCGGCGAATGCGACATCATCGTCCTGGCTTGCTACCCCGAAGCCTGCATCGAGTGGCTCGAGGCACACGCCCAGGCACTCGCCGACGCCACCGATACCGAGGCCATCATGGGCCCCGTGGTAATTGACACGGTGGGCGTCAAGGGTATCGTGTGCGAGCGCGCCTTTGAGCTTGCCCGCGAGCACGGCTTTTACTTTGTGGGCGCGCACCCCATGGCGGGCACGCAGTACTCGGGCTATGCACACTCCCGCGCCGACCTGTTCCAGGGCGCCCCGCTGGTGCTCGTACCGCCCGCGGTGGACGATGCGCTCAAGCTGGAGCTTTTGGGCCAGGTGCGCGAGATGGTGCGCCCCTTGGGCTTTGGCAAGTTCAGCGTGACCAGCGCCGCCGAGCACGACCGTGTCATCGCCTTCACGAGCCAGCTTGCGCACGTGGTATCCAACGCCTACGTCAAAAGCCCCACTGCCCAGGTCCACCACGGCTTTTCGGCCGGTAGCTACCGCGATCTCACCCGCGTGGCGCACCTCAACCCGCAAATGTGGTCCGAGCTCATGATCGACGACGCCGACGCGCTCGCCTTCGAGATCGACCATCTGATCGAATCGCTTGGCGCCTACAGCCGCGCGCTCAAGGACCGCGACCAGCGCTATCTGGAGAATCTCCTTGCCGAGGGCGACCGCATTAAGCGCGCACTCGACGACGAGGCCTCCCACTAGACAACCCATCACGCCAGGTCGAAAGGACCGAAGCTTATGGCGATTACCATCGATATCGACACTGCACGCCCCTACCAGGTGCATGTTGGCACGTTTTTGCTGGAGCAGGCGGGGCCGCTCGTGCGCGCCACCGCCGGCGGCACCAAGGCCGTCATCGTGACGGACACCAACGTGGGCCCGCTCTACCAGATGCCCGTTAAGCAGAGCCTGGAGGCGTCAGGCTACGAGGTGAGCATCTGCACCTTCGAGGCCGGCGAGGCCCATAAGCGCGCCGAAACCTATGTTGCCATTTTGGAGTTTGTGGCCGAGCACGAGCTTTCGCGCTCCGACGTGATCGTGGCACTCGGCGGCGGCGTCGTGGGCGACGTGGCGGGCTTTGTGGCCGCCACCTACATGCGCGGCTGCAAGTTTGTGCAGATCCCAACGAGCCTGCTCGCCATGGTGGATTCGTCGGTGGGAGGCAAGACCGCCATCGATCTGGCTGCCGGCAAGAACTTGGCCGGCGCCTTTTGGCAGCCGAGCGTGGTTATCGCCGACGTGGGGTGTCTGGCCACACTCACGCCCGAGCAGTTCGCCGACGGCTGCGGCGAGGTCGTCAAGCACGCCGTGATCGCCGACCCGGAGCTTTTCGCCGAGCTGGAGAAGACCCCGCTCACGCTGGAGCTGCTCAACCGCGATGTGGCCCGCGTAGCACTCATCATCGCCCGCAACATCGACATCAAGCGCGCCGTGGTCGTCGCCGACGAGCGCGAAACCAACCAGCGCAAGCTCCTCAATTTTGGACACAGCGCCGGGCACGCCGTCGAGGCCTGCGAGCACTTTGAGCTCGGACACGGCAACTGCGTTTCAATCGGCATGGGCATCATCACGCGCGCCGCGGCCCTGCACGGCATTTGCGATGCTGCACTGCCCGATCGTATTGAGGAACTCTGCGCCCGCCATGGCCTCAAGACCCGCTGCGACCTAGATGCCGATACCGTCTTTGCCGAGGCGCTCCACGACAAGAAGCGCGCGGGTGACACCATCGATCTAGTGATTCCGCACGGCATTGGCCGCTGCAGCATCGACCGCACACCGCTTTCCACTTTCCACGAACTCATTGCCGAGGGCCTCGGCCAGAAGGAAGACGCATCCGCATGCTAGCCCGCATCACCCCGTCCCCGCTCAAGGGCACCGTTCCCGCCATCGCGTCCAAGTCGATGGCGCATCGCCTGATCATCTGCGCTGCGCTTGCCAACGGCGAGACACACGTCACCTGCAACACCACCTGCGCCGACATCGAGGCTACGGTGCGCTGCCTTACGGCCCTGGGTGCTCGCATCGAGACCGTCGAGGACGGCTTCCAGGTCCACCCCACCATGAAGAGTGTTGAGTTTGGCCTGCTCAAGGCCCTTGCCGGCAGCACGCTTGACTGCGGTGAAAGTGGATCCACGCTCCGCTTTATGTTGCCCGTCGCCTGCGCGCTGGGCGCAGAAGCAACTTTTGTGGGTCAGGGGCGCTTGGGCGCCCGCCCGCTCTCCCCGCTCTCGGACGAGATCATCGCCGCCGGCTGCGACCTACAGGGTCTGGGCGGTTTTCCGCTCAAGACGAGCGGCCGCATGCGCCCGGGCACCTTTGTGCTTCCGGGCAACGTGAGCTCGCAGTACATCTCGGGCCTGCTGCTGGCAGCCCCGCTGCTGGCCCAGCCCTCCTGCGTGCAGGTAACCGGCCTCATCGAGAGCCGCCCCTACATCAACCTGACGATACAGGCCATGAAGGCCTTTGGCGTCGAGGTCAACGTCGAGCGCATTCCGGCCAAGGACGGCCAGCCCGAGGTCACGAACTTCCGCGTGAGCAGTGGCTCGTACCGCACGCCCGGCAGCGTGGCCGTCGAGGGCGACTGGTCCAACGCCGCCTTTTGGCTGTGCGCCGGCGCCATCGGTACCGACCCAATCACCGTCGAGGGCGTGTCGCTAAGCTCCGCACAGGGCGACCGTAACGTGCTTGCCGCGCTTTCGCGCTTTGGCGCCCGCATCGTGCGCTCCACCAACGCCGCCACCGTGCAGTCCGACAAGCTCGCCGGCTTTGAGATGAGTGCCCACGACATTCCGGACCTGGTGCCCGTCATCTCGGCCGTGGCCTCGCTGGCACAGGGCCGCACCTTTATCCGCGATTGTGCCCGTCTGCGCATCAAGGAATCCGACCGCTTGGTCACCACCACCCGCGAGCTCACCGCGCTGGGCGCGCAGGTGCGCATTGCCGGCGACGACCTCATCATCAAGGGCGTCGACGCCTTTACCGGCGGCGAGGTCGATTCGCACAACGACCATCGCATCGCCATGATGGCCGCTATCGCCGCGAGCCGCGCCACCGGCGAGGTCGTGATCCACGGTGCCGAGGCCGTCAACAAGTCCTATCCCGATTTCTTCGACCACTACCGCCTGCTGGGCGGCAAGGTCACACTCGAGGAGGAATAGCATGTCCTCGACCTTTGGCAACGTCTTGCACTTAAGCATCTTCGGCCAGTCGCACTCCCCCGCCATCGGCTGCTCCCTCGATGGAATCCCGGCGGGCATCGCTGTTGACCAGGAGCGGCTGCAGGCCTTCCTTGACCGTCGTGCCCCCGGTCGCGACGAGACCGCGACCAAACGCCGCGAGGCCGACGCCGCCCACATCATCGCCGGTGTGGTCGATGGACATACCACGGGAGCACCCATCGCCGCGATTATCGAGAACACCAACACGCGTTCAAAGGACTATTCCGAGCTGCGCCGCAAGCCCCGCCCCGGACACGCGGATTTTCCGGCGCGCGTGAAGTATCACAACATGCACGATGTCGCTGGTGGCGGGCATTTCTCCGGCCGCCTGACGGCACCCCTGTGTATCGCCGGCGGCATTGCGCTGCAGGCACTCGAGGCCCGCGGCATTAACGTGATGGCGCACGTCGCGCAGATCGGCGGCATCTCCGACCTGCCGATGGACGATATGGTCTATCGCGAGGCCGACCGCAAGGCGATCCTAACGAACGATCTTCCTTGCATTGACGCCGCCGCAGCCGGCCGCATGCGTGAGGAGATCCTAGCCGCGCGCGACGAACTCGACAGCATCGGCGGCATCGTGGAGTGCGGCATTTACGGGCTTCCCGCAGGCATCGGCGACCCCATGTTCGACGGCATCGAGAACCGCATCGCGCAGATCGCGTTTGGCATTCCCGCCGTAAAGGGCGTGGAGTTTGGCATGGGCTTTGCCGTGGCCGCCATGCGCGGCAGCGAGAACAATGATCCGTATCGCATCGATGCCGAGACCGGCGAGATCGAGGTCGAGTCCAACAACGCCGGCGGCATCCTGGGCGGTATTTCGACCGGCGCGCCCGTCATGTGGCGCATGGCCGTAAAGCCGACGCCCTCCATTGGCCGCGAGCAGCAGACGGTGGACATGGACGCTATGGAAAATGCCGAGCTCTCGGTCCACGGCCGTCACGATCCCTGCATCGTCCCGCGCGCCGTCCCCGTAGCCGAAGCAGCCGCCGCCCTCGCCATCTGGGACGCCCTCCTCGAAGACGCCGCCCAGCGCTAACTACCCACCCCTCAACATCCCCCGACACGTGAAAGGGGTCTCCATGGACCTTGCTGACATCCGCCAGGCCATCGATGGCATCGACACCACGCTCCTCAACAGCTTTGTCGAGCGCATGGACATTGCCACCGAGGTCGCCAAGTCAAAAATCGAGATGGGCAAGGCCGTCTTCGACCCCGCCCGTGAGCGCTCCAAGCTCAACAACCTCGCCAGCCGCGCGCCCGAGCGCTACGAGGCGCAGACCATCACCCTGTTCCGTCTCCTCATGAGCATGAGCAAGGCCGAGCAGCAGCGCTACATCAACGAACTCAAGGGCATTACCGTCTCGCAAAAGGCCCACGCCACGGCTGCAGCCTCCGACACGCCCTTCCCTCAAACGGCCACCGTTGCCTGCCAGGGCGTCGAAGGCGCCTACAGCCAGATCGCCGCATGCAAGCTCTTTGACGTGCCCGACATCGCGTTCTTCGAGACCTTCGAGGGCGTCATGCGCGCCGTGCGCGACGGCTTCTGCGAGTTTGGCGTGCTGCCCATCGAGAACTCCACTGCCGGCTCGGTCAACGCCGTCTACGACCTGCTCGCCCAGTTCGACTTCCATATCGTGCGCTCGCTGCGCCTCAAGATCGACCACAACTTACTCGTCAAGCCCGGCACCAAGCTCGCGGACATACGCGAGGTCTACAGCCACGGTCAGGCCATCGCGCAGTGCGCCAGCTTTATCGAGGCGAACGGCCTGCACGCCACCAAATACCCCAACACGGCCATGTCGGCCGAGTTGGTCGCCAGCTCCGAGCGCACCGACGTCGCCGCCATCGCCTCGCGCAGCTGCGCCGCACTTTACAGCCTGGAGGTGCTGGAGCCCAATATCCAGGACTCGGATAATAACTACACGCGCTTCGTCGTCATCAGCCGCGAGCCGCGCGTCTACCCCGGCGCCAACCGCACCTCGCTCATGATCACCACGGCCAACGAGCCGGGTGCCCTCTATCGCGCACTCGAGCGCTTCTATGCGCTCAACATCAACCTCATCAAGCTCGAGAGCCGCCCCATCCCCGGCCGCGACTTTGAGTTTATGTTCTACTTTGACCTGGACTGCCCCTTTGGCAGCAAGGCCCTCGACGACCTGCTCGATTCCATCGACGACGTGTGCGAGAGCTTTACCTACTTTGGCAGCTACACGGAGGTGCTCTAGATGACCGATACCGCCGCAACCCGTCCCTATGGCGTGCTGGGCCGCGTGCTGGGCCACAGCTACACCCCGACCATCTACAAGGAGCTCGCTGGGCTCGAGTACGTGCGTTTTGAGCGCGAGCCCGAAGACCTCGCTGCCTTTATGACCGGCGACGAATGGGAGGGCACCAACGTGACCATTCCCTACAAGCGCGCTGTCATGGAATACCTGGACGAACTGAGCCCGCTCGCCGAACGCATGGGCAACGTCAACACCATCACACGCCTGCCCGATGGCCGCCTGCGCGGCGACAATACTGACTACTTCGGTTTTCAGTGCCTTGTCGAGGAGCTGGGGGTTAAGGTCGCCGGCAAGAAGGCTCTCGTGCTCGGAGCCACCGGCGGCGCGGGCACTACGGCCAGTATGGTGCTCGGCGATCTGGGCGCCACAGTTGTGCCCGTGGGCCGCACGAGCGAGGTCAACTACGGCAACATCGCGCAGCAGTCCGACGCCGCCCTGCTCGTCAACTGCACGCCTGCCGGCATGTTCCCCCACTGCCCCGACGCGCCCTGCACGCTCGAAGGACTCGATGCGCTCGAAGGCGTTATCGACATTGTCTACAACCCCGCCCGCACGGGACTCATGCTCGAGGCCGAGCGCCGCGGTATCCCCTGCATCGGCGGCCTACTGATGCTCGTGGCCCAAGCGGCACAGGCCGTCGAGCGCTATACCGGCCAAGTCACCCAACGCAAGCGCATCCTGGACGTAACGGAGCGCTTGTCACGCCGCGAACAGAACATCGCGCTGATCGGCATGCCGGGCTCGGGCAAGACCCGCGTAGGTGAGCAGATCGCAATGCTGACGGGTCGCGAGCACATCGATCTGGACCGCGCCCTCGAGGAACGCCTTGGCATGCCCTGTGCCGACTTTATCGTCGAGCGCGGCGAGGCGGCCTTCCGCGAGCAGGAGACGACGACGCTGGCCGGCATCTCCAAGCGTAGCGGCCTGGTGCTCTCCACCGGCGGCGGCGTGGTCACGCGCGACGAAAACTATCCGCTGCTGCACCAGAACAGCCAGATCGTGATGCTCAACCGCAAGCTCGACGAGCTCGCCCACAAGGGTCGCCCCATCACCGCCCGCGACGGTATCGACAAGCTGGCCGAGCAGCGCATGCCGCGCTACCGCGCCTGGGCCGACTACATCATCGACTCACGCGACTGCGCCGCCAACACCGCCCAAGCCCTCCTCGACACCCTCCCACCCGCTCTCTAATCAAAACCACCACAAAGGGGACAGGCACCTTTGTGGTGGTTTCTCGACTGCAAAGGAAGCAACCATGAAAGCACTCGTCATCAACGGCCCCAACCTCAACATGCTCGGCATTCGCGAGCCGGGCATCTATGGCAGCGACAACTACGACCGCTTAGTGCAGATCTGCCAGGAAGCGGGCGCCGCACAGGGCTTCGACGAGGTCGAGGTCTTCCAGTCCAACCACGAGGGCAACATCGTCGACAAGATCCAGGAGGCCTACGGCAAGGTCGACGGCATCGTCATCAACCCGGCTGCCTACACGCATACGAGCGTGGCGATCCTCGACGCCCTCAAGGCCGTTGCCATCCCTGCCGTCGAGGTGCACATCAGCGCCGTAGAGACGCGCGAAGACTTCCGCCAGGTGAGCTACGCCCGCCTAGCCTGCTTCGCCACCATCACCGGCGAGGGCCTGCAAGGCTACGCCCACGCGCTGGAGCTGCTGAGGGAACGTCTCGAAAAGTAGCCTCGCGAGCAAATCCATCAACGCGATTCACACGCTAATAATGCCAGTGCCGCCAGCAGCAACCTCGCTACTGGCGGCACTTTATTACTGGCATATAATCATTGCAGTCACACAACGTCTGGAGACGCGCATGTTAAGCATCCATCTGGGGGATTACCCCGGTTCCATCTACGATACCGAAACCTATTTTAGGAACTCATACTTGGACTCATGGTTCGAAGACCCTATGGCCGCACAGATTATTAAAAGCGTGGACGGATCAGAGCTCATCGGTCCCCACAACATCGTAAGCAAACAGCTGGGCTCGATCACCCCACTCGAACTGTCCGGCGGCGTTAAGACGCTGCTGCTGGTGCGCAATCTCCCAAATATGGTGTTCAACGCATCCACCTGCGGAGACAACTGTGCCCGCTGGCTACTCAAGATCGGCAAAGAGCAGGATGTGATGGTGACCTTATACCACATCATGAAATTCCCCTGGAAGAGCTTTGAAATCCGCATTGAAAACGATGGCCGCATCGTCAGAAACATGCAGGAGTTTGTCGGCGCCACGAATGACTTTTTGGATGTTGATGAGTAATGAAGGGAACGCATACCGTTGTCGTAGAGCGTGCAAAGGTCAAATACACACTCACGTTTAAGCGCAATATTTCCTTTATACGCGGCAACAGCGGCACGGGTAAAACGACGCTCATCTCGATGATTCGCGACTACAACGACCGAGGACCGGAAAGCGGCGTTGCACTCAGTTGCGACGTGCCTTGCGAAACGCTTTCCGGCAGACGCTGGGAGCGCGAGCTATCGATCATCGAAGATTCAATCGTCTTTCTAGATGAGGGTAACGAGTTTATCTACTCAAAGGACTTCGCCAAAGCCGTCAACGGCTCGTCCAACTATTTTGTTCTGATATCTCGTCGCGACGCCAACGAACTCCCTTACAGCGTCGACGAGATCCTGAAGCTAGTCAACACCACAAGCAAGACAATTAATGGCCGCAAGAGCGACAGACGCTTCTACTCGGTGACCAAGCCGCTATATGACCACACGGCAAGCATGTTGTATCAGGATCTAAATGTTGGATTCGAGATACCCGACGCCGTAGTTGTCGAGGACAGCAAATCGGGTTATCAATTCTACAGCGTCCTTTGCAACCGACTGGGAATCCCCTGCTATTCCGCCACCGGCGTAGCAAACCTAAAACGAACGATTCACGAATGTCCCGAGCAAAACATCCTTGCCATAGGAGACGGCGCAGCGTTTGGCCCCTACATCGAAAAGGTGCTGGGACAGCGCGTTTACAAGAACGTTCGCTTGTTCCTCCCGGAATCATTTGAGTGGACACTTCTGCAATCTGGCCTCATTCCCAGCAACGATATCCCAAAGATTCTCGAGGACCCCTCGAACTACATCGAGAGCCGCGACTACCTGAGCTGGGAGCGGTTCTTCACCGATGTGTTGGTCAAATACTCGGCAGACACTCGTTATGCTTACAAAAAGACGAAGCTCAATGAGCAGTACCTAAAGCCGCAGGCAATGAATGCCCTATCGAAAGTCTTACCGGAGTGTTTGAGGACGAATTAGCAGATTCTTTAAATCATCTAGAAACCGGGGCTATGCACATGAGCTGAAGCTGCTGAAAGAAAGCCTACAACACGCCTGGTACACTAATCCTTGGAACAGAATTATCAGGTTTATTTGTCCCAAATCTTAAGTAACTATTTGATTACATACAAAGGAGCACATCCATGTCCCAGTACGATTACCTCGTCGTCGGCGCCGGCCTCTCGGGCGCCGTCTTCGCCAACGCCGCCAAGCGCGCCGGCAAGTCGGTCCTGGTCATCGACCGCCGCGACCACATCGCCGGCAACATCTACACCGAGGACGTCGAGGGCATCCAGGTCCACCGCTACGGCGCGCACATCTTCCACACCTCCATGAGGGACGTCTGGGACTACGTCAACCGCTTCGCCGAGTTCAACAACTACGTCAACTCGCCGGTCGCCAACTTCCACGGCAATATGTACAACATGCCCTTCAACATGAACACCTTCGCCAAGATGTGGCCGGGCGTCGTCACGCCGGCGGACGCCAAGGCCAAGATCGCCGAGCAGGTGGCCGCCGAGAACATCGGCGAGCCGCAGAACCTCGAGGAGCAGGCGCTGTCCCTCGTCGGCCGCGACATCTTCGAGACGCTCGTGAAGGGCTACACCGAGAAGCAGTGGGGCCGCGACTGCCGCGACCTGCCCGCGAGCATCATCAAGCGCCTCCCCTGCCGCTTCACCTACGACAACAACTACTTCAACGACCGCTACCAGGGCATCCCCATGGGCGGATACACCAAGATGGTCGCCAACATGCTCGAGGGCATCGAGGTGCGCTGCGGCGTGGAATACAAGGAGCTGGCCGCCGCCGAGCCCGACATCGCCGCTAAGACGATCTACTGCGGCCCCATCGACGCGTTCTACGACTTTAAGCTGGGCACGTTGGAGTACCGCAGCCTGCGTTTTGAGACCGAGACGCTCGACGAACAGGACCACCAGGGCGTGGCCGTGGTCAACTACACCGAGCGCGAGATCCCCTACACGCGCATCATCGAGCACAAGCACTTTGAGTTCGGCACGCAGGACAAGACCGTCATCACGCGCGAGTACCCGGCCGACTGGAAGCCCGGCGACGAGCCCTACTACCCCATCAACGACGCCAGGAACGAGGCCCTCTACAGGCAGTACGAGGAGCTGGCGGCGCAGGAGGGCGACGTGATCTTTGCCGGACGCCTGGGCGGCTACAAGTACTACGACATGGACAAGGCCATCGCCGCGGCCTTCGAGCTTGTCCGCAACGAACTGGGCGTGGAGCCGACTGAGGCGTAGAAACAAGAGATTCGAAGTCACTGCTAAACGACTCTATAGGCTGACGAAGAGGTTACGATTTCACCAGTTTGTTTCCACACTAAGAATGTAGCTTCATTTCAATTTGAAAAACAGCTATTTCTGTTCCCAATAACATTCACCAATTCATCTTCAAGCAGCTATAGCTAGCAGAACATCGCTCGGATTGCTCAAACAGATAAGTCAATTGAAAGGAGTATCGAATGCTCAGCATTATCAAACAATTTTTGCCAGCATCATCCAGATCGCTTCACGCTATGCATAACGACATTAATAGGCTGCAAGAAGAGCTAGATAGAATTTATCATCGCATTGAAGTCGCCGACAGCGGCATCAACATGAACATCAACTACAAGTTCGACAATATGGCAATTCCACTTATTGAGTCGATTGCGCAGAGCCTTGATGCCCATGACGAACACATGAAAATGTTTGCGTGGGAAGAGTACAAGCGACCAGAAGAAACTATCCAGGAAGCAAAGGAGCGTTTCTTTAAAGAGCTCCCAAAAGCAACTGGCGGATTAAGGCTATTGCAGCTTGGATGCGGAAAACTGTTGGGGGAATTCGACACTCTCTGCAAAGAGAACGACATCAATTATTGGATTAACTTCGGAACACTTATCGGAGCCATTAGACATCAAGGATTTATTCCCTGGGACGATGATACCGACCTTGGAATCATGCGCGATGATCTAAAAAAGCTATGCAACATCGTTGAAAATGACAACCGCTATAAAATTTCAATTGCTTACGATCGTTTTGCCCACTGTCGACAAGTTAGATTTCTTTACAATGACGAAAACATACCCTGTTTTCTGGATTTGTTTATTTATGACTGGGCCACGTCAACTGACAACAAATTCGCCGAAGAACAGCGAAAACTCCGTGTTCAAATGGTCGAAGAAATGGAGTCCGACAGAGCACTGGCATTCTGGAATGACGAGCCTTATTACTCAGGCGAGAACAATAGCCTGATTCAGAAGCATTACGACCGATGCCTCGAAAAGTCCAAAGCGGCCGGAATCATATGCGAAAAGGAGCACGCCAAGGGCATCATATGGGCTATCGACAACCTTGATGATGGAAAGCAGAAACAATGGGTCTACCCCATTGCAGACCTTTTCCCCACTAAAGCCATAGCGTTTGAGGGAACCCAGCTCGAGGAGCCGAATAACCCCGATTTATTCCTCTGGAGCCGCTATGGGGATATCTATGAGCTTCCAAATGACATTAACAGCCACTTCCAACACGTCAATCATAGCGAGCTGGAAAATGGATCCTCAAATCTTGCCATGAAACGCTTGCTTGATTAATGGTAAAAAATTGCCCCGTGTTTACCATGCAATACACGGGGCAATTTTATTGAGCAAGCTTGCCCTTTACCTCAGTAGTAGAAATTCCAGGAGTTCGATTCAAGTAGACAACATCGCAAATATCTTTCAATGATTCAAAGCGAGGATCGCCAGCCCAATCGCCTCCCATGCACACAACATCAGCGTGATACATCTTTATGTCCCGAGGCTTTTGATCCCAATCGTCTTCTGGAATTACCAAGTCAACATAACGCAGTGCTTCAAGCATCTCACGTCGCACATCATAGGAATAGAAACTCTTTTTCCCTTTTAGGGCATTGAATTCATCAGTTGAGAGCCCAACGATAAGATAGTCACCGAGCTTAGATGCCTGTTGAAGAAGGCGAATGTGGCCATAATGAAGAAGATCAAACGTTCCGTACGTAAGTACTCGTTTTAAGGAATGGCAATAGTCTGCACCAGATAAACCGGTCTCAAGAAGATCGGAATTTGCCTCAATACGAACAGACGAAAATGTGCCCATCAGCAGCTCCATAAAAGAAGAGCCGTCGGTTTGACGGCTCGATAAATACAGGTGCTCCATGGCGGATTCGAACCGTCGACCTTGGGATTAGAAGTCCCCTGCTCTATCCGACTGAGCTAATGGAGCATAAAACCATGCAAGCACGCCAATAGCGTATCTACACAGCAAAATAAATTATAACCTACTTAAACTGGTCGTGGTATGCCTTGCACACCTCATCGACGGGACCATCCATGCGCAGGTCGCCCTTCTCGATCCAAACCGCACGCTGGCAAATGCGTTCAACCTGCTCCATGGAGTGAGAAACAAACAACACCGTTACATCACCGCTCTCAATAAAATGCTGAATACGACGCTCGCATTTTTGCTGGAAGAACACGTCACCAACAGAAAGCGTCTCATCAACAATAAGGATATCGGGCTCGGTAATAGTAGCGATAGCAAAGGCAATACGCGCAACCATGCCCGAAGAGAAGTTCTTGAGCGGCATGTCGACAAAGTCTTTAAGCTCGGCGAACTCGATGATGTCATCGAAGCTCGCGTCAATAAACTCCTTGGTATAGCCAAGCAGAGCGCCGTTAAGGTAGATATTCTCGCGTGCTGTAAGCTCGGGATCAAAGCCGGCGCCCAGCTCGATGAGCGGGGCGATGTTGCCGTGAACCTTAACATCGCCCTCGCTGGGCTCCAGAACGCCAGCGATGATCTTAAGCATCGTAGACTTGCCGGAACCGTTGGTACCAACCAGACCGACAACCTCGCCGCGGTGAACATCAAAAGAGATGTGCTTAAGCGCGCGGAACTCCTCAAAGAAGAGCTCGTGCTTGGCAAGCTTAATAAAGTACTCCTTGAGATTTGTAAGCGATTCAGACGCCATGTTAAAGATCATGGTGACATCTTTAACCTCAACAGCAAGAGGCTGCTTGCTGTAATCAATAGCAGATTCAGTCATTACAGCGCTCCTTAAATGTAGAGAATAAACTTGTGCTCGGTCTTGTGGAACACAGCGTAGCCAACAACCAGGGCGAAAACTGCCCATATCACGCAAAGTCCCAGCGTAAGCATGGAGGGCGTCGTGTTAAACAGGAAAATATCGCGCATAAACTGCAGGTAGTTGTACATGGGATTCACAACAACCAACACCTGAATCCAATGGGCCATCTGGCTAATGTAATCGGTGGTCCAGAAAATAGGCGTCAGGTACATCCACGCGGTGATAACGACGGTCCACAGGTGCATAACATCACGGAAAAATACGGCAAGCGCCGAGAGCATCATGCCCAAGCCCATGCAAAAGCACATAAGCAAAAACAGGCAAACCGGCAGCAAGATTAAATGCCAGGTAGGAAGAACATGGAACCACAGCATAACCAGCGCGACGGCAACCAGAGAGAAGGCAAAGTTAACGAGCGAGAACAGCACCTTCTGAACCGGGAACACCCAGCGGTGCACCTTAACCTTTTTAAGCAAGGACGACGCCGCGATGATGGACATGAGTGCCTGGTTCGTCGACTCGGACATAACCGAGAACGTAATGTTGCCGACAATCAGGTACAGCGGGTACATCTCGGGCGTAATTGATCCATTACGACTCTGCCCGAAAATGGTCGAGAAAACAATGGACATGACGACCATCATAAGAAGCGGATTGAGCACCGACCACGCAACGCCCAAAACGCTGCGACGATACTTAATCTTAAAATCCTTAGTGACAAGCTGCCTCAGGATGTATTTGTCTTTTTCGAAATCATTTTTAGCGTGAGAGGCCGGCTTAGCCACCGCTTTCTGACTATCTACGTTGTCAGTCACGGACCATCTCCTTGTCTCGTAATTCATAACAGTGGAAAGTATAGCCTTCAAAGACGGCAACTAACCCAGCGATGCAAATCTGGAAAAGTACCCCATATCAAATACAGGCATCTGGCGGCAGGTATACTAACAACCCGTAATAAGTTTTGGGGGCATTCATCTTGGACTATACAAACATAGCGGTTATCATTCCCTGCTATAACGAGGCCGTCACCATAGGTAAAGTCATAGACGATTTCCACCGCGAACTCCCCGGAGCCACGGTCTACGTCTACGACAACAACTCAACCGATGGGACGTCCCAGATTGCCTTGAAGCACGGCGCCACGGTGCGGCTCGAACCGCGCCAGGGAAAGGGCAACGTGTGCCGTCAGATGTTCCGCGACATCGACGCAGGCTGCTACCTCATGGTCGACGGCGACGACACGTATCCCGCCGAGGCAGCCCGAGCGCTCTGCGACCCTATCCTTGCGGGCGAAGCGGATATGACCGTGGGCGACCGCCTCTCCAACGGCACTTACACCGAGGAGAACAAGCGCGCCTTCCACGGTTTCGGGAACAACCTGGTCCGCGCCATGATCAAGTGGATCTACGGCTACAGCTTCGAAGACGTCATGACGGGGTACCGTGCCATGGGCCAGCCGTTCGTCAAGACGTTCCCCGTCCTGAGCGAGGGCTTCCAGATCGAGACCGAGCTCTCCATCCACGCCGTCGATCACCGTTGGCGAATTAAGGACGTCCCGGTGGAGTACCGGGACCGCCCCGCCGGTTCAGTGTCCAAGCTCGACACGGTCGGCGACGGCATCAAGGTCATCGCCATGATCGGCACACTCTTCAAGGACTACCGACCGCTCAAATTCTTCAGCCTCATCGCCCTGATCTTCGCCGCTATCGGCCTCGCGCTCGGCATCCCCATCATCGTAGAATACTTCCACACCGGGTTGGTTCCCCGCTTCCCAACTGCCATGCTCGCCGCGTGTTTCATGTTCCTATGCGGCCTCAGCTTGGCGACGGGACTCATCCTCGACTCTGTCGCCAAAGTCGAAAAGAAACAATGGGAGCTTCAGGTATACAAAACGCGCAATTCAATAGGTGAGTAGGCTTCAATGAACACTAATAAGCGTCTTACAAACTGGGATCTTTTAAGAGCCCTCTCAATGTTTTTAGTTGTTGTTGTTCACATCGCACCGCAACTGGGCAGTTTTCGCGGCATTAACGCTGGCGTGATAGTAGGCACAGGCGCCATTATTTGCGACCCGATATTCTTCTGCCTGTCGGGCTATTTCGCACTGAAACCTCTAAAGAAAAGCTACAAGGACTATCTCTTTGGAAAAGCCCTGTCGTTGCTGCTACCCATCTTTGTGTATGCTGGGCTTCTGTACACCTACAAAGTAGTGACTGGCTCACTTCAGGATACCAACTACATCCGATACACCAGTAGCCTTGTCCAAGGTGGCTGGTGGTTTATCCCAGCGCTCATTCCGTGCATTTTGGTAGCACCTGTATTGTCCAAAATGTTTGACGCTCTCAACGACAGAACCTGCAAAACTGTCCTGTTCGTAACCTTAGGAATCTATGCATGGGGGGGACTGTCATCCGCTGCGTACTCTTTGCTCTTCAACTCTCAGCATGTCACCCTTGCGGCAGCCGTAAGCATGCTTCAAAGCATGGTTCCCAGATCGTTGCTTGGAGGAACTTATTTCACGTTCTTTTGCATGGGTTATTTCATCAAACGCGTTACCCCGTTGCTGGACACGCGTGATGCCCACTTTATTATGGCGTCAGGCGCATTTTTCTTCTTCATTGACATTGCTAACGCATATTTTGGACTTGATCGATCTGACCCAAGTTTCAACTGGATGATTGTTACCGTCGCCATATTTATCGCGTTTGATGGAATTAAGCTCCAATCGAAATCGCTTTCTAAGCTTATCGAATGGGCCGCAAAAAGGTCCTATTCCATTTATCTCCTACAATACGAAACGATTGAATTTGCCATCGGCGTCATCTATATAGGCGCATTACACAGTGGCTACGCGACGCTAGCATGGCCGTTAAGGCTGATCACTTGGATATCAGCGACAGCGCTGGCATATGGTACGGCGCTGACAATAGCCTCGATCGTCGACGCGTTCGTCATTGAGCCCATTCAGACAAAGCTTAAACAGCACCGCCTGAAAACCGCAGGATAGATCGTTTCAACGGCGAACGGATTTTCATACCAATTTGCATGATAAAGAGACGGCTAAGATCAATACCCTAGCCGTCTCTCTTATAAAACTCTAAATTCGGCAATTCGCGAACAGCACTGCAGCTGTAAACATATTAAGAGCGAGTCTTAAGCGCCTCAACCGCCTCGGAAATGGATGGCGCATCTTCAAATAAATCGTTCTGTATTTCCTTCGTAGGCGAGACGCCGCAGGCAGCGAGTAGCAAAGATTTAGCACGATCGATAAACATAAACACCGCCGCCTTATAACCCTTTAGCTCGGCAACAAACGAATAAACGCTTGATGCGCCAAACGAGGATGGGCCATCATGATCAAGAAGCTGCTGGTAAAACTTCAAGATTCTATCGCCCGACAACATTTGTTCAATTTCATCAATCGTCAAATGCTTGGACAAAATGCGCTGCAACTCGCTTAGAAGTTCTTTGCGACCTTCCTGATCTTCCAGATTAAGAACATCAAAAATGAGAAAGTCTGCAACAAAGAGCAGCATGGAACGGCCGGACTCTCCTTCGAATCTCCCCTGCTTGGCCCAATCCGCCATGATTCGATCAACCACTTGCAAATGCTTCTGCAGGCGCAGTTTCTCATCCTGCGCCATCACGCACATCGCGGAGTCCTTGCGGGATAAGCGGTATTCGTAAAGTGAATCAGAAAGAAGCTTTGTGCGAGAAGACCTTCCAAGCGTAGCGAACGAAAACACCTGGTCCTCGCCAAGAGTCAATCCGACAGGAAAATAGAGCTCATGGTCGCGCAAGAAGGAAAGGCGATAAGCTCCATTCCAGGGAAACGGCCTAGTCTTAGCATAAAAGACGAGCTTATCGCTGTAGCCGAAATACTCTTCATCATCTAATGACAACGTCGACGTAAGCCACGGATTGGAAAGCTCGATCGGAAAGGGATCGGCGGAGAACTTTAAGATATCCACCTGGCTGTCATTGTCGAAGGACTGGCGAACGACATCACAGGCATTAGGCTTAAGCAAGTCATCGGCATCGACAAAAAGGATAATCTCACCACGAGCCTTATCGATACCAAAGTTTCTAGCAGCGGAAACTCCCCGGTTAGCTTCGTGATAGATAGCAAATCGAGAATCGCGAGCGGCATACAAGTCGAGCAACTCGCCCGACCCATCTGTGGATCCATCATCAACACAGATAATCTCGATATTGTTGTATGACTGAGCCGCAATTGAGTCGAGGGTATCCAGTAAGTAGCCGCCGACGTTATAAACAGGGACAACGATTGACAGCAACGGGCAATATGAAGAAGACATATTAACGACGAAGCTTTCTCTTCATCATACGAACCACCATAGAAAAGCCGCCAGCCGCAAAGTACTCGCGAATCGTATTGAATTTACCGGACCCCGCAAGCGAATACTGGACCGCGAGAAGATCCGCATTCTCAGCAAAGTCCTTAGCACGAGCAAACTCAACAGGATTAAACCCATAACGATCAAACGGAGCCTCGGCACAAATAATGTTATTCGACTGCAGCTCTTCGGCCATTTCAGACGAAAAGACGGCGATGAAATCACGACGGAGTTCAGGAGCCAACCTATTAAGATTCCAATCGTAGTTATAGAACTTTACCTTTGCGCGAATGGGATCCAGCGCCGGTTTGAGATCAGGGCGGTCCTCATTGAGGAAGCGCGTCATCTCATGATGCTCATCGCAAACACAAAATACCTTGCCCGGATTATTCACCGACGAGTGTTCATTGTCCTGGCGATAGTGCAAAAACGCCTTTCCCGAATACATTGCGCGCCGCGCACAGGCAAGGACCTTAAAAGTGAAGCTCGTGTCCTGGAAGGATGCTCCTGGAGTAGGAAGAAACGAGATGTTATTGGAAGCCAAAAAGTCTTTCCGGTACAGCGCAGACCAGATGGACGGCTTGGCCCAGAAGGCGTCAGGCGCATCGATGGGCCTATGAACGCCCATGCCGATCAGCTCTAGGCTCATCGCGGGAAAATAGGCGTCATGACGATTAAGCCTGGAACTATCGCAAGACGACCAATAGAGCCAGAAATTGCATTTAAACAGATCGAGCGCGTTGTCCTCAGCTTGCTGAACCATAAACTCAAGGGCATCGGCATCCAGGAAATCATCAGACTCGAGAATAGAAATGTACTTGCCCCTCGCAGACTCCAAACCGCGATTCATCGAGTCGCCGTAGCCGGAATTTGACTTATCGATAACAACAAAGCGAGGGTCTTCGGAAGCGAATTCATTAATGATATCCAACGAAGAATCCGTAGAGCCGTCATTGATGCAAATGATTTCAATATCCTTAAGTGTCTGATTCTGCAGAGAGCTGAGGCACTCATCTAGATATTTCTCGACATTACAGATGGGCACGAGAACCGATACAAGTGGCTGGTTTTGCGACACAATGACTCCTATGCAAGCATGACACATATGATATGCAACTCAAATGAATCGATTATAACAAATGGCCTCGAACGAGACCGAATCCCCAAAGACTGCACCCTGCAAACAAGGAGACCGTAAGTTAAACTCAATACAAGCAGTTAAACATCTATTGAAATGCCCACGTTAACGGCGTGAACGGACAAGGACGTTCAAATAATATCGATCCCCGATTAGGAGTATTCAGTGAAAAAAAGATATCCCGAGTTTGATGTCGCAAAAGCAATAGCACTTGCCGGCGTCATCATTGGCCACTCAACATATCTGGGGACACCAGACCGGCTTGCCTCCGTTTTCTACTCATTTGATATGCCCCTGTTCTTTATTGTCAGTGGATTCTTCAGCAAGCCCGAGGCTAAACTCACACCCGACTACGTTAGAAAGAATGCCAAATCGCTTCTGATGCCTTATCTGATTACTTGTATAGGCGTTATTGGATGCTCATTCTTAGGGGCAATCTTAACGGGGAAGACTAACCCGGTAGAAATAGCAAGCCACTGGTTTATGGCAGGTCTTTACGGATGCGGAGGAATCACACCCGCAACCCCGGCATTCGTATCCGCCATTGGTGCCCTTTGGTATCTCTTCGCGCTGTTCTTTGGCAAAATGCTCCTGGCAGTCGTAAACCAATTTCGCCATCCCGCAATTATAGTTCTGGGTCTCTTCTTCTGCGGCAACGTTTTGGCCCAAATCATTTGGCTTCCCTGGAGTATCCTTCAGGCCTTGAGCGCAACGCTCTTTTTGTACATTGGACAGATTATTAAAAAGCATGGCCTACTTGAAGAGAACTCGATTGAGCCCATCTGTTGGTTATTCATGGCGGGAATCTGGGGCTACTCAGCCCTACGCTTTGGAAAGCTCTACATGGTAACAAACACCTACGTTAACGGGACACAGGATGTCATCGGAGGCTTTTTTGGCTCATTGGTAATACTCAAGCTATGTCAAACGGCTTGCAAGCATATTCCAAGCGTCACGAAACCCATTGCCTGGATCGGAAAGTACACACTCCCGCTCTTCTGCATGCACCTTATTGAGTTGAATGTGTTTCCTTATCAATACGTTTCTGGAATCGTCGAGAGCCTTCCACTAACGCCGTGGATCGGATATCTGATTGTCCGTTTCGCTATCATTGCACTACTCACGAGCATCCTATACATGCTTCCACGCCCGATTTCAAAATGGTATTTCCAATCAAGACAAAAGAGTCAAGCGGGACGATAAAACCTAAATACCCCCGCATTGAGGACAGCGCCTCTATTCAATTGAGTAGAGGCGCATATCTTTCTCACTTAAAACAAGTGAGAAGCCGGGGGTGGAATCATTAACCGAATCAATGCCCGTCCAGCCAGACTTGTGATAGCCCGGCATATCTATGCCCTCACGACCGTTCTCGCCATAATCCAGAACAAGAAGATACTTAGCACCAGACTGTTTAACGTCGCGCGCAATCAGCGAATCATAAGAAATGCGGTCGAGTCCATGGCGGATTTGCTTGCTGACCGCCGTCTCGCCCTTGCCAAAGGAGCTGAACTTTCGATACATAAGATTAAGGTCGTTTGCGGCATATCCGTAGACACTGCCGTCAAAGGGATTGTTGATAATCAGCTCATCACCGGCCATTTGCTTGACCTCGCCAAGAAACGCCAACTCATCGGACGTCAGATTATTATCGACATCATAGATGCTATACATGTAATTAAGCACGCTTTTAGTAAATCCGACCGGGGAATAGTTGTTAATGGACGGGTTGACACTTTCGGGCCAAAACAAGCCGCAGACAATCAGGACGATGCAGAGCGCCTGGGGGAGATACCTGGCAGAACGGTCCATCCCAACAGAAACGGAAAATGCGCTCTGAACTTTTCTCAAGATAAAGTCGAGACCAAGCGTCGAAAGCGGAATGCTAAACAGCGCGGTCATCGCAGCTACACGATATTGGTCCGTATACCAAAATCCCGTAAGAAAATGTCTGATAAAGCCTTCTTGAGTAGCATCGACAACAAACAGCATTATCGAAAAAAGGTATACAAAGAAATAGCCTCGGTAGGACCTGTTGCCCAGCGCGCAAAAGCTACCAAGGACGACCAGGCACGCAAGAAGAATACATGGCGTACTTTCGTTAAAGGAGAACGAGAATGCCCTCCATAAAGCATCAAAGATGTAAGTGAATGAAGGCCAGTGAAAGTTGATGACTCCCTGCAAAAAACTTGCTTTCGTCATTAAAAACCAGATGACAGCAACAGCCAAAAGCACAATGCCGCGTGACGCATAATAGGCAAACTTAACCGAGATCGATTGGATGCGAAGCAGCTGGCGTTCAAATAGGCCCCCCAAGCAAAGAACAATCGAAGGCACTAAAAGAATACCGAGCGTGAATAACGCATTCGGCTGCAAGGACACGAGAGACGCCAAACCAAAGAGCATGGCAACCAAGACGGGACGATCAGTCAAACAAACAGAACGACGCTCATCAAAGCCCTGCATAAACCAAATAAAAACGGAGGCAACAGCAGGAATAGTACAGAAGGCTGCGAAATTAGGGTAAACGGGGCCCCAATAAAGCAGAGTCCAAGGAAAAGCAATCGCAGCAAGCGTAACAACCGCGGCGCAAATGCCCTTTTGCACATCGCCCTTGGTAAGAACTGCAATTAAAGACTGGACACCTAAAGGCAATACGAAAGCAACGAACACAAAGTTAGTGAGATTAATTGACGCCATGACAGAAATATCAAAAGCACGCGCAACCAAAGCGGCAACAATATGCCAAGCGGCGGGATAAAAACCAGCACTTGCATTAGGGCTGAACACTTTGGAACCAGCCTCGAGATAGGATCCAATAGATAGAATCGAATAACTAGAGGCATGCTTCATACTCTGAACAACACTCAAATGAAACGAATTGTCATATACCTGAAGAAAGTTATCTGGCAAGCCAATACCGCGAACAAAAAGATAAACCGTCACAGGAACGGACAAGGCAAGGGTACACAGGTATGGCAGTAGAGAAACGATATCGGTGTCAAAAAAAGCGCTTCGTCCGTGAAATCGAAAAAAGCACGCCACGCCACTGACCGCAGTAAAAAGGAACAACGAAGTCAATAAAGCAGAATAGCCCTCGGCAACACCAATAAACCGGAGAGCGATGCCCATAAAGACCAAAAAGAAGACAGTGACTGCAGGACCAAAGGAAAGAGATTGTTTAAAGGGAACACCAAATGCCCGAGAAGCCAACATGCCTGGCAAAATCAAAACAACGGCGACAACAAAAGCCTCGCCGAATAACATCGACCAACTCATGAAATACCTCACGAACGAAGTGAATAAACAATTTTTAAACTAATTCTATTTCAAATGGACAACGCCCGAGAGATCATATGCTACACAAAGCAAAACAGCCATAAAGAGAAGCAAAAAGGATGAATGAGATGCCAAGACACTAAGAGAGTCTTGGCAAAAAATTAAGACACTTTAAGATACTCAATATAGTATCGAATAAACCAAACTGCTTCATTTCCTCTTTGCATCAAGCGCCGCAGCCTGAACTAACGAATTAAGGCGCTCTTCCTGCTTTGACAGTCGTAACGAAATTCTGAAATCACGAACCACTAGGACTGCTACAACATATAGAAAGACAAGATTTGATTCAGACATAAATCCCAACAAGTTTGAAAAAAATGAGGCAATTTCCGGGAAAACGCCAAGCACCACGAAGCTCGTGCTAAATAAAAGCCAAAAAACAGAATCCAAAACCTGCATTCTGCATCTTTTGAGGTTGTGTACAACGAAAATAAAAACAATCACAGCGCAGGCAACAAGAAACACGCGCAAGGAAGTTGACATGCAATCACCTAAACCATTGAACAATAAGAAGCGTGACAAATACTCGAACCATGTATTGAATCGACCTAATTGGATTTAAATAGCTCTCTCCACCCTGCCGCTCGCGCATGGATACCTGTATTTCCGATACCTTATAGCCTTGCTTGATAAAGAAGGCGATGGACTCGGGTTCAGGATTGAGCGTATCGTTGCAGGAATATTCTTTTAAAACGTCTCGATTGAAAAGTCGAAATCCAGACGTAGGATCGCTAATCCTTTTACCAGTTAACATTTTAATAAGGAAAGTAATCATTCTCGAACCAAACATGCGCATTGACATATCTTTACGCATCGACAAAAAACGAGAACCAATTACTATGTCAGCGTTGTCAAATTGAGCCTTCGATACAAGCTCCGAAATATACTCAGGCCGATGTTGTCCATCCGCATCGAATTGAACCATGTAGTCGTAATCATTCTCCAGCGCATAACAAGCTGCCGTTTGAAATCCAACCGTCAAGCCGCAGTTAATTAGCATATTAATAACATTGCATCCCAAATTCGTACAAAGCTCGAGAGTGCAATCTCGAGAGCCGTCGTTAATGACGACGAAGTCAAACTCCGGGGCCACTCTCTTTAGTTCAAGAATAGTGCCCTCTATGCATTCCTCTTCGTTATAAGCGGGAATCGCAACAAGAACTTTTGGCAAATTCGTCACGTACGAACCGTCCTTTAATATCAACATGATGCTTTACGGCATCATCTAGGTGATTCTTTATACATTCGATAAACAAGATAGATGATAACTCTTAGTACGATAGCAAATTTACGGCTGTTTGCACTCCTAACAGCATCCATATCAGTCTTCAGATACCATAGGCACTTTAATAAAACTCAAAATGCAGCCAAGCCGTTGTCGACAAGAATTACAAGTGCGACAGCTCGCTCGCGGAATCCAGCCAGTAAAAATCAGATGCACGCTGGAGTAAAAGCCCCCAACAAGCCCTCCTAGTCTTAGCCTGACACAAAGAATGAATTGAATGGCCTTCGGTAGCGTGCCTCGGTGGCCTCCTTGGCCGGGCGCCACCAGGACTCGTTGGCGACGTACCAGTCGATCGTCTGCCTGAGCCCCCCGGCGAAGTCGGTGTGGGCCGGCCTCCAGCCGAGCTCGCGCTGGAGCTTCGTGCTGTCGATGGCGTAGCGGCGGTCGTGGCCGGGGCGGTCGGCGACCCAGTCGAAGTCCTCGGGGTCGCGCCCCATGGCCGCAAGGATCATGCGCAGCACGGTGATGTTGTCCCTCTCGCCGTCCGCGCCGATGAGGTAGGTCTCCCCCATGCGGCCGCGGGTCAAGATGGTCCAGACGGCGGAACTGTGGTCCTCGGTGTGGATCCAGTCGCGGACGTTCTCGCCCTTTCCGTAGAGCTTCGGCCTCACGCCGTCGACGATGTTCGTGATCTGCCTGGGGATGAACTTCTCCACGTGCTGGTAGGGGCCGTAGTTGTTGGAGCAGTTGGAGATCGTGGTCCGCAGGCCGTAGGTGCGGGTCCAGGCGCGCACGAGCATGTCGGAGGAAGCCTTGGTGGAGCTGTAGGGCGAGCTCGGGTGGTAGGGCGTCTCCTCGGTGAACTTGGCGGGATCGTCGAGCGCCAGGTCGCCGTAGACCTCGTCGGTGGAGACGTGGTGGTAGCGGACGCCGTACTTCCTCACGGCCTCCAGCAGGCGGAAGGTGCCCTCCACGTTGGTGCGCAGGAACGGCTCCGGGTCGGCGATGGAGTTGTCGTTGTGGCTCTCGGCGGCGTAGTGCACGATGGCGTCGTGGCCCGGCACCAGCTCATCGAGCAGCGCGGCGTCGCAGATGTCGCCCACGACGAGCTCCACGCGGTCGGAGGGCAGACCGGCGATGTTCTCGGGGTTGCCGGCGTAGGTCAGCTTGTCCAGGACGGTCACGTGCACGCCGGGGTGGTTGTCCACCACGTAGTGCACGAAGTTGCTGCCGATGAAGCCGCAGCCGCCCGTGACGATGATGTTCTTGAGAAGCAATGGTGACATGCGATCGTTTTACCCATTAGTTCCAGAAAGCACTTTTTCAACCAAAGACGCCGTCTTATCCCATGAACTCTCATTTTCAACCATGCGTCGACATAAACGAGACTGCTCAGCCAACTTATCAGGATTTTTGACAAGCGAATAAATGGCATGCTCAACATCCTCGGAATCCATAGAGCTAATAATTGTTCCGAAATGCTCGTTTGGAAAAAGCTCTCGCGCCCCGCCCACATCCGTAACAACAGAAGGACACCCGCACGAAGAAGCCTCTAGCAAAGTTGTAGCAAAGCCCTCCGACCGTGTAGGGAGACACAGCAGATCGGACTGCTGAAGGAGTGAGGAGATGTCGGAAGATGAAAGCCGTCCAACCCATCTAAGCGATTCACCTTGAGCATCATCAACTTCTTTTGATAATGCACCATCACCCGCCAGAACAAAGACGACGCCAGCTTCGACAAGCCTGCGGCTTCTTGAAGCCTCAAGAATGGCTTTAATGCCTTTTTCAGGAATTAGCCGTCCGACAAAACAGACCAAATAGGACCCAGCTCCTACACCAAGCTCATTACGAAAATCTCGCCCCGACGACATCTCCCTGAATGACTTAGCATCGATTGAGTTGGGGATAACTCCCTTTGCTGTAATACCAAAAGACCTAAGCCACTCAACACTCTTGCTCGAAACGCCATAATAGTCTGGATGGAACCGCTTGCCCAAGGCCGTTATTAGGCGCTCATATGTACGGACCAAGGGATCTATCACTGGATTACTGAATGAAAGATAAGCCGAACCATGATCAAGGACAACGGGCGTTATCCCTATGCTCTTTGCAAACCTAATGCCGTAAAGCGAGTGAATATAGAAACGAGCATTTACAAGAACGCCATCGAAGTGCTGGCGCTCAATATGCTTCCACAATTTACGTGATAAAGCATTTAACTTAGGAACGGGAAAGCGTCCCGAAAAAAAGGGAAAACAGGGCAGGCGAAGAACCCACACTCCATCTTCATCTGTAATACCGGCACCTAAACCATTTGTATCGTTCGTAACCACCAGCACCTCATCGCCACGATCAACCAGTGCGTGTGCCAAACCGTAGGTGAAGTTTTCAATGCCACCCATATGAGGTGGATACAGCGCAGAAAATAAAACAAAGCTACCGGCCATGCAAAACCAATCAAATCTCAAGCGATTAAAAACTGTGGACAAGGTTGAAAGACTCAGCGTATTCAAATTCTTCTTAAATTACAAACTATAATACATTCGATAAATAATTGATTATTTAAGGAGCCCCATGAAACGCCTAGCAGCAGACCAGATTAAACAAATTGAATACGAAATATTGATCGAATTCGACCGCATTTGTAAAGACAACGGCCTCACTTATTGTTTAGCATACGGCACTGCCCTTGGAGCCGAACGGCACAATGGCTTTATTCCTTGGGATGATGATATCGATGTACACATGCCTAGAAAAGATTACGAGCGCCTCTTTGATCTGTTTTCTGAAGGACTAAAATCAAGCTGTGATCTTGTTTCATATAGAGACGATTCATCTATCTATCAGTTTGCTAAGCTTGTCGATAAAAAAACGACAGCATACGAAACATTTGTTGGCCCTAGCCGTTCCATTGGACTCTGGATTGACATTTTTCCTCTTGAACCACTGGACTCAATAAACGATAAAAAACTGAAGAAGACGCTTAAACTGAATAGCTTTTATAACTTATGGCGCAATTTCGCCGTTGCCGACACCAATACGGGCTCAACGCGAATGATCGTGCTGATTAAAAAACTCGTCTGCCCCTTTGCAAAGCATCTTAACGTTAAAAAAATGAACGAAAAGCTCGATGCCATTGCACGGGACTTTTCAACCCATAACTCCGAAATGTCACCCTATCTCATTGACTGCATCGGAGGAGGAATTATTTATAAACGCAGCTCTATATTCCCCGCAAAACCAGGAACATTTGAAGGCAGAGCATTTCCATGCCCCGCAAACCCTGACGACTACCTTGCGACGGTATACGGCAACTGGAAGCAGGTGCCGCCTGAGGATAAGCGAGCCGTCCATTTTCCCAATGCTTTTCTAAAAGACGAGGAGTAGATGTGACCGACACTGTCCAACCACTATCTCTAAAGAAAAATATGCTTTGGAACTCCTTGGGGTCGATGTTCTACCTTGGCTGTCAGTGGCTTATTACGGTTCTTGTAGTAAGACTGTCAACGAGCTTTGATGCTGCAGGGCTTTTTTCACTAGCGACGTCTGTCGTAAATACGTTCGGAACTTTTGCAAACTATAAAATTGGCACATATCAAGTCTCCGATATTAATCGACAGTATTCTTTTTCCGAATATATGGGGTTCAGGGTGTTCACTCTAGCCCTGGCCTTCATTGCATGCCTGATCTATGCAGTCATAACATGCCCCGCCTACTCAATAGCGACGGTTATTATTTACTACATTTATAAAGCTGTTGGCCTAATAATTGATATCTTGCACGGAGAAAATCAGCTCAATCGTCGTATGGACTACATTGGCAAGTCTTTTATCCTGCAGGGCGCTTTTTCCATTGGAGCTTTTATAGTTGTATTTATTGTCACTCAAAATCTAAACTTGGCAATAATCGGAATGACCCTAGGTGTAACACTCGTTCTCCTGTTTTTCGATCGCAAAAAAACATCTCAATTTCAAGATTTTCGCGCGCGTATTGGAATAGTTAAGGCACTAAATCTCCTTAAAACCTCTCTGCCTGCCGTCATTGCATCAGTGGCTGCGAGCGCGCTATTTACGATTCCCAAGCAATACTTGCTAAGCGTCTCCGGCGATGCAGCTTTGGGAATCTATTCCTCAATTGCAGCCCCCGCCCTCATCGTCCAAATGGGAGCACAGTACCTATACGTACCGCTATTGGATATTTTTCCAAAGAAATACTTCAATGAGGGTCGCAAGGCTTTCGACAATCTTCTTGTTCGAACAGTAATTTCCATCTTAACCGTAGCCGCACTGTGTTGCATTGCCCTATTGTTCTTAGGCAAACCGCTACTCATGCTGGTATTTGGAAATACCATCGAACCATACGTTTACTTACTACAGCCTGTTCTTATTTCAACAATAATGACAGCATTTCTTTGGTTTTTCAGCGATCTTCTCATTACTATTAGAGATTTCAAGGCCAACCTTATTGGTAATCTGATTGCCTTCATTTCCGTTATCCCCTTATCAGTATTTTGCATAAACAACTGGGGCATGAATGGAGTAAGCATCGCAGGAGCAGTTTCATGTGGTTTAGGCGTTTGTTACTTGTTCTACGCGCTAAAAAGAAACGAAACAACCCAAGAAATCCCAAACGATACTATAGAGGAATAGATTCCAATGAAGTCAACCGCAGAACCAATCCGAGTATTACAAGTTATAGGTGCAATGGACCGTGGCGGAGCCGAAACGCTGGTCATGAACCTTTACCGCAATATCGATAGAAGTAGAATTCAATTCGACTTTCTAGTCAACGAAAAACGGGAATGCGATTTCGACTCAGAAATCAAGGAACTTGGCGGCAAGATTTACTACATTCCTAGATACAAAATATTCAATTATTTTCACTACAAAGCGAAATGTAGAGAGTTTTTTTCAAATCATCACTACAGCATTGTTCATGGACATATAGGGCTGCCCGCCGCAATCTACCTTAATATCGCCAAACACAATGGCGCTTACACGATTGCCCATAGTCATCGAATGAAGTTTCCGATAACACCCGCAGAGATTGCGTTTAGAGCTTGCTCTACCCCAGTCCGATTTGTAGCCAATTACTTCATGGCATGTTCCGAACAAGCTGGCATCGATCGTTTTGGCGCTAAAATCACGCAAGGAGCAGACTTTAAAATCATAAATAACGGAATAGATATTCAAAAAGGACGCTTTGACCCAATATCTCGCTCCAATATCAGAGCTGAACTAGGTATCAGTCCAGACTCACCAGTCTTTGGTCACGTGGGCAGATTAACTGAGGTTAAAAATCATCGTTTCTTATTAGAGTCTTTTAAAATCATTGCGGATAAATTGCCAAACGCAATTCTCCTTATATGCGGTCGAGGGGAACTAGAAAAACACCTGAAAATGAAAGTCGAGGAACTTGGAATAGCACACTCAGTGAGGTTTCTTGGAGTGAGAAATGACGTTTCAAAGATTCTGAGTGCAATAGATGTATTTATATTCCCCTCTATTTCCGAAGGCCTGCCACTTGCTGTCGTGGAAGCACAGTGCTCCGGTTTACCTTGTATCGTATCAACAGGAGTATCTGAAATGGTGAAAGTTCGTAAACAGACTAGGTTCCTCGATCTATCTTGCGGTACCGCCACATGGGCAACTGAGGCCATTAGGGCTCTTGGCGAATCTGATGCCACAACAAGATCTAAAGCCTATTTCGATACTCAGGCTGCAGGATTCGACATAAAAGACACCGCCGATTGGCTTTCCAATTTTTATCTCAATCATTTTGTCTTTTAGCCTTGGAAATTTTCATTTGAATTCAAGATGGGCATTTGCACGTTTGAGCATTGCTGAATATCGCGAAACATCACGGCCGATATCGTGCTTGACCACCGGGCTCGACATGGACCTCGGTACTTTTTAATCCTAACATCCGGCGTCGCGGCGCCACCAGATGTTAGACTCGCCCATGCCGTTCCAGAACACGATGTGGAACGGCATTCCTACACAGACGACGAAACTACATCCCCACATCTGGCTCGACGCGACCTACGTCAAGTGCCGCCGCGGGGGCCGCATGGCTTCAACCGCGGTGGTCACGGCGATAGGCTGCGACGAGTCCGGCTGGAGGCAGGTGCTCGGCGCCTGCAGGAAGGCGAGGTCTTCCAGGAGGCGGCCTAGCAGCGATGCGCCGTACACCTGGTGCGCAACTGCATACGCGAGGTCGGCTCCTGGCAGCTGATGCGCCCCGTGGGGCACATCATCTCGTCGGTCTTCCACGCCGGGGACGCCACCACCGCCGTGGTCATGTACCACGCAGCGTGCGAGATGTTGGAAGGGTGCTGCCCGAGGGCGGAAAGGGTGCTCGAGGAGGCAGAGCCCGACGCGCTCGCGTACCTTGACTTCCCGACGTCGCACTGGAAGCGCCTGCGCACCAACAACGTGCAGGAGCGCACCAACAGGGAAATTAAGCGCCGCTCGCGTGTGGTGCAGGTCTTCCCGTCGGAGAAATCGCTGCTCAGGCTCGTGGGCGCCGTCTTGTGCGACCAGGCTGAGGCATGGTCCGACTCGCACTATTTCTCGGAGAGGAAGATGGCCGAGATGCACAACGCGGAGCTTCGGAAGGGCGCCTCGGGCTGTCATGACTGGGCTGAGCTGGAAGAGACCGCCAGGAAGATGGTCGAATCCAGCTTTGAGCTTACCGACAGGGTGGATTCGACCTAGGATATCGATAGATTCCGGATTCTGGACACAGGGGCCAATTAGTCCATAAAACCATCTTTCGCGACACTACCTCGAGTTCGATTTTCGCACGCTGATCAGAGACTATCTCATACCAAGAGCGAATTTAAAACCCAGTCCCGCTGAGGCATAGCAGTAGTGTGGTAGTAGTTCAGCCACCAGGCCAGCGATGTCGTCACAATGTAGCCGATGTTATCCATAACCATACCGTTACCGACGTAAATAGCAACGTGTCCCCAGCGAGCCCCCGCATTGGTATGCGTATGAGTCCAGCCTGCTATGGGGCTTTCCTTCGGCGTCGTTGAGCCTAATTGAGCCCACGCTGTCCATGACACCCGTTAATACAATTGCGCCACTGCTGCACGCATAATATGCGTATGCATCTTGTGAGAAGACCCAGGCGTTGCACTCTAATGCGCCGCCACTATCCGAATCCAAATAGTAGCAGTTACCATTTATAGACTGAAATCCTTCGAGCATGGCGCCATTATTATTATTATTATTGGAATCAAGCAAATACCAGTTAGAATCGAAGTAAAAACACCCTGTACGAATCGCTCCAGAGGCATTGGCGCAATACCATGTCCCATTGTTAACAAACCAACCAGTGTTCATGGATCCAGATTGAGAGAAATGGTGCGACACGCCGTTAACAAGCTTAAAGCCTGTAGCCATTAATCCAGAAGGCTCAAGCCAATACCAAGTATTGCCAAGGAGCAGCCATCCGGTCTTCATAGCACCAGAACCGTCCAGGTAATACCAACTACCATTAATTAAAACCCAGCCGGTCTTCATTGAACCTGATGTTTCGTCAAGGTAGGACCAGTAACCGCCGGTGGAAGCCCAGCCCTTCAAATGTGCACAGAACTCAGAGAATAAGTGCCATCCATCACTCAGATATCTACAGCCAGTAGCTGCGTAGCCTTCGGAATCAAAATAATATTCCGCTCCCCCGATAGTCAAAAAACAGTTTGACGGCCAACCATCGGCATCATATCTCAACCACAATTTGCCATTTTGATAGGCCCAAGAACCAGGAAGAGCGATGCTATTGTCAGGGGAACGAACAATTTGAAACGAAAGCCGCGCGAAAATGCCAGCATAATCCCCTAGTCCATTTACACTTATAGCGGCACGGCCAGGCGCAATATTATTCAAATAAATAACTTCAAAATCGATTCCGCTTGTCAGCGCAGACCCGTTAACGACAAAAACCGAAACCTCTGGAGAAATCGTATCACCGGTGTATTCATATGTTGACGAATCGATAAACACTTTGAAATCAGCTGAATCTAAAGCCAAGCGATCGCCATACGATGACACAAATGCCTATTGCCCCGATTGAGCTAAAGAGACATCGCACCCTCAACAACACAATCTTCGCTTAATGAGAAGGCAACCGTGGGGCTTAAAAGGGGAACGATATTAATTAATGGTATGCAAACCGCACTGATAAAACTGAAATAGCGATTTCCCGACATTTCACTCTTTCTGTCGCATTAAAGCGTTGTCGTGCATATATCAGATTCTAGGACGAATTCCCTTCATTAAACGGGCGCTAGGGCCACGTTCTCATAATAAGATTTTACCTGATCTCGAACGGTTAAGCCAATTAGGCGAAAGTAGTTACATCAACCAAATAATCAATACGTAACAACCTTTGTTCCATAAGGAATATTGTCGTAAATCCATTTTGCATTCTGAATCTCAAGACGCACGCATCCGGCAGAGGATGGGACCCCCATTGTGGGATCCATCACGCGATTGCTGTTAACATAGTAGGGTGAGGAATGGAATAGGTAATCACCATAGAACTGCGTGTAGTAATAGCAAGTATATCCATGCCCAAAGGAGTATCCCTTACCGTAGACTTGATACTCCCCTATCACCGTAGGCGTGCTAGCTTTTCCCGTCGAACATACATATCGACGGTTTAAGGACCAGTTATTCCAAGATCCAGTGTAAATACTCGTAACGCAACGTGACGTATCGACAAGTATCAGCCAATTTGTATTGCTTGAATAACTTTGAGCCTTAGCATCCATATAGTCTGACACCCACGCGCCGTTGGCCATGAAGTAATTCCAGGATCCGTCCACAACGCGCCAGCCAGTAGCCATGGCGCCACTAGCGTCAAGCCAATACCAGGTACCCCCCAGGTTAAGCCACCCTGTTTGCATATAACCAGACGAATTCAAGTAATACCAAGATCCGTTAACGGCAACCCAGCCGGTTTTCATAACGTAGGTAGATGGGTCCAAATAGAACCAGGAGCCATCCTTGTACAACCAGCCAGATCGTGCATAGCCAGCGGTCTCATCAAAGAAGTACCATTTTCCGTTAACGTTCTTCCATCCAGCGCAGGGGGAGCCATCGGTTGGATCAGCATAGAACTTGCACCCTCCAAGCGTCACAAACCCGTGAGCTTCGGCTAATTCGCCACCACCGTTTGTTGTAAATAGCTTTCCACTACGCAACGCTCCACACAATGAGCAATCAGAACCAGCAAAAGCCTTAGACGGCTCATCCTGGACCGAGTCCTGGACATCTACCCATTCACGACAAGCAACAGCGCCTGAAGCTTTTGCATAATAGCTTTTCCCATTTACAGAAAAATGACCTAGCAGCATTTTACCGTCGGCGGCAGGATCGAGATAATAGTATTGGCTATTATCCTTCAGCCATCCCGTCTTTACAATGCCCGACGCATGAGAAGGCTCAGCGTAATACCAGTCTCCATCGCTCATAAACCAGCCGAGTGACAGCGCTCCCGTTGAAGAAAAATGATATTGATTGGATCCGATGACAAAA
Organism: Coriobacteriaceae bacterium; assembly: GCA_905209215.1. Taxonomy (GTDB): domain Bacteria; phylum Actinomycetota; class Coriobacteriia; order Coriobacteriales; family Coriobacteriaceae; genus Collinsella. Next base: position 43,790 of record CAJLRY010000004.1, on the reverse strand, counting down.
AAGCCGGTAGCCATTCTGTTGTCATTTGCGACATCGAGCCAATACCAAACGCCATTCACCAAACGCCAGCCCGATGCAAGTGCGCCGGAACCGTCAGCGTAATACCAGTCCGTCCCATCAAACGCCCAACCAACAGCCATTGCGCCGGAATCCGATAAATAGTAACGAGACGAACCGACAGAAACGATTCCTCTAGACATAACACCATCATTGGCGGGATCAAGCCAATACCAGTTATTGCCAGTTTGAAGCCAGCCGGTTAAGACTTCACCATTGCTACCCCAATACCATAAACCGTTATCAAGGCACCATCCATTAATCAGCCCATAGATTCCAAGAAGATAAGGGTGCCCATCAATAACACGTCGACCAGTAGCCATAGAACAGCTGTTAAGGGAGTCAAACCAGTACCATTGGTCTCCAATAAACTGCCAGCCACTTGCCAAAGCGCCTGACGGACCCGCGTAATACCACTTATTTTCAGCAAAAATCCAGCCGCAGCTCATTGCGCCGTCACGAGCGGGGTCCAAGTAGTACAGCGAGTCGTCAATATTCTGCATTCCGGTCAAACGACAGCCATCTAGATAGTAATACCAGGACAAACCGTTCCATTGCCATCCAGATAGTTGTTCTGTAGTCGACGGGTCATGGCTTTCGACAACCTGTAGGCTCGAATCTTCCGTTGTTTTGCCGGCACAATCGCTGGAGTCTTGAGAGCAACCGCCACCGACCAATGCTCCCGGCCCTCCTGTCGAGTCGCGCTCTACGGCACCGTTATCCGCCCCCTCTTCCACGGCATAAGCAGTGCAAGAAAATGCGGGGGCTGTAACTGAGAGTAAGGCGGAAAATAGCATCAAGCCAATTACTCGCCAGCAAATTCGATGATCAATCCGAGCATTCATTTCAGGCCCCCAACCGGTACAGACTGTCTTGCAGGGAATCTATTAAATAAACGGACGAGCTGCGCCGATTACATTTCCCCTTGCGCTAATAGGATGAATTCCGACACCTTGATGAGGCCAGGAATCAATCATCAAGCCACCGCCAAGTGCAATTGCAATATGACCGCGGTAATAAATCACATCGCCGCGTTGAATCGAGCTCGTGCTCACGGGCATAAAGATATTGCTTCGATACCAATTCATGGAATTATAGGTTTGGCTTGGATCCCAGCGATGGTTATAAGGGTTGTAAACACCCATATCCATGCCAGTAGCATAAAGGCACTGCAAGACAAAACCAGAGCAATCAACAGCTCCACCGGGAGCGGTAGACCAAGGCTCAATATATTGCGTACCAATATACTCATAGGCGCGCTGGATAAAGGCGTTCACGCAATCTTCCCGCGTTGCTTCGACAGAAATGCGAGAAGGGGTCACATAGGTAAAGTATCCGGTGCAATAGCTAGGCAGCCGAACAGTCCAAGAACTGACCTGAGGATACTGGGATGGATTTTGCCAGCCAACTTTGTCGCACTGTCCATCGCTCCAGAAAACTCGACGAACGCCATCGATGGTCCTTGCGCCCGTTGCCATAGCGCCGCTGCCGTCTAACCAATACCACTTACCCGAATCTTTAAGCCAGCCAACGTGCATGCTTCCATTGGACTCAAGGTAATACCATGTTCCATTCAGGCATTTCCAACCAGTTGCCATTTTTCCGTCAGCGTTTAGGTAATACCATGCACCGCCAGTAAAAACCCATCCGGTCTTCATCACGCCAGAATCGGCATCAAGCCAATACCAATCGCCGTCAATCTGCAGCCATCCAAGATGAATGGCACCCGTTCCGGGCTCAGCGTAAAACCTAAGGTTTGCAACATTAACCCAGCCGGACGCAACCTGCCAACCATCAGCTCCAGCGGTTTTTAGGATAGTGCCGTTTTCGCGAATCACATCCTTGCAAAGATATCCATTATCATTAGCGTATCTTTGAACGCCGTCATTAACGGTAACCCAGCTTGAAACCACAAGCCTACCGCTCTGGTTTGCAAAACAATCGTTACCGCCCACCTCAAATAAGCCCGTTTTCATGAGATGGCTAACAGGGTCCAGGTAATACCAGCTCGTGCCCTCTTTATACCAGCCAGAAATTAGTGCACCAGATCGGGAGGCGAAATACCAGCCGTCCTCGACCTGAGCCCAACCAACAGCCATAGCCCCGTTAGGCTTTAAATAATAAGCTGCATTGCCAAGGTCTAAATACCCAACGGACATCTTACCATCGGAGGCTGGGTCGAGATAATACCAAGCGCCGTTAACGAGTTTCCAGCCAGTGGCCGCAATACCGTTAGAGCAGTAATACCAATCTGCTCCGTCTTTGTACCATCCATTTGCGAGGCCATAGTCACCAAAAATGTAGGTTCTTCCATCAATCTTTTGACGACCCTTAAACATGATGAACGTCTGTGGGTCAAAATAATAGCGAGCCCCACCTATCGTTTGCCATGACGAAGCAAGGGCACCCGATGAATAAGCCCAGTACCAATTCCCGTCAACGAGAATCCAGCCGGTTTTCATAGCACCAGTGGCATCTAAATAGTATTTCCCGCTCCCGAGGTAGACAAAACCAACCTGCATTATATGGGTGACAGGATCCAGGTAATACCATGTGCCGTCTTGATAAAACCAATCAGCAGCTAAATCGCCTCCAGCATTGGCATAAAACCAATTTCCATCTGAGTTACGTAGCCAGCAGTTCTGATATAGCGCGCCAAAAGGCGTTGCGGCATTGCCGTCATTCGCATAAAACGAAGCAGTCGATCCGCCAGCATCGGTCACATTGAAATATCCTGTCTGCATTGCACCATCATTGGCTGGATCAAGCCAATACCAATAGCCCCCGCTTTGCAGCCAGCCAGTTTGGTGTTTACCGTTTTTTCCGTAATACCAAACTCCAGACGACTCGTCTCGTTGCCAGCCATCTTTTATGACGGAAGAATTATCAGGTTGCAAATCATCGGAAACCACAGAAGAAAAATCCGCTTTTGACTCAATACTCTGAGCCTCAACGGAATCCTGTGCAAACGCGACATTTGCACTCAGAGGCAAGCAGCAAGCAGTGATTAATGACGCAGCAGCACAAACAAGCGTGGCCTTCTTTTCGAATCGATACATAAGCGACCCTCCCAGATATCCTATTTAGTTATTTTAATCCACCTTTCGAGATTGATTTTCGCTACTTTCTGTTCAGTCTATGTAGCTAAATACAATTGATTGAACATGTCGTTCAATCATTCTATTCTTTTCCTAAGCAATGAACATCTTAATTGGAGGCCTGCAGTGGAACTGACCAAGCGTAACTTTACAGTTCTGTACGAATACCTAAAGAACCCATATGCCAGCCAGCGAGAAGTTGCCGAGCGCACTGGCCTTTCACTTGGATCAGTAAACGCAGCAAATAAAGAGCTTACGAATGAGGGCCTTCTCGAATCGGACAGCCTAACCGACAACGGTTACGAAGCACTTCATCCCTATAAGGTTGAAAACGCAGTGATATTGGCCGCGGGGCTTTCAAGCCGCTTTGCCCCCATTTCGTATGAAAAGCCCAAAGGCCTTTTAAAAGTACGTGGTGAGATTCTCATTGAACGTCAGATTAGGCAGCTGCAAGGCGCGGGTATCAGCAATATCACCGTCGTTGTCGGTTATAAAAAAGAGTATTTCTTCTATCTTGAAAGCAAGTTCGGCGTTTCGATTGTCGTCAACAACGAATATGCATCCAAAAATAACCACGCATCGCTTATGTGCGTAAAAGAGCGGCTTGGCAACACCTATATTTGCTCAAGCGATGATTACCTTCTAAACAATCCGTTTGAAGCATACGTTTGGAAAGCATTTTATTCTGCTCAATATGCTGAAGGCGCCACTAAAGAATGGTGCATTCAAACCGGAGCAATGGACAGAATCACCAATGTTACGATTGGCGGTTCCGATGCTTGGTATATGCTCGGACATGTCTACTTTGATAAAGCCTTCTCGCTTGCATTTAAGCAGATTCTCGAAACGGAATATAACAAGCCCGAAACAACGGACAAGCTTTGGGAAGATCTATATATCGAGCACATCAAGGAGCTCGATATGGTGATCAAGAAGTATCCTGAGGGCGAGATCAACGAATTCGATTCTCTTGATGAGCTGCGTGCCTTTGATCCACATTTTATCGAAAACGTTGACTCCGATATTTTCGATAACATCGAGCAAGTGCTCGGCTGTTCCAAATCAGAGATTCACGACGTTTATCCCCTTAAACAAGGTCTTACGAACCTATCGTGCCACTTTAGAACCAATAATGGAGAGTACGTTTACCGCCATCCGGGAGTCGGAACCGAACTGCTTATTAACAGAAATGGAGAAGTAGCCGCGCTTAAAAAGGCCAAGGAGCTCGGCCTTGACGATACGTTCATTCATGAGGATCCAAAGCGCGGTTGGAAAATTTCGAAGTTTGTACCCAACGCAAAGCAGCCTGATCCACATGATGCTGCCCAAATGAATCGAATGATGCGGATGTGTCGTTCGCTTCACGAGAGCGGTGCAAATGTCGAAACCGAATTTGACTTCTACCTCGAAGCGAAGCGCTACGAATCACTTCTTCTGGAAAAAGGCCCCATCGACATTCCAGGCTACAGGGAAATGGCCGCCGAAATCGATGAATTGGAGCACTTTGTTCAGGACGACAATGCGCCAAAATGCCTTTGTCACAATGACTTCTTCTACCTCAATTTTCTTATCGATGAAAACGACAAGTACTATCTCATTGACTGGGAATATGCTGGCATGAGCGATTACGCGAACGATTTTGGAACTTGCAGTGTCTGCTGTGAGCTTTCCGAAGATGAAGTCGACCGCGCGCTTGATGCATATTTTGGGCGCAAGGCAACAAACAACGAAGTTGCGCATAACTATGCGCACATTGCCCTTGCAGGATGGTGCTGGTACCTCTGGTCTCTTCTGAAAGAAGCCGAAGGCGACTTCGTGGGCGAATGGCTCTATATCTACTTTAATTACGGTGCCAAATACCTCAAAAAGGCACTGGAGATCTATCGGGAAGGTGAGTAACGATGCAATTCGGCTTTTTTAGCGGTCTTCTTTGGGGCCTTGATACAGTCATTCTTGGAATCGGCTTGGCGCTTGCGCCCTATATTGGATCGGCGGAAGCGCTTGCATGCGCCTCCATTGCGGGATCCTTTCTCCATGATGCCTTCTGTGCAATCTGGCTCTTTGGCTACATGGGAGTTAGAGGCAGATTAAAAGACACGCTCGCTGCACTTAAAACTCGTTCGGGCAAGGTCGTCATCGCCGGCGCTCTGCTCGGTGGGCCTATCGGGATGACCGGCTACGTATTGGCAATTAATAACATTGGAGCTGCCTATACGGCAATCATCTCCGCCTTCTATCCCGCTGTCGGAGCATTCCTTTCTTTCGTGCTGCTGAAGGAGAAAATGGGCAAAGGACAGATTCTTTCCCTTCTCGTTGCTCTTTGCGGCGTAATGACGATGGGCTATCTATCGGCCGGGTCGAGCGAGATTGCAAATGCCCCTCTCGGCTTACTCGGCGCGGTGCTTGCCGTTATCGGATGGGGATCCGAAGCGGTGCTGTGCGCATGGGGAATGAAAGATGATGCCGTTGATGACGAAACGGCTTTGCAAATCCGCGAAACTACAAGTGCGCTTGTTTATGGAGTGCTCGTACTCCCCCTCTTCGGAGCATGGCATTTCACGCTGGGCGCTATCCCGAGCATGCCCACATTGATTATTGCACTCGCCGGACTCGCAGGAACTGCATCCTATCTGTTCTATTACAAGGGCATTGCGGCAATCGGAGCAGCGCGAGCGATGGCTCTAAATATCTCCTATTCGGCATGGTCGGTGGTCTTTGGCCTGATCTTACTTGGAACAATTCCCGACATGGCATCCGTAATCTGCTGCGTTGTAATCGTATGCGGAACAGTTTTGGCAGCCAGTAACTGGGACGAACTATTTGGACGTAATAAGACGGCTTAGCTTGATTAACAATGTAGTAAAAGGGGAGAGATCGTCGAGCTCTCCCCTTTTAGCATCATGGCTATTCAATTACCACGGCCTGACTATCCATCTGTTGCCACGTGCCGAAGAACACCTGGGCATTTCGCGTAACATTGCCGTTAATCGAATCCGAAAGATAGACAATTCCCTGCTCGTCATCATAGCCTTTAAGGACTACGGCATGATTACCGCCCCACAGGCCATAAGAATGCCCATTATACCAACGTGCAGCATAACGGCCTCCTGGCCAACTTCCCCACTCGGTATTCCACATCTCAACAGGTTGACCACAGGTCAGTCTGTTCTTAATGGAAGAAATTGACGAGAAAGAGACGTCTTTTGCCTGCTTGCCACTTCCAGCAGCACGCAGAAAGCTATTGCCAGCAATAGTAATCGCAGGGGCGACGCATCCCATGAGACCCCCGCTGCTACGCCTTGGGTTGCCATCAAAGGCGGTAACAAAGTTGCCGTTGCTTCCCTTGGGCAAGTAATAATCCGCAATAATCGTCTTACCTAAACCGAAACCATAGTAGTTAAGCAAGTTTGTAAGGGCAACCGACTCACAGCCAGTAGGAAGTTCCGGGTACTGCGAATAGCACGGGACATCGACCCAAGCGCCAACCATTGCGCCGGATGAGCTGAACTTGTAGTCAGTAGAGCCGATCCAATACCAACCATTGCTCAGCATTACTCCCCCACGTGCGGCATCAAGGTAATACCATGTGCCCCCAAGGGAAAGCCATCCCGTTTTCATTGTGCCAGAAGCGGAATCTAGCCAGAACCAGTTACCGCCATCGTTAAGCCAGCCGGTCGCCATTCGACCATCCGAGTTAAAGTAATACCAAGACCCAGCTATTTGCTGCCATCCAGTCAGAATTACCCCATCAGCAGAACAATAATATCGAGAACCCTGACTCTCAATCCAGCCAGTTCTAACATTCCCGCCATCGTCAATCAACTGGATTCCCGAATCGGTCATGATGCCTTTAAGGTCAATTGCGCCGCTGGATGACGAATGATACATCCAAGACCCATCACCGTTTGACCAGCAATTAGCCATCATCTTGCCAGAGTTATTAAATATGTATTCACATGATCCAATAGTTTGAACACCCGTAGCCATGGCATGCGTCGAGGGATCGAGCCAGTACCAGGCGCCGTTTAGATTGAGCCAGCCGGAGGCGAGGGCGCCGGAGCCCGTCGCGTAGTACCAGGTCCCGCCGTCGAGCACCCACCCGGTCGCCATGGCGCCGGAGGCGTTGAACCAGTACGCTGCGCCGTTACACACATGGAGGCCCGTCGCCATGGCGCCGCCCGCCTCGGGATCGAGCCAGTACCAGGAACCGCCGGTGCGAATCCAGCCGGTCGAGGCGATACCGTCAGCGAACCAGTACCAGGAGCCGTCGACGAGGCCCCAGCCGTTAAGGGGGCCGCAGCTGCCGAAGTAGCGGCGGACGCCCTGCGCATCGGTCTGGTAGCCCGTCAGCATGGCCCCATTCTTCGTATCGAAGCAGTAGGGCACGCCGCCGACGGATACGGGGCCGCGCGCCAGCGCGCCGGAGCCAGTCGCGTAGTACCAGGTCCCGCCGTCGAGGACCCACCCGGTCGCCATAGCGCCGGACGAATTAAACCAGTACAGGGAGCCGTTGCACTCGTGCAGGCCGGTTGCCATGGCATGGGTGGAGGGGTCGAGCCAGTACCAGGCGCTGCCGACGTAGGCCCAACCGGAGGCGAGGGCGCCGGAGCCCATCGCGTAGTACCAGGTACCGCCGTCGAGGACCCATCCGGTCGCCATCGCACCGGAGGCGTCAAACCAGTACGCGGAGCCATTGCACTCATGGAGCCCGATGGCCATGGCATGCGTCGAGGGGTCGAGCCAATACCAGGCCCCATTGGTATGGAGCCAGCCAGAATGCAACGAGACCGGATTGACTGAATCCACATAGAACCAGTTGCCGTCAAACGAATTCCAACCCAGATTCCATTTAACGGATTCTTGAGCAGGACCATCATCGATTGGATCTGAAGGAGAAAGAGTCGAGGGGACGGATTGCCGCTCAAAATCAGTAGGGATAGAGGAGCTTATGGGTTCTGCGTTCGCGATATCAACCATACCGGGTCCAGCGAGCAGTAGAGTTGAAAGAATGATTAGGATTAATGTTATTCGCTTTTTCCTTGCCATGTGCAGCCCCCGGTAGTAACCAATTTTTATATAAACATAGTCTACAAATGGATAGCTAAGAGCAATATGTAATTAGAAAAAAGCAATTAAAGAAGAGTTGCTAGCCGAGCCAAGCGCCATTACTAGCAAAAGAGTATTTCACCCCATCGATTTCTTGAACACCCGTAGTCATAGCGTGCGTCGAGGGGTCAAGCCAGTACCAGGCGCCGCCGACGTAGGCCCAGCCGGAGGCGAGGGCGCCGGAGCCCGTCGCGTAGTACCAGGTGCCGCCGTCGAGGACCCATCCGGTCGCCATCGAGCCGGAGCCGTTGAACCAGTACATGGAGCCGTTGCACCCATGGAGCCCGGTGGCCATGGCGTGCGTCGAGGGATCGAGCCAGTACCACGTACCGTTTAGGTTGAGCCAGCCGGAGGCGAGGGCGCCGGAGCCCGTCGCGTAGTACCAGGTCCCGCCGTCGAGCACCCACCCGGTCGCCATGGCGCCGGAGGCGTTGAACCAGTACGCTGCGCCGTTACACACATGGAGGCCCGTCGCCATGGCGCCGCCCGCCTCGGGATCGAGCCAGTACCAGGAACCGCCGGTGCGAATCCAGCCGGTCGAGGCGATACCGTCAGCGAACCAGTACCAGGAGCCGTCGACGAGGCCCCAGCCGTTAAGGGGGCCGCAGCTGCCGAAGTAGCGGCGGACGCCCTGCGCATCGGTCTGGTAGCCCGTCAGCATGGCCCCATTCTTCGTATCGAAGCAGTAGGGCACGCCGCCGACGGATACGGGGCCGCGCGCCAGCGCGCCGGAGCCAGTCGCGTAGTACCAGGTCCCGCCGTCGAGGACCCACCCGGTCGCCATAGCGCCGGACGAATTAAACCAGTACAGGGAGCCGTTGCACTCGTGCAGGCCGGTTGCCATGGCATGGGTGGAGGGGTCGAGCCAGTACCAAGCTCCGCCTTGGCGCAACCATCCGGTATACGCTTTGCCGTCAGAGGTTGCGTAATACCAAGTGCCCTCTTTTAACTGCCAATAATAAAGAGAGACATCAACATACGCGTAATTCATATCAACGTTTCCACTAATACCAGAAACTTTTCCGCTGCTTGTATACTGCCAAAAGCTGTAACTGCCGGTATAGTGGCATTGGGAGTTGTATTGAGCAATCCAATGATCCCAAGAACCGCTCTTAAATACAGGGTCGGTCAATATATTGTTAAACCAATTTAGGTTTGCATAAATGCCTGGCTTATATCCAGCAGCAGAAATCTTATTACAGAATGTCTGAGCTCTAGATGCAATTCCGGATTGACGACCATCTGCAATAATTTTGCTGTCCTCAAGATCGTAATACACCGGTAGCCTAGGATTGTGTCCGGATAGGCAGTCAATCACCATGGACGCCTCATCGGCTGCCTGCTGATTATCAAAAGCATATGAATAGATATAGATGCCGTATGGAATTCCGAGCCGCTCGCACTCAGAAATATTTCGATTAAATTGATAGTCAACTCGACCGCCGAAAGACGGAGCGCCAAACCCAACGCGCAGAATAGCGAAATCGATGCCAGAAGCTTTAACTGCGTCCCAATCAATACGCCCTTGGTGCTCGCTGACGTCAATGCCCTGAGCTGTAACCCCATCGGGAAGAGCGTCCATAGACAATAAAGCTATTCCGCCTTCTTCGGAAGAAGCATCATCTGAAACTAATTGTCCACCCTCGTAACGCCAAGAATTCTCAACCAGAGTCTGAGCAGCCTCTGCATCCGCAGGGCATACAAACATAGAAACGGATGCAAGGAGCATCAGCACCAACAATGTCGAAAACAGCTTAAGATGTTTGTTCATGTAAACCTCGTCATTCGCTCTTGATTGCGTCTAGCTTACAGCATAGCTATGAAAGAATCCCGAACATCTAACAGGACAAGACGCCATCTAGAACAATAAATAGTTGGGCGTAATGCTGCAAAGAAAATAGGAACTTACCGCAGGGTTGAACCCGAAGGCTCATTGCCCCCTCTCTTACCCACAAGAATACCGACTTCAAATAAACTTTCAAACCAGATGTCAAAAAGGTAGGGGACCCAGAGAGTCCCCTACAAATCGGAATTCTAACGGATCAGTATTACTTTCGATGGGCCCAATGCGGTCAAACCGGAGATGCGATTTCCATAACCATCACTATGCCAGAACAAATTTTCGCTCGGCGAATTGCCCCAGAAAAAGCCAATGTGGCTATCGTCCGCATATGGGTTGTAAGGATTGAAGAACACAATGTCCCCCTTACGAGCCAAACCACTACGCAGTAACTCATCAATAGAGTTGAAATAAGTCACGTTCGCGCACGTATCGATAGCGTAGCCGTACCAACGATAAGCGTTTACGCAGCCGCCCCTTCCGGGACCTCCACTCCAAGGAGAATGGCTCTGCTCGGCGGCAATGGGAGCTAAATTCCCGCCCGCTTTCATATATGCGTGCGATACAAATCCTCCGCAGTTCATACCGGTATACCCATCCCAGCGAGGATCACCCTTTGGATACATGCATGTTTCTTGGCTAAGATGTGTATCGTAGCGTGTTCCACGGTAATAGCCGTCGTTTTCGTGGCTCATAAGCCAATTGACCAGACTGGACCTATTAACCCCCAAAACAGAGCCAGACGTATTCAACCATGCACCACTTGCATTGAAGTAATAGTCAACGCCATCGATTTTCAGCCACCCGTTAGCAAACATGGCACCCGAAGGCTGAAGCCAGTACCACGTACCGCCGTCATTAAGCCATCCAGTTTTCATCTTGAACGTGGAAGGGTCCATCCAATACCACGCACCGTTGACATATTGCCACCCAGACTTAAGGACACCATTGGAAGATGCGTAGTACCAAGTATTGTCGCTTTCGCCAGAAGCTCCATTCGACATAATCCATCCAGATGTCACATTGACGGCACCGCTTGCATCCACATAGAAAACCGCATCTCCAATATGAATCGTACCTGGCAATGAAGACAAGTCGGCTCGATCAGCGACTACGGGAGATCCATCAGATGAAGTAGGCAACGGCTCGCTCAGTGCTCCAGACGAATTCGCCCATGAAATACCGTCGCTCAAGTTGATCCAGCACGAAGATGCCATCGCACCGGAATCATAAGAAAAATAGCGCGTGCTTCCTACCGCAAATTCACCAGTACGCATTGCGCCGGATACATCATCAAGGTAATACCAGGCGCTTCCGGACTTTATCCATCGCCCTCGTTGAATAGCTCCGTTTGATGCGGCGTAATACCAAGTACCATCAGCAAGTGCCCAGCCTGTTGCCATGGCACCTGAACTCGTAAGGAAATAGGTGGACGAGCCCACTTGCATAAAGCCCGTGAGCATAATATGGCTTCCTGGATCCAAGTAATACCAAGAATTCCCCAGAAGTAACCAGCCTCCATGCAGCAAGCCGTTGGAGTCAGCGTAATACCAGTTGTTGTCAATAAGCGCCCACTGGGAGGAGAGCATGGACCCTGAACTGTTAAAGATATAAGAGGTGCCATTGCATTCATTCAGCCCGGTGACCATAGAACCGTCTGCAGGATCAAGCCAATACCAACGACCCCCATCCGAGAGCCAGCCCTTTACCAGAGCGCCAGAGCCGGAGAAATAATGCCAGACGGAAACATCAAGATGCCATCCGATAAGCATTGCGCCAGAAGAGGAGAATCCATACGTGGCTCCCCCGATCTGCAGCATCGAGTCGTGGACCATCTTGCCTTCATCATCCAGCCAATACCAGTTGTTGCCGTCTGAAAGCCAGCCTTTTACCATGGCGCCAGAACTGGAGAAATAACGCCAAGCAGAAGTGGAGCCCGTAGAATCTAGGTACCAGCCGACACGCATTGCACCCGAAGAGGAGAATCCATAAGTCGCACCCCCGACTTGGACCAATCCATCCTGAGCCATTCGACCTTCGTCGTCGAACCAGTACCAGCTACCGTTTATATGTCTCCAAGAAGAAACAGCGATCGTTCCGTCGGACAAGCCCCAACGCCAAAAACCAGCCCCTTCTTCGGGTGATATCCACCCCTGATGCCAAACAATTTGATTCGAAACCTCAGAAGGGGTCTCATTATCCACCTGAGAGTTCTGCTCGACAGCGAAGGTCGATTCGCGCTGAACATCAATGACTGACTCAACAGAAGCAATAGCAACGTTAGATGCGGAACCTTCGTCAGTGTTATTCGAATCAAGGGCGTATAACATCGAGGGCGAACTCAAAAGGAGCCCCAAAGAAACAAGGCCGGAAAAGACCAGCACCCCGAATGAGCATTTCTTCATAGCAGCACGGTATCCAATCACGCAGCGACCCCGTCACCTCAGGGCAACGGGGTCTCAATCAAAACTAACTCAGTAATGTGCTAGCCAATTTGCTGGCAGTTTTTGCACTCTCGTGAAGCACCACGCCTCTGGGCCTCCTGAATAGAGATCTGCGAATAGCCCTTTGCGTCCTTACCAACGGTACGGCACTTATGCGTATGGTAAACATTGCTACCGTTCTTATACCAAACTAGGCCGTAGCCCGGAATCCACTTACCGTCCTCGCCGACATAATAGGAGCCGATCCGGGCATTCGTAGCCATGGCACCGGAAGACTGGAGGTAGTAGTCGCCAACCCAGGCATCATGGGCCATAGCGCCGGAACCGCTAAAGTAGTACCAGGCGCCTCCGATCTGACGCCAGCCGGTGGCCATCGCGCCGGAATCGTCGAACCAGTACCAAACTCCACCAACGTTGGCCCAAGAGTTAGAGGCCATAGCGCCCGAACCTCTGAGCCAATACCACGTGCCGCCATTGCTGAGCCAGCCGGTTGCCATGGCGCCCGAACCACTCGCATAGTACCAAGAGCCGCCTGCCAAGAACCAGCCAGTGGCCATTGCACCGGAATCGCCGAACCAGTACCAGGAGCCGCCCAGGCTGCGCCAGCCGTTAGCAACCATGGCGCCCGAACCATCGAGGTAGTACCACGCACCGCCGATGTTAAGCCAACCAGTGGCCATCACACCGGAGGCATTGGTGTAGTACCAGGTACCCGAATCGTTGATCCAGCCAGTCAGCATAACCCCAGATTCGTTGAAATAGTACCAAGCCCCGCCGAGCTTATGCCAACCGGTCAGAAGCTCGCCGCTGGAGGTCGCGTAGGACCACTTACCGTAAATGGAGTCATAGAACCAGCCGCTGTGCTGCATACGGCCATCAGCATTGGCGCCAGGGGTGTTCAGGAAGTAGTTCTTGCCGTCAATTTGAACTCGGCCGTATGCCATATCATGGCTTTCGGGGTAGAAGTAGTACTTGTCCCCACCGATAGACTGCCAGCCCGAAACTGCGGTCCCGTCAGCGCCAAAATAGTACCAGACGGCTTCGTAATCCTTATGCCACTGGTTCGTGACCATGGCGCCAGTCTCGAGATCGAAATAGCGAAGGTTGCCGTCCTCGAACCGAACGAGTCCGGTCTGCATTAAACCATCTTTGTTGAAATAGTATGTACCTGCGGGACGTGATGTAACTCCAGAAGGATCGGTCCGCGAGGCGCTCTTATCGATAGAGTTTAAGCCTACTAGAAAATCTCTGTGAGCAGTCCCCCCGGCATTGCACTCGACGCTATACCGCGTAAGAGGGCCAGACATCTGTTCATTTTGAGTGCCGTTCCAACCGTCATATCCCCAGTAAGAAATCGGACGGTTATCGCCAACGCACCATTCCGTGGGCTCGTCTACCGAGGCGCTACCCCCTCCAACACCGCCAATAAGACCTGCTTTTGCGGTCAATGGAGCACAAGTAAGGCAGGCAGTTGCAAATGCGGCCAACCCGAAAGCCTTTAGCCCGCGCCATCTCCTTCGAACGTCTTTCATAGAACATCCTTTCCACGAATCCGGCGGAATCTATATGTTATTTTTAAACTAACAACTGGTGAATTCAAGCGTTTTCAAGTCTGAAACCGAAATATATATTTGACTAGCCCCATTCGCCTCCACATTCAAATATGGCTAGAGCCCCGCTCTCACCCGGGATAAGAAGGCCCGCCCAACAAAACGCTCAGGCAGGCCACAGCAACGAACAGAATGTAGTGACGACGATGATCTAGCAAGACAACAGACATGGCCGCTCCGATCTACAAATCTCTCTTTCCCAGGATATTCGCGGCCATGCGTTTGCACGCCCGAAGGAGCCCAGACCTAAAAACGTCGTACTCAAACATGAGCCTCCTGCACGCACGGACGCTGGGCGCCTTGTTAGCACGCGCTGCGCGCACCATAGCAGCAACAGAAGGAGCACATCGCGTAAGCGCGGCATCGCTCCCCATAGCGGAACCAGCGAGCACCGTAGATACAGCGTCGAACACTTTGCCGCAGCCCGTACCCAGCAACCTTATTGCATCGTACAGCACCAAATCACACAGGAAGTATGCCAGGTCATCGACATGCTGCGTGTCAAGGCCATCTCGATGCCAGTCGGCCAACACCGCGGAATATATTTTCACATGCTCCAGCAGACGCGTCTCGTCGTCGTAGCGCATGGTGTCCATGAGCGAGCCCTTGCGCGCCACACGGTAGTCATACAATTTATTCGAAATCAGCGTTGTTTTTCGCGAACGACCATATATCGCCATTTCGAAAACTTGATCTTCGCCATAGCAGATAGATTCATCAAACTGAATAGCGTTATTCGCCAGAAAATCACGTCTGCAGGCAGTCCGCCACACAAAGGGACGCGAATCCTCTTTAAATAATAATTCGAAACTATATCCATGAAAAGAAACGTCCCGCGGACTCAAAACCCGATTAAGCCACGGATACCCCGCCTCGAGCGGATACGGGTTCGCGCCAAAGGTCAAAACATCACAGTCCTCGCGCCCAAAGGCATCGACGATCACACGGCATGCATCGGGCGTAAATCGGTCGTCGGAATCCAAAAACGCGACGATAGGAGCCGAGGACGCAGCGATACCCGCGTTACGGGCGCTCGACAAACCACCGTTGGGTTTATCAATCAGCGTAAAGTGCGAGTCCTTTTCGCAATAGGCAGCGGCGATGTCGCGCGACCCATCCGGCGAGCCATCGTTGACCAGCACGCCTTCCCAATCGGGCATGTCCTGCGCAAGCAGGGAGTCCAGGCACCAGGCCAGGCACTCCTCCACGTTATAGATGGGAACGACAACAGAAATCTTGGAAGTAGCCATAGTCAAGTGCTCCTACTGTGCGGCCAGAACGTCATCGGGGTGCGGATTATCGCCGTAGGTGCGCTGATACGTCAGCACGCGCCAGACCAGCGGCAGGCCGCCAATCTTAAAGTAGTGCTTAAACGTATTGAGCTTGCCGGGCTTCTTAAAGTCAAAGCGCGAATCGATATAAGCACGGGGCGACTTGACCATCAGGCGCAAGTCGGTCTCGCCGCGCGGATCGAACAGCGACAGATCAAAGCGACCGGCATCCCAATCGGCCTTGAGCTCGGGCGAAGCCTTCTCCCAAAACTGCTCGCGCAGCTCATCGACCAGACGCTCGTCATTCCAGCGATACGTATCGACCTTCATGCGCATTAAAATGCCCTGGAGCTGAACCTTGAGCTCGGGACGTTCATCCAAAAAGCGCTGCATCTCGGCGTATTCGTCGCACACGCAAAATACCTTGTTGAGCGAATTAACTGAGCTCTTCTCGTTGTCTTGGCGATAGCACAAAATGGGGTCCGCGATAAACGCTGCACGCTCGGCGCATGCCCAAACCTTAAAGTTAAAGCCTGCGTCCTGATACGAGGCGCCCGGCGTGGGAAGGAACCGAATCTGATTGTCGTTGAGGAACTCGCGCCGATAGATGGCCGACCAAATGGAAGGTTTGCGGTAGAAGATGCCCGGGCGATCGACGGGGCGATACGCGGCGCCCGTCATATACTCGCCGATGATCCCAAACAGCTCACGGCGCTCGCTGGGCGTGGACCAATACAGATAAAAGTCGCCCTTTACCACATCGGCATGCTCAGCATCGGCCTTGGCGACCAGCTTTTGGAGCGAATCCTCAAACATAAAGTCGTCGGACTCAAGAATGCCCACGTACTCACCGCGCGCCATCTCCAGACCGCGGTTCATCGAGTCGCCGTAGCCGCTGTTGGCTTTGTCGATCATCTTTACACGGGGGTCGCGCTCCATGTACTCGCGGATGATATCCGGCGAGCTATCGGTGGAGCCGTCATTGATACAGATGATCTCGATGTCCTTGAGCGTCTGCGCCACGGCGGAATCGAGGCACTCGCGCAGATAGCGCTCGACATTGCAAATGGGGACAAGCAGCGAAACTTTAGGGGTATCAGAGTTCTGCAAGAGAACCTCCTGTTGGATAGCGTGTAACAGGGTTATTTTAGCAGCCGAGTTGCGGCGGGCGGCAGCGCCTGGAATTAGATAAAGCGCTCCAGGCAGGCTTTGAGACCGCGGGTCGAAAGATAGAACAGCGCGGCGTCTGCCATCGAAACGCCCGAGGTCGCCGCAACGAGCTTGTGGGCAACACGTCGAACGGCGCCCTTAGCAGGCATATCCGCCCACACCGTTCCCAAAAACGTCGCGAGGTCCATGTTGACGCGAGCCGCCACGCGATGGAAGTCATCGGCATCCAAGCGCGCCAGGTCGAACACAATTAGGTCCAAAAACCAAGTTATCAGCTCGCCGGGACACAGGTCCAAAAGACCGTAGGCCGCCCAGTCCTCCAAGACCTCCTCGAGCATCCTCATGTGGGCGTCAAGCTTTTTGGCGCGCGCCTCGGCACTGTTGAACTCGTGCGTCGCCGATTCGCTCTCCATCACGTAGTGGTAGAACTTGTCCGGCATGACGACGGTCCTGCGGGCAAGCGCATAAGCCGCAAATTGGAAGACGACGTCCTCGCCCAAAGCCAAACCGGGGGCGAAGCGAATGCCTTCGCGATTGAGCAGCTCGCGCGAAAAAGCCGCACGGCAGGCATAGGGCTGCGCATTCGAATGGAACAGCAGTTGGGGATCGCGGGCGCCGAAGGTACCAGCTTTGGGGCTCATGAGTTGCTGGACGCGTTTGGGGGCAGCATCGGCAGGTTCACAGACGCCGCCAAAAACGGCGGCCTCGGCATCCGCAGACTCCATGGCATGCAACACGCGCTCGACCGTCTGGGCATCGATGTAATCGTCGGCGTCCACAAAAAAGACGGTCTCGCCCTCGGCGACATCGATACCGGCATTTCGAGCACACGAAACGCCCGCGTTTTCCTGGTCAATCACCAGTACGCGATCGTCGGCCTGCGCGATCTGGCGCAACACGTTCAACGAATCATCAGTCGAACCGTCGTTGACGCAGACAACCTGAATCGAACACTCAGACTGGACCAACAGCGAATCAAGGCATCGCTGAATGGAGCGCGACGAATTGTAGACGGGAACGACAATGGTCGCTTTGGGGGTCAAAGTCTCTCCCATGTCGACCTACCCCCTCAGCGATTCGATGAGGAAGGCAGCAACCACACCTGGGCCTCCAACCGAGGCGTAATACTTAGCACGCCCCAAGGCACCATCCGTCGCAAAACTCGGATGCTCGTCAACCCAGCCCTCAGGATCTTTGAGGATGGCAGCGAGATTTGCGCGCTTCCACGGCTTGAGATCGTCAAGCGAAAACTCCCCCGCGTCCAAGGCCGCTTGGAACTCCTTGGCCATCTGAACCAGGAACTCCTTATAGAACTTAGGCGCTAGACGCACGTAGTTCCACATGTACGAATCGTACTTAATGAGCTGATTGAACTTGAGCATGCGCGCGACGTCATCACTTGCGTGGTCACGGGCATAATCCTCTCGAATCCAACGCTCAATCTCGGCATACTCGGTATTGACGCAAAAGACCTTAGCCGAAGAATTGACCGAGGAATTCTCGTTGTCCTGGCGATACGACAACACGGCATCATGCAGGTAAATAGCCTTTTCGGCACACGCGATTACCTTAAAGGCAAATGACGTGTCCTGAAAGGATGCCCCCGGAGTCGGCAGGAACTTGATACCGTTGCGCTCAAGAAAATCACGACGGTACACGGCCGACCAAATCGACGGTTTTTGCTTAAAGAACTGCGTCGTATTGCTGGGATGCACCGGTTTGCCACAATCCCTTGCCTTAAACATCTCGTGCAGCGAACGGCGCTCCTCGGGCTTAGACCAGTAGAAATCAAAGTTCGCCTTCGCAAAGTCGGCATTATTGCTATCGGCGGCCGAGACAAGCTTTTCGAGTGCGTCGGGCGCCATAAAGTCATCGGACTCCAAGATGCCAACGTACTTGCCACGCGCCATCTCCAGACCGTGGTTCATCGAGTCGCCGTAGCCGCTGTTGGCCTTGTCGATCATCTTGACGCGCCCATCGCGCTCCATATACTCGCGGATAATCGCCGGCGAGTTGTCGGTCGACCCGTCGTTAATGCAGATGATCTCAATATCCTTGAGCGTCTGCGCCAGGGCGGAATCGAGACACTCGCGCAGGTAGCGCTGAACATTGTAAATGGGAATAAGCAGCGACAGAACAGGGCTGCCAGAGGCGTTAGTAGACAAATGTGCTCCTTAGGAAATACCTGTCGTTTCATGGTATCAAAGGGTCAGCGCGCCAGCGGACGTTTATATAATCTATGGAGCCTCTTGCGGGCAAAGTAGCCGCACGTCATGCGGCGGGCCCGTGGCAGGTTCCTGCGTTTTATTCAAAGCTTGCCGTCAAGGTGCGCCGAGCCTTTACAATAGGACAGTCCCAAGGACGTATTCGATAGCTTCCGCGCAGCGCTCGCGCGCCGCGCGTGAAAGGATATATTGCCCCATGCCTTCAACCCTTCCCGCCCCCATCGATAAGCTCGCCATCGTTGTCGTCACGTACAAGCGCCAGGAACTCCTGGCCAACTTGTTCGACTCCATGACCGAGCTCACGGCAACGCCCTGGCGCATCGTGATTGTCGATAACGAGAATTCGCGCGAGACCGAGGCCATGTGCACCGCATTTAACGAGCGCCTCGCCAACCTGTGGGGCATCGACACCGACCAGCCCGATTCACAGGGTGGCACCGACCGCGTTATATACGCGCCGCAGCTTGAAAACGGTGGCGGCGCGGGTGGCTTCTCCGCCGGCACCAAATGCGCCTACGACCTTGGCGCCCAGTGGTTCTGGGTGATGGACGACGACGTGCTCGTCATCCCCGAAGGCATCGAGCGCTTGGCCAAGTGGACCGACTGTTACGACGTCATTCAGGGTTCGCGCCTGGACTTTGACGGCGGCGCCTTCTTTTGGCAGTACCAGCTCATCCTTTCGCTCGGCATCCCTAACCCCATCGCCAAGTGGGATTTGGGACCCGAGGGCTACCGCACCATGAACCAACTGTGCTTTGAGGGCGGCATGTTCTCGCGCCGCGTGGTCGACAAGATTGGCCTGCCCGACGCGCGCTTCTTTATCTACGGCGACGATGCCTGCTACGGCTACGTGGCCAGCCAGCACTTCCCCGCCGCCGTGGTTGCCGACGTGGTGCTCAAGCGCGCCCGCGCCGTCTCTAACTGGGATATCGCCGGCAAGCGCCAGCTCAACTCCACGAGCGACACCAACCGCTACTACATCATGCGCAACCGCGGTTATCTGGCACGCTACATGCAGATCTACGGCGACTACCACCCCGTGCTGTTCCGTCTGGGCAATGCCGCGACCTTCTGCAAGGAGTTCATTCGTCTGGCAGCAGTCGACAAATGCTTTAAGACCGGCATTCCGGCGCTGCGTCGCGGCATGAAGGACGCCCGCAAGATCGTTAAGGATCCCAACTGGAAGCCCATGCCGCCCCTGAAGGACGCCGAGTAGTAAAGGGCTTTCGCCCGCCGCTACAGTCGTTGACACACCACGGACACACGCTGACCGTCAAAACCAAAGCCCCAACGCATGCGCCCGACGGCGGGGCGCGGCACGCGGATATCATCGATGCCGTCGCGCTCTATGTCGAGCAGCGCCTGAACCGCTAACAGTTCCAGGCCCAGGGCATCGACGCCAGGGTCATACAACATGTTGATCGTAATGAGCGGTCGCTCATCGAGCATGCCGAGCGTGTCGGCCACGTCAAACACCCGACCGGTGGGAATCACCTGGATATCCCAGCGATCCGAGACGCCACTTCGCTTGGAGCTGGGATTGCAATAGCCGGACAGTCCAAAGCAAAGCCCCTGCAGCGCCAGATGATAGGCTGTCGGCATATCTGATTTGTCCACATCGATGCCCAGATCGCCGATAGCACAGCTCAAAGCTTGCTTTACAGCGTCCTCGTCTCCTCGACACAACCCGTCATGGAACGAGTCGATAACTCCAACGTCCTCAACGGCGCACTCAAACCATTCCAGAATTACAAGACGGAGCGCCTGACGCACTTCGTTGTTAGGCAGGCGCAGGGAACGAAGGCACGCGCCGTCCTCCGAATGCCCTGTCATGTCCGTCGTAAGAAATCCAGACAGATACAGCGCAGTCCAGATATCTTCGGGCTTGGCGGCATCGACCTCCTCGGCATGCACATGCACTGGCGCCTCAATAAACCCATGCGGCTCAACCAAATCGAACAATGCGGACAGGCGCATGAGATTCCAGTCACCGACGCATGCGCTCAGACGGTCGGCGTAACCATACAGATCCGCCCGAACGGGCGCGACGCAATCGCGCTGTGCGTAGTCCACCACGCGCTCCGGGCTCGAGCAATAAAAACCACCAAACAGATAGCCCTCGAGCCACTCACGCGCGTCATCCAGACAGCCGTTGCGACCGATGCAATCCAACAGCACTTGGACTTCGTCGTCCGAAAAACCGAACCATCGATCACACCAACTCGACAACGCTGTCGCCGACCGATAGGAAACCCCACGTTGGGACAACGCAAACTCGGCATGACCGGGGCGCTCGCCCATCAGACACGTCAATCGCAACGAGTCGCCGGCATCGGCAATGGTGTCGAACAACATTCGGCTGAGCGACTCTAGGGAATCCACGCTACCGTCGTCCTTAGCGTCCAAACGCTTTGGACATACCGCGTCGTAGTCGTCTATCAGAAGAACAACCTGCTCATCGAAAGCTGCCTGGAGCAGCTTGATAAGCACGCCAAGCGCCGCATCGATCTCCTTATCGCTGGCCACCCCACGCGCCGCCCTCTCGATAAGACGGACTTCACGTCTTGACAGATCAGGTGCGGCAAGCAGCGGCAGCAATCGGGCGCACTCGTTCGCGACAGCGCTGCGAATAGCCGCCGCAGCATCGGCGTCGCGCCCCGCAGCGGCAGCTGAAAAGTCGAGCGTGATGATCGGATAACACGCGTACTCATCACGATAGTGACCGCCGCCCGCCTGCCAAATCTGGGAGCCGACGAACGGGCTTCGATCCGGCCGCCGGTGATCAGGTCGTTCCAAATAGCATTTGAGCATCGATAGATTCATGCTCTTGCCAAAACCCTTGGGCCGACAGCAAACCGCAACAGGTGCTTCGCTGTCCAATATATCGGCAATAAACATAGTCTTATCGACGAGTAAACACCGATTGATTGCATCGGAAAAGTCGTGTACATCAACCGGCAGAGCTGCGTTATCCGCATAACTGAGCAACCGTGCGCCAAACGCATGAGCAACACCATAATTCGCCTGTTCAGACACCGTAAACTCTCCTTCTAACGCAGCACGATGCCCATTGTAGCGAGCGGGTAGAGCGCAACAATATCGACATGCAAACGTTTCGGGCAACGGTAGCAGCAGACCCCCGAGGGGGCATAACAAATCGTTGCACAACAAAAACGGGGCCCGATGCCGCCGCACCGGACCCCGTCCCAAACTCTTATAGAAAACGATCTAGAAGATTACTCCTCCGAGCCGTCCTCCCCAGAAGCCTTCTTCTGCTGATCGAGCTTATGCTTACCACTTACGATAGACGTAGCGCCCAGTGTGGCCAAGCTCGCGCTGGCAAGGCTCGCCATCACAATCAGATCGCCCGTCTTGGGCATGTTGCCGCCCGAGGACTTGGTAGTTGTAGTCGTCGTGGTCGTGGTGGTCACCGTTTTGGAGTCATTTTGCTCTTGGACCTGGTTGTCAGCACCGCTCTTGTCGTCGTCTTCGGACTGTTTCTTTTCGCCCTCGGCCTTGCTCTTGTCCTTCTCCTCAGATTCAGACTTCTTATCCTCGTCCTTCTTCTGTTCGGACTTGTCGCTCTTCTCCTCAGAGCTAGAACCCTTATCGGATTCGGTCTTCTCGGAAGCCTTGTCCTTGGAGTCGCCCTTTGCGGCTTCGATCTTTTCCGTGGAAACCTGATCAGAGTTGCCCTTGTTCTGGGTCGAGCCGTTATTGACGCCAGCCATCAGCGAAGAGCCCAGCGTAGAGCCAAGTTGCTCGGAGAAAGAAGGCTTCTTGTCCGGCGAAGCAACGGGAACGTCCGGCGCCTTATTCGAGTCATCCTTGGAAGCATCGGAACCAGGGGTTGCGTCAGAGCCGGAGCCGTTGTTAGAGCCGGTGCCAACGGACGAATCGCTCGAGCCGGTGGATGAATTAGAGGTGCCAGCGCCGGTCGAACCAGAAGCGTCGCTGTCCGTATTGCCGGCAGAGCTTGAAGACGAATCGCCCGCAGCAGAGCCGTTTGAATCGGAACCGTTCGAGGTAGAGCCGTTGTTGGTAGTGCCACCAGCAGAGCCATCACCGTCAGCACCGGTCGAGGGCGCATCCATCCTGTCATCGTTGGCATCGTCGCTCGAGTCGTCATTCGAATCAGGCGTCGGCGAGGGCGCCGGCGTAGGTTCGGGCTGCACGGGCGTCGCAGCGGCAGCGGCCTCGTCCTCGGCGATATAAACCAAACAGTCCTTCAGCTCGTTGCGGTAGCGGTTCTTCCAGCCCTCATGATACTGGGGCTGGCTCGAATACTTGGTCGCCACGTTATTGACCACACTGTTGGAAAGCGCCGTCACAAACTCGCGATCAGTCATACTGTTAGAAAGGTTTGCCCAACGGAAGAAGTCCCTGCAACCACCGGTGCCGCACATGTTGGTGATGCTCCACACCATGCCCTTAACGCAATCGGCACGGCCCGAAATATCAATGCCCAGGCCGCTCTTGAGCCACGCCTCGGTCACCGCATAGTACGAGTTGTACGCATACGCATCCTGCAGAGCCGAGAACTCAACAGGGTCGGTGTTATAAGCACCTTGGAAAGCCTCCTGCGCAATACGGCCCAACTCGGTGAGCTGGCCGTTCTCGTACATGGCATTGCTCGTGTTGGAAATCTCGCTGCCGCGATCAATCGCATCCTTGAGCATGCTGTATTTTTCGGGGTTGTAGTTGTAGGCCTGCTTCATAAACGGAATGAGCGACCATCGACGGTCGAACTGGTAATAACCCAGCGCGTTATAGCCGTCGCCATACGAAAAGCCCTGGTTATAGTTGCCATGGCTCTCGTACTTGGTAAAGTACTTCATCTCGGGGGTCACGTTAACAAACGAAACGCTCTGGACCGACCTCAGCACGCCCGAGAAGGACTGCTGGGTATAGAGACCCTTATCGATATCGGTCGCATCCGAGGCAACGCCCGGTGTGGGCTCCTCGGCGGCAGCGGGTGCGGGTGCGGTAACGGCGCCAAACGAAAGCGCCAGCGTCAGGCCCGCGACAATAGCAGAATGCTTGGGCTGCATAAGATCCTCCCTGCATTGGTGTAGTTAAAGTGCAGTTTGCAAAGATAGAAATAAGTATTGCAGCTCGCCCGTTGTTGCACAACAACCCCTCGGTAAACGGCAACAACCCTCCGCGAAATCTTAGGGAATTAAACAAACTGGTCGTCGGGCGCCATCAGAAGCTCGCCGTATCGCTCCATCAGCCCGTCCCTCAACTGACAAAAAGCGGGAATATATACGTTCAAGATGCGCTGAATCAAATCTTGAGCGAGCTTGTTGTCATAGATATGGACGTTCGTATTGCGGTCTTTGAGCATATCTAGCCAGGCCGCCTCATCAATAAAGTCGTAGAATCGGTAGGACTCCTTCAAGATGGCACGAGGAGACCCCGACGCGGCAAGCGTGGCGCCCTCATACTCGAGCAGACGCTTAAGGAGCTTCCAGCTCAGTTCAAATTGAAGATTGAACTTATTAATCAAACCACTCTGAACAAAATCATTGTTGAGATCCTGATTGGGCGCATCCTCAAGATTCGCCAAGGCGCTGACAAAGTTCTCATATTTTTTCATACAGAATCACACCATCCCTGGCAATTTCATCGAGCAATTGACGCGATAAGGACTCGTCGAGATTGACGACATCTACATCTAAAAGAGTATCAAGGCGCTCCTCGATCAAATATAACAACCGGCCGAAATCCCGGCAACCTGCTACGGCGATGTCAATATCGCTCTTAGGCAAGTTGTCACCTCGAGCGCGGGAACCAAACAGCACAACCTTCTCGGCGTCACATTCCCGAGCAAAAACTTCAATTTGCTTATACACCTTGTCGAGAGATGTCATTTGCAGCCCTACAGCTTAATGTCGAAGTTGATCTCGGGGACGGCAGCAAGGTCAGCCAACGACACGCCGTCGACGTACTTTTCGATCACGTCGTCCAGACCGCGCCAGAATTTGACGGTCGAGCAGAGATCGCTGCGGGCGCAGCTGTTGTCGATGCCATCGCACGCCACCGGAGCCGTGCTGCCCTCGACGGCGCGCAGGATGTCGCCGGCACGCACCTCGGCCGGGTCCTTGGCCATCATGTAGCCGCCGCCCTTGCCGCGCACGCTCTTAAGTAGGCCCGCTTTCATAAGCGGACGAACCAGCTGCTCCAAATACTTTTGCGAGATACGCTCGCGGTCGGCGACCTCGCGCAGGGCGATCTTGCCCTCGGCGTCACCAAGCGCTGCGATATAGATCATCAGTCGGAGGGCATAGCGGCCCTTGGAAGAAATGAGCATACCTACCCTCCCATCGCATCTGGGACAACATAACCAGGTTTGTTTGTCCCAAATCTTAAGTAAGTGGGACAAACACAACAGGTTATTTTGTCCCAGAATTTGAAAAGTCGAGTGGATTAGTCGGGTTTTCCCTTGACTAACGCCGAACCCATAGTAACTTTATTCCGAGAAGATTCCTAGGGTTTAGTACACCTATGAGTACACCATATACAGAGAGGGACAGCATGAGCACAAATCCGCTGCTTTCCATCGAAGGTCTGACTGCCTCCGTGGACGAGAAGACCATCCTCCACAACGTCAACCTGCAAGTCGCCGCCGGCGAGACCCACGTGCTGATGGGCCCCAACGGCGCGGGTAAGTCCACCCTTGGTCACCTGGTCATGGGCGACCCCGTCTACACCGTCAACGACGGCCGCATCATCTTTGACGGCCAGGACATCACCGAGCTCACCACCGACAAGCGCTCGCGTGCCGGCCTGTTCCTGAGCTTTCAGGCCCCGGTCGAGATCCCGGGCGTGCCGCTGTCGAGCTTTTTGCGCGCCAGCATCGCCGGCCGCCCCGGTCTGGAGATGAAGGGCAAGGAGTTCCGCCACCGCGTCAAGGAGCTCGCGGCCGAGCTCAACATGGATACCGCCTATCTCAACCGCGAGCTGGGCGTGGGCTTCTCGGGCGGCGAGAAGAAGAAGGTCGAGATGCTCCAGCTTCTGCTGCTGCAGCCCAAGCTCGCCATTCTGGACGAGACCGACTCAGGCCTGGACGTCGACGCGCTTTCCACCGTCAGCCACGGCATGGACGCCTACCGCAAGAGCTGCGACGGCTCCATGCTCATCATCACGCACAACACGCGCATCCTGGAGCACTTGGATGTCGACCGCGTCCACGTTATGGTCAAGGGTCATATCGTGCGCGAGGACGACGCCTCGCTCATCCCCTGGATCGACAAGAACGGTTTTGAGACCTTCGAGCGCGAGGCCGCCGAGCAGCGCGCCCAGGCCGAGGCCGCCGCTGCCGGGCAGCAGGCGTAAAGGGGCGACGCAATGACCAAGAACCGCACCGAGGTCGCGGACATCGACCGCAGCCTCTACGACTTCACCTATGGCGAGGAGGGATTCGAGCGCCTGGACGCCGGCATTACGCCCGACATCGTGCGCGAGATCAGCGCCAAGAAGGACGAGCCACAGTGGATGCTTGACCTGCGCCTCAAGTCCCTCAAGATCTTCAACCGCTTCCCCGATCCGACGTGGGGCCCCTCCATCGAGGGCCTGGACATGGACAACATCGTCACCTATGTCAAGCCCAACACCGACCAAAAGCACGACTGGGAGTCGGTGCCCGACGACATCAAGAACACCTTTGAGCGCCTGGGCATCCCCGAGGCCGAGCGCAGCTATCTGGCGGGCGTCGGCGCGCAGTACGACTCCGAGCTGGTCTACCACAACATGCAGGATACGGCGTCCAAGATGGGCATCGTCTACTCCGGCATCGAGGAGGCCCTGCACGATCCGCAGTGGGAGCCGCTCATCCACGAGAAGTTTATGACGCTCATCCCGCCCACCGACCACAAGTTTGCGGCCCTGCACGGTGCCGTATGGTCGGGCGGCTCGTTTGTCTACGTGCCCAAGGGCACCAAGCTCGACTTCCCGTTGCAGAGCTACTTCCGCCTCAATGCCAAGGGTGCCGGCCAGTTTGAGCACACGCTCATCATCGTCGAGGACGATGCCGACCTGCACTTTATTGAGGGCTGCTCCGCGCCCAAGTACAACGTGGCCAACCTCCACGCCGGCGCCGTCGAGCTCTTTGTTGGCAAGCGTGCGCACCTGCGCTACTCGACCATCGAGAACTGGTCCAAGAACATGTACAACCTCAACACCAAGCGTGCGCGCGTGGACGAGGACGGCGACATCGAGTGGATCAGCGGCTCCTTCGGCAGCCACGTGGGCTACCTCTACCCCATGAGCGTGCTCAACGGCCGCCGGGCTCGCTCGAGCTTTACCGGTATCACCTTTGCCGGCGCCGGCCAGAACCTTGATACCGGCTGCAAGGTCGTACTTAACGCGCCCGATACCTCGGCAACGGTCGAGACCAAGGGCATCTCCAAGAGCGGCGGCATCCAGACCTTCCGAAGCTCCATCGTGGCCACGCCCAAGGCCGAGGGCTCCAAGGCAACCGTGAGCTGCCAGTCACTGATGCTCGACGACCAGAGCCGCTCCGACACCATCCCCGCCATGGACATCCGCGCCAAGAACGTCGACATCGGCCACGAGGCAACCATCGGCCGTATCGGCGACGACAAGGTGTTCTACCTGATGAGCCGCGGCATCTCGGAGGAAGAGGCCCGCACCATGATCGTCAACGGCTTTGCCAACCCGGTCTCCAAGGAGCTGCCGCTGGAGTACGCCGTCGAGATGAACAACCTAATCAAGCTCGAGATGGAAGGAGCGATCGGATAATGAAACAGGAAACCAACACCGCTGCCACCACGCTCGAGCAGGTCAACGCGATGCCCGCAGCAACCTGGGGCTGGCTCAAGATGAACCAGACCAAGCTCGAGCTTTCGAACGAACTTGCCGCCGCTCCCGCCGAGGCCGTTGAGGTCGAGGGCTTGGACGAGCAGCTTGCCGGCTCGGCCGACGCCTTCGACGCCGCCATGGACGCCATGGCCGAGCGCTTCCCCGAGCGCCGCGCCTCCGCCCCCGGCGACGCTGCCGACCGTGCCCGCATCACGCCCGAGACCGAGCTCGACGTGCCCGCCACCTCTGTCTACCAGGCCGGCGCCATCAAGCTCGAGGAGGAGCTCTCCCCTGCCGAGGCCTTCGAGACCGGCATGGGCGAGGCTGCCTATGCGTATCTGACCGAGCACGCCACCAAGCGCATCGTCATCGATGTTCCCGCCTACCAGCACGCCGCCGTTACCGTGCGCGTGAGTGGCGTCGACGCAGCGGCTGCGATTGCCGCCATCGACGTCGTCGCCCGCCCGCAGGCAACGCTCGACCTCGCCCTAGCCCTGGACTCCCCCGTTGCCGGCGAGGGCGTCGTGGGCTCCGTGCTGCGTGTGTGCGCCCACGAGTACGCCACCGTCAACGTGACCTGCACGCAGACACTCGACGACAGCTGGATCGCACTCGACGACACCGGCCTGTTCCTAGACGAGGGCGCGCGCGTCAACGTGCAGCACACTGTCCTGGGTGCCGGCGCCAGCGCCACCGGCCTTGCCGGCGACCTGCTGGGCGATACCGCCAAGGTGACCATCGATACCGATTACCTGGGCGCCCGCGAGCAGGTGCGCGACTTTAACTACGAGCTGCGCCACCGCGGTCGCAAGACCGAGTGCGAAATCGACGCCAACGGCGTGCTGACCGGCACGTCCAAGAAGGTCTACCGCGGCACCATCGACCTCGTGCACGGCTGCAAGGGTGCAACCGGCACCGAGCGCGAGACGGTGCTCTTGGCTAACAAGGGCGTCGACAACAAAACCGTTCCCGTCATCCTCTGCGACGAGGACGACGTCGCCGGCAACCACGGCGCCACCATCGGCCACGTCCGCGACGAGCAGCTGTTCTACCTCGCCTGCCGCGGCCTTGACCAAAACGCAGCCGAGGACCTGTTCATCCGCGCCAAGCTGGAGGACGCTGCGCTTTCCGCCACCGACGAGCGCACCCGCGCCGCCGTCGTCCGCCTGGGCAACAACCTGATCGACAACTTTGAGGAGGAGCTCGCATGATCGATACCGAGCACGTTAAATGTGACACCTGTACCGCACCGGAGCCTATGGAGCTCGACGCCAGCGACGAGGCTTCGCGCGGCTGGCCCACCGTAGATATCGAGACCAACCCCTACAAGGGCCAGTTCCCGCTGTTCCAGCAGCACCCCGAGATCGCCTTCCTCGATAGCGCCGCCACCGCGCAGCGCCCTGCCTGTGTGCTCGACGCCGAACGCGACTTCTACCAGCGCATGAACGCCAACCCTCTGCGCGGCCTGTACTCGCTGTCCGTCGAGGCCACCGACGCCATCGCGAAGGTCCGCCAACAGATCGCCGACCTCATCGGCGCCCCCAACGCCAACGAGATCGTCTTCACCCGCAACACGAGCGAGTCGCTCAACCTGGTCGCCAAGAGCTTTGCGCCCACAGTGCTCGAACCGGGCGACGAGGTCGTCATCACCATCATGGAGCACCACTCCAACCTGATTCCGTGGCAGCAGGTCTGCCGCGGGACCGGTGCCAAGCTCGTCTACCTCTACCCCACCAAGACCGGCCAGCTCACGACCGAGGAGGTTCTGGCCAAGGTGGGCCCCAAGACCAAGATCCTGGCCGTGGGTCAGGTCTCTAACGTGCTGGGCGTCGAGAACCCGGTCAAGAATCTCGGCAAGCTCGTGCACAAGTACGGCGGCTATCTGGTCGTCGACGGCGCACAGTCGCTGCCGCACATGCCAGTCAATGTGGCCGATCTGGGCGCCGACTTCTTTGCCTTTAGCGCGCACAAGGCCATGGGCCCCATGGGCATCGGCGTGCTGTGGGGCAAGATGGACCTGCTCAACGCCATGCCGCCCATGCTTACCGGCGGTGAGATGATCGACTCGGTTACTGAGCAGGACGCCGTCTGGGCTCCCGTCCCCGAGAAGTTCGAGGCCGGCACGCAGGACGCCGCCGGCATCTTCGCCACAGGCGCCGCCCTCGACTACCTCGTCAACACGGTGGGCTACGAAAACATCCAGGCACGCGAGCAGGCACTCGTCCACTACCTGATGGGCGAGCTCATGCAGCTCGACTTTGTCCAGATCATCGGCTCAATCTATTGGGATAACCACCACGGTGTCGTGAGCTTTAATGTCAAGGGCATCCACCCGCACGATGTCGCGAGCATCATGGACATGGACGGCGTCTGCATCCGCGCCGGTCACCACTGCGCGCAGCCGCTGCTCACCTGGCTGGGCGTCGAGAACCTTGCCTGCTGCCGCGCCAGCGTGGCCTTCTACAACGACAAGGCCGACATCGACAAGTTCATCGCCGGCCTGCATCACGTTTGGAGCACATTCAATGGGTAATCTGTACACCTCCACCACATTTATGGAGCACAACTCGCACCCCGACTATAAGTACGAGATGGATGCTCCCACGCACGAGCACGACGGCATCAACCCTAGCTGCGGAGACGAGCTCACCTTGCAGCTG
Source organism: Coriobacteriaceae bacterium (assembly GCA_905209215.1). Classification (GTDB taxonomy): domain Bacteria; phylum Actinomycetota; class Coriobacteriia; order Coriobacteriales; family Coriobacteriaceae; genus Collinsella. Next base: position 13,486 of record CAJLRY010000004.1, on the reverse strand, counting down.
CGTGTCGAGAACAACGTGATCGAGGAGGCCTCCTTTACCGGTCACGGCTGCGCCATCAGCCAGGCCAGTGCCGACATCATGGCCGACCTCATCACCGGCGAGACCGTCGAGGAAGCTCGCCACCTGGCAGAGCTCTTCCTCGCCATGATCCGCGGCGAGAAGCTCTCCGAGGAGGACCTGGAAGACCTGGACGAAGCCGCCCAGCTCCAGGACATCTCGCACATGCCCGCCCGCGTCAAGTGCGCCGAGCTCGCCTGGCGCACCCTCGACGGCATGCTCACGGGACAAAATAATCAGTAGTATTTGTCCCAAATCTTAAGAATTTTGTTGGCCGAATCGCTTGACAAGAGTGGTTCGGCCATTTTCTATTCCGAGCCCTCAGCCTGAGCATTCACCCGCGCATAAGCGCGCACGATACGAGAGACGGTACTCTTGCTGATTCCCGTATACCGTTCGATCTCGCGCACCGTGTAGCCGCCATCGTGCAGGGCGAAAATGATTCCGTCTCGCCGCGAGGGTGCTACGGTCTTGAGTTTGTTGAGCGGCACACCCAGGCGCTTCGCCATCTTGTCGGCAAACGCACGCCGCTCCCACTCTGTCTCATCCATATCGTGAATCACCGGATCGGAACCATCGGGCATTAACAGAGAATAATCCAGAAACCCCCTGACAGACTCAAAGAGCTCGAGCACACAAGAAGGGTCCGAAAATCCCCTCGTCATATCGTTGTCATACGCTCGCAGATACTCGGCAAAGCTGCTCCACGGATAGCGCTCGATCAGGGCGATACCCGCCTCCTGCGGATTAGCATGAACATAGCGAATGGCGGCCATTAGATAACGGTCGGTATCGAGCGAGCGCCGGTCAAAACGGTTCTGGAACAGATGGCCCGTGCGCCCCGTGCGTTTATTGAACCGACGAGCGTACGTCAAAAGCAGTCGTTGCATCGCCGCGCTCATCGTGTCCTCATAATCCGAGAGTACCAGATCCACGTGATTGCCCATAAGGCACCAGGCGATAACCGTCACGCCCGCCTCGCGGCAGCACTCGCGCATCAGCTCCAAAAACTCCCACCGGTCTTCATCGCCCTCAAAGATGAGCTGCTTGCCCGTACCGCGGGCACAAACATGGTAAAAGCCGGTAACCGTTCTCCAAACGCGCTGCATGGCGCTCCCTTCGCCTGGATCTGCTTGCCATCCAATACAACACGATTGAAGCGTGCCACCAAAACATTCACGCAAAACAATACATTCGCGCGGCCAAAGGCAATAAACAGGCGGCGAACGGCACCGTTGCAACAGGTCAGCCCCTGCAACGCTTACAAGAGCTGACCAAAAGCTTGCCCAAGACGAACCCCCTCTACAAAAGTTCACGACCACAGAATATAGAGTTAAACCGTTTCAATTAAAACTTCCGGACTTCTCGCTACGAAAACTGAGCCGTTCCCGAATATTCCGTGCATTTCGCGGTATTATAGGGGCTGCATGTCATGTCCCTTTCGAAGGGTCGCCCGGCAATCGCCAGCCACGACCCCCAGACGGGACGCCAACACGATAGAGAGGAGAGGCATGCAGTACTCACAGGAAGTGGAGAACATGTGCCCCGTTGCCAAGGGTGCATACCACGGCCCCGCACCCATCCCCGAGGAGGGCAAGTGGGTCCAGGCTAAGGAGATTTCCGACATCTCCGGTCTTACGCACGGTGTGGGTTGGTGCGCACCTCAGCAGGGCGCCTGCAAGCTCACGCTGAACGTCAAGGACGGCATCATCGAGGAGGCCCTCGTTGAGACCATCGGCTGCTCGGGCATGACCCACTCTGCCGCCATGGCTTCCGAGATCCTTCCCGGTAAGACCATCCTCGAGGCCCTCAACACCGACCTCGTCTGCGACGCCATCAACGTTGCTATGCGCGAGATCTTCCTGCAGATCGTTTACGGCCGCAGCCAGACCGCGTTCTCCGAGGGCGGCCTGCCCGTGGGCGCCTCCCTCGACGACCTCGGCAAGGGCCTTCGCTCTCAGGTCGGCACCATGTTCGGCACCAAGGCCAAGGGCGCTCGTTACCTCGAGCTCGCTCAGGGCTACGTCACCCGCATGGCTCTCAACGACAAGAACGAGATCATCGCATTCGAGTTCCTGAACCTCGGCAAGTTCACCGACGCCGTCAAGGCCGGCAAGACCCCCGAGGAGGCCATCGCTGGCGCTATGGGCCACTATGGTCAGTGGGAGAACGCTGCCAAGTACATCGACCCGCGCACCGACGAGGAGACTCACTCCGTCGCCAGCGTGTTCCCGGTTCACGAGTAGAAAGGGAGGGAAATAACTATGACTGTTACGTTCGAAGGTTACGAGCGCCGCGCTGACAAGATCAACAAGTGCCTCGCCGACAACGGCATCGCCTCCCTCGAGGAAGCTCTGCAGATCTGCACCGACAAGGGCTTCAACCCGCGTGAGATCGTCAACAACACCCAGTCCATCGCCTTCCAGAACGCCGAGTGGGCCTACACCCTCGGTTGCGCTCTCGCTGTCAAGCGTGGCGCCAAGACCGCTTCTGAGGCTGCCGCCATCATCGGCGAGGGCATCCAGGCCTTCACCGTTCCCGGCTCCGTTGCCGAGGACCGCAAGGTCGGTCTGGGCCACGGCAACCTGGGCGCTATGCTGCTCTCCGACGACACCGAGTGCTTCGCCTTCCTGGCTGGCCACGAGTCCTTCGCTGCCGCTGAGGGCGCTATCGGCCTGGCTCTGAACGCCAACAAGGCTCGCAAGAAGCCGCTGCGCGTTATCCTCAACGGTCTGGGCAAGGACGCCGCTCAGATCATCGCCCGCATCAACGGCTTCACCTACGTGAAGACCCAGTTCGACTACTACACGGGCGAGCTCAAGGTCGTCGAGACCATCCCCTACTCCGATGGTCCCCGCGCTGCCGTTAACTGCTACGGTTCCGATGACGTCCGCGAGGGCGTTGCCATCATGTGGCACGAGAACGTCGACATCTCGATCACCGGTAACTCCACCAACCCCACGCGCTTCCAGCACCCCGTCGCTGGCACCTACAAGAAGGAGCGCCTCGAGGCTGGCAAGAAGTACTTCTCCGTCGCTTCTGGTGGCGGCACTGGCCGTACCCTGCACCCGGACAACATGGGCGCCGGCCCTGCCTCTTACGGCATGACCGACACCATGGGCCGCATGCACTCCGACGCCCAGTTCGCCGGTTCTTCCTCCGTGCCTGCGCACGTCGACATGATGGGTCTCATCGGCATGGGCAATAACCCCATGGTCGGTGCCACCGTCGCCTGCGCTGTCGCCGTCGAGGAGGCCCTCAAGGCCTAGTCGCGCCCGCGCGATGCTCACATAGTTGAGCTTTGGAGCCGCTACCTTTCGGGGTAGCGGCTCTTTTTGTTTACGCTGTCGCAGGGCAGCTAATGCCGATATATCAGTTGGGGCGAAATACGAGATGTGATGAGACGGAGCGTCAGAACGTCCATGACGCCCACCTGCCATATTTGCCCTTTACCGATTTGCCGAGTCTTTGCGGCCCCATTGCCGATCACCCATGCGACAATGCGCCGGACGAGAAAGGAATCCGATGGAATCGACTGATGTACTGGTAATTGGATCTGGCATTGCGGGCCTTTGCGCCGCCATCGAAGCGGCACGCACGGGCGCAACCGTCGCTGTGGCAAGCGCCGGCAAGACTATGAGTGGATCGAGCTTCTTCCCGGGCACCTGGGGTCTGGGCCTTATTGGCCCCGTCGACGAGGGCGACGAGCAGGACCTCATCGACACCATCCAGACCGTCGGCGGCGGTGTCGCCGACCTCGAGCTTGTCCAGACGTTTGTGCACGGCATTCCCCAGGCAATTGAATGGCTCGAGCAAGACCTGGGCGTTGAGCTCCAGCGTCCGCAAAGCGCTGAGAGCGCTCAGCAAAAGCAGTTTATCCCCTGCTTTGACCACAAAACGCGCATGTGGCGCGGCCTCACCCGCAAGCCCCTTGAGGACGCTCTGACGGCCCGGCTCGAATCGCTCGGCATTCGTCTGCTCCCCCGCCATGAGCTTATCGACCTTGTTGAGGACACGAACGGCAGAATAACCGGAACCGTGCTCTACGACCTCACCGAAAATCGAATCGTGCCCTTTGCTGCCAAGGCCACGATCATCGCAGCCGGTGGCACAGGTGGCCTGTTCGAGCGCAGCCTTACGTCGGCTGATGTGCTCAGCTCCTCGCAGGCCATCGCGCTGGCGCACGGCGCAACACTTACTAATATAGAGTTCATGCAGATGATGCCCGGCTTCATCGAGCCCAAGCGCAACCTGGTCTTCAACGAGAAAACCTGGCGCTACGTACATGTTGACCAGCCGGTAGATATTGCCGACAACAAGCTGGACGACCTGCTCGAGCAGCGCTCTGGATATGGTCCCTTCACGTCACGCTTGGCCTCCCGCGCTATCGATCTCGTCATCGATCAGGCAGGTGTCGAAGGCCTGGCACTCCACTACGACTTCCCCCGCGAGGATGTCCCAGAGTTTGTGCAGACCTTTGCCACCTGGCTGCAAGACGAGCACGGCATCGCCCCGACTGACGAGATGCGCGTTGCGATGTATGCCCACGCCGCTAATGGCGGCATCAAGATCGATAAGACCGCGCACACGGGCGTTGAGGGCCTCTACGCTTGCGGTGAGGCGACAGGCGGCATGCACGGCGCCGACCGCATTGGTGGCTTGTCAAGCGCCAACGGCATCGTGTTCGGACGCATCGCGGGCGCATCGGCAGCCCAGGCAGCACAGAATGCACCTGAGGTGGCCCCGAAGGCGGATATCGCCCTCCCCCAGTACGGCATTGCCACAACAGATGCCGAACGCCTGACACGCAGCCTTAAGCACACGATGAGTACCTATTGCATGATCAACAGAACCGAAGCAGGTCTATCCAAGGCTCTGCAACAGCTTGAAAGCCTGCAAGACGAGGCAACGGCGCTGAGCAAGCCACACTCCAATGACAGCGAAATCGCAGCCCTCGCCCGCCTGCAATCGCAGATTCAACTAGCACAGGAAATGATCAAAGCCATGCGTAAGCGAACCGAAAGTCTCGGATCGCACTATCGAGCGAATTAAACTGGACACCTATCTAAAGCAAAACACAACTAATCGATATCTATGGGCCCCGTGAACTCGAAGTGGCACGGGGCCCATTCGTGTCCGCACGGCAGCGTATCCTATTTCTGAATACAGAGCGGGCAAAGCCCGCATAGACAGTAGGCCAGCGAGGAGGAGATATGGACAGTAGAGATATCGAGAAGTGGCGTGTCAAACTTGATAGCTACGCCAATGTGGAAGACGGCGTTGAGTATTGGCTCGCACGCGATTTAATGGAACCCATGGGGTACACTCGATGGGAGAACTTTGCCGAAGTTGTTAAGAGGGCAAAAGTCTCGTGCGAAACAAACAAAACTCCAGTTGATTCCCATTTTCGTGACACCACGAAAATGGTAACTGCCGGTGTCGCCGCTCGCGCGGTTAAAGACTACAAACTTACGCGCTATGCATGCTATTTAATCGCCCAGAACGGAGATTCAAACAAGCAAGAAATCGCGCTCGCACAGGCGTACTTCGCCGTGCAGACGCGCCGGTTTTACTGATCCCCAGGGCAGACTCGATCTGTGAAAGCGGCTGTGCCCTTTCGGGTTCGACCCCAAGCGAGGTCAACAAAAAAGACGGCCAACCTTCGTTGACCGTCTTAATCATCTTTGGGTGGGCCGTCAGGGGGTCGAACCCTGGACCTTGGGATTAAGAGTCCCCTGCTCTACCAACTGAGCTAACGACCCAAAGCTAAAGTCCGTTGTGGCGGACTTTAGAGGAGATATCGTGTGGTGGGCCGTCAGGGGGTCGAACCCTGGACCTTGGGATTAAGAGTCCCCTGCTCTACCAACTGAGCTAACGACCCGATATCAACACGAAGCAAAAACTGGGGTGGGTAAAGGGACTCGAACCCTCGACCTACGGGACCACAACCCGTCGCTCTAGCCAACTGAGCTACACCCACCGTGTCCTGTGCGCTTCGCGCTCGACTATTATTGCAAGGAACGCCACGCGATGCAAGCCCCAATTTTCAAGAATTTTGAAAAGAGTTTTTCAAGCGCGTTTCGAGCAATTCCCACCGGTTTCATAGGAGTAAGCTTGCCCCACTGCAAATGCTCGAAAGGACCGGCATGAAAGAACTCTCCAACCGTACGGCAACGTTTACCGATTCGGTCATCCGCCGCATGACACGCATCTCCAATAAGTACGGCGCTGTCAATCTCTCGCAGGGCTTCCCTGACTTCGATCCCCCGGCGCAGCTGCTCAATAGCCTGAGCACCATCGCCGCCGACCCCAAGCCGCTTTACCACCAGTACTCCATCACCTGGGGCTCCCAGGCCATGCGCGAGGCGCTCGCCGCCAAGCAGGAGCACTTTATGGGCATGCCGGTGAACCCCAACGAGAATATCGTAGTCACTTGCGGCTCCACCGAGGCCATGATGGCCGCCATGATGACGGTCACGAACCCCGGCGACAAGGTCGTCATTTTCTCGCCGTTCTACGAAAACTACGGCGCCGACACGATCCTTTCGGGCGCCGAGCCCATCTACGTGCCGCTCAACCCGCCCACATTCGACTTTGACCGCGAGACGCTCGAGGCAGCCTTCCGCGACAACGATCCCAAGGCGATCGTCCTGTGCAACCCGTCCAACCCCTGCGGCAAGGTCTTTACCCGCGAGGAGCTCACCTTTATCGCCGACCTCTGCAAAAAGTACGACGCCTACTGCATCACCGACGAAGTCTACGAACACATCGTCTACGCGCCCCACGAGCACGTGTACATGGCCACGCTGCCCGGCATGTTTGAGCGCACCATCAGCTGCAGCTCACTGTCTAAGACGTACTCCATCACCGGCTGGCGTCTGGGCTACACCATTGCCCCAGCCCAGATCACCGAGCGCATCAAGAAGGTCCACGACTTCCTCACCGTAGGCGCCGCCGCTCCCCTGCAGGAAGCCGTCGTCACCGCCCTCAACTTCGACGACAGCTATTACCAGGAGGTCCTCGACCTCTACACCGCCAAGCGCGACCTATTCTGTCAGGGACTCGACAGCATCGGCCTCACGCACAACGTGCCGCAGGGCGCCTACTACGTGATGATGGACATCTCTGAGTTTGGCTATGACAGCGACCTCAACTTCTGCGAGGATCTGGCCTCCAAGGTGGGCGTGGGCGCCGTTCCGGGCTCCAGCTTCTTCCGCGAGCCCGTCAACCACCTCATCCGCTTCCACTTTGCCAAGCGAGACGAGACGCTCAACGCAGCACTGGAGAACCTCAAGTTCCTGCGTGATAAAATCAAACCGCGCGGGTAAGGACGGCCCGGCACTAAATGCATCCCGAGGCCGGCCACATCCTGGTCACTCGCGACCCGCGCGACACCATTGGCGAGCACAGCGGCTGCCCCTTCCACGACAACTGCCTCGAGGGCCTCATCGCCGGTCCCGGCGTCAAAAAGCGCTGGGGTGGCAAGAGCGCCGGAGAGATGGCCGATGACCCGGAGGCCATGGACCTGCTCGCCGGCTATCTGGCGCAGGCGCTCATGACCTACATCCTGTGCTACGCACCGCAAAAGATCGTCATCGGTGGCGGCGTGGCCGACCACACCCCCATCGCGCCGCTCGCACGCAAGAAGTGCGCCGAGATGCTCAACGGCTACATCGTCACGCCCGAGATGGCCGACATCGATAGCTACATCGTCAACAACAGCCTCGAGGGCAAGCAGGGCATTATGGGCTGCCTGGCCCTGGGCGCACAGGCGCTTCAGTAGCAGACGCACCCACAGGACGTGGCGCGCCCGGCAAATCCGACCTACGGAACGACGCCACCACGCCTCATATAAGCTCTCAAATAAAAAAGGCCGCCTAGGACCAAACAATACGTCCTAGGCGGCCTTTTTGGCGCACATCAGCGACCGTAAGAGATATCGGAGCACAACGCCCGTTGCCGCACCACAGCAGTCGATCATCACATCGGTGATCATGCCGGCGCGTCCCGGCACAAAGAGCTGAATCGTCTCGTCGATCGAGGGAATCAGCAGCAGGAACACCGCCGTGGGCAGCAGCACGTCAAAGGTGCGCCGGCCCTCAAAATCAAAGGCGTGCGTTGCCAAGATGCCGAGCACCATATACTCGGTAAAATGCGCGCACTTGCGAACAACAAAGTTGGTCACCCATTCATATGGAAGTCCCACGCCGTGCAGGAAACCGCGGATAGCTTCCATGACCGTTAGGCTCAGCGAGCCCGACCCCGAGCCGGGAACCAGCGAATTGCCCCAGATCAAGAGCGCCATCAGGCAGGTCACGACCGCCCATTTTCGATTGATCTTAACCATGCAGAAGTTATGCCTCCGCGCGGAGCGGCGCGAAGCTGGCGGTACCGCCCTCGATAACGCTCAGATAGGCACGGCCCGTACGCTTGGCGGTAGAGGACTGCAGGCGCTCGATCTCTTCCTCGAGGATCTGATTGACGCGCTCGTGACGACGATTTTCCATAATGCCGGCGGCAATAGCCTCGGCTCGCTCGATGCCCTCGCGCGAGATACGGGCGGTATCCTCGGGGAACACAGCGCTGTGACGGCCGACATAGGCGGGTGCAGCAGGCTGAGGGGCAGCGACGGGAGCGGGAGCTGCAACAGGAGCAGGCTCGTCGATCTCGTCCAGAATCGCGGTGGCAGCGGCCCACATGTCCTCGTGGCCCGAGTAATCGGCCATGGGGACATCAACCTCGAGTGAGGCATCCGGAAGGTCGCCGGTGTCGATGCGATCTTGGGCATCAATCGATGCGGTGATGGCTGCAGGCTCATCGAGGTCATCGAGATCGATGTCCGCGGCACCGAAAATGATAGGCATGCTGGCGAGGTTTGCGTTGTACGGCGCAGCCTCAGCCGCCTGCTGCTGGGCAGGAGCGCCCCAAAGCGAGCTTTCGGCGGCACGGCGGGCGGCAACGGCCTCCTCATCCGCGGTCATGGCTTCATCAACGTACGAATTATCGGCAGAAGCGTTCGCGTCCGCCGAGGTGGCGCTGCAGGCGTTATTGGCTGCCGCGTTGGCAACGAGTGCCACAAAAGCCGCCGTGCTGCCCGCAGGGGCGGCCTGGGAGCCAGACACGGCGCGTGCCGCGGCGGCGATGTCGTCGCGATTGAAGGAGCCGGTCTGCCCGCCGTTGGTGAGCTCGTCGATGGCGACTTGATAGACGTCGCGCGAGCGCGCAGGGTCGCAGCTCACCGGCGAATCGTCGTCGAGCATGCTGTCGATCATGGACCAAGCCTCGGCCTCGTCCATGGCATCTGCGGCTCGAGCGATGGTAGGGACACCATCATCGGCATGACGGCGCTGGAACGCACCAGTCAGGCCGGAAAGGAATGCCGAGGTAGACTGCTCCGACTGAGCCTGAGAAGCAGAAGTCGCAGCGTAAGGAGTCGCATCCTGCTGCTGAGCTGGAATCGAGGCGGTCTTGAACTCGCTTTGATGCTGATTGAGATTGGCGGCACCGCCCATGGCATCGGGCTGGAACAGACGCTCTTCACGCTGCACACGGTACTCGGAGATACCCAGCGAGGCGGCATAGATACCCACGCCCGCCACCGCGCCCACGGCGAAGGGAACCGCACCCGCCACGACCGTCTCGTTCACCGACGAAAACGGCAGCGTCGCGGCATACATAACCACGGGAGCGGCAAGACCGATCCCGCACGAAAGTCCGGCAAGGACTGCTCGTTGTGTTGCATCAGAAGAAGCCATGAGCTCTCCCCATCTTCCAGCACCCAAATCGCATCATTCAGTTGGCTGCGCGAGAGAAGATGAGGCGGGGCTATGCCCCAAAGCAACGGTATATGGTTCGTTTCATCTGCGTTTTCCGTCGCGAAGCTTAAAAGCTATTATGCGAAACCACCCTGCCGATTGCAAGCGACGATGTCGGATTGAAACGGGAAACCTGCTGCTCGTCGGTCTTACGGTCAAAAATAAGCGCGGAGCGGCGCAATGGAAAGGGGCCGAGGCTCAAAGCCCCGACCCTTTATCGCATTGATGACTATCGCAGCGCGTGGATGACAACCTAGAACGTCTGCTCGTAGTCGCTGTGTTTTTTGGCCGAACGCACCAGGAACTCCTGGTTGGTGTTGGTGCCCTTCAGACCCTTGATAAACGACGCCGCCGCACGCTCGGTATTGTTCATGCCGGCAAGAATGCGACGCAGACCAAAGACAAACGGACGCATCTGCTCGTCGACCAACAGGTCCTCGTTACGCGTACCGGAGGCAACGGGGTCGATAGCCGGGAAGATGCGGCGGTCGGCCAGGTCGCGGTCGAGCTTAAGCTCCATGTTGCCGGTGCCCTTGAACTCCTCGAAAATGACCTCGTCCATCTTGGAACCGGTGTCGATGAGGGCAGAGGCCAGGATGGTGAGCGAGCCGCCGTTCTCGATATTGCGGGCTGCACCCAGGAAGCGCTTGGGCGGATACAGTGCCGCCGAATCGACGCCGCCCGAAAGGATGCGGCCTGAGGCGGGCGCCGCCAAGTTGTAGGCGCGGGCAAGACGCGTGATGGAGTCGAGCACCACCACAACATCGCCGCCCAGCTCCACGATGCGCTTGGCGCGCTTGATAACGAGCTCTGCCACGCGAGTGTGGTTGTCGGCGGGCATATCGAAGGTCGACGCCACAACCTCGCCCTTGATGGAACGCTGCATATCGGTGACCTCTTCGGGGCGCTCGTCGACGAGCAGGCAGATGAGGTGCACCTCGGGGTTGTTAATCGAGATGGACTGGCAGATCTTCTTGAGGATCGTGGTCTTGCCGGCCTTGGGCGGGGACACGATCAGGCCACGCTGGCCCTTGCCGATCGGCGACACGATGTCGATGGCGCGACCGGTAATGGAGTCCTTGCCGTGCTCCATGCGCAGCGGCTCGTTGGGATAGACCGGGGTGAGGTCGCCGAACTTGGGGCGGTTGCGAATCTGCTCGGGGTCCAGACCGTTGACGGTCGTGATTTTGGCGAGGCCGGCGCGCTTGTCGCCGCCGCGCGAAGGACGCAGCGAGCCCTCGATGACGTCGCCCGTGCGCAGGCGCGCGGAGCGGATGAGGTAGGCGGGCACGAAGGCGTCGTCGTTGGACTTCATGTAGCCATGGGCGTGGATGATGCCGGAGCTATCCGGGCGAATCTGCAGAATGCCCTTGATGTCGCGGAAGCCCTCGGCCTTCGCGGCGGTGACGTAGATCTCCTCGACGAGCTCGGCTTTCTTCTTGCCGGTCGTCTCGATCTCGAACTCCTTGGCCTTCTCGCGCAGTTCGGCGACCTTCATGGCAGCGAGCTCCTCACGCGAAAGCGTGGGCTCGGTGGGGGCGGCGTTACGCTCCTTGTTGCGCTGTTTGCGATCGCGCTGGCGGTTGCGACGGTCGTTGTTGCGCTCGTCCTTGCGCTCGTTGCGCTCCTCGTTGCGCTTGTGCTGGCGACGGTTGGGGCGAGCGTTGTCATCGGCCTCAGCGGGCGCGGCGCCATCGGTTGCGGCGGCGTCGGCATTGGCCGCAGCGGCGTCATTGGCCTCGGCGCCGGAATCAATCTGCGCTTCGACATCAGCCTGCTGCTCGGCGGCCTTGGCCTTAGCGGACTTCTTACGACCGCGCTTGGGCTTCTCGGACGCAGACTGTTCGACGTCTTGGGACTCGGCGGCATCAGTCGATGCATCGGCGGTCGTCTCGGCGGAATCCTCGGACGCACCCTTCTTGGCAGCCTTGGCCTTGGACGTGCGCTTAGCAGCAGTACGATGGCTGCGACCGGGACGGACGTCGGCGGGCTCGACATCGGCGGGAGCGGCCTCGGAAGTCGTAGCATCCTGGACGGGTGCGTCGGCGGCGGTTGCAGACTCGGCGGTCGCCGCAGCATCCCGAGCGGCTGCAGCTGCGGCTGCGGCCTTCTCTGCCTCGACGAAGGCCTTGGGCTTGCGACCGCGACGGTGCGGGCGCAAAGCCGGATCGACAACGGGAACTTCGCTGGCCTCGACAGGCGCAGCGGGCTCAGCAGGCGATGTGCCCTCCCCTGCCGCGGAACGGACCGAAGCCTCAGTGAGCTCGGGGGCTGCCTGTTCAGCAACCTGCTCGGCTTTAGCAGCCGTGAGACGGCGTGTGCGCGGTGCCGGCTTCTCGGTCGGCTGGTCGGCGGCAGGCGTCTCGGGCACAGACGGAGCTGCGAGCTCGGTCAGAGCCGCGGCCTCGCGCTCGGCAGCACGACGGCGGGCGCGCACCACCTGAGCCTCGCTAATCTGCGCCAACGCACGTGCCTGCGCGACCTCATCGGAAATCGGCGCCGAGGAGTCAGCTGCAACGGTGCGCTTGGCGCGCGTCGTGCGCGTGGTACGGCGCTTGGGCTTGGTGACCTCCTCGCCGTCAGCGGCAGGCTTGGCCGTGCGGCGCGCGAGCTTGGGCTTTGCCGGAGCAGCCTCCTCACCAGTTGCAGGCGCAGGCGTCGAAGCAGCCTTAGGCGTCTCGGGAGCCGAGGCTTGCGCGGGCGCCGCGACCTGGTCCGACGCAACCGGTGCAGCGGGAGCGGCCTGCGTCGTCGTTATTTCGTTTTCTTGCTGTTGATCAGACACAGTGTTTGCTCAACTTTCTTTTCAAGCCCTGTGATCACATGCTCCCTGCATAAACCTTCAGGGCGGCTAAACAGTCTAGTTCCGTTCAAAACGACGGACATCATTGATCTGTATCGAGATGATTGCGTCAACTACGCAGCGTTAGTGTAACACAACCGCCGCCACCTGCAACTTAGTCATTGGGGACGTTCTTAAACGACTAGTCATCAGGGACACTCCTCCTCAAAAGCGCCTTGAAATGTCGCGCCAGAGGAGTGAAGCCGTGGCACCCGGAATAGCCGCGCCACGAATCGCGCCCATCTACTACGTTTGCACCCGAGCCCCTGACCATACCCTTGTTTTTTTCATAAACAACGAGTCTGCTACCTGCGGTTTTAATATCGTACTTTTCGGCATGGTTCGGGATATGCGTCCAAACGTAGGAGATGAGCACGATTCGCGGCGGACGGTATCCCACCACCCCTCCGCGAGACGAAAATGATCCATTTTCCTCCGTCCCCAAGGGACAATTTTCAAAACTACGCCGGATTACGGGGCCAGAATGCTGCAAGCCAACCATACCCTGCATTTTCAAGAAACAATAAACCGTCTAGCTGCGGTTTTATTTTCACTGCTGTCGCTATGGTCGCCAGGCAGCGATTCAGCCCCGTAAACCGGTATAGTTGCGATTTGGTAGCATTTTCCAACACGCCTAAAAGCCCCGCCAAACGAAAAAAGCCCGACCTCCGCATGTGAACTGCCTCCCATTTCTTGGACATGAGAAATGGGAGGCTCTCTTTATGCGCGTTGATTTGAGAGTGAAGCATGATATCGAGGCCAGGAAGGCGGC